>CAKZZD010000009.1 GCA_937886715.1 uncultured Bacteroidales bacterium | reverse complement strand
ATCTTTAATCTCTTTGATTAAATACAAATCGCCACTTGACAAGGCTTTAAAGTTACGTTCTATCTTCTCTATGTCCCAATCCCACCATTTCAGTTGCAGCAGATAGGCGATGAATTCGTCGTCAAAACGCATCCTGACCACTCGGCAGGGATTTCCCACGGCAACAGCGTATGGAGGAATGTCTGAGGCAACAACAGAGTTGGCTCCGATAATTGCTCCGTCACCTATGTGAACGCCTGGCATGATGGTAACATGCTGGCCAATCCAGACATCATTGCCCACAACGGTATCACCCTTCAGAGGCAATTCATCTTTCACTGGAGCAATGGCACTTCCCCAGTCGCCACCAATGACATAAAACGGATAGGTTGTCACACCGTCCATCCTATGATTGGCTCCATTCATGACAAACTCCACACCCTTGGCAATAGCGCAGAATTTGCCAATAATCAGTCGGTCGCCTATGAAATCGTAGAAATGAGTGACATGCTTCTCGAACTGGTCAGCACCATCCACATCATCGTAGTAGGTATAGTCGCCGATGATGATACGCGGGTTCTTCACCACGTTCTTGATGAAGCAGAGGCTTGGAATCTTCGGATTCGGGAAGGCCTCATTGGGGTTGGGTCTATTATTGATTTCCATAAATTCCGATTTATCTGTCTGTCTTTTCGAAATCTATTCCTTACTCTGCTTGAAGAGCCAGTCCCTGACGGCGGCAATCTTGTAGCCGTAGTCAAACGAGGCCATGTGCTCCATGGCTCGGCCCGTTTCCGGGAGTACGCTGCCTGCCTCCCACTTGATGAAGTTGATGTTGCCGCCACGGGCTATCAGCTGCTCGGCCAATCGCTCCTGCTCTTCGACGGGGAGTTTGGCACTCCACGAAGCGGAATCCACGCGGGCTTCGTTCGCCTTCAGTACCTTTGCCAGGTCTTGCATGCCGCCGTATGCCTTCTGGTCGCCGCCGGCCACGATGTAGAAGAAGCGCTTCTTGCCGAAATGCTGCATCTTCGAGGTGTCCCACTGGCTGCTCACGAAGAGCGAGGCGGCAAAGAGGTCGGGATGCACGATGTTGAAATAGAACGACATCATGCCGCCCATCGACTGGCCGGTGGTGTAGAGGCGGTTGGTGTCGACGTTGTACTGGCGGCAGACCTCCGCGAGCAGGCGGATGGTCATCTCCACCTCGTCGGTGGTGCTCCAGTCGTCCTGCACGGCCCAGTCGGTGTATTGCGGCACGAGGACGAACGATGGGTGCAGCCGCTGGTCGCGATCGGAGGCGAACTCCAGCGCGCCGTAGCCCTGCGTGAGCGGTGCCGTCGGCTCCTTGCCCACGGTGCTGGCATCGGCCATAAAGAGCACCAGCGGATAGCCCCGTGTTCCGTCGTAGCTTTCGGGCACCAGCAGGTTGTACTCCATCGTCTTGCCCGTCAGCTCATCGTTGAAGGTCAGTTGCTTGAACTTGCCTAGCGTCTCCTGTTTCAGCCTGACAAACGTGCTGTCGGCATCCTTGTTGATCTCCATGTGGCCGCCCTGACGAGGGCCGCTTTCGCCGCCCTTCTTCGGGCCGCAGGCAGCAAGGCACAAGGCTCCTGCCACAAGTATTGACACTATTCTTCTCATTGATATATAATTATTTATGTATTAAGATTAAAATTTTGATTGGGTGATTTCTGCAATCCACTGAAACAGTTCGTCGAGAGCGTAGTCGCCGCTATGCGGACGGTTCCAGGCCAAGAGGAAGTTCACGTCCTTGCCCGCGTTTTGGAGCTTGGTGGCGAAGTTGACGGGAATGGGGAAGGACGTGTCGCGGTCGCGAGCACCATGACGGATATACCAGTGGGGAGCCACCGAGGTTGTGCCGTCGCCGATGAAACTCATGGGGTTCATCAGGCGCACATTCTGACGGATGGCATCGGTGAGGGCGGCATTGTTTCTTCGAGCCGTATAGTCGGTGAAGTTAGCGTTGCTGCCAGTCTCGTCGCCGAACTCCTCGTTCTCGCCGCTGGCGTTGTTGATGCCCTCGATCTGGCTGTCGAAGGCAGGAACGCCTTTCAGGGCCTGGGTAGATACCACATAGTTGAGATACTTCTGCATGTCGAGGCCGGTGATGTATTCCCCCACCTGGAGCTGGCCGCCATGCATCGGGCGCATACCCATCGGGGGCTGCTCAGCCTGCATCATGGGTCGCTTGTCGCCCTGCATCTGAGGAGGTATGCCACCATTTATAGGAGCGGTAAACATACCTCCTGCTTCTGAGGAGAACGAGAAACCGATGCTGTCGGGAATGTAGGCTCCGGCATTCTTGGCCGTCTGAGCCGCACGGATAATCTCGCTCTTCAGATAGTCGAGATAGTTGTCTGCCGTCAACGGCGTGCCGTCGGGTTTCATCAGGTTCAGGCTGTTGACATAAGCAGGAAACAGAGCTGCCAGTTCTTTCGACATCTGCCTGTGGGTGTCATCGAGGCTCTGGCGTGAATCCGTCTGTCCGTACAGCCACTCGTAGGCCATATCGGCATGTTCGAGGTCGATGATGGGGCAATAGCAGACGGAGGCAAAGACATCGTCGCGCTCGTCGGCGGCACCCATAGCCTTCAGCAGCGCGGCATACTCTGGGTTGTTGCCCGTGGCTCCCATCAGCGCCGACATGGCGCCACCGGCACTCGTCCCGTCGGTGATGATGCGCTCGGCATCGCCAAGCATCTCTTTATCGAAGTGGCGCAGATAGCGGATGGCGGCTTTCAGGTCGAGGATGGCCTTCGGTGCACGACCCGTATAGACGGTCTGTCCTTTTGTCACGACCTTATGCGTCTTGGCATATTGTTTGTCGGCCACGATGGAGGAATTGCGACCGCGCGTGCCGGGAATCACCACCACATAGCCCTCCTTCAAAGCCCTGCCCGTAGCATCGCCCGCCTGTGGCTGGGCGGCAGGCGAGGCCATGTAGCCGCCCACGTATGTCCGCAGGAAAATGGGTGTCTGCTGTGTGGCTCCATCGGGCACATAGACATTGAGGAACTGATAGGTGGAGTCCTCCACATTCGTCACATAGAACAGCCGCTCGTAGGCCGTATAATTGACCTCCGAGCCGTCATAGACGGTCATCTTCGATTTCTCACCTGCACTGGCATCGAAAGCCAACGCACTCTGTGCCATTGCTCCCGCTGAGAGACAGACACAAAACATTGCCGCAAATATTCTCTTCATATTGTTCAGGAGTGTTTTGAGTCGGAGCTCTGGTCTCTGCCAAGACCTTGTGTTGTAGTTGTTTAATGCTCTGTTTTTTATGGGTCTCGATGTTTTGTTAATCAGCTGCAAATGTACGATTTTCTTTTTATTTACAATTGCAATTATCTAAATTCAGAGGAGTATAGTACATGGGTGTCAAGCTATTTGACGGCTGCCAAATGGGGGAGGAGCCATCGTGGCCGCTGGCACCCTTGTGCTGCCAGGCAGCGAGATGCCATCTCATAAAAAACCGGGACGGCGAAATCAAGCCCACATGTCATGGACAGACCGGCAATGCCTTCTATTATGTCGAATATGCCCAGGAGTACATTTCCGAGCAATGATTGTTTTCCCGTATAAAAAAACATTTGGTCATGTTGGGGAAAAATCGTATTTTTGCAAAATGTTTGAGATATGAATGTGGCATGGGATTAATATATAACCAACGAACGGACCGGGTCACAAGGAATGAGAAGAGAACTGCCAGGGGCCCTCGAACTGCGGGGTGGGGAGGGGACTGAAGCCGTTGCACTAGCTGCAGCAGGCGGCTCAGAACCCAATCGAGGAGCGGGTATTTTCCGTTGCGCGGGCATCCTTGCGCGGGCATCCATTTGGAAGTGTTGATAGACTATAAACATATGTATAAGATAAAAAATATACTAATCGTGTTGCTGCTGGCATCGGTAGTGCCCACCGCTGCGGGACAGAACAAGGCCCGCATGCAGCAGTTGCAGCAGCAATTGTCGGACAAGCTGGAGATGGTGTCTGGAGCGGCTACCGACAACGAACGCTATCTGGCGTCGGAAGAAGCAGTGCAACTGCTGACGCAGGCATTGCAAGAGGAGCACTCGGAAAAATGGCGCTGGAGCCTGCCTGATGTGGCATCGGTGCTGTCGGCGCCTGACGGCAACTTCAGGATATTCACGTGGGCGGTGATTCGTGACGACGGCGAATTTGAATGTTTCGGCGCAGTGCAATACTACGACGAGAAAGAAGAAGAATACACGTTCCAGGTGCTGAACGACAAGTCGGAAGAGATCATGAACCGCGAGGAGTCGACGCTGAGTCCGGACAAATGGATGGGCGCCGTGTATCAGGAACTGATACAGACATCGGCAGGTGGCCGCACATGCTACACGCTGCTGGGATGGAACGGAGTGGACAACATTACAGACAGAAAGATAATAGAACCCGTGATGATCCGCAACGGGAAGGTGCAGTTTGGCGCCCCCGTGTTTCGCCGCGAGCGTAACCAGCGCCGGGTGATCCTCGAATATGCAAACAATGCGATGGTGAACCTGGGCTATGAGGAACAATTCATCCGCGAGGTGAAACGCGAACGCGTGAAAGTGAAGGGTTCCAACCGATACCGTACGGTTGAGACCTATGAAGACCACAAAGAGCGGATGATCATATTTGATGAAGTGGCCCCCCAAGTGCCTGGCATGGACGGAATATTCCACTACTACATGCCTTCGGGTAACGAACTGGCATACACCTTTGTCGACGGCAAGTGGGAGATGCGCGACGGAGCGGAAGGCCGACTTGCGGACAAAAAGCTGAACAAAGAGTTTGAACCCTTGCCGAAGAGCACTCCGGCATACATCTTTGGCAAATAGAGCCTTACTGTTTTAGAAACACGAAATGTTACTCAGCAACATCAAGACACCTTCCGACTTGCGAAACTTGGAACCCAGCCAGTTGCAACCGCTGGCTGACGAGTTGCGCACATATATCATCGACACCCTGTCGAACCATCCCGGACATCTGGCCTCGAGTTTGGGCACGATAGAGCTTACCGTATCCCTGCACTATGTTTTCAATACGCCCGACGACAAACTGATATGGGATGTGGGGCACCAGTCGTATGCCCATAAAATATTGACGGGTAGGGGAGACCAGTTTCCCACGATACGCACCTACGGAGGGCTCAGCGGTTTTCCCAAACGCGACGAAAGCCCCTACGATGCCTTCGGGACAGGACACAGTTCGACATCGATATCGGCGGCGCTAGGTATGGCCACAGCGTCGAAACTGCAAGGGAACGAAACACGCCACCACATCGCAGTGATTGGTGACGGATCGATGACCGGCGGCGAAGCTTTTGAGGCGATGAACAATGTGGGAGTGTCGCGGTCGAATGTGCTTATAGTACTGAACGACAATGGAATATCGATTGACAAAGCGGTGGGCGGGCTGAATGCGTACTTGACGCGCATCACGGCCTCGCCGAAGTACAACCAGCTGAAGGAGCAGGTGTGGAACCGCCTTGACGGCACCCGCGGAGGACGTCGCCATAGTCGTTCGATAAACTTCTTCCAGCGCATGACGAGTACCGCAAAAATCATGATGACAGGCGGAAACAACTTGTTTGAATCGCTAGGAATCAGATATTTCGGGCCAATTGACGGTCACGACATGGGTCAATTGATTGACATGCTGCAGCGGCTGAAAGAGATAAAAGGGCCAAAGATCCTTCATATTGTGACCAAGAAAGGGAAGGGGTTGCGCCAAGCTGAGAACAACCCTGTGGTGTATCATGCACCTGGAAAGTTTGACGCTCATACAGGGATCCAGATTGTCAAATCCACGGCTGGGAAACCGCTGAAATACCAAGAGGTGTTTGGCCACACAATCATCGAATTGGCCGAGAAAAATCCGTCAATAGTCGGCATTACACCTGCTATGGCGACAGGCTGCTCGCTGAACCTCATGATGGAGAAGATGCCGAACCGTGTTTTCGACGTGGGGATTGCGGAACAACATGCGGTGACGTTTGCGGCAGGATTGGCGGCGCAAGGCATGATTCCGTTTTGCAATATCTATTCTTCGTTTGCCCAACGGGCCTACGACCAGATCATACACGATGTGGCGCTGCAGCGATTGCCGGTGGTGATGTGCCTGGACAGGGCCGGAATCGTAGGTGAGGACGGTGCAACGCACCATGGCGTGTTTGACCTTGCGGCATTACGGCCAATACCGAATCTGATCATTTGCGCACCCATGGATGAGCACGAATTGCGGAATATGATGTATACGGCACAACTGCCGGACAACGGTCCGATGGTGATCCGCTATCCGCGCGGCGCAAGCGTGCATACCGATTGGCAGTCGCCATTCGAGAAACTGGAAATCGGTCATGGCCGATGCGTGCGTCAAGGCAAAGATGTGGCCATAATCAGCATTGGACATTCTGGAAATGATGCGCTTTCTGCGGCTCAAGCTCTCGAAGAAAAGAATGTTTCTGCTGCAGTATACGACATGCGATTTCTGAAGCCACTGGATACGGATCTTATTGATGAAATCGCTGATAGAAAATTCAAAAACATCATTACGGTTGAAGATGGCGTACGCATCGGAGGTTTGGGCTCGGCTGTTGAAGAATATCTTGTCCAGAAACATCCAAACATGGCTTCAAGAATCAGAATACTAGGCATTCCTGACAAGTTTGTTTCGCACGGAACTGTTGATCAGTTGAAACACGATTGCTTTATTGATGCTGAAGCTATTATCCGTACAGCTTTGAACAATTGATTTCTAGCCAGAGAAATTGACTAAAACTGAGCCGGTTGTTTTTTTAATAATCGGCTCAGTTTTTAGCTGTTGAACTTCAGTAGTTTATGGCTAATATCCGGATTATGTTAAATAAAAGTAGCCGATGATATGCCCTATGGACATAAAAGATATGAGGAAATTTATAGGTATTTGATTTCGGCTGCTACGCTGGTGCCGACAGAATTAACAAGTTTTAAATGATAAGAATCGTCGGTATGGATGGCGTAGATCTTTATAGCGTCACCGTACTTGGTTTCGTGCTGATAATTAAGATTGATTGAAAATGGCTTATCTTGATCGAATTCGAGCTGATGCAGCGCGTCGAATATCCACTTGATATATTCGGAATTGTTCACATGATTGGTATGATCAAGCATGGAATAATTCACAGGTATGGTCATCGTCAGATCCTGTTCGGAATATTTGAAGTCGGGCAACTTGTCGAGAGAAATCAACTCTGTGGCGACATCCGCGTCAAACGGATAATTGTTCAATGCGGAATTCAGTCGGGTGACCCTTCTGGACATAAAATCCATTAGTACCCAATACGTTGTGCCATTCATGATCACTTCGTCCTCTGCGTTCTTCATGCGATAGTCGCGGAAAGCAAACAGGCCGTCGTTTCCGCGTGACCATGTGCTCAGTTCGATATCGTCGAAAGCAGATGGACGCTTCAAAACATTATAAAAGGCTCTGGTCAAAACCCATGCCCTATTCTGCTTGATCAGCTCATTAAAACCAATTCCGGTGGCATTTCCATGAAGCTCAGTCACTTCCTGGCATAGACGCACTGAAGCCCAAGTGTGTAGTCTGTCATGCACATCGCAAACATACGATGGCGTATTGATGTCCATTACGTATTTCATAGCCTTACATTTTTTCAGGCACCTCGATGCCAAGAATATTCATAGTGTTTTTCAGCGTGTTAGCCACAAACGAACAAAGTTGCACGCGGAAGTGCTTGACATTTTCGTTGGTCTCCCGAAGGATAGGAGTGTCTTGATAGAAACTGTTGAAAGCCTTGGCGAGGTCGTAGGAATAGTTAGCGATCATTGCCGGACTAAACGACTGAGCAGCAGATTTGATAGTGTCAGGCAGTTCATGTAGCACTTTAATTACTGCACGTTCTTTTTCGTTCAGTATGATATTGGAAACCACAGGGGCCCCGATATTGCCGGCCTTACGAACAATACTTCTGATACGAGCGTGCGTGTACTGAATGAAGGGGCCTGTGTTTCCGTTGAAGTCAATACTTTCGGCCGGGTTGAACAGCATGTTCTTGGTCGGGTCCACTTTCAGGATGAAATATTTTAGTGCGCCAAGAGCCAAAATATGATGCAAATGGGCGAGTTCGTCTTCGGAGAAATCGTCGTTTTTGCCATGTTCGCGAGTCATTTCGGCGGCAGTCTGCTCCATCTCGCTGATCAGGTCGTCGGCATCCACCACGGTGCCTTCGCGCGACTTCATTTTACCATTGGGGAGTTCGACCATTCCGTAGCTGAGGTGATACACCTTATCAGCCCAATCGAAACCGAGTTTTCCGAGTATCAGCTTCAGCACTTTGAAATGATAATCCTGCTCGTTACCAACCACATATATCAGCTGCTCGGCACCAAACTCATTGTGGCGCAACAAGGCGGTGCCCAAATCCTGGGTCATATAAACAGAGGTGCCGTCGCGACGCAGCAGCAATTTCTGGTCGAGACCGTCGCCGGTCAAGTCGCACCATACCGACCCATCATCTTTGCGGTAGAGGACGCCCAGGTCAAGACCCTTTTGCACCAGTTCCTTGCCGAGGAGATAAGTCTGTGACTCGTAATAAATTTTATCGAAACCCACACCCAGCCGGCGGTAGGTCTCGTCGAAGCCGGCATAAACCCAGCCGTTCATTTTCTCCCACAAGGCTCGTACTTCCGCATCGCCCTCTTCCCACCGCTTCAGCATCTGCTGTGCGCTCACCATCAACGGGGCATCTTTCTTGGCCTGCTCCTCCTCTACCCCACTCTCCATCAACGCCTTGACCTCCTCTTTATAATGCTTGTCGAATTCCACATAGTATTTACCCACCAGATGGTCGCCCTTCATGCCTGAGGATTCAGGAGTTTCGCCGTTGCCGTATTTCAGCCAAGCCAGCATGCTCTTGCAGATATGTATGCCGCGGTCGTTGACCAAATTCACCTTCTTGACATTGGCACCATTGGCTACAAGAAGCTGGCTTACGGACCATCCGAGCAGATTGTTTCTGATATGGCCTAAATGTAACGGTTTGTTTGTGTTAGGAGAAGAGTATTCAACCACTACTGGAGTATCGTCAGAGGCCGCTTTCGTTGTCCCGAAAGCCGTGTCGGAGTAAAAGTCGGACACAAAATTCAGCCAGTAGCTGTCAGCTATCTCGAAATTGAGGAAACCCTTTATCACGCTGAAAGATTTCAGTTGGGGCAAACGTTCGGTGACCCATTGCCCTATCTCCTGCGCCACAGCCTCGGGGGCTTTGTGCGCAGCTTTGACGTATGGGAACACTACAAGCGTGTAGTCGCCTGTGAATTCGCGTTTTGTCTCTTGAAGTACGATGGTGTCCGGAGCCTGGTCGATGTTGTACAGGCTTTTCAATGCTTCAGCGATGCAATTGGAGATGAGGTTCTTGATGTCCATTGGGTATATTCAGAAAAGTGATTATTCAATAAAATGCAAAAGTACGTTTTTTTTTCAATATAACAAAAAATAACAAAACAACGTCAATGTCTTATTGCTCCATTTGCCTTGTCATTTCATTTAATTTATTGTTTAATAAAATTGGTATAATTAATTGTTTAATAAAATTATATGCTGTATATAACGAGGCCTATGATACCCGAAGCCGCTATCAGCAATATTGGACTTTTCCGGTATCGGTAGGAAAGCACAAATACACCCAGAAACAGCACCACCGACACGATAAATTGCAAATTCAGCCCAGGCGTGCCGAAGCTCTCTCGGGTGAGCAGCGACAAGGCTGCAGCTGCAATCAGACCCACCACAGCAAGCCGCAAGGTGCGCATCACGGTGGCGATGTGGCGGTTGTCCTTGTGGGTGAGAAGGTACGAGCTGAGCAGGATGACCAGGATTGTTGGCAGAATAATCACAGCCAACGAAGCCAACAGCGCCCCTGCGATGCCCATGCCGGTAGGCAGCCCGGAATTTACCACTGACGTGTAACCGGCGTAGGTGGCAGTGTTGATGCCAATCGGACCGGGGGTCATTTGGCTGACAGCCAGCATGTCGGTGAATTCTTCTGCAGTAAGCCACCCGTGATGAGACACCACCTCGCTCTGAATGAGTGCAATCATCGAATAGCCACCGCCGAATGTGAATATTCCTATGATGAGAAATGTATAAAACAACTGCCAGAATATCATTTTCTTATATTTTCTTTATTAAACAAAGAGTATAACAGTCCGCCTGCAAAGGCGGCAAGCACCACAAAAATCGGGTTGACGCCACACAGCCATATCAGCAACGCCGCCACCACAGGGATCCAGACATTGCGCCAGCTCACCTTGGCGGTTTTGGCCATCCGGAACACCGGAGCGGCGATGAGGGCTACCACGGCAGGGCGCAACCCCATGAAGATGCGTGAAACGTAGACATTGTCGCGAAACGAGCGGAAGAATATGGCTAACACCAGAATGAACACTATGGGCATCATGATGTTGCCCAGCACGGCGGCGACACTCCCTCCAACCCCGGCGCGGCGGTAGCCGACCATCGAGGCCATATTGACGGCAAACACCCCCGGCAGGGTCTGCGACAGCGCCACCTCGTCAATGAATTCCTCCTCGCTGATCCACTTGCGGCGGTCGACCAGTTCGCGCTGCATCAACGGAATCATCGCATAGCCTCCGCCGATGGTGAAAGTGCCCACTTTGAAAAAACTCCAAAAAAGTTCGCAATATTTAATCATCGCTTGCGTTATTGTTCCATAATCTTTAAAAACGCACTTATCTATAATAACCCAAAACGCTTTAATATAGTATGGATACAGGCAATCTTTTTTTCATCGTGTTCATGGTGTTTGTCATCGTCATGTTGTCGCTCGACCTTGGCGTTTTCCACAAAAAAGACCACGTGGTAGGCATCAAGGAGGCTGCCATCTGGACAGGCATCTGGATCGGCTTGGCAATGATATTTGCCATTGTCATCCGCTTCCATGCCGAGTGGATCCATGGCATGACGATGGCCGACTTCGGCAGTGTGGCCGAACTCAACGCTTACCGAAAAGAGATGATGAGCCAGTTTCTGGCAGGCTACTTCCTTGAAGAGTCGCTTTCCATCGACAACATATTCGTGATGATCATGATCTTTGCCTCGTTCGGCATCAAGCGTGAATATTACCACCGTGTGCTCTTCTGGGGCATCTTTGGCGCCATCGTGCTGAGATTCATATTCATTTTTGCCCTCGGCGCGCTGGTGTCGAAGTTCTCCTGGCTGCTGGCTATCTTCGGTGTGATATTGATTTACAGCGGCATCAAGATGTTCCGCAACCGTGGCGACGAGCAGATCGACACCGCCAACCATCCCGTGGTGCGTTTCGCCACCAAGCATCTCAACGCCACGTCGCAGAGCTACGGACATGACTTCTTCCACCGTGAAAACGGCAAGCTGCTCATCACCCCTCTCTTCATCGTGCTGCTGGTGATTGAGTTTTCCGACATCATCTTCGCCGTCGACTCGATTCCGGCCGTCTTCTCCGTTTCCACCGACCCGGTGATTGTCTACACGTCGAACATTTTTGCCATCATGGGCCTGCGCTCGCTTTTCTTCCTGCTGTCCGACATTGCCGACCGCTTCTGGCTGCTCCACTATGGCCTCGGTCTTCTGCTCTGCTTCATCGGTGTGAAGATGATCGGTGGCGAATTCCTTGACTGGCACATCTCCACATTGGCCTCGCTGGCCGTCATCCTCGGCATCCTGGTGTTCAGCATCGTCTTGTCGCTAATCATCCGCAAGCCTGCCGCCGACTCCAAGGAACCCGAAGGCCAGTTGGCAGAGAAGAACTGATTCACACACACATAGACCTCCATACCCAAATCGGCGGGGCCATTCTGATGGTCCCGCTTGCTTTTTTCTTTCGCACATCACGTTTTGAACAGCTGTTGTACGACAAACGGACATCAGTTGGAGAAGGGATGGTGCGAATATGTGTCGCAAAGGGGTGCCAGCGGAGGATTGGGGAATGATGGAGAGGATATGGACAGCAGGTGTGGATAATTATTTTTTGCAGATTTGTGGAATTTGTGTAATTTTGCACATCAGTAATAATTATGTTCCATACATAAAAATACGGCAGGCTTATGAAAGACACGTACAGGATATTCCGCGAAAGCGTGAAAGAGATCACGCGCTACTACATGCTTCTTGTCGAAGAGACGAAGAGCCAGCGGCTGGTGGGCAGCACCAACGAGTGGGTGCTGGACAACTACTATATGATCAGCGAGCAGGAGAAGGTGCTGAAGGTGGATCTGAAGAGCCGCGAGATGAAGCGCATCGGGCATCGCAGGCGCGAGCAGTTGTGGAAGATGCTGTCGGAATACCTGAAAGCGAGCCACTACCAGATCGACAAGACGTTGCTGTTCAACCACCTGAAAGAGGTGCAGGAAAAGAATGGCGACTATATGAGTTTTCCGGAGGTGTGCGCGCTACTCCCGATGATCAAGACCGTGCTGCTGAACGAGTTGGCAGGCCTGTGCAACCATCTGGAGGCGACCAAAGCCTACCACTATAAGGTGACCGACAAGGGTCTTGCAAACATTGACCACCTGAACGAGGCGGCGCGTGAGAACCTGATGATCATGAACATCTTCAACTCGCTGAAGAAAATGACCAAGCTGCCCACGGCGGAGCTGCTGGACGAGGTGAGCTTCTCGGAACAGATGCTGAAGGACGAGAAGGCGGGCATGTACGACGAGATGTACGACAAGACCAAGGACGACTACCGGGCCCGCATCGTGCGCCGTTGTCGCCGCAGCGGAGAGAAAGAATACGACTATGTGAAGCGGCTGGTGGAGGAGAGCGACGCTGCCGGCGAGCATGTGGGCTGGCGCCTGTTCCCGCCCAAACGATGGAACGCCCGCGCGCGGTGGTATGTATGGATTGTGGGTTTTGCCTCTGCCCTGCTGGCCTTCGGCTTCGCCTTGCTGGCGTTGGGCAAGTGGCCCTGGGCAACGGCGCTGATGACGGTGGCGCTGTGGGTGCCGATGAGCCAGGTGGTGATCGACCTTTTCAACTGGCTGCTGGGCAAGCTGCACCGGCCGATGGGCACCTTCAAGATCAAATTCAAGGATGGCCTGATACCGCAGGAGTATGCCACGATGGTGATCATGCCCACCATCCTGAAGAGCGGCAAGCGGGCCGTGGAGCTGCTGGAGCAGCTGGAGGTGTACTACCTGAGCAACATCAACCGAGCTTCGGACGGACAGCGGCTGGAGGGGCGCAAACAGAACCTGTACTACACCCTGGTGGGTGACGCCGCCGCCTACAAAGAAGAAGTGGCTCCGTGGGACGACGAGGTGGCCGAAGCCGGCCAGGCCAAGGTGAAGGAACTGAATGAGAAATACGGCGCACCGATTTTCAACTTCGTATACCGCCGCCGTGCCTGGAGCGAAGGCGAGCAGACCTGGCTGGGCCATGAACGGAAGAGAGGTGCCATACTGCACTTCAACGACCTGGTGCTGGGGGCTACCAGCGAAGAGGACAAAGCCAAACGGTTCCGTTGCGAGACCATCAGCGCGTGGCTCGAACAGGAGGGCCGGGGTGACGATGGCGTGCATTCGCCCATCCAGTTCATCATCACCCTCGACACCGACACCGAGCTGGTGCTCTACTCGGCACAGAAGCTGATTGGCGCGATGGCCCACCCGCTGAACCGTGCCCGACTGAGCGAGGACGGCCGCCGCGTGGACGGAGGCTACGGCATCATGCAGCCCAGGGTGAACGTGGATGTGGAGGTGACCAACAAGAGCCGCTATGCGCAGCTGTTCGCCGGCCTGGGCGGACTGGACGTGTATACGACGGCCAGTTTCGAATTGTATCAGGACATCTTCAACGAAGGTTCGTTCTGCGGCAAGGGCATCTACGACTTGCGGGTGTTCCAGCATGTGCTGAAGGGCACTTTCCCCGAGAACCTGATTCTCAGCCACGACCTGATAGAAGGTTGCCATATCCGCTGCGGATTGATCAACGATCTGGAGCTTTTCGACGACAATCCCAGCAACTATATCGACGACGCCAAGCGCCATCACCGTTGGACCCGAGGCGACTGGCAGATCATCTCGTGGCTTGGCCGAAAGGTGAGAAACGAGAAGGGCGAGCGGGTGAAGAACCAGGTGAACCTGATCGGCCGATGGAAGATATTCGACAACCTGCGCCGCTCGGTACTGAGTCTGGGAGTGGTGGTGATGATCCTGCTCGGCTATGCACTGAAGATATTTGTGCCGGGCGTGACGCTGTCGCCGGCATGGTATGTGCTGGCAGCCTTCATCGTGGTGGCCAGTCCTATCGTGTTCTTCATTCTGGGACAGGTGACACGGTTGCCCAACTTCGGCCGCCGCTACCACTACTATGCCACGCTGATGCGTGGCTTCAGGGTGATCCTGTTCCGCAGCATCGTGCAGTTTGCGCTGCTGCCGAAAGAGGCCTGGATGTACACCGACGCCTTGGTGCGTGCCTGCTACCGCATGTGGTTCTCTCACCGCAATCTGCTGAACTGGATCACCAGCGACGAGGCCGCCAAGAGCACCAAAGGCACTTTGAGCGACTATCTGGGCAAGTTCTGGTTCAACTACGTGGCGGCACTGATTGTGCTGGCCGCTTGCGGCTGGCTGGTGGTGTCCGGCACGTGGACATGGGGCATCCTGATTGCCACGGCTTTCTGCGTTGTGGTGTGGTGTGGCGCGCCTGTGCTGATGTGGTGGCTGGGCAAGAAATTCCCACAAGACAAGAAGAGCCTGACCGCCGCCGAAACCGATGAGGTGCGCCAGCTGGCCAAAGACACCTGGGCCTTCTTCGACACTTTCGTCAACGAAGAAAACAACTATCTGATCCCCGACAACTATCAGGTGGGACGCGAGCCACTGACCGACTACAAAACATCGCCCACCAACATCGGCTATTCGATGACTGCCGTCGTCAGCGCCGTGCAGCTCGGTTTCATCAGCCGTCACGAGGCCATCGAGCGACTGGGCCATATCGTGGACACCGTGCTCCGCCTCGAGAAATGGAACGGCCACCTGTTCAACTGGTACAGCGTGAAAACCCTCAAGGCGTTACCCTCGTTCTTCATCAGCACTTGCGACAGCGGCAACTTTGTGGCCTGCCTCTATGTGGTGCAGGGATGGCTGACGAGCCTCAAAGAGGATGCATCCGACGACATGTCGAACGCCGACACCACCCTAGCCGACTCGCTGCTGGCCAAGATCCACCGTCTGATCGACCAGACCGACTTCAGCAAACTGTACAATCAGGAACTCGACGTGTTCAGCATCGGCTACGACTACGGCAGCATGTCGCTCCTCCCCTACCATTACAACAACTTCGCCTCCGAAGCCCGACTGACCAGTTTCCTCACCATCGCGCAGGGCGATGCACCCTACAAGCATTGGTTCTGTCTGGACAAAACTCTGGTGCAGTATCATGGATACAAGGGCGTCGCCTCCTGGTACGGGACTCTGTTTGAATACTTCATGCCACTCATTTTCCTGCCCACCTACAAGCACACCCTGATGGATGAAACCTACAGTTTCGCCATACGAGCCCAGCGGGCTTTCATCCGCAACTCGCGTTCCGAAATCCAGGATGCCGGCAATTTCCCCTGGGGCATTTCCGAAACTGCCTACAACGAGCTCGACGATGCACAGAACTACAAATACCACGCCTTTGGAGTACCCTACCTCAAGTTCCAGAACACCACCCCCGACCGTATCGTCGTGTCGCCCTACAGTTCAATCATGGCCATCAGCGTCGACGACCGTGCTGTGTATGAGAACATCTGCCGTTTCAAAGAAATGGACATGTACGACGATTTCGGCTTCTTCGAGAGCTACGACCAGGAGGACCACGTCACCGTCAAAGCCCACTATGCCCACCATCAGGGCATGATCCTCGCCTCGCTGGCCAACTATCTCTCCGACCATTGCCTGCAGCGCTTCTTCATGAACGAGCCCACCATGCGTTCGATGGAAACACTCCTCAAGGAAAAGGCTCAGGTGAAACCCTATATCGACCTCAAGGTGACGCAGTACAAACGCTATCAGTACAGCAAGGTGCAGACCGAGAGCGACGCCCGGGACTACGACACCATCGCCAATGTGCCCGAGATCGGCGTCATCAGCAACGGCCAGTACACCGTCCTCATCAACGACCGCGGCAGCGGCTTCTCGCGTTTTCGCAACATCATGATGGGACGCTACCGCAAGATCAGCGCCGACCACTACGGCACGTATCTCTACATCCGCAACCTTCGCACCGACAAGATATGGTGCAACACCTACGCACCCCTCGACGTGATGCCGGAAAACTATCATGTCAGCTTCGCCAGCGACAAGATCACCTACAACCGTGTCGACGATGGCATCGAAACCAAAACCGAGATCACCGTTCTCAAGGATCGTAGTGCCGAACTGCGCCGCTTCACCTTCACCAACACCACCTCGCAGGATGTCGACCTCGAGATCACCACCTACGGCGAAGTTGTCCTTGCTCCCGCTGCCGAAGACGAGAACCATCGCGTCTTCAACGGCATGAAGATCACCTCCGAATACAACGCCGAGCATCAGGCACTCATCTTCAGCCGGCCTGTCTCGCAGGACACCAAATATTTCATGATCCACCGCCTGTGGGTCGACCGCCTCACGGGGCAACGGCGCGTCTCCGACTGGTCCAAGCTGGTTGAATACGAAACTTCGCGACTGCGCTTCATAGGACGCGGCAACAGCCTCCGACATGCCGACATCATCGACAACCGTCGCACCCTTAGCGGCACCGTCGGCACCACCCTCGACCCCATCATGTCCATGCGCCGCCGCATCCATGTGCCTGCAGGCAAGAGCCTCGAGGCTTACATCATCACCGGCTTCGCCAAAGCCCGCGAGCAGCTTCTCCAGCTTGCCAGCCAGTATGAGACCTCCGTCGACGTCGAGCACGCCTTCAAGACAGCCTCTGTCTTCAACAACATGCGCAATAACATGTCGCTCCTCAAAGGCAGCCAGATGCGTCTCTACAACGACATCAGCAAGTACATGGCCCAAACCGCTACTCTCGGCAACGACCGCCAGGCGCATCTTGCCCACAACACCCTCTCCCAGTCCGGCCTGTGGCGCTTTGGCATCAGCGGCGACCTGGCCATCCTGCTCATGGAAATCAACAGCATGGACCGCTCCGGATTCGCCAAAGAAATGCTGCGTGCTTTCGAATACTTCAAGGTCCATGGACTGCAGCTCGACCTCGTCTTCATCAACGACGCTCCCGACAACGAGCGGCAGGGCCTCACCCACTTCATCCGCAATATGGCCAACACCGAGCACCTCTGGGCCACCCACTCCGACGCCGGCAAGGTCTACGTCATCGATGGCAACGACATCACCCCCGACGAGCGCACCCTCTTCCATACCGTCGCACGCCTCTCCTTCTCCACCTCCGACGGCACCACTATCGCCGAACAGCTCCGTCGCCTCGAGGAGGCCAACCAGCACTATCAGGACAAGGTCGAATATCCCGTCCTCAAGCCCATGAAGGAATTCCGCCTCTGGAGCGGCCTCGAATTCTACAACCAGTATGGAGGCTTCGACAATAACGGCCGCGACTATGTGGTCACCAACACCAACACCCCCATGCCTTGGGTCAACGTCATCGCCAACGAGCAGCATTTCGGCTGCGTCGTCAGCTCCACCATGGCCGGTTTCACCTTCGCCCACAATGCACAACAGTTCAAGGTCACCGGCTGGAGCAACGACATCGTCCGCGACAATGCCAGCGAGATGCTCCTCCTCGGCCGCCAGCAGTTCGTCCCTGCCACTGCGCGCCATTCTCAGGGCTATTCCGACTTCGATGCCGACTACGACGATTTCCGCGTCGAGGTGCGACTCTTTGTCGCTGTCGACACCATGCAGAAGTTCTATCAGATACGCATCTCCAACAAGACTTCCGAGCCTCTCGAAATCCCCGTCGATTTCGTTGGCAAATTTGTCCTCGGCATGAGCGAGGAGCACACCGCACGTTATCTCAGCTCCGAGTGGGATGCCGACACCAATACGCTCCTCATCCGCAACGTCTACCACCCCATCTATCGCAACTCGCGCGTGCTTGTCACTTCCTCCGAGCCCATCACCCGCCAATCGCTCCAATACCCCAACCGCAAGCAGCTCGGCTTCTCGCTCCTCATTCCCTCCAAGGCCCAGCACGAGTTCGCCTTCCGCATCTCTGTCGTCGACGGCGACGCACCGGCATCCTTCCCCTCCCCACTCACCATCGACTACATCAACTCTGAATTCCTGCGTGTGGTCCACTATTGGGACGATCGTCTCTCCCACATCCAGGTCGACACTCCCGACCCCGCCTTCAACCACATGCTCAACCGCTGGTATCTCTATCAGGTCTATTCCTCACGCCTCTTCGCCCGTGCAGGCTTCTACCAAGTCGGCGGTGCCACTGGCTTCCGCGACCAGCTGCAGGACGTCATGTCGCTCCTCTATTCCGACCCCGACTATGCCCGCCGCCAGATTCTCGACCATGCCGCCCACCAGTTCGCCGAAGGCGACGTGCTCCACTGGTGGCACCAAAGCCTCAATCTCGGTGCCCGCACCACCTTCTCCGACGACTATCTCTGGCTCGTCTATGTCACCAGCCAGTATGTCACCCTCACCGGCGACGTCTCCATCCTCTCCGTCCAGGTGCCCTTCTGTCAGGCCGACCAGCTACAGCCCGGCGAGGCCGAACGCGGTCTCAACTTCGCCTCCGCCCAGCCCCTCGAGCCCGGCCAGCAGCCCCTGCCCAACTTTGAATATGCCACCCTCTACGAGCATCTCCGCCGCGCTGTCGGCCGTGCCCAGGCGCGCATCGGCATCCACGGGCTGCCGCTCATCGGCTGTGGCGACTGGAACGACGGCTTCTCCCGCATCGGCGTTGAGGGTCGCGGCGAAAGCGTGTGGGTGGCCTTCTTCCTTGTCGACCTCATGCCCAAGATGATCCGCCTCACCCAGCTCATGCCCTCTGCCGACCTCTCCTACTGCGAGCAGCTCCTCCAGTTCCAGAGCTCCCTTACCCAGGCCCTGCAGACCTCTGCATGGGACGGCGCTTGGTTCCTCCGCGCCTATTTCGACAACGGCGACCCCGTCGGCAGCCGCAACAACACCGAATGCCAGATCGACCTCATTTCGCAGGCATGGGCCATCCTCACCGACGTCGCCACCTCCGAGCAGAAAGCCTCCATCTTCCGCGAAACCGACAACCGTCTCGTCAACCGCGAGCACGAAATCATCCAGCTCCTCACCCCGCCCTTCCACAGCTCACGTCCTTCGCCCGGCTACATCATCAACTATCCTCCCGGAGTGCGCGAAAACGGCGGTCAGTACACACACGGCGCCATGTGGTACATCATGGCTCAGATCAAGGAGGGTCGCAACGACATGGCCTACTTCCTCTACTCCCTCATCAACCCCATCCACCGCACCCAGTCGCTGGCCGACGTCCTCAAGTATAAGGTCGAGCCCTTCTGTATCGCCGCCGACATCTATTCCAATCCCCAGCACCCCGGCCGTGGCGGCTGGACGTGGTACACCGGCTCCGCCTCCTGGGCCTACAAAACCGGCATCGAGAACATCCTTGGTCTTTCGCTCCAGGGCAACACGCTCGTCGTCGCCCCGCACATCCCCTCCGACTGGCCGCAGTTCACCATCCGCTATCGCTACCGTTCCACTGTCTACGTCATCCACTATCAGCGCGCCGCCTCCAACCTCCCTCCAACTCCTGTCTCTATCAATCTTGTCGACGACGGCCTCACCCACGCCGTCCACATCTCCTGACCTGACCCGCCCGTTGCGCGTCTGATGTAGGTCTGTTGTACGACTGTTGTACGAACATTTTTCGTACAACAGTCGTACAACAGACCTTTTTCAGTCGTCGATAAACCGTTGCCTTATGGCTGACGCTCATTATGGGCTCCCTCGCCATCCACTTTCCGCTGCGATTTGTCATTATTATATTTATTCATTAATTTTTTTTGTATATTTGCAGGCGGATTATCAACCCCTATGGATGCGTTAATCGGCTGAATATTAATGGAAACCAATTGCAGATACGACTTGGGTGCGGCAACAGATTGGTCGCCGGAGCAACTCCGGGCGCTGATCCGTGAGGCCCGCAACGTGGTTGTCGTCGGCCATCAGCATGCCGATGGCGACGCTGTGGGCTCTGTGTCTGCCATGGCCGGTGTGTTGGGGCATTTTGCCCATGTCACGCCCATGCTGCCCGACGGCGTTCCCGACGACCTGCACTGGTTTCCCGGTTCGGAAGCCATCCTCGACGGCAATGGCGATGCCGACCGCTGCCGACAGGCTATTGCGGAGGCCGACCTGATCGTGGCCGTCGACATGAACGGTTTCGACCGTGCCGGATGTCTGACCGGGATGCTGTTTGCCTCCAAAGCCCACCGTCTGCTGGTCGACCATCATGAGATGCCTGTCAGCAGCCAGTTCGACGCTGTGGTCTCCGACCCCGAAATTTCAAGCGCCTGCGAGCTGGTCTACTGGCTGGCGAGTGCCCTCTTCGGCGCCGATGCCATTGACCGGGATATTGCCACATGCCTCTATGCCGGCATCTGTACCGATACCGGCACCTTTGCCTACAGCAACACCCACCCGAGCCTCTATCTGGCGGCCGCCGACCTGGTGACTCGCGGAATCGACCCGATGTACATCAACCGCCGGATCAAGAACGTCTTTCCTGTCAACCGCATGCGCTTTTTCGGCTATGCCGTCAGCAAACTGATGACGGTGTATCTGCCCCAACAGGTGGCCCTGCTGGTGATGACCCGCGAGGATATGGACCGCTTCGGGGTGGACAGCTCCGAGATGACTGGCCTGATCAACGAGGTGATGCGTCTGCGCGACATCGACTGCGGCGTGCTGATACGCGAGGAGGCGGACGGCGTGCGTCTGTCGTTCCGTTCGAAGGAACGCTACGATGTCAACGTGCTGGCCCGCGAACTCTTTGCCGGCGGCGGACATGTGCGTGCCGCCGGAGCCACGAGCCATCTGAGCCTCGAAGAAACCGTTGTGAAAGTGAAACAAAGACTGCAGCTGGAGCCATGAAAAAGTGGAAGTGCATATTAGCCCTGTTGCCATTGGCGGCAACGATGCTCACCTCCTGCCGCGATGTGCCGGTGATCGATGTGCAGCCCGACAAAGGCGATACGCTGAAGGAAAACATGATCAACGCCAACCGCTATATCGCCAAGAGCGAAGAGACGCAGATCGACAACTATGTGGCGCGTCGCCAATGGCAGATGAAACGGTTGAGCGGTGGCGCTCGCGTGATGGTGCTCACAGCCGGCAGCGGTCGGCAGATCGGATATGAAGACACGGTGACCCTGCGCTATCGCGTTGAGGCCATTAACGGCGCCGTCATCTATGACCAGGTGGAGGAAACCGTGGTGGCCGGACATCTGCAGCCTGTGCGCGGTCTGGATGCGGCACTGCTCACCCTGCACTATGGCAGCCGGGCGCGCGTCATCCTGCCATCCGAACAGGCCTATGGCGTGGTGGGCGACGGCGACCGCATAGGTTCGCGCATAGTCCTGGTGTATGAATTGGAAATTGTCAATCAATCAAATACAAAAAATCAACATTAATAATTCGATGAAAAAGAACTTACGTATTGCCACAATGATTGTGGCCGTCAGCATGATGTTCGGAGCATGCAACAACGGCGACATGGCCGGTTTCAAGACCACCGACAACGGTCTGCATTACAAATTTGAAAAGCAGGACAAGTCGGCCCAGCAGGTGCAGGACGGCGATGTGCTGGTGGGTGAGATGACTGTGCGCTTCGACACCCTCGAGACCTTCAGCAATGTGGGTCATCCCGACCGCATTCTGCAGGCCATGCGCACCTTCGACGGCGACCTCTACGAGGGTCTGTTGATGATGCATGTGGGCGACAAGGCCATTTTCGCCATCGAGGCCGACACCCTGGCCAAGTATCTCCAGCCCAACCAGATGCCCCCGATGTATGAAAAGGGCAAAGGCATGAAGATCTTCTACGAGATCGACCTTCAGGACATTGTCACCGGTGAGGAACTCGCCGAGGAGCAGGCCAACTTCATGGCCGAGATGCAGGAGCGCCAGCAGAACGAGCCCGCCGAAATTGCCAACTATGTGAAGTCGCACAACATCACCGTCAACCCGAACCCCAACGGCGTGTACATCGTGGTGAAGCAGAAGGGCAATGGTGCCAAGGTGGCTGCCGGCAAGAAGGTGTCCATCAACTACACCGGCCGTTTGCTTGATGGCACGATGTTCGACAGCAGTGTGGAGAGCGACGCCAAAGATGGCGGCATCTACATGGCCAACCGCACTTATGAGCCTCTGACCTACGTGGTGGGCCAGATGAGCCTGATCCGCGGATGGGAAGAGGGCATCATGGGCCAGCCTGCCGGCAGCAAGCTGCAGCTTGTCATCCCCTCCAACATGGCCTACGGTCCCCAGCGCGCCGGCAACATTCCCCCCTACTCGCCCCTTGTGTTCGACCTCGATATTGTCAGCGTAGAATGAAAAACATTGTGATATTTGGAGCTCCGGGTGCCGGAAAAGGCACCCAGAGCGATTTTATAGTGGAACATTTCGGCCTGACGCATGTGTCTACCGGCGACCTGCTTCGCAAGGAGATTGCCGACCAGACCGAGTTGGGCAAGCGCATCAAGAGCATCATGGATGCCGGTCAGCTGGTGAGCGATGACATCGTGGTGGAGATGATGGACAAGGCCATTGCCGCCGACACTAAGGGCATGCTTTTCGACGGTTTCCCGCGCACCGTGGCACAGGCCGAAACGCTCGACCGCCTGTTGGCCAAGCATGGCCGCGAGCTGACCTGCATGGTGCAGCTGGAGGTGCCGGAGGACGAGCTGATGCGTCGACTGCTGGAACGTGCCAAGATTCAGGGACGTGCCGACGACAACGAGGCCACTATCAACAACCGTCTTCGTGAATACGCCAACAAAACCCTGCCGGTGGCAAAATACTATGCCGCCCAAGGTAAGCAGCGCGTGATTGACGGCTTGGGCTCGATCGAGGATATTGCCGACAGAATTAAGAAAGCCATCCAGTGACATCGAATTTTGTAGATTACGTCAAGATACTTGTTCGCTCGGGGAAGGGAGGTGCCGGCAGCGCCCACCTTCTCCGAGTGAAGTATAATGCAAAGGCGGGCCCCGACGGCGGCGACGGCGGCCGTGGTGGCCATGTGATACTCCGTGGCACCACTCAGCGGTGGACATTGCTGCATCTGAAATACACGAAGCACGTCTTTGCGGAAAACGGCCAGAACGGAGGAGAAAACCTCTGTACAGGACGTACAGGAAAGGATCAGATACTGGAGGTGCCGCTGGGCTGCGTGTGCCGCGATGCGGAAACGGGCGAGATGCTGGGCGAAGTTACAGAGGAAGGCCAGGAGCTGATCATCGCGCAGGGTGGCCGCGGCGGATTGGGCAACGACCATTTCAAAAGTGCCACCAACCAGACGCCGCGCTATGCACAGCCAGGAGAGCCTGCCGTGGAGCGGTGGGTAATCATCGAACTGAAGGTGCTGGCCGACGTGGGCCTGGTGGGATTCCCTAATGCCGGCAAATCCACGTTCCTGAGTGCCGTGAGTGCCGCCAAGCCGGAGATTGCCGACTATCCTTTCACCACACTGGTGCCGAATCTTGGGATGGTGAAGTATCGCGACGACAAATCGTTCTGCATCGCCGACATTCCAGGCATCATTGAAGGTGCCAGCGAGGGCAAGGGACTCGGCCTACGGTTCCTCCGCCACATTGAACGAAATTCGATACTGCTGTTCATGGTCAGCTGCGAGCAGCTGGAAATCGCCAAAGAATACCACGTGCTCCTTGACGAGCTGAAAAAATACAATCCCGAGTTGCTCGACAAAGACCGAATTTTGGCCGTGACGAAGTGCGACATGATTGATGAAGACATGCAGCGGCAGCTGAAACGTCACCTGCCCAAGGGTATTGATGCTGTGTTTGTCAGCTCGGTAAGCGGTGCCAATATTCAGCAGCTCAAAGATATGATCTACAGAAAACTGGATCCAGATGCTTGAACAATTGCTTCAACTCGACACCCGACTTTTTTATTGGATCAACGGCCATCATAATGTGTGGCTCGACTGGTTGATGTGGGGTGCGAGCCAGAAGCTCTGTTGGGCAGTGGTTATCGCGCTGGTGTTTGCGTTGAGCACGATGCTCAACGATGCCCGCCGCTGGTGGCTGGTGGCGATGGGCGTTGTCCTCTGTTTTCTCTTTGCCGACCAAGGATCGGTGCATTTGTTCAAGAATACGGTGTGCCGTCTGCGCCCCTGCTATGCGTTGGAGAATGTGCGCATGTTCCAAACCACATGCGGATCGCCGTATGGTTTCATCTCGTCGCATGCTTCCAATGCCTTCGCGCTGGTGACGCTGTTCTGGATGAGATATTTCCGTGCAGGCGGGAAAGTGTTGACGAAGGTGGCGCTGTGGTTGATGATGTGCTGGGCTCTGATGTCGTCATACAGCAGGCCCTATCTCGGAAAGCACTATCCTGGCGATGTGCTTTTCGGCATGCTTTTTGGTGCCGTGGTAGGAGTGGGGGTGTGGTGGATATGCAGCACGATTGAAAAAAAATTAATGAAAGATGAAACAAAATGAGCAATGCGTCGTTATATATGATGTGCTTGCTTATTTCTATCGAGAGAGATAGAAAAAGAAAATGTGTTATTTCGGCGTCTTGTCTTCCCGACGAGACGCTTGTTTTTTGTCAACGAAAAAGGTAATTGTCATGAACTGGCTTGATGTTTTGATTGCCATACCCATCGTGTGGCTGATCTACAAAGGATGGAAACGGGGCTGGGTGCGCGAGATAGCCACCCTTGTGGGATTGTTGGCGGGCATCTGGGCAGCCACCCACCTGATACCCTTGATTGTCGAAGCCTTGCACCTGGAGGGTGAAGGCGCCGTGCTGATAGCGTTCTTCATCTGTTTTGTCGGTGCGCTGGTGCTAGCCTATCTGCTTGGCAAATGCGTCGAAGGCTTGATGAAGGTGACGCACCTCAGTATGCTGAACCGTATAGGAGGTGCAGTACTTGGAGGGTTCATTGCTGTGTGCATCGTGGCGGTGCTGCTCAACTATATTGTCATGATTGACAAGCATGAGAAAGTGCTGACTTTTGACACCAAGGAGAAGAGCGCCCTCTACCGGCCGGTGTTCATCACGGGCAATGCGTTCACCGGAACACTCAAGGCCTATGTGCTTGAGCACAAGGACGAATGGCTGGACAACGACAAGGAAAAGGAAACGACCGAAGAATGATACTGGCACCGATGCAGGGACTGACAGAAGTGCTTTTCCGCCGAGTGTATGAAGAGTGCTTCCCGGGGGCGATACAGAAGGCCGTTTCGCCTTTTCTGTCGCTTACCCACAACCTGCATTATTCGGGAGTGGAAAGTGCCAAATACAGCGACGTGCTTCCGGAGAACAATGAGGGTTCCATTCCTTTGACGCCCCAAATTCTGGGCAAAGAGCCTGAAGAGTTTGTGGCATTGGGCAATATGCTATATGATATGGGCTATCAAGAAGTGAACTGGAACATGGGATGCCCAATGCGGAAAGTGACCGCCAAACATCGCGGAAGCGGAATATTGCCTTATCCCGACGAAATCAGGGAGATTTTGGACAATGTGTTGCCCCGGCTGAAGCCCCGGTTAAGCGTGAAGGTGCGTCTGGGGCTGAAAAGTAGAACCGAAATATTTGCCGTGATGCCCGTGCTGAACCAGTACCCATTGGTGTCGGTGACAATCCATCCGAGGTTGGGACGCCAGCAATACAGCGGAGTGCCGGATCTGGACACATTTGGCGAAGTGCTTCCGACGTGTGTCCATACGGTGATCTATAATGGTGACATCTGCACGGCCGCGGATGCAAGGCGAATCAAGGAGCGGTTTCCTTCAATCAGCGACATCATGATTGGGCGCGGCGTGCTCTACTCCCCCACTCTGCCGCTGCAGATAGCCGGAGATGAGTGCGACATAGACAACATGTCGCGACATTTCGTTCGCCGCCTGATGGAAGAGATCGACAAGAGCTACCACAACGACGAAAGCAAAATCAGGAAGACGAAAGAATACTGGTGCCTGATGTGGCGGTCGTTGCCTATCAGCGAGATGCAGGCACGCACAGTGCTCCGCTGCCATGAATACGACGAGGTGTCGAAAATGATTTTGCATTTTTTACAATATTTATAAAAAAATCGCGTTATAAAAACAATGAAAAAGGGAATACTACTTATAGCATGCGGCATCATGATGGTGATGTTGTACGGTTGCAAGGATGGCAAGCCAAGCGACAATATGTCTGACAGTGAGCGGCTTGAACTCCTTGACCTCCAGATTGACCGTCACCCTAAGGACGCCGCCTTGCTTGCAGAACGAGCACAAGTGTTGCTTAATCTGAACCGTACCCGAGAGGCGTTGTACGATATCAACCGAGCCGTGTCCCTCAAACCTGAAGAGATCGACTACAGGCTGCTTCAAGCGGATGCCTATTTCGCAAGCGGGGATATCGAAAACAGCTACAAATCGTTGACGGATGCCGAGCAGATAGATCCCAACAGCCAGGAAGTGCAACTGAAAATGGGAGAGATCACTTTCTACGGACGTGATTATGACCGTTCGCTCAAATGCTTGAGCAACGTCACCGCCAAGGATCCCAACAACCGCACGGCGCTTTTCATGAAAGGATTCATCTACAAAGAAAAAGGCGATACTGCCGAAGCTGTGCAACTGCTCAACAAAGTGTGTACGCTCTACCCCGACTATGCTCCCGCCTTTGAGGAGTTGGGCATTTTATATGCCACGCGCAAGGATCCCATGGCATTGGAATACCTCAGCACAGCGCTGCGCCTTGAGCCCACCAACACCAATTCGATGTATGCCTTGGCGATGTTCCATCAGGAACGCGAGGAATATGCTGAGGCGGTGACAATCTACCGTCAGATGATTGATGTGAATGCCAATAGCACAGATGCTTGGCATAACTTAGGATACATCAACCTGTTTGTCTATGGCGACTACGAGGAGGCCGTCAGATGTTTCGACAAAGCCATCGAGGCGGATGCCAACTATATTGAGGCGTATGTCAATCGGGGGTGCGCGTATGAATTGCAAGGCCAGAAAGCCAAAGCCAAAGCCGACTTTGAAACAGCCCTCTCCATCGACAGCGACTATGCTCCGGCGCAAGACGGACTGAAACGGATCGGATAGAAACAAAACAATCAAAAACAATATAATATGAGCACATTAAAAGGACGCAATCTTATCTCCATCACCGATTTCTCGAAAGAGGAATATATTGAGGTGTTGGATATTGCAGAGGGATTCGAAAAGAACCCTAAACAGAAAATCCTTAGCGACAAGGTGGTTGCAACACTCTTCTTTGAGCCATCCACCCGCACACGTCTCAGCTTCGAGAGTGCCGCCAACCAGCTCGGTGCTCGCATCATCGGATTTTCCGACCCTGGCGGAACAAGTGTCCAAAAGGGCGAATCGCTCCACGACACCATTGTGATGGTGTCTTCCTACAGCGACCTTATTGTGATGCGCAATCCTAAGGAGGGATCGTCGCGTTATGCATCTGAAGTGTCAGCGGTGCCTGTGATCAATGCCGGCGACGGCGCCAACCAGCACCCGACTCAATGCATGCTCGACCTGTACTCAATCCGCAAAACGCAGGGGACTTTGGAAAACCTGAATATCGCCTGTGTCGGTGACCTGAAATATGGCCGCACGGTACATTCGCTGGTGCAGGCAATGTGCAATTTCAACGCCACCTTCCATCTTGTTTCCCCTGTTGAACTGAAACTTCCTTCTTCAGTCAAGATGAGCATCAAGAATGCCGGACTCAAGTACTACCAATATACCGACCTGAAGGATGTCATTCCCACAGCCGACATTATCTATATGACCCGTGTGCAGCGCGAACGTTTCCCAGACCAGATGGAATATGAGCGTGTCAAAGACAGTTGCATCCTTACCGCCAGTATGCTTAACGGTTGTAAGAAAAACATGCGAATCCTGCACCCGCTGCCTCGCGTGAACGAAATCACCACAGATGTCGACAGCACCCCCTATGCCTACTATTTCCAGCAGGCGCAGAATGGCGTGTACGTCCGCCAGGCACTCATGGCTGCCATCCTCGGCGCCAAATAATAAGCTATATCAGAAACAAAACATGCATTATTGATATGGAAAACAAGAAAGAAATGGTTGTCTCTGCCATTGAAAATGGGACAGTTATTGACCACATTCCTACTGAGTCGGTATATCAAGTGATTCGTATCCTTGGCCTTGAAAAATATAAGGATGAAGTGCTGATCGGCAACTACCTCAACAGTCAGAAGCTGATCAAAAAAGGCATTGTCAAGATCAAAAACAAGCATTTCAACAAAGAGGAAGTCAGCAAGATTGCCCTGGTGGCTCCCTTCGCCTCGATTATCGACATTGAAAACTATAAGGTGGTTGACAAATTCCGCGCCGAGATTCCCGACCATATCGAGAATTTCGTCAAATGCGCCAACCCCAAGTGCATTACCAATGCCGAGGTGGTGCCAACCAAGTTCGACATCGTTGACAAAGAAAACCTCAAACTCCGCTGCCACTATTGCGAAAAGTTTACCACTAAGGAAACGATGAAATTCAGCGAATAGCCATTATGCGAAAATACTTCATATCGCTCATCGCCGTCACATTGGCATTGGTGCTGATATCCTTCGTGGTTCTATGGACCAGTCCGGAGCATTTCATCAACGCCATGCCTGTGCTCGCGCTCTATTTCTGTGTGATTACCGGATTGCAGCACTACCTTACCGTCAAAAGCATGTACAAATCGCCCAGAACATTTGTCAAAGTGTTTTTGTCCACCACGGTAGCTGTGCTCTTTATCCATTTGGTGGTACTGGCCTTCTGGCTCTTCACCCATCCGCAGCAGTCGCGTCTGTTTGCTTTGGCTTTTTGTATCGGATATGCAGTCTTTTTGGTATTCGAGACGGTATCGCTGGTCTGTCTGATCCAACGCGAGAAAAAGAAAAACCTTCAGCAGTAGACTCGAGAACGATTTACGCTACAGGATGTTGCACTCTGACTGCAACATCCTTTTTTGTTGTCAGAAACCTGCTCGGCAGATGCACATCTGGTCTGGCAGAAGATACTTCTGAGCCAGGTGCATGATATCGTCCGGGGTTGTGGTGGCCAGCGCCAGGCGCATATTGTCGGTCAACTTGTCGTCGATATGCGCCCCATACATATCGCAAAAGCGTGTGGCTCGCTCAAATATACCATCAACCGACCTGACGAAATCGCCAGCCATAATATTCCTCACCGTATCAAGTTCCTCATCGTCCATGGGCTCTTGTTGAAGACGGCGTATCTCGTTAAAGATCTCTTGTTCTGCGGCATCGGCATCGTTGCCGGAAACATCGGTGATGATATAGAACACGATGCTGTTGCGATACAGCTGTGTACGGGCGTATATGCCGTAGGTGTATCCTTTATCTTCGCGGATATTGCTCATCAGCCGCGATCCGAAATATCCGCCAAGAGCCGTGGTCAGCAGCATGAACCGGGCATATTCCATGCTGTCCCACCGGATTGGAAGTATCCTGCCGATGCGAAGTGAGCTTTGCACAGCCCATTCTATCTTTTGTGAGAAATGTCCGCTATTGACAATCTCCGGATCGGTATACGACATAGGTTCGTTCAGCTCATCCACTTTGGCATTTCCAAAGTATTTGTTCATCAAGCTGATGTCGCTTGAATCGCACCCTCCCGACATTACGATAGCCATCTCCGGCAGGCGATAACGCTCGAAATAATACCTCTTTATTGATTCCAGTTCCAGCCGGTCCACATCGTCGGCTGTGGCGTACCTGCCCAGCGGATGGTCTTCGCCGTACAGCGCATTGTAGAACAACCGTCTTGCCACCGACGAGGATCGTTGTGCTGCTGCCTGCAACTCCTGCCGCAGGCGGTTTTTTGCCACATTGTAGTCTTCTTCGTTGAATGCGGGTTCGGTCAGCAATTCGTGCAGCAACGACACCAAATCAGGCAGATATTTCTTCAGCGAATATATGCTTATGCCACTTTGGTAGACATCGGTCGACCGTTCAATAATGATGCCTCTGTAGTCCATAAACTCCGACACCTCAATGGCCTTACGCCTCTTGCTGGCCTGATAGAAAAGCTGGTTAGCCATCGTCGCGCAAAGCTTCATCGGCTGATAGCACGAACCGGCCTCAAACAGCAGGTCTATCCTCACCATCGACGTCGTTTCGGTGGGCAGGCAAAACAGGACGTTTCCGTTGTCAAGAGTATGTCTCTGAGGTTGCAGCAACGCTGTTTCCGGTATTGAAATCATGGGCTGTGTATTGGTTTAGAAAAGAACGGTTAACTTAACATTGATCTGTCTCGCCGTCAGATAGTTCGGCACAGGATAATAGTTGTTCTGGTAATCCGACACCCACAGGTAGGAAATGACATTTCTGAAGTTGAACATGTTGAACAGGTCCACGCCCAGCTGGATGTCGTCCACATATCTGAATATCCGGGCATGCTTCAGCGCTTCCACTTTCGACAGCAGCACACTGTTGCCCCAATCCACTCTGTAGTAGGGCGGCAGCCTGAATGTCTCCGCTGTACGGATACGGTTGGGCACGGTGACGGGCATTCCTGTGCCCACTATCATGCTCAAACTCATTTTCCACCAGGGCATGGTGGGGATTTTGTCCTGCAGGAATATCTTGAAAGAGAACCGCTGGTCGGTAGGCCTGTCCAGCCATCCAAAACCGTCGCCCTCAATGTCTTCTTGCGTCCGCATCAGCGACAGGCTGGCCCACGATTCCAGACCTTCCACCAATTCGCCGTTGATTCTCAGGCTCAGGCCCGTGGCATAGCCTACGGCACTCAACTCGGGCATGTAGCGCAACCTGAGGTTGTCGATTGTGTAGGGTATCAGGTTTGTCAGGTACTTGTAGTACAGGTCTGCCGTCAGCTTGAACGGTTTTCCCCACACCTGCATATTCCAGTCCCATGTGCCCATCAACTGGTACGATTTCTGTGGCCCCACATTGAGGTTGAGCACTCCGTTCACGTCGCGGTATTCGCGATAGAACGGTGTTTGTTGGTAGATGCCGGCAGCTATGCGGAAGAGCATGTCTTTCTCCCAGTGGGGTTTGTAGTTCACACTCACACGGGGACTGATCATCTTCTGCCACCCTGTCGTTGCCTGACCGTCGCTCGAGTTGTACACATGCCCCCTCACCCCTAGCAGTACTTTAATCTCGTTATGACGGCGAGTTTCAAAGTTCAGTTCCCTTTGCACAAACACTGCGCCGCGCCATGTCCTCAGGTCATTGTCGGCGCAAATGTACTGCTGCAACATCGGCGGCACAGGGCCAACTGTGGTGTCACCCGGTACGGTAGGAACATATGGCAACGAGTATCCTGCTGAGTCCACCCATTTCCATTCGCGCAGGTGATCAGTGATGTTTTCCATCTGCAGCTTCAATCCCAGCCTCCAATCACCCAGTCGGGCCTGGCGGGTAGCCTTCACGTCCACAGTATACATGTCTGTTACCAGCCGATTGCGTGCATGCTCGAGAAATGTGCCCACGCCACGGTCGAACATCGTCGTATCGCCGGCATCTTCTCCCATCCCAAGTTCATACAGCCAATATTGGCTCTGCACGTCATACTTTTCGCTCTCGTTCACATGCTGCACGGCCAGTGCACCCTTCATCTGCCAGTCGTCGTTTGGCCGATAGTCCATCGTCACGGCACCCAGCACCGTGTGGTATCGGTCCTGTTCCTGACCATCGAAGTATATGTTCAGTTGCAGCGGCAGTTCGAAGCCTCCAAACGAAGTTTTCTGATCCAAAGGCACCAGCCCATACACATTGTCGGTGCCTATCAGCATCACGCCCATGTCCATCTTCTCGTTCACTTTCAGGTTGAACAGCGCCTGAATGTCCATATATCGGGTGGTGTATTGTCCCTTGGTGTCCATGCTTCCCAGCACATATTTGTTGCTGTTCCAGCGACCGCCTACGGCATAGCTTATCCGCTCGCCCGCCATTCCCTGCAGCGTGGCGCTGGCGCCCAGCAGGCTGGCGCTCACCTTCCCTTTCCGCTCCGTGGGGCGGCTGTATGTGATGTCCAGCACCGACGACAACTTGTCGCCATACAGGGCCTCAAAGCCTCCGGGTGAAAAGAGGATATAGTCGACAAGGTCAGGATTGATGATGCTCATCCCCTCCTGCTGCGCGTTACGTATCAGCATCGGCCTGAACAGTTCCACCCCGTTGATGTACACCAGGTTCTCGTCAAACGAGCCGCCTCGGACAGAATATTGGCTCGACAGCTCGTTGTTCGAGCTCACGTCGGGCAGCATCTTCACCAGCGCCTCCACGCCTCCCGCGGGCCCCACGGCATCCTCCAGGCGCTTCACATCCAGTTGCGTGAAGGTGCTTTGACGATTCTTTTCTTCATGAATGTTAATGGCGTCGAGCCTCTTTGCCGATGCCCGAAGCGTCACATCGAGGGTCACCTTTTCGCCGTCATGCAGGGCCATCCTGTATTCCTGCGATTCATATCCTGTGAATGAAAAACGCACCGTCACGCTGTCGTCACGGTTGAGTGCCAGGCGATAACGTCCTTTGGTGTCGGTGGCCGTCCCTTCCGGTCCTCCAACCACACCCACGTTCACCATCTCGATTGCAGCTCTTGTTGCGGAATCTTTCACCACACCCGACAATATTCCCTGTCCCTGCCCTGTGACAGGGAAGAACATCGTCAGTAGCAGAATTCTGAAGATTACTTTGCGCACGAGGTTTGTGTTTTCTGATTCTAAAAACACAAAAACCGCGGATTTATTGCGTGCCCACTTTCAAAAATATCATTGCAGCACCAGCCGTCGGGTGGCGATACCGTCGGGCGAGTCAAGCGTCACCGTGTACACGCCACGCGGCAGCTGCGACAGGTCCAGTCGCATCTCACGCTCCAAACGCTCGCTCCGCAGCACCGTGCGGCCCACCGCGTCGTGCACCTCCAGCGTGCCGCCAACAGGCCGACCCACCACACCGTCACCACTCCGCTGCTCGGATTCGGGTACACCTCTAGCCCACCGTCGGCATCTGCCGCCTCCACGCCCATGTTCGCCGGATCCGTGCTCCCCACCCAGAACCTCACCGCCGCACTATATGCGCCGTACACCACCGTGTCCGTATGGTACGGACAGTCGTGGTGGCACACCCTCCGCAAACGCACGTCATAGTATCGGCCGCTGTCGAGTCCGCTGATCGTGTACGTCGTGTCAAACAGGTTGACGGGATGGGTGTGGTCGTGTCCGAACACTAGCTGATATTCCACACTGTCGCCGGCATCGTCCCACACAAACCGCGCCCAGTCCTCCCCTCTCTCTTCCAGCCGCAATCCGCCCACCGCATTGCAATACGGCCGGTCGGGCTGCAAAATGGGATAAATCCCGCCAAACCCATAGTCCTCTTGATAAAGCGATCCTGACGTGTCTATGAAATACCATGGATAGAACATCCCTTCCGGCAGGTCAATATAGAAAGGCCATAATTCTCCCACCACCATAACATTTGTGCGATCTTCGTCGCCTTCTTCCAACATCGTCAGATAGTCCTTATAGCTCCTCACGGCAACATAAAAAGAATCATTCACCAGATGGGTCCCATTGAAATAATACTCGTAGCTTGGAATCACGACATTTACTGTATCCCAATTGCCAGGCGTACCTTCAACACTATAATATGTCAGATATGCAGCAGGAATCAAAGGTCCGCACACCCCTGTATCCAGACATTCATATTCTCCGTCTTGACTCAGACGATTCAAAGTGGTGTAGAATTTTGTTGGATCGACCGGACCTCCAGTACGCATCACCATAGTGACGGCAACGCCATAAACTTCTACATTCTCTGTAGAATAATACTTACATGCCTTACCGTTTCTTCGCACATCTAAGAATACTTTCGGTCCGGGTTGATAATATATATCGTATCCCCCATCAAAATAGTAGGGATTGTTCCACAGCAATAAAGTATCCTGCGACATTGCAGAATTCGCCGCAAACAATAGCATGCTTATTATCAAACATTTTCTCATAACCTGTCATTGGATCATTATGATCCCTTCAATAATCATGATCAAAAATATCATTGCAGCACCAGCCGTCGGGTGGCGATACCGTCGGGCGAGTCAAGCGTCACCGTGTACACGCCACGCGGCAGCTGCGACAGGTCCAGTCGCATCTCACGCTCCAAACGCTCGCTCCGCAGCACCGTGCGGCCCACCGCGTCGTGCACCTCCAGCGTGCCGCCAACAGGCCGACCCACCACACCGTCACCACTCCGCTGCTCGGATTCGGGTACACCTCTAGCCCACCGTCGGCATCCGCCGCCTCCACGCCCATGTTCGCCGGCTCCGTGCTCCCCACCCAGAACCTCACCGCAGCACTGTACGCGCTGTACACCACCGGATCCGTATGGTACGGACAGTCGTGGTGGCACACCCTCCGCAACCGCACGTCGTAGTATCGGCCGCTGTCAAGTCCGCTGATCGTGTACGTCGTGTCGTACAGTTTGACGGGATGCGCCGGGTCGTGTCCGAACACCAGCTGATATTCCACACTGTCGCCGGCATCGTCCCACACAAACCGTGCCCAGTCCTCCCCTCGCCCATCCAGCCGCAATCCACCCACCGGACCGCAATGCGGCCCCGCCTGCAGGATGGGTATCAGTCCGCCTCCATCATTTGTCCAGTCATGTTGCACATCTGGCATTATAGCAAAGTGAAGATGATATATTATTTCTGTTAACGGATCACCGCTTGTGGCAGAAAGAAACACTATGGCATCAGAAGATACTTCTCTGGGATAATTCAGCAAAGTCTCCTCTTCCATCGTAATACTGACATAGAATGTGCCTGTCAAAACATGAGGTGTGTCAAAATAATACTCATAGCAGGGGACCTTGAGGCTGTCCCCATCGCGGACAATCTTAAAATAGAGGCTGTCGCCATAGAAATGGGCGGTGTCGGTCTGTATGACGCCATCCTGCCGGTAATATTCCAGCGTGAGAATGTAGTCCTGAAGACGCCTTTTCAGGCCCCAGGCATCATAGAAAGCATCGGCAACATAAAGACCTCCGGTTGGAATTGATGTATTGCTCCACTCGCCCGGATCAAGAGGAAGGGCAGTTAAAGCAATGCCATACACCGGCGTCGGTTCTTGGACAATGAATTGCCGCCTTGTATCCGCTGCCAAATAGTTCACATATTCTGAGTCTTGGTGAGCAGACTTTATATATATTGCACCCACTCTTACACGATACGAATCCACCTCTTCGGTCAAATAGTATGGATCCTGGTTATACATTATCGTGTCTTGCGCACGCATCATATTGACAGGAAGCACCATCAGCGCCACGAGTATCATTGTTTTTCCGTAACGTTTCATGACTATATGTTTTTGTCAGATTAATATGATATGCAATTGGTTGTGAGAGTCGGCCCCGTAATGCTATCGCCACTTGTCGCCAGGATGCCAAACATCATAAAAATCAGCCGGATAAACTTTTTCATAAGCATTTTTTGTTTGGATATTCCTGTCTGCAAAACTACGAAACAAATCCGAATAATGCAAGCCCGACACAAAAAAAAATCCCGCTACGGCGATTTTCGCGCACACAGTAGTCTAAAAATCAGCATAACATACCCTCCCAATACCCGACAGCCCGATACGGAGGCTCTCATTTATGCCGCGCAGGACAACACCGGCAGGTGATGCCGACCTGCTCTTGTTCGACGGTTCGATGTCTGTTGTACATCAGTTGGAGGGGATATGGTGCAGAGGACTGCAGAAATAGGATACAGTGACGGTCGGCACCGCACGCCAAATGAGGTGAGCCTCGATCTCAAGCATAGAAAAAAAAGGCTCCACATCGTTGATGTGGAGCCTTTTTGTACCGCATATCAGAGTCGAACTGATGATCTTCTGCGTGAGAGGCAGATGTCCTGGACCACTAGACGAATGCGGCTTTTATAACAGGGATTTCACTCTCGAAATCGGTTGCAAAAGTACAACCTTTTTTCATTCTGGCAAAATTATTTTTAAAATATTTTGCAATATGCTGATTATGTGATATAAAATCGGCTTGTTTGAACCACCATGTGTTTTCTTACGACTCTTCTTTGTAGTACACTTTATAGTATTTTCCCTTCTCGTCCTCCCCTTGTTCGATCATCTGGCGGTTGCCGTGGACATAGATATGGAAATTCTTGTCCAGTTTGATGACGCTGCGCATCACGCGGGCCTGTTTTTTCACCGCCTCGTCGCTGATGGCGAATTCGTCGCTCAGTTCCACCTGGTTGTCCTGCTGGTACTGCTGCCGGTATTGCTTGAACGATTCGATCACTTCGGGCTGCCGGATCACCTCGTCAGAGAAAGTGTCAAGGTCGAACCGGTCGTTTTGTTTGAAAAAGTCGACGCTTTTGCCCAGCAGATCTGCCTGGTCGGCACGACTAACCCCATCGAATTGCTGTGGCAGTTCGTCGGTGATGAATTTCTTGTAGGCTGCCAACTCGGCATGGGTGTTGTAGAATTCGTCCTGGCGCTGCAGCAGTCCAAGAAACTGGTCGCGCCAATAAGCGGCATCGCTGCCGCGACCGGCATTGTCGACCACACTGACCACATATCCACGGTCGTCTTCGGTATGGAAGATGATGGCGCCTTTGTCCAGCTTGTGCATGTCGATGCCGCGGTCGGCGTCCAGAGAGAACCGGCAGTCGGCATCGTGGTTCACCTTCAGGAATTCCGACTGTGTCTCGGCTTTGAACAGGCCGATGGCGTCCATTGCCTGGCCTTCGAATTGGCATTCGCGGAAATAGGCCACAAACAGGTCGCCGCCCTTGATGTTGGGATGCGTGCAGGCATCGTAGAGCACCTGTGCCAACTGCAGCGACACGTCATAGAGCGACTCGGGGTCGTCAAAGAGTGCCTCCGCCAGGCGGTACACCTCGTTGTGATCCAGTCCGTCGGGATGATACAGATGATAGTATTCCCGCACCTTGAACGGTTCGATGAAATACTGCAGCAGCGATGTGGAGAGGGCCTCGCCCAGAGGGGTCGGTCCGTTGCTGCGCACCAACGGTTCCATGACCGCTTTGTTGCCGACGTGATGTATGGCCAATGCGGCAATGGCATTGTCTTCGAAAACAGGCATAGTCGTTATCTTTTTTTGGTGATGCCGTAATATTCAATATAGTTGTTGACGATATCGAGCAGCTCTTTGCCGTAGCGCTCCACCGTCTTGGGTCCCACGCCGAGTTGCCGTTTCAGTTCTGCCGGCGTGGTCGGGAGGTTCGAGGCTATGGCCATCAAGGCCTTCTGCTGGAGCACCACATAGGCCGGCAGATGTTCCTCGTCGGCCTTAGCGCTGCGCCATTGGCGTATCATTTCCACCAGCGGAGCGTGCGTGTCGTCGGTGGCGGTTTCCTTCGGCGCTTTGGTGCTGCCGCCTCTTCCTTTGCGGGAAGGCTGTTTGTTGTCGGCAAGCAGATAGTCGGTGCGGGCCTTTTGCAGCGTGGCCACGCTGAAACCTTCACGGCATACGGCACTCAAACATGCCACCTTCATCCCCAACGATTCCGACAGCCGCTCACCACTCTCTTTCACAAGCTTGCGGTTTTCCTTATTGTCGATTTCCACATCCAGCAGTTCGGGCAGCAGGACCGCCATCGGACCAAGCTGTGCGGCAAAATATTCCGCACCCTTAGCCGTCCGCTCTTCGATACGACCCGCATCGATCGACATCAGCTGGTGTCGGAACCGCTCCCCCACTCCGCCAAGGTCCACCAATTGGTCAGCCATCCGTCTCACTTGATCAACCTTGTCGGGATACAGGCTGCGCAGACGCATATAACTCTCCGTCAATCGCGATGCATCGTGCACCACGGCATCCATGTCGAACAGCGAGCACAATTGCTCCATATGGTACTGCCGCTCATACAGCGAGGCAGCCTCGTCCACCTGCTCGTAGGTGGGCTGCGAGGCAATGAAGCGCGACACGTCGGCATCGGAGAAGACCACCTCGGGCCGCAGCGGTGAGGTGAGTACCAGACCCTCCAGCGAGCGGCAGCGGCTCAGCGCCACATACACCTGGCCGAAGGCAAAGGCGTCGGCCGCATCTATATTCACGCGGTCGAAAGTGAGGCCTTGCGCCTTGTGGATGGTGACGGCCCACGCCGCCTTAAGCGGAAACTGGCTGAAGGTGCCATCCACCTCCTGCACAATCTTGTTGTCGTGGTCGAGCGAATATTTCACGGCCTCCCACTGCTCGCGACCCACGAAAACCACATCCCCCTCGTCGTCGATCGTCTCCACACGGTCCTGACCGTCGGCTTGCACGAAATCCGTCACCGTGGCCAGTTTCCCGTTGTAGTAGCGGTGCTGGCCTGAGCTGTCGTTTTTCACAAACATCACCCGCTCGCCCACTTTCAATTCCAGTTCCCGGTCGACAGGCATTGCCCCTTCGCTGAAGTTGCCGGTCACCTCAGCCTTGAACACACGGCAAGGGCCGGTGAGTTCGTCCATGTGGCGACTGTTGATGGCCTGAGCCTGGCGGTTGTGGGTGGTCAGGGTGATGGCCTCGTCCGAAGGGGGCCGCACTTGGCGGTTGAGGATTTCTATCGTGCGCGCGTCAATCCTATTATCACGCACATGGTTGAGCAACTCCACAAATCGCGCATCCTGCTGTCGGTAGACAGTGTCCAATTCGATAGTGACATAATTCAGCTGCTGCAGCGCCTTGCTGTGGAAGAAAAACGGTGAGGGGTAGACCTGCTCCATATAGGGTCGCTCTTTCTCTGTCACCACGGGCGACAACTGGTGCACGTCGCCTATCATCAGCAGCTGCACTCCGCCGAACGGCAGGTGGCTGCGGCGATAGCGGCGCAACGTGGCGTCGACGGCATCAAGCAGGTCGGCACGCACCATCGAGATTTCGTCGATGATCAGCAGTTCGAGTGTGCGTATGATATTGATTTTGCTCTTACTGAGCGACTTGTGTTTGTCGGGCATCTGGTATTCGGTGACCAACTCCTTCACCTCGGGCAGATAGGGGTCGAAGGGCAGCTGGAAGAAGCTGTGTATAGTGACGCCGCCGGCATTGACGGCCGCCACGCCGGTGGGAGCCAGCACGACGTGGCGCTTGCCCACATGAGCATCCATGTCGCGCAAAAAAGTGGTCTTTCCCGTGCCGGCCTTACCGGTGAGAAACATCGACACACCCGTCTGCTCGACATAGCGGCGGGCCAGATCCAAGCGGGGATTGTCCATAGCGGGAATGTCAGCTGATGGGCCAGCGGCGATCCAGGCCAAAACTCATCGGGCTCACCTTGAGCTGCGGGGCAAACTGCAGGCGCTTCCATTCGTTGTTGCGCACCTTGCGAATCACTTGCTTCACCAGCTCGCGGTCGTAGCCTTCCTCCACAATTTCGTCCTCGCACATCACCTCGTCGAGGTAAAGGTTCAGGATGCCGTCCAGCGTGTCGTAGTCGGGCAACGAATCGCTGTCCTTCTGTCCGGGACGCAGCTCGGCCGACGGTGCCTTGTCGATGGTGTTCTGCGGGATTCGTATAGTGTCGCGGTTGATCCACTCGCTCAGCTGGTACACCTCGGTCTTGTACAGGTCGCCAATCACACTCAGGCTTCCGCAGCTGTCGCCATACAGCGTGCCGTAGCCCATGGCAGCCTCCGACCGGTTCGTCGTGTTCAGGGCCAGTGCACCGAACTTGTTGGCATAGCTCATCACCATGGTGCCGCGAATGCGGGCCTGCATGTTTTCCTCGGTGACATCCTCAGCCAGATTGCCGAACACGGGGCGCATCGACTCGCGCAGCTGGTCGAACACGGGGCGTATGGGTACAATGTCGTAGGCCACGCCAAGATTATGGGCCAGGTCCTCGGCGTCGCGCACCGAGTGGTCGGTGCTATACTGGCTGGGCATCAGCAATCCATGCACATTCTCCGCCCCGAGAGCATCGGCGGCCAGCACGCACACCAGTGCCGAGTCGATACCGCCGCTCAATCCCAGCACGGCACGCTGCAAGCCATTCTTGCGAAAATAGTCGCGCAGACCCATCACCAAGGCCTTGTAGACAAGTTCCACGGCCTCAGGCTTCTCGTCCTCGACCACAGTGTGCATCAGCTGCATATCAACGGTGGCGCACGATTCCTCGAAATAGGGCAACTGCGCCAGCACACTGCCCACAGCGTTCATCGCCAGCGAGCCTCCGGCATACAGGTAGCTGCCCTCGCCGCCAATGCGGTTGGCATAAACCAGCGAAGCGTTGAGGTTCTCCACAATCTTGCGCATGCGGTAGCGCGTGCGGTAAGGCTTCTGGTAGTCAAACACATTGCATCCGCAGCACACCACCACGTCGGGCTGTTCCAGGTAGCCCTTGCCCAGCTCCTTGAGATCCTCATAGAAACCGATGGCAATGCGCTGGTCGTGGAATTCGATCAGCTGCACACCTTCGCCCCTGACGAAATATTTCTGCTCATTGGGCGAGAGGTATTTCTTCGTCACCACCCCACGGATAGCCCCGTTTTGCACAAAGACAAGGGCATTGCAGAGCCCCTTGTCCTGGATTTGCAACGGCATGCCAATGATAAAGGCGCGGTGCTCCGAGGCGTCGACCAAGGTCTGCAGGGCGGATTGGGCACGCTTCTGGAGGTCGGTGTAAGCCACAGCACTGAAGACAGGGTCGCCGCAGAGGGTGCAGGCGGGGAAAACGGTGAGCAGAGCCTCGTGCGACGACTGCGACTCCAGCTCCTGCAGAATCCACTGCAGATTCTCTTCCGGGTTGAGACTCCGGGCGTCATGTTGAACAATATGAATATTCATCTTTTCGTACAATAATTTCTTTTTTATTAACGTCGCGCGCGTGCTTTTAGTATTGCATGCCCAAAAAGTTATCAACAGCGCCGTCCCTCTCCCACTCCCCTTGTTGTCCCCATACGAGCATCTCCCTCTCGCCAGCGATTCCACCTGACCCCACCATCGCCGCAACTGCCTGGTTTCCACCTACCATAGCCTTACCAACTCCTACCCAAGTCCTACGATAATAGGAGTTGGGTAGGAGTTGGTAAGGCTATGGTATTGAGAAATAGGCTATTGCAAATGGACGAACATGTGACAGAGGCAGGCGGCTGTGGAGCCGCGGGAGAGGGGGAAAAACTCAGAAAAGAAAAAAAAAGGATGCTGTGCAATAAATGATTTATATATACGTTACACCATTACGACGAAAGCGGATGAGGAAAGGCCCGGGTGCCGACGGCTGCCGGAGGAAGAGGAATGGATGCGGGGATACGGGTTTGGTGCGGACCGACGGCGCAAGGGATGCGGAGCGTGAGGACAGTAGAAAAGAAGAAGAAGATATATTAAGATATTAAGATATGAAGAATCTAGTAATTGTCGAGTCGCCAGCGAAGGCGAAGACGATCGAGAAATTTCTGGGCAAGGATTACACGGTGATGTCGAGCTATGGACATATCCGTGACCTGGCGAAGAAGGAGATGAGCATAGATGTGGACAACGACTACGAGCCACAATATCTGGTGAGCGACGACAAACGCTCGCTGGTGTCGGAGCTGCAGAAGGCTGTGAAGGGTGCGGAGAAGGTGTGGCTGGCATCTGATGAGGACCGCGAGGGAGAGGCCATCGCGTGGCACCTGCAGGAGACGCTGAAGCTGGACCCGAAGCGGACGCAGCGCATCGTGTTCAACGAGATCACGAAGACCGCCATCCTGAACGCCATCGAGCATCCGCGGCAGATCGACATGAACCTTGTGGACGCGCAACAGGCGCGCCGCGTGCTTGACCGCCTGGTGGGCTACGAGATCAGCCCGATCCTGTGGAGCAAGATCAAGCCGGCGCTGAGTGCGGGCCGCGTGCAGAGCGTGGCGGTGAGGCTGATCGTAGAGCGCGAGGACGAGATCAAGGCCTTCGAGAGCAAAGCCTATTTCCGTGTGACGGCGCAGTTTCACCCGCTGGAAAGCCAGAAGATGCTCAGCGCGGAGCTGAGCAGCCATTTCGACACCGTGGAGGAGGCCGAGGCCTTCCTGCGGAGCCTGACAGGCGCGGGGTTCAAAATCAGCCGCATCGAGACGAAGCCTGGCAAGCGTGTTCCAGCGCCGCCGTTCACCACATCGACGCTGCAGCAGGAGGCGAGCCGCAAGCTGGGCTTCAGCGTGGCACGCACGATGCAAGTGGCCCAACAGCTGTACGAGAGCGGATACATTACCTACATGCGTACGGACAGCGTGAACCTGAGCGACCTGGCGCTGAAGATGGCCAAAGACGAGATCGTGGCCGAATATGGCGAAGAATACGTCAAGACACGCCGCTACCAGACCAAGACTAAGGGTGCACAGGAGGCCCACGAAGCCATCCGCCCGACCGACATGAAAGCGCGCAGCGTGAACGCCGAGAGTGCACAACGGAAACTGTATGAGTTGATCTGGCGCCGCACGGTGGCCAGCCAGATGACCGACGCCGAGATAGAGAAGACAGAAATTGAGATCGCAATCACGGACGACGGCAAGCCGCGCCAGCTGCACTTCGGCTGCAGCGGCGAGCAGGTGAAATTCGACGGATTCCTGAAAGTGTACTACGAGTCGACCGACGACGAGCGCCCGGAGAACGGCGTGAAAGTGCTGCCGCGCCTGCCGGAGGGCACGCTGCTGACGATGGTGAACTGTGAAGCTGCCGAACACTACACCCAGCATCCGCCGCGCTATTCGGAAGCCAGCCTGGTGAAAAAACTGGAAGACCTGGGCATCGGACGCCCGTCGACCTATGCGCCAACGATCAGCACGATCCTGAAGCGGGAATACATCATCAAAGAAGACCGCGAAGGCGAGAGCCGCGAATGCAGCGTGGTGCAGATGAAAGATGGAGAGGTGACGGTGAGCAAGAGGATGGAGAAAGGCTATGCCGAAAAAGGCAAACTGTTCCCCACCGACATCGGATGCGTGGTCAACACATTCCTGATGGACCACTTCGAGAACATCCTGGACTACAACTTCACGGCGACGGTGGAGAAAGACTTCGACGAGATAGCCGCTGGGAAGAAAGAATGGCGCAAGGTGATCGACAAATTCTATGTGCCGTTCCACAAAAACATCCGTCAGACGCAGCAGACGAGCCAGCGCACCAACGGCGGGCGGCTGCTGGGAGTGGATCCGGTGAGCGGCAAGAACGTGTATGCGAAGATAGGCCGCTACGGTACGCTGGTGCAGGTGGGCGAGACGAACACCGACGAGAAGCCGCGCTTTGCGAGCATGAAGAAAGGCCAGAGCATCGACACCATCACGCTGGAAGAGGCGCTGAGCCTGTTTGCGCTGCCCCGTACGCTGGGAAGCTTCGAAGATGGCGAGGTGACGGTGAGCATCGGCAAATTCGGACCCTATGTGCGCCACAACGGGCGTTTCTACTCGCTGGGCAAGAACGACGACCCGTATGAAGTGACCCTCGAGCGAGCGATAGAGATCATCCGCGTGAAACGCAGCAGCGAAGAAGAGAAAGAGGCGCTGAAAAAAATCTATCCCCACCAGATAGGCGAACTGGACGGCGAGCCGGTGGTGTCGAACATCGGACGTTTCGGCCCCTACCTGACCTACCGGGGCGAGAACTTCCGCCTGCCGAAAGACGCCGACCCGCTGAAGCTGACGGTAGACGACGCAAAGGCGCTGCTGCAGAAATCGAAGAAACGCCGCAAGAGCTGAAGTGCAACCCAAACCGGATGACCGTTGAAGCTGTCGATAGTCATAGTCAACTATAACGTCAAGTACTTCCTGAAACAGTGCCTGGCGTCGGTGATGCAATCCGACCGGAGGCTTGCCGACGGCGAGAGTCTGGAGCTGGAGGTATGGGTGGTGGACAACGATTCGGTGGACGGATCGCAGGAGATGGTGCGGAGCGAATTCGGCGAGGTGCACCTGATCGAGAACCACGAGAATGTGGGCTTCGCGAAGGCCAACAACCAGGCGCTTGAACAGCTGACGGCGCAAGAGGCCGTCGACGGGGAGCTGATCCTGCTGCTCAACCCCGACACGCTGGTGGAGAGCGACACGCTGGTGAAATGCGCCGACTATATGCGGCAGCACCCCGACGTGGGCGGATGCTGCGTGAAGATGGTGGACGGACAGGGGCGCTACCTGAAAGAGAGCAAAAGGGGTTTCCCCACGCCGGAGGCGGCATTCTTCAAGATGATGGGGCTGACAAGGCTGTTCCCCCATTCGCGCAGAGTGGCGGCCTACTACATGGGACACCTGCCGGACGACGAGATCAACGAGATAGAGATCATGCCGGGCGCATTCCTGATGTTCAGCCGCGAGGTGTACGACAAAATCGGCGGCCTCGATGAGAGCTACTTCATGTATGGCGAAGATATCGACTTCTCGTGGCGCATCCACATGGCGGGCTACAAAAATGTGTACCTGCCCACCACCCACATCATCCATTACAAGGGCGAGAGCACCAAGAAGGGGTCGATGAACTACGTGTACACCTTCTACAATGCGATGTCGATTTTTGTGAAGCGCTACTTCACCGGCGGCGGAGCGCGGCTCTACAGCGGGCTGCTGCGGGTGGCTATCTGGCTGCGGGCCACGTTGGCATGGACAGGGCGCATCGCCAGGCGGCTGGCGCTGCCGGTGGCCGACTTTCTGGCAGCCTACGGTGGCTTTGTGGCGCTGAAAGGACTGTGGGCTCGCTATTGGGCCGACAATATCAACTACTATCCTGCTGAATACACCCGTATCATTATCCCGATCTACATTCTTGTGCTGATGTGCTGCAGCTGGCTGAGCGGCGGCTACGACAAGCCCCTGCGCAAAGGACGCATCGTGAAAGGCATGCTGCTGATCGGCATGGTGCTGCTGCTGGCATTCTATTCGCTGCTTGACGAGCAGCAGCGCTATTCGCGCATGCTGCTGCTGAGCGGCAGCCTGTGGACGCTGCTGTCGACGCTGGCCATCCGCCAGGTGCTGGGATGGCTCAAAGTGCCCGGCTACAGCAAGAAAGAAGGCACCCGGACGCTCGTGGTGGGCAGCCAGGAGGAATGCCGGAGGGTGGAACAGCTGTATGCCTCGCTAGGAATGCCCACCGGGAAAGTGGCCACGTTCTCCGATACTGACCTGCACCGGCTCGCCGAGCGGGTACGCATCGACCGTATCGAAGAGGTGGTCTTTTGCGCATCGGACGTCGACCTGCAGTCGATCATCGAATACATGACTCAGAACCATACCGCCGGCGTAGAATACAAAATAGCCCCGGCTGAAGGCGACTTTATCATCGGCAGCAACAGCATCATGAGTCCCGACGACGCCTATCTCGACGACCTCGACACGATCCTCACCCCGTCGGGCCAGCGTGCCAAACGCCTGTTCGACATTGCCACCAGTCTGCTGGCGCTCTTGCTCTCCCCCATCCTCGTCTGGTTCCAGAAGGACAAGCGTCGGTTTTTCTCCGACTGCTGGCGGGTGCTCACCGGCCGGCTCACATGGGTGGGCTACACAGGAAAGGCTGGCGTGTTCCTCCCCTCGGCCATCGTGCCGAATGCCGATGCCGCACTGGCCTCGCGCCTCATGCTGCGCTATATGCGCCACCGGCGTGCAGGTACCGACGTGGCCATTTTGCTGCGCTATTGGAATTGTTTATAAACAGATAAGATATGCCCATAACGAATCATCTACGAAATATCGTTGCCACCTTGCTGCTGCTGATCGCTACATCGGCTGGCGCCCAGAGCATCCACGGCTATATCACCTCCGGCGTCACCACCTCGCAGATCGAGGGCGACGAGCTGAAGGGATTCAAGCAGTATGGATTTGTGGGCGGCGTCGGAGCGCTCACCGCATTCAGCGACCGTGGCCATTGGGGCGCCAGTGTCGAGGTGCTTTTCTCGCAACGCGGCGCCCATGCCAACCCCAGCCGCTATAATGCCTATGCCGCCGACCTCCGACTCAATTATGTCGACATTCCGGTGCTGGTTCATTATCAGGATTTCTTCGGCGGAATGCTCATCGGTGCCGGCATCAGCTATGCCCGCCTCGTACAGCAGCCGCATGGCGAACTGAAATACAGTCCCTACGACCTTATCCCCGACACCAACGACATGGCGTTTCTCAAGAACGACATTTCGGCTGTTCTCGACTGCCGATTCACCATCTGGCGCGGTCTGCAGCTGAATCTGCGTTGGCAGTATTCCCTACTCCCCATCAAGCGCGAATGGCATTTCACCCAATATGTGAACAATCGTCCGAAGGAATTTGCCAACGACTGCTACAACCATTCTGTCGCCCTCCGTCTGATCTACCAGTTCTGAACCCTGCATTATGACCACCGTACTTTTCCCCGGTTCGTTCGATCCTTTCACCGATGGCCACGAGGCTGTGGTGCGGCGCATCTTGCCCCTGTTCGACCGTGTCGTCATTGCCGTCGGCGTCAACAGCGACAAACGCTGCACTTTTTCCCCACCCGATCGCGTCGCTCGCATACGGGCACGTTTTGCCGGCTGCGACAAGGTGGAGGTGCTCTCCTACGACGGAATGACCGTCGACCTTTGTCACCAGGTGGGAGCACAGGCCATCGTCAGGGGCATCCGCGGTGCCGAAGATATAGAGTATGAACGGCTCATCGCCACCGTCAACCGGCGCCTTGATCCCGCTATCGAGACGCTCTTCGTTCTTGCCGACGACGAGCATCGCAACATCTCCAGCACGCTCGAGCGCGAAAAGATGCTCCACCCTTCTCACTCTTGAACGATATTCATCATGGCCGTCAGCAGCAATTCCGACATCCTCTATCTCAAGGGCGTGGGCCCCTCGCGCGCCAAGGTGCTCGCTGCCGAACTGGGCATCCGCTCGGTCCACGATCTGCTGATGTATTATCCGTTCCGCTATATCGACCGCTCCGCCCGTCTTTCTATTGCCGACCTCTCTCCCGACACAGGCTATGCAGTCCTCACCGGCACCTTGCAGAATCTGCAGTCGGTTCCTACGGGGCCTCACCGCGAGCGCCTTACTGTCGAACTCTCCGATGGCACCGGCACGGTCCGCCTCGTGTGGTTTGCCGGCACCCGATGGATCCGTCCTAAGCTCAAGCCGAATGTCTCTTTTGTCGTCATGGGCAAGCCGTCTCTTTTCAACGGCCATTGGGAGATGAGCCACCCCGAAATCGAGCTCGCTTCTTCTGCCGCCGCCGATGTGCCTCAATCCCCTTTCCTGCCGGTCTACAACACCACCGACAGGATGAAGCAGAACGGCCTCTCTTCCCGGGCGCTGGCCCGCCTCACAGCCTCTCTTGTGGCGCAAGTCGAGCCCGAACCCGAAAATCTTCCCCAGTCTGTTATCGACCGTTTCCAGCTCATCCCTCACCATCAGGCGCTTGTCGCCATCCACTATCCACAGTCCGAGCAGCAGCTCGACCAGGCTCGATTCAGGCTCAAGTTCGAGGAGTTGTTTTTCCTCCAGCTCGACTGTCAGTATGCACGTTTCCGTCGCCAGCTTCATTCCCAGGGGCATGTGTTCAGCCATGTGGGCTCTTTTTTCAACCGTTTCTATCGCGAGAAGCTGCCTTTTCCTCTCACCGGAGCCCAAAAGCGGGTCGTCCGCGAGGTATGGTCCGATTTGCGTTCCGGCCATCAGATGAACCGTCTCCTCCAGGGCGATGTCGGCAGCGGCAAAACGCTCGTCGCCCTGCTCTGCATGCTGCTTGCTGTCGACAATGGCTGTCAGGCTTGTCTCATGGCCCCAACCGAGATTCTCGCCACACAGCACTACCATTCTTTCCTCTCTCTGCTCGACGGCATCGGCCTCAATGTCCAGCTCCTCGTCGGGGGCCTCAAGCCCTCAGAGAAGAAGCGTGTCAAACAGCTCCTCGCCGACGGCCGGGTCGACATCCTCATCGGCACACATGCCCTCATCGAGGACGATGTCGCATTCCGCTCTCTCGGACTCGTCGTCATCGACGAGCAGCACCGTTTCGGTGTCGAGCAGCGCGCTCGCCTCTGGCGCAAGGCTTCGCCGCCGCCTCATGTCCTCGTGATGACGGCCACTCCCATCCCTCGCACCCTTGCCATGTCGCTGTATGGCGACCTCGACTGCTCCGTCATCGACGAGTTGCCCCCCGGTCGTCAGCCTGTCCGCACACTCCATTGCACCGAGCCCGACCGGCCACGGCTCTTCCATTTCCTCAAACGTCAGATCATCCAGGGGCGGCAGGTCTATTTTGTCTTTCCTCTCATCCACGAGAGCCCGAAGGTCAATCTGCGTCATCTCGAGGCCGGCCTCGAAATGATCCAGTCCTATTTCCCTCGCCCCCAGTTCCAGACGTCGATGGTCCATGGGGCTCTCTCTCCTGCCGACAAGGCTTCTGAGATGGAGCGTTTCAAGCAGGGCAAAACCCACATCATGGTGGCCACCACCGTCATCGAGGTCGGTGTCGATGTGCCCAATGCCACCGTGATGGTCATCGAAAACGCCGACCGCTTCGGCCTCTCGCAGCTCCATCAGCTCCGCGGTCGTGTCGGCCGCGGCGGTGGCCAGAGTTGGTGCATCCTCATGACCGACGGCCAGCTCTCCTCGTCCTCCCAACAGCGCATCCAGACGATGTGCTCCACCTCCGACGGCTTCCGCATCGCCGAAGCCGACCTCCAGCTCCGCGGCCCAGGCGACGTGCAGGGGCTCCAGCAGAGTGGCGTCCTCGATCTGCGCATCGCCTCCATCGTCGACGACGAGCCACTTCTCCACGACATCTGTCTCCTCGTGCGTCAGATTCTCTCTGCCGACCCTTCCCTGCAGTCCTCACCCCTCCTCGCCCAGCACATCCTCCAGTCCAAACACCGTCTGCTATGGAGCAACATCAGCTGACACTCGTCGCCCGGCCCGGCGACTCTCTCTCCTCCGGCGCTCTCCGCCTCTATGCGCTGCCCTATGGCTGCGTCGACCTCTACGCCTACGACCCCCTCAACCGCCGCGCCGCCGTCGCCATCGTCGTCGCCTCCGCCTATCGCCGGCGCGGCTACGCGCTCGCTATGCTCCAGGCTTTGGCCACCTTGGCGCGCTCCACGCTCCATCTGCATCAGCTCTATGCCGACATCGCAGTCTCCAACGCCGCCTCTCTCGCCCTCTTCGAAAAAGCCGGCTACTCACCCTGCGGCACCTTCCGCCAGTGGCTCCTCGTCGGCGACAGTTTCGTCTCTTCCACTCGCATGCAGCTGATACTCTGACTGTTATCCAAACGTTTTTTTGCTTTTTTATCGAACAATTCTGTCATTTTTTCCCCACATCCATGAAACGTCAAATCCGCATCCCCCTCGTAATCTTCGCCCTCGCGATGCTTGCCCTCCTCCTGGCCGCCGCTGTCGCCATCCTCTCCGACCACTCCGCCAACACCGCTCCACAGCGGGTCAACATCCCCGAAAGCACCTCCTTCCCCGCCCTCCTCGACTCCCTCGACGCACACGGCGTCATCTCCTCCAGCTCCTTCTCCTCCCAGGGCTTCGTCATGTTGTCGCGCATCCGCGGTCTCCACAGCCATGTCCACCCCGGCTCCTATCTCCTGCCTGCCCGCATGCCCGTCGTCGCCCTTGTGCAGAAGCTCTATCGCGCCCAGCAGGACCCCATCCGCCTCACCATCGGCAAGTTCCGTCTCCCCGCCGACCTCGACGCCTACCTCTCCGCCCGCCTCATGCACTCCGGCTTCCTCATCCCCGACTCCCTCTTCCACATCGTCCGTCCCGACACCTACGAGGTCTACTGGACCATCACCCCCTCCCAGTTCCTGCTCCGCATGCAGTCCGAATACGACCGCTTCTGGAACCGTCGCTCTCCTCATCCCTCCCTCTCCAACCGCCAGGTCATCATCCTCGCCTCCATCGTCGACGAGGAGACCAACGCCAACGAGGAAAAACCCCTCATCGCCAGTGTCTACCTCAACCGTCTGCGGCTCGGCATGCCCCTCCAGGCCGACCCCACCGTCAAATACGCCGTCGGCGACTTCTCTCTCCGCCGCATACTCGGCGTCCACCTCTCTGTCCAAAGTCCCTACAACACCTACCTGCATACTGGTCTGCCCCCCTCGCCCATCTGCCTCCCCTCCGCCAGTAGCGTCGATGCCGTGCTCAACGCCCCCTCCACACCCTACCTCTACTTCTGCGCCTCCCCACTCCTCGACGGTCGCCATCTCTTCGCCGCCACCCTCGCCGAGCACAACCGCAATGCAGCACGCTTTCACGCCGCTCTCAACGCCCGCGGCATCCACTAGGCAGCGCATCCCCCCCCTTTTTTGAAACAACTGAAAAAAACAGACGGCAACGGACCCACGCTGAAGGGTCCGTTTTGCCGTTCTGCTGGTCAAAAAATACGCTGTTGCGGATCAAGGGGACACACTGCACATCTGATCTTTGCTTTGTCCTGAATTCCATTTTTTCGCCCCCTCCAGTCAGCAAAGTGCGACCGGCAATGACTGTTGCCGCATTTTTTTCATACTCTTTCGCCCTTGCGGCAAGGGCGCCGGACTTCTACCGCCACCTGTCGACAGTCAATCCAGCACACTGAACCATATCGCGCATCCCTTCTTGAAATAGAGTGTGCTGTCGCCGCTAGTGACGATTGAATCAATCGGACTCAACTCATCTTCCAGCAATTCTCCTTCGTCGGGCGAATCCGCCTTGCGGTGAAATCCGGCTTGCAACCCTGCCAACATCCAGATGATGAACAATGCCACTATGGCAAAGAGGCCGTTTGCGATGGTCGATTTTGTCTTCTTTTCCATTGTTTGTCTGGTGCAAAGATAGGCCATTTTTCCATATCAGAGGGCTGTGCAAAAGTGTAGTTTCGTCGCTACACAAGCACACCATGCTGAATATCAAAGCGTAGGAAAATGGCAATATCGAATGGCAAACGCATTTTTTATTCTTTAGTGCAGCCATGTACGATAACAATAACGTTACCGTTGACGACGTCGAAGATCAAAAAAAAGACGGACTCCAGCCGATGCGGCAGGAGTCCGTCTGTATGGATTGTGTTGCGTATGGGTGGATTTATTCAGCTTTCAGCCACTGGTCGAACCAGTCGATGAAATTGCGGTGCCAGAGGAGGCTGTTCTGCGGACGCAACACCCAATGGGTCTCGTCGGGGAAGTAGAGGTAGCGGCTGGGGATGTGGCGCATCTGGGCGGCATTGTAGGCGGCCATACCCTCGGAAGCGACGATGCGGAAGTCAAACTCGGAGTGGATAACGCAGATGGGGGTGTTCCACTTGTCGACGAAGAGGTGCGGCGAATTGGCGTAGCTCTTCTTGATCTGGGGATTGTTCCAGTCCCAATAGGGACCACCGAGATCCCAGTTGTCGAACCACATTTCTTCGGTTTCAAGATACTGCTGCTCAAAATTGAACATGCCATTGTGGGCGAGGAAAGCCTTGAAGCGTCGACCGTCCTGATATCCGGCGGCACCATAGTTGTGGCCGGCGAGCCAATAGATGCTGTATCCGCCGAAGGAGGCACCGCAGGCACCGATGCGATCGCGGTCGATTTGGGGAATGTTGGCAGCGGCCCAGTCGGTGGCCGTCATATAGTCTTTCATGCAGAGTCCGCCATAGTCACCGCTGATCTCTTCAAGCCATTCCATTCCGAATCCGGGAACACCGCGACGGTTGGGAGCGATGACGAAATAGCCGGCGCCAGACATGACCTGGAAGTTCCATCGGGTGCTCCAGAACTGGCTGACCATGGTCTGGGGACCACCCTCGCAGAAGAGGAGTGCGGGATAGGTGCGGGTGGAGTCGTAGTCGTAGGGGTAGATGATCCAGGTGAGCATCTGCTTGCCGTCGACGGTCTTGATCCACTGCTCCTTGACCTCGCCCATGCGAACCTGCGAGAGGACATCGTCGTTGAAAGTGCTGAGCTTGGTGCCCTCAAGTTTGTCGGCATCAAGCGAATAGGTGTAGAGTGTGGCGGGATAGCTGATGGAGGCCTGGGAGGCAACGATGGTGCTGCCGTGGAGCTGGATGGCGTTGACATCATGGTAGCCGTGGGAGAGCTGACGGATGGCGCGGGTCTCGCGGTTGAAGGCGAAGATCTCGTTCATGCCCTGGTACATGACGATGGCGAGGAGCTCGCGGTCGTCGTCGGTCCAGCATATGTTCATGACACCATAGTCGAAATCCTGGGTGAGGTCGACCTTATTGCCGGACTGGATGTCCATCACCATGAGGCGGAGCTTGTCGCTCTCGTAGCCATCGCGTTCCATGCTTTCCCAAGCGATCATGCTTCCGTCGTGGCTGAACACGGGGTTCTGGTCGTAGCCCATGATGCCTTCGCTGATGTTGCGTGTTTCACCGGAGGCAATGTCGTAGAGGAAGATGTCGCTGTTGGTGGAATGGGCATAGTCGTAGCCGGTTTTCTTGCGGCAGGTGTAGGCGATAGTTTTGCTGTCGGGACTGTAGTTGAACTGCTCAGTGCCACCCCAGGGGCGCATGGGGCATTCAAAGTTGCCATCGACAATGTCGACAGCCTTGGACAGGTCGGCCTTGCCGCCAGCGAGGGGGGCAAGATAGATCTGGGGGATCTCGTCGACCCACTGGTCCCAATGGCGGTACATGAGGTCCTCGTTGATGCGGCCGGTGGTTTTGTCGAGTCCCGCGAAGAGCTTGTCGATATGCTCCGGACGTTCGACGGGAATGGTGCTGATGTAGACGATCGACTTGCCGTCGGGAGCAAGTTTGAAGCCCTCAAAGCCTCGTTCACATTCGGCCACGACGGATTCGCGTCGCGACGAGGTGTTTATGGACAGAATCTGGTTACCGCGGCAGAACATAAGCGTGTTGTCGTCAAACCATACGGGGCTGAACTCGCTCTGGGCGGTGGTGGTGAGCCGGACAGCCTCGCCGCCGGCGACAGGCATGATGTAGAGCTCGGCATTGTTTTTGTTCTGCTGCATGTCGGTGTAGTGGAGGGTGTAGGCCACCTGGCTGCCGTCGGGACTGACGGCATATTCGCTCATCACGCCGAGGCTCCACATCACCTCGGGGGTGAAGCGGCCGTTTTCGACGGCAACTTGCGGTTTTTCGACCACCGCGCTGTCGGTGGCCTGCTGTTTGTGGCAGCCGACGAAGCACAGGCTGGCGGCAGCCATAAGAAGTAGGGGTTTGTTCATATTATACTGATTTTTTATGTTTTATCGTGACTGGACACCAGTGCGTTTATAGTTCTGCGTGACCACATCGACGCCATAGAAGTTGCAGCCGGAGTGGCCGGGTTCAACGATGTCGATTTTTCGGGTGGATTCGCTGACGGGTTCAAATGTGAGAGAATAGACAAGGACATCGTAGCCGCCGTCGTTGTGGGCGAACTGGGTGTAGACCGGATAATAGGTGATGCCGTCAGCATCGGTAAGCGCATAGCGCTGGTGGGTCTGGCAGTCCTCAATATAGACCTCGGGCATGATGTAGACGCCGTGCTCGTTGAGGGGGCGGTGCACAGGGGTGCGGTCCTGGTAGGAGAAATAGATCTTGGTCTGCAGACGGTCAAGTTCGACCTTCTCGATGCGGATTTTTTCGGCATAGGCGTTGCGTCGCTCGACATAGGGGAAATCGATAGTGCGGGGGAACTTGGGTTTGGCCATCTGCTTGCGGTGAGGCTCGGGGACGATCACGCGCTGCGAACCGTCATCAGGGGGATTACCGCGACGGCGCTGGAAGTCGGAGTCGACAGCATAGCACTTCATGTTGGGATTGATGAGGAAGGTGATGCGGCCGGAAGGATTGCCAGTCTGGCGGGTAGTGCGGTTGCGCATCCAGTAGTCGGTGTAGAGCCTGGCGGCCTGCGTGCCAGCAAAGTTGACGGAGTCGTAGACCATCTTGGTGCCGCCGCGACCGTCCTGCGTGGTGGCGTTGGGCCGGCCGAAATCGCGCACGATGTCGTAGTACGACTTGCCGACGTAGATCTCCTCCAGATCGTTGTCGGCCGAGATGAAGTGGCTGCCCCAGCAACCGGCCATCAGCAAGGTGGCTAGGAGAAGGGCGATTTTAAGCGTTCTCATAATGCATTGTATTTATAAAGGTGCCTAATTTGTAAAAATTGAACAGAGTCATCGAGAATGATTTGCCCGCCAGAAAAGATCGTTCGGAGCGGACTCGGGTGTAGAGATGTACCCAACGTATGGGCCAGCGCAACAGGCGCAGCTTGCGGTAGGCGCGCAGCAGCCTCACGCTCTGCACGAAGTCCTCGTCGCCCTCCATGAAGCGATAGATGGCCGCCAGCGAGTGCACACCGTCGATGGTCTTGCGGAGAAAATCGGCGTTGGTCTCCACCTCGCCGTTCACCACGGGGTTGTCGATATGGTCGATAGCGATGCCGGCTTGCTGCAGGCGGTAGCCGAAGAGGGTGTCCTCGTGGCCGTAGAGCGAGATGCGCTCGTCGAAGCGTATCTGCTCCAGAACTTCGCGTCGAATCATGAAGTTGTTCGTCATGAACGACTGGTAGGGATGCTTCTCTCGTTCAGCTGCGGGGCGGCTTTCGGCACGGGTGCCGTAGGCATAGCGCAGGTGGTGCTGGCGGTCGTCGCTTTCGGGCGGATAGATGCGGCCACCCACCACCACACACGGCTTTGCCTCCAGCATCGCGGCATAGCGCTGCAGGAACCCCTCGGGCAGAATCGAGTCGTTGTCAAGAAAGATCATGTATTCTCCGCGAGCGTGCTGCAGAAACAGGTTGCGGATCCTCGCCCGGCCCACGTTTTCGGGCAGCTTGACATAGGTGCACATACCCTCCAGCGCCTCGTTGCGGATGAGCCATCCGCTGTCGGAATGGTCGTCGATGCACACAGTCTCCACCTCTAGGGCGAGGCCTTCCGACTGGCGCCGGACAGCCTCCACCAGGGGCACCACACAATGGTTGAAGACAGGTATGCAGACCGATATCATATTTCAATAGTAAGGTTGTCGCAGGCCAGTTGCACACCCTCCGGCAGTTCCTTCTGCACGTCGGCGTGACGGCCCATTTCGTGGCTGATATGTGTGATGAAAGCCTGCCGCGGCTGCACCCTCGCTATCACCTCCAGCGCCTCAGGCAGCGAAAAATGGGAAAAGTGCTTCGCTTTGCGAAGGGCGTTGATCACCAGCACCTTGGCACCGCGCATCTTCTCCAGCTCGGCATCGTCGATGTGGTTGGCATCGGTCACATACACCAGATCGCCAATGCGATAGCCCAGGATCGGCAGGTCTTTGTGCATCGCGTGGATGGGCACGATGCGAGTGCCGTCGGCAAGGTGAAAGTCGGCCACGTCGGTCACATCGTGCAGTTCGGCTTCCGGCAGACCGGGAAACTGGTGGGGCTCGAAGATGTAGTGATAGTCGCGCAACAGCGCCGTGCGGGCCTCACCGTTCAGGTAGATGTCCATCTTGCGGTGCTGCACATAGTTGAACGACCGGATGTCGTCCAGTCCGCCCACATGGTCGCGATGCGCATGTGTCACCAGAATGGCGTCGAGGTGCTCCACCTCATGGCGCAACATCTGCTGGCGGAAATCGGGTCCGATGTCCACAAGGATATTCAGTCCGCTGTCGGTCGACACAAGCGCCGACGTCCGCAAGCGTTTGTCGCGGACGTCGTGCGACGAGCACACGTCGCATCGGCATGCAATCACAGGCACACCTTGCGAAGTGCCTGTTCCCAGAAACGTCACCTTCATCCCTTCATCCTTTTTCTCATTCCAACAAGCGGCGGTCGGGTGTCACTCACTCTTTGTGTGTCAGCTTGAAGCCCACACCGTGCACGTTCACTATCTCCACCGAGGGGTCGGCCTTCAGGTACTTGCGCAGTTTGGTGATGTAGACGTCCATCGACCGTGCGGCGAAATAGCTGTCGTCTTTCCAAATCTTCTGCAGAGTGGTGTTGCGGTCGACCAACTGGTTGAAGTTGATGGCGAAGATTCGCAGCAGGTCGCACTCTTTGGCCGTCAATTTACGCTCGTCGTCGCCGATGGTCAGGGTCTGGTGCACATAGTCGAATGTGAACTCGCCAATGCGGAACACATTCTTGTCCGGACGGTCCTCGTTGAACGAGCGCCGCATCGTCGCATTCAGGCGTGCCAGCAGCTCTTCCATGCTGAACGGCTTGGTGATGTAGTCGTCGGCACCCACTTCGAAACCTTTCAGCTTGTCCGACTCCAGATTCTTTGCCGTCAGGAAAATGATCGGCACCTTCTTGTCCACTTTGCGTATCGTCTTCGCCACGGTGAACCCGTCTTTCGCCGGCATCATCACATCAAGTATGCACGCGTCCACATCCTCCTCGTCGAAGCTCTTCAACGCCTCGTCGCCGTCTTTGGCCCACACCACAGTGTAGCCCTTCTGCGTCAGATAGGCCTTCAGTATCGTCCCCAGATTGGGATCGTCTTCCGCCACCAGCAATTTGATTCCTAGATTCATATCTGTCGTTGATTATGTTTTTTCATTCATTCAAATGACATCGTCACGGATGCGGCAGGCCGTCCTACTCCAGCACGATGCTCTCTATCAGGTCGCCCGGGCGTATCTTGTCGATCACATCCCAGTCGGCCTCGTCCACACGGCCGAAGCAAGTGTGGTGGCCGTCGAGGTGCTGCGTGTTCTCGCGGTTGTGGAAGATGAAAAACTGGCTGCCGCCGGTGTCCTTGCCGGCATGAGCCATGCTCATCACGCCGCGGTCGTGGTGCTGCATCGGAGCGCTCGTCTCGCACTTGATAGTCCAGCCCGGTCCGCCGGTGCCCACGCGCGGGTCGCCGGGGGTGCGGCTGTAGGGACAGCCTCCCTGGATCACAAAGTCGGGAATCACGCGATGGAAGCGCAGCCCGTTGTAGAATCCTTCGCGCACCAGACGCTCAAAATTGGCCGTCGTGCCAGGCACAGCCTCGTCGTATAACGTGAAATGCATCACCCCCTTCGGGGTCTTGATCACACCTTTCATATCAATCGGTTTTTTCGTGTTCATTATATATGTATCGGAATAACTCATAAGATTGCATTTTTATTGCATGAAATGTTAATTTTTTTTTGTTAATTGCCCTCAAGGCCAGCCGGCGCATCAGGAAACGACGGCGAAATCGGCCCTTCCCCCTCCATCCCCCCTCCAACCGTCGTACAACAACCATGCAGCAGTCGTTCAAGGGCTGGTTTAAGGATGCGGACAATAAACGGCGACGACGGCCGTTATGGAAGTTATGATTATAGGAGAGAGCATTGCGCTGATGGTGGCGCTGTCGTGGACGGTAACGGCGCTGTTTGCCGAGGTGGCCTCGAAACGGATGGGGTCGCTGCCGCTGAATGTGGTGAGAATGTCGATGTCGCTGGTGCTGTTGGCACTGACGCTGTGGTTGACGACGGGTGCTCCGTATCCGTGCTATGCCGACGGGGCCACGTGGCTATGGCTGATGGCATCGGGTGTGGTGGGGTATGTGATCGGCGACTATTGCCTGATGCAATGCTACATTTATATCGGCTCGCGGCTGGGGCAGCTTTTCATGACGCTGTCGGCGCCGACGGCGGCCATCGTGGGACGACTGTTGCTGGGCGAGCGGATGCAGCCCCTGGCGGTGGTGGGAATGGTGGTCACGCTGAGCGGCATCGCGATGGCGATATTGAGCAAGAAGGACGATGGCGAAAGTCACACGGCGGGCGGCCTCATCGGGGGCGTGCGGCTGCGGCTGCCGCTGCGGGGGGTGGTGTATGCCTCGATTGCCGGCATCTGTCAGGGTTTCGGGCTGGTGCTGAGCAAGCAGGGGATGCTGCACTATCACACGTCGGTGGCTGATGCAGGACTTGATGCGCAAGAGGCGGTGGCTTCGGCTGTCGTTGGCGTCCCGATAGAGTATGTCATTCCCTTCTCGGCCACCTTCATCCGGGCGGCAATCGGGCTGGTGGGATTCTGGCTCATGCTGCTGGCGTTGCATCGCGACGCGCGTCAACGGATGGAGCATGCCTTGCGCGACCGGAAAGCGATGTGGTGCGTGTTCGGAGCCACGGTGTTCGGGCCATTCATCGGGGTCAGCGCGTCGCTGCTGGCCACGCTGTACACCACGACGGGCATAGCGCAGACGATATTCGCGCTGACGCCCATACTGATCATCGTGCCGTCGGTGGTGCTGATGCACCAGCGGGTGACGCTGCGCGAGGTGGTAGGGGCCGTGGTGAGTTTCGCCGGCGTGGCGCTGTTCTTTGTGAGGTAGGCGGAGGTTGCATCCGGGAATGTGACATCCCAAAAAGGCCGAAGAAAGTGAAGTGAAAAAAATCCTCTCCCGAAGGCAGGTGCCCGGGAGAGGATGAGAATAATACTTTTTTGTAAAGAGAGTTTTTTGCGGGTGCGGTCAGGCCATGTTGTGGAAGACGTTGACCACATCGTCGTCGTTTTCGAGGCGCTCGAGCAGTCCGTTGACGTCCTCCTGCTCTTCGGGCGAGAGCTCGCGCAGGGTAAGGGGAATGCGCTCGAACTTGAAGCTCTTGATCTCAAGCCCCTTGTCCTCGAGATATTTGGAGATGGGGCCATAGTTTTTGAAATCGGCATAGATCATGATTTCGTCGTCCTCGCGGAAGAGCTCGTCGATGTCGCAGTCGATGAGTTCGAGTTCGAGCGTGTCCATGTCGATATCGTCGCGCCAGGCGACGACGAAGGAGCACTTGCGCTCGAAAAGGAAATCGTTCATGCCCATGGTGCCGAGTTCGCCCTTGCCGCGGACGAAGGCGGCGCGGAGGTTGGCGACGGTGCGGGTGGGGTTGTCGGTGGCAGTTTCGACAACGATGGCGATGCCGTGAGGGCCCTTGCCGTCGTAGACGACCTCCTTATAGTCGGAGGTGTCCTTGGAAATGGCGCGCTTGATGGCACGCTCGACGTTTTCCTTGGGCATGGACTCGTTCTTGGCGGTCTGGATGAGCAGGCGCAGACGGAGGTTGGCTGCAGGGTCGGGGCCACCGGCTTTTACGGCGATTTCGATTTCTTTTCCGATACGGGTGAAAGTGCGGGCCATGTTGCCCCAACGTTTCAGTTTTCTGGCTTTACGGTATTCAAATGCGCGTCCCATATTGTAGGTATTGATATTGGTTTGTTAAATTGATTTATTGTCCAGAGCACTGCGCAGATAGGCGGTGCAGTCCTCGAAAGTGGTGAAGGTGTGGTCTTCGGGGACCAGTTCGGGGATCACCTTCATCTTGCGGAGCATGTACATCGGCTGCGGCTGGATGATAGTCATGATGACCTGCGCACCACGCGACTGGATGTCCTTGATGGCCTCCTCCATGGCGTAGAGTCCGGACTGGTCCATAAAGCTGACGAGGCGCATACGGATGATGACGATGCGTGCCGACTCGGGGATGGTGCCCATGACCTCCTTGAACTTGTTGATGGTGCCGAAAAAGATGGGGCCATTGAGGCGCTGGATGTAGATGCTGTGAGCGACGGTGTCGGGCATGCCGCCCTCATCGGCCCATGGACTTTCCTTGTCGAAATTGGTCATTTCCTGGCTGCTGTAGCCGCCTTCGACGAGGTCGGATGCGCGCTTCATGAAGAGGACGCAGGCAATCACCATACCGATGCCGACGGCGGTAAGCAGATCGACGAAAACGGTGATGAAGAATACGGCGAGCAGCACCACGGCATCGGCACGCGGGATTTTGAGAAGGTCTTTGAAGCCTTTGAAATCGATGATGCCGAAACCGACGGTGACGAGGATGCCGGCAAGCACTGAGAGAGGCACATATTTGACCAGGCTACCCAAGCCGAGCATGATGGCCAGGAGGAAGAGGGCGTGGACCATGCCGCTGAGCTGGGTACGGCCGCCACTTTTGACGTTGACGACGGTGCGCATTGTGGCACCTGCGCCGGGCAGACCGCAGAAGAGGCCTGCAATGGCGTTGCCTATCCCCTGCCCTATCAGCTCGCGGTTGCTGTTGTGTTTGGTCTTGGTGATGTTGTCGGCCACCACGGATGTCAGAAGGGTGTCGATAGAGCCCAAGCCTGCAAGTGTGAGTCCGGGGATGATGGCAGCCGTGATGATGGCGCCCCAATCAAGGCCGGCCAAGTCGACGCGGCTGTTGGCGAAGAAAGGCATGGGCAGGCCGGCGGGAATCTCGCCGATGATGGGCACACCGTCCATATTGCACAGCAACGAGACGAGCGTCATCACGATGAGAGCCACAAGGGTGGCAGGCACCTTCTTGGTGATCAGCGGAAAGAGATAGATGATGGCGATGGTGCCGATGCCGAGCAGAAGAGCCGTAGGCGAAAGATGGGCAACGGCATCCGGCAAGCCGGCCAGGAGGTCGATCATCGAGCCGCCGGCACTCTGGCCAAAGAGAGGATAGAGCTGTTGGAGGATGATGATGACGCCGATGCCGCTCATGAAGCCGGAGAGGACGGGATAAGGAATATAGCGGATGTATTTCCCTATTTTGATCACACCGAACAGAATCTGGAAGAGGCCGCAGAAGATGGCCGCCAGCGCCATGGAGATGAGCACCGAGCTGATGCTGCCGTTGGACGAAGCCCAAGCGCCCGAAACCAGCGTTGCAGTGACCACGGTCATGGGGCCGGTGGGGCCGCTGATCTGGCTGTGCGAGCCCCCGCACATGGCGGCGAAAAAGCCGAGCAGAGTGGCCCCCACAAGGCCCACATAGGCTCCCAACGAAGCTGCCTCGGGGTCGCTGACACCACTGAAGGCCTGTATGCCGAAAGCAAGGGCAAGGGGAAGCGCGACAATGCCGGCGGTGATGCCGCCGAAGATGTCGCCTTTGATGTTGTTGGTCTTAATCATTAAGAGATATTTGGGATATTGTTATTTTATGCGGCGATGGTTCTGCCACAGTTCATCAATCCAATAGACGGTGCTCACGCTGAGGATGCCGATACCGGCACCGGCGGCCACGTCGCTGATCCAATGGCGATTGTTGTACACACGCATGGCTCCGACAAACGAGGCAACGGCATAGCCGGCGACAGCCACCCAGGGATAGTCGCGGCCGTATTCGCGTCGCAGAAGTTCGGCTCCACTAAAGGTAAAATAGGTATGTCCGCTCGGAAAGCTTGTGCGCCCATGCGTGTCGGGCCGCTCCTTCGCCACTCCATATTTGAGGCCTTCCAGAACGGAAAAGCCCAGCACCTGGCCAGATGCCGCCAAAAGGGTCATCTTCTTGAAGTTGTTCCGCCCTTCCACTCCGCACAGGTTGAGGACGAAAGGCGTGGCCAGGGGGGCGAATTGCAGATAATCGTCGATGTGGCACTTCGGGTGGTTGTCGGCCTGCACAGCGTCTCGCAACTGGACGCTGTATTGGTGCCATTCGGGACGAAGCGCAAAGACGTTACCTGCACCGGTCAGCACCATGCCCGTCCAAGGAACAGCCTGAGCGCGCGTGGAGGGAGACACCAACCCATCACGGGCAGGGGCACTTGCCGTGTCCCACTGGGCTACGGCCGGCCATAGAATGCAGCTGCAAAGAATTATCGTGATGGCGTGCTTCATCGGCGAAAGGAAGGGTTTGTCAATGAACCAGCGACAGCCGGTTGTCACGCAGCTCCGGCACTACCGGGCAAGTGTCGATGCGGAAGGCAAAATCAATATCTTCGTAGGCGCCAAACTTCTGAAGCCGATGCACATGAGAAGCGGTGCAGCAGAAGCCGGACAGGTCCGACTTGGCCATATCCCAAAGCATTCGGGCTGTAGCAGCGGCATCGCCGACACATTCAACCGATGTCCTCTCCGTCATCCGTTCAACGATGGCTCCGGCCAGCAGCGTGTCTTCGATGCAGTAGTCGTTTTTCCATCCGCTGCACAGGAGCACCACGTCGTCATTGTCGGCAATCAGCCTGTCGACCAACGCCGAGAGGTTGGCGAATGCGCCACAGTAGAGGTGCTTGGCATCGGCTGCCGACAGCATCGTGACGGTTCCGTTGGTGGTGCTGTACACCAGACGGGTGCCTTCCAAATTATGCTTCAGATATTCGGTAGGCGAATTGCCATAGTCGGCATCGGCCACCTTCTGTCCATTGCGTTCAGCCGCCAGCGTGTAACCCAGCGAGCGGTATTTGGGCAACTCCTCAAGACTGGCCACAGGCACCACATATTGGCATCCCGCCTGAAAAGCGGCACACACGGCCGTGGTGGCACGCAACACATCGATGGCCACCGTAGTATGTTGGCCCAGAATCGTGCGGAAAGGATAGAGTGCGGGTGTAAGTGACAGTTCTATTTTCATGATTTAGTGGATTCTGAAGTCTCAATAGTCTCGTTGTTGTCAAGCAGCACCACACTTCCGTCGCGCTCAATGCGGAGATAATAGTATTCGGGGTTCGACTTGAGAAAACGCTCCGATTTCTGCTGGCGTGCCCGCTGGCCTGCCGGCAAATCTTTCAACACGAACTTGTTCACCATCTCGACCAGCCGGCATCGCTGGGCGGTGGCAAAATCGCATCCGTATTTCTCCGCAAAATCGAGGTCATCCTTCAAGGCGCGGGGGTTGCCCTTGTAGTCGGTCGGCAGATGTTTGGTGGCATCGACCCACACGTGCATTATCTCGCTGTTGGTTTTGGTGGAGCGGAGCACATATTCGGCCACTACCGACCACGTGCAGGAGGTCTGGCGCCATTCCAGGATATCGATGAAGAGGATGGCGTCGAAACCGAGATCGTCGTGATAGTCGTTGATGTTTTCGTTGCGCAACTGCTTGCCGGAACGGCTTTCGGTGGCAGCTATCTGGGCCGACGACAAAGGCCCCGGCACATAGTAACCGTGGCTCACCAGCGGGTCGGCAGCCGAGAGGTACATCTGTTTGGCTGCCACCGTGATGGACGCATTGTAGAGCGAATCGTCCATTTCCCTCACGGCGCGCCGCATCGCCATGTCGTTAAGCGGGGCAATGTAGATGGAAAGCGGCTGTTCCTGATAGATGTCGCTGTAGTGGACCATCTTCTTTTGGCCGTCACACGCCGGAAACAACAGCGTGGCCGCCAACAATAGGATCGTGTTCAGTCTTCGTCTCATCGGTTAAGGTTTGGCTGTTGAGGTGGTGTCAGCGGGAGCGGCTTGAGGTTGCGCCTGCTGCTTTTGGGCAGGCTTTTTGGCCTTGCGCTGCTTGGATTTCTTCGTAGCGGCTTTTTTCTTCTCCTTGTTGGCCTTCTTCTTGGCCTTCATGCTTTCTTTCTTGGCCTTGTCGCGCTCCATTTTCGCCTGCTTCCGGGCTTTGTCGCGCTCCAGCTTCGCCAGGGCTATCGAGTCGGCCACTGCCTGCTTCTCCAACTCGGCTTTTTTCTGTTCCTGAGCCAGCATCTCACGTTTCTGGTTGGCGGTAAGCCGTATGGGGATGACCACCGAGTCAACGGGCGTCTGCATCCGGATACGCGCCGTGTCGCTGCTGTCGATCACAGGCGGCATATAGGGCAGTGTGCGCATTGCCGTCACCGAATCGTAGCCCCAAGATTGCAGCTGCACCATGTTGACGGTGTCCCTGTGCACCGGTGCAAACGTGTCGGCCAGCATCTCGGGCATCAGGCGCTGCTTCAGGCGGTCCACCATCTTGCGGCTCTGGGGAAAGGCTTTGGCCTCGGCATTGAGCATGCGGCAGGCCTCGCCCTGGTGTCCCATCAGGGCCAGCACCACACCATAGTCGGCATACATGCCGGGATGCAGGGTGTCGGCCTCAATGGCCGCATTCAGCGACTCGCCATAGGCATAGGCCAACTCATACAGCTTGCCGTAGGTGGGATATGTCTGAAAGCTGAGCAACTCCTCCTTGGGTTGCCCCACATATCGCCACGAGCATCCCGTCGCCAGCATCGCCAATAGCAGCAAACAGCAGATCCTTTTCATTGTCAGCGTCAATGTTTCGTTCACGTCAAAAAAGGAAAAGAAGCAAGGGTCTGTAAGCCGGGTTCTGTCGTGTTCTATCATTAATCTAGGGTCGCCGTCACCGACGATCTCAATCAACCTACCCTCCGGCAGAGCGGAACGCGGTCCACTTCTGGCGAGCCTGCCAGACGCTGCCGGTTTATTTGGTCTTTCAGCCCATGAGGCTTGCCATCAGTGCTGTCACCAGTCACTGTCGTGAGCTCTTGCCTCGCGTTTTCACCCTTACCGACGGCCTTGCGGCCACGGCGGTTTGTTTTCTGTGGCGCTTGCTGTCACGCTGTCGCGCGTGCCTTCCCGTTAGGAAGCATGGTGGCTCGAGCTGCCCGGACTTTCCTCTCGGCAATTGTCTTGCCCAGCGATAGAATGGCCCTTGCTGTTTTCCGACTGCAAAAGTACAACTTTTTTTTGATTTGGAGAAAACTGGTTTTATCTCACCACCGTAACAGTCCCTCTTTCTTGCTGGCGGGTGCCGTTTTCATCCCTGTAAGTGATCACCCAAACATACGCTCCCTGAGGCACTTGCACACCGTTGACGGTGGCGTCCCAAACGAAGTCCTGACTGCTTGACGAATACACCTTCCTGCCTCCGCGATTATAGATATATATCTTGAAATCGTTCAATTGCGACGGCGATTTCACACGAAAATACCTGTTCTCGTCATCTTCACCCGCGGGAAGGATGATGTTGGGTGCCCAAACAACGCTCTCGGGCTTCGTGGGCGACTTGGCCGTCTGGCGCTCGGCCTTGTCGGCCACCTGCTTTGCGCGCGACCGAGTCTCCGGCATTGCCGTCACGCCTTCGGGATGCTTCGTTTCCACCGGCTCCACAACCCGTGCTGGCTCGAAATGGCTCTCCGGCAGCATCTCGGCCGTCAGCTCCTCTTCTTCCGCCGCTGCGGGCACGGGTGCCACGGGTTCGGGTTTTTCGGCAGCATGCGTCTCGCGCATTTCGGCACGTTGGGGCTGCTCATCAGCCAAAGGTGCGGCCACGGCCGGTTCCATCTCGACACGGGCCACTGCCGTTTCCGTTGCTTCGCGCACTTCAGTGCCTTCCGCCATAGGGTTCGACGACGGCCACAGGATCGTTGCCGCCACTATGCCGGCCACCACAAGGACTCCTGCCACACCACCAATCCTGGCGGCACGACGCACCTTGAGCCGGTGCTCTATCTTTTCGAACATACCCTCGTCGGGTTCATGCATGTATTCTTTCAGATCCATTTCCATATCTTTGCTTATACCGATCGGCGCCTCAGCGCGGTTCATCTGTTTCTTTCTTCTGTTTGCTGGGTCAGGATTTCCCTCAGTCTTGCCTTTGCGCGGCTCACTAGCGATCTTGTGCCCGTCTCCTCGCATTTCAGCACCTCCGATGCCTCCTTGTACGGATAGCCCTCCACCACGCACATGTTGAATGCCAGCCGCTGCTGGGGCGTCAGCTGCTGCATGGCAGCCACAATGTCGTCCAGCGCGTAATGGTCCGGCACCTCGTCTTCAATGCCGTCCCAGTCCTCGATCCGCACCATGCCCGAGCGATTCTTTCTCCTGATTGTGTCGATGCACAGGTTGGTCATCACCCTCGCCACCCACGACTTCAACTTCTCGGGCTCACGCAGCCGACCCACCTTCTCAAACACCTTCACCATGCCCTCCTGCAGCAGGTCTTGGGCCTCGTCGCGGTTGCCGGCATATCGCATGCATATACCCATCGCCATCGGAGCCATCGCATCGTACAGCTTCCTCTGGGCCAGGGCATTGCCTCGACGGCAGCCCTCCACTATCTGTGCATATTCTTCGCTCACTTTCCTTTATAGACGTGCTTTCGGTTCGTTTTGTTGCAGTCGCGCAAAAAAATTCTTCTTTTTGATATACCGTATCTTGCCTCCTGAGCAGCATTCATCACCGCCGAGGCGCTCCATCCCCCCTCCAACTGTTGTACGACTGTTGTACGAACATTTTTCGTACAACAGTCGTACATCAACCGTTGATGTCGTGGTGTGGGTGCGATGGGGCAGCATTGTCGCACTCAGCTGGACGCTGCAGGCCGCAGTCGTCGATGCGGTCCACAACCAGGCGGCAGTCGTCCTCGACATGGAAATGGACATCCCAGCGGTCGTAACGCACAGCATAGCCACGGCTGTCGTGATGGTAGTGCGGACGGGGGTCCTGCGAAAGGACATCGACGATTGTCTGCCATTGTCCTTCGGGCACAGGGTCCCATATTCTATCTTCGGCCAGGACGGTTATCCGCCGGTCGGGCGTCTGGGCAAACCCGCATCGGGCGTCGGGGTGGCTGTCGGTATAGGCAATGTAGGGCTTGATGTCGTAGATGGGCGTGCCGTCGACAAGATCCACTCCGCCGACATGGATCACGGGGCCAAGTTTGGCATCTGTTTCCACTCCCAGCAGCCGCACCGACGACAAGCCGATGTTGTTCGGACGGAAGGGACTGCGGGTGGCGAACACCCCTACCCTGGCGTTGCCGCCCAGTCGCGGTGGGCGAACGGTGGGCGACCAGCCGGGACGTTCCGACAGGTGGAACGACCAGAGGAGCCATATATAGTCGAATTCCTCCAGACCTCGCACCGACTCGGGCGAGCGGTATTCCGGCAAAAAGACAATCCGGCCTTCGCCGCCAGCCAGTCCGGCCTGACGGGGAACGCCGAATTTCTCCTTGAATGGGGTGTGGATATGCGCTATCGGCTCCACTCCGTGACTATTTTTTGTCGCGGTTGGCCCAGAACTGCTTGAAGTCTTCATAGTTCGCCACCAGCAGGTTGGGAGTGTCGAGGCCGTAGGGGCAATGCTCCACGCAATGGTTGCAATGGAGGCATCCGTCGATCTTGGCCATCTCGTCGGCCCAATGCTGCGTGAGGTAGACGCTGTGCGGTGCACGGCGCAGGAAGAGCGACATGCGGTTGCAGTCCTGTATCTGGATGCCGACAGGACAGGGCTGGCAGTAGCCGCAACCGCGGCAGAAGTTGCCGCTCAGCTCCTTCCGGTCCTTTTCTATGCGGCTGAGCTTTGCGTCGTCCATCTGCGGCGGATTGTCCTGATAGGAAAGCCATTCGTCGAGCTCAGACTCACGCTGAATGCCCCAAATGGGCGCCACATGATCGAATTGTGCCAAGTAGGCATAAGCGGTGGCGGAATCGGTGATCAGGCCACCGGAAAGGCCTTTCATGGCGATGAAGCCCATGCCGTGCCGGCGGGTCAGTTCCACAATGTGGAGGTCTTCGTCGGAAGCAAGATAGGAGAAGGGGTACTGTAGGGTCTCATACAAACCGCTCTCGATGGCCTCGATGGCCACATGCTGGCGGTGGTTGGTGATGCCGATATGGCGCACCTTGCCTTCAGCCACAGCCTGTTGCATGGCTTCATAGAGGCCAGTTCCGTCGCCGGGCTTGGGGCAGAACGAGGGGTTGTGGAACTGGTAGAGGTCGACATAGTCGGTGCGCAGCAGTTTGAGACTTGTGGACAGGTCCTGCCAGAAGCCCTCTGCAGTGGTGGCACCGGTTTTGGTGCTGATGATCACCTCCTCGCGGCGGCCTTCGAGAGCCATGCCGAGTTTCTCCTCGCTGTCGGTGTAGAAACGTGCCGTGTCGAAGTAGTACATACCCCCGTCGAGGGCCCTGCGTATCAGTTGAATGGCAGCCTCGTGGCTGATGCGCTGTATGGGCAAAGCTCCGAAGCCGTTGCGCGGCACCGTGAGGCCCGTGCGGCCGAGTGTGATTGTCTGCATCGTATAGTCGTATTTATTGGTTCATTATTCGTTTCAGGGTGGCCACAAAATTATGGATGTCCTCCTCGGTGGTGTCGAACGAGCACATCCACCTCACCACGTCGTTGTCTTCGTCCCAGTCGTAGAAGAAGTATTCCTGCTGCAAGGCATGCCACGCGTCTTTCGGCAGCTGGGCGAACACGCTGTTCACCTGTACGGGATACATGATCCTGACGCCAGGCACATCCTGCAGCTCGTCCCGGAGCAGCTTCGCCATACGGTTGCTGTGCGCGGCGTTGCGCTGCCAGAGGCCGGCGTTGAAATAGACCTCAAACTGGGCTGCCATAAAGCGCATCTTGCTGCAAAGCTGGGTCATCTGCTTGCGGCGATATTTGATGTCGACATCCAGTGCAGGGTTGAGCAACACTACGCTTTCGCCCATCAGCAGGCCGTTCTTGGTGCCGCCGAACGAGAGGCAGTCCACGCCACAATCGGTGGTCATCTCTTTGAACGAGCATCCCAGAGCCACTGCCGCATTGGCAAGTCGTGCGCCATCCATGTGGAGATACATGTTGTGGCTGTGTGCCTGGTCGGCAAGAGCGCGGATTTCGTCCAAGGTGTACAATGTTCCCAATTCGGTGCTCTGCGTGATGCTGATGGCTCGCGGCTGCGAATGGTGTTCGAAGCCGAAGCCGTGCAGGCGAGTGGCCACCAGCTGGGGGGTCAGTTTGCCGTCGGGCGTGTCCACCGTCAGCAGACGACAGCCCACCACCCGTTGCGGAGCTCCGCATTCGTCCACATTGATGTGGGCGGTCTCGGCACACACCACGGCCTCGTGCGAACGGCACATCGCGTCGATGTTGAGCACATTGGCCCCCGTGCCGTTAAACACGAGATACACCCGTGCCTGATCGCCGAAATGTTGGCGGAACAGGTGTTCGAGCCGCAGGGTCCATTCGTCGTCGCCATAGGCCAGGGCATGCTGATCGTTGGCTCCTGCAATAGCTTGCAATACTTCCGGACTGATGCCGGAGTGGTTGTCGCTTCCAAAACCTCGTTTCATCTTTAGGGTATTATTTGTCCATCGTGTAGAGGAACTCTTCGTTGTTGTGCGTGTGCACCATGTTCTTTTTCAAGAATTCCATCGCCTCCACCGGAGTGAGGTCGGTCAGATGATTGCGCAGCACGAGTGTGCGGCTCAATATGTCGGGCTTCACCAGCAAGTCGTCGCGACGGGTGCTCGAGGCGGTAAGGTCGATGGCGGGATACATGCGCTTGTTGGCCAGCTTTCGGTCCAGTTGAAGCTCCATGTTGCCGGTGCCCTTGAATTCCTCAAAAATAACGTCGTCCATCTTCGAGCCGGTCTCGGTCAAAGCGGTGGCGATAATCGTCAGCGAACCTCCATTTTCAATCTTGCGGGCTGCGCCGAAGAAACGCTTAGGTTTCTGCAGCGCGTTGGCTTCCACGCCGCCGGAGAGCACCTTGCCCGAGGCCGGCTGCACCGTGTTGTAGGCACGCGCCAGTCGTGTGATCGAGTCGAGCACGATGACCACGTCGTGGCCACATTCGGTGAGGCGCTTGGCCTTCTCGAGCACGATGTTGGCTATCCGGACATGACGATCGGCCGGCTCGTCGAAGGTCGAGGCTATCACTTCGGCCTTCACGCTCCGTTGCATGTCGGTCACCTCTTCTGGTCGTTCATCGATCAGAAGCACCATCAGGTAGACGTCAGGGTGGTTGTAGGCGATAGCGTTGGCCACCTCTTTCAGGAGGGTGGTCTTTCCGGTCTTGGGCTGCGCCACAATCAGGCCGCGCTGGCCTTTTCCGATAGGCGTGAACAGGTCGATAATGCGGGTCGACATGGTCTCGGCGGGGTGCCCTGTCAACTGGAATTTCTCGTTCGGGAACAGCGGCGTCATTGACTCAAAGGGAATCCTGTCGCGCATCTTTTCGGGTGCCAGGCCATTGATTTCGTTGATCTTCACCATGGGGAAGAATTTGTCGCCCTCACGCGGGGGACGCACCATGCCGCGCACCGTGTCGCCAGTCTTCAGGCCGTAGTTCCTGATCTGCGCGGGCGAAACATAGATATCGTCGGGCGACGACAGATAGTTGTAGTCCGACGAGCGTAGGAAACCGTATCCGTCAGGGACCAATTCCAGCACACCTTCGGCTTCCACAATGCCTTCTGTCTCGAAGGCATATTCCTTGTGCTGCGGCTGGGCGGCAACTTCTTTCTGCTCCCCGTTGTTGGCGCCTCCTTGCGGCTGACCCTGGGGCGCAGGCTGCCCACCCTGACCTTTTTGCTGCTGGGCGTTCTTCTGGCGTTGCTTCTGTTTCTGCTGGGGTTTCTGCTGTTGCACATGCTGCGGGGCGGCAGGCTGCACAGCCTCGGCCTCTTTCTCCTCGGGCTTGTCGGGTGTCAATTCCACCAGCTGCACCTCGGCGGGCTCGGGAGTCACAGCGGCAGGTGCTTTTTCGGCCTCGGCGGGCGTGTCTTTGCGGGGACGGCCGCGCTTGCGCTTGGAAGCGGAAACGCTTTCTGCGGCAGGCTCAGCCGGAGTGGCTGCGGCAACTGCAGCCGGAGCCTCTTCACTTTCATTGCGACGCATGATCAGCCGTCCGCTTGGGGTCAGCACATCGGGCACCTCGGGCACCTCAGGCATTTCCAACGCCCCGATGTTCAATTCGGGCATCGGCTCCACAGATTTTTCAACAGCCTTCTCGGCACGTTTTTTCGAATGCAACTCGGGGTTTTTCATGGCCGATTCGGCCAACAGTTTCGGCTTCATATGCTGGCGCTTGTGCGAACGCTGACCTTCGCCGTCGGCCGCTGCCGGCTGCTTGGTGTCGGGATTTTCTGCCTGATGGTCAAGGATTTTGTAGATCAACTCTTGCGCATCCATGCGCGAAGCTTTCGATATACCCATGTTTTTCGCTATCTCTATCAGCTGGATCTGGGCCTTAGCGGTGAGTTCGTTTTTGCTGTACATTTCTTACAGTTAGGTTTCTCTCTACTACTTACTCTGATTGGTAATTTCCTGAACGAGGATGGTCGTTCATCTGATTGATATAAAACTATCTGATTATCAAAGGACAATTCACCGTTTCGCAGGTTGTGTCCTTCGCTTTTTGACGTTGCAAAAGTAATCCTTTTTTTTTATTCCCGGAAAAAAAATGCATTTTTCTCACTTTTTTTCTCCGCCATTGATTTTTTTACGTACTTTTGCATTTCGAACATCAGGCTCCAAAACAGCGCCGCCGTTCCCGTTATTAAGAAGCAAACAATCTAATAATCAATAATCTCAACACAATGAACATTCCTGCAAATTTGAAGTACACCCAGGATGATGAATGGGTAAGAATCGATGGCGAATTCGCTTTCGTGGGTATCACCGACTACGCTCAGCATGAGCTTGGCGACATCGTTTTTGTCGACGTCACCAGCGAAGGTGAGACCATCGACGCCGGCGAGCCCTTCGGCTCCGTCGAGGCTGTCAAGACTGTGGCCGACCTGCTTATGCCGGTCAAGGGCGAAGTGGTCGAGTTCAACACCGCTCTCGACGACGCCTCCGCAGTCAACAGCGATCCTTATGGCAACGGCTGGATCATCAAGATCCGTCCCGAGAACATGGCCGACATCGACACCCTGATGGACGCCGAGGCCTACAAAGCCAAAATCGGTGCCTAAAGTATAAGGCGAAAAGATTGATTGAGGCGGCGGAATTTCGCATGAAATTCCGCCGCCTTATTTTTGTCTGTTCATTGCAGCACCAGCCGTCGGGTGGCGTTGCCGCCGGGCGAGTCAAGCGTCACCGTGTACACGCCGCGCGGCAGCAGCGACAGGTCCAGACGAGTCTCACGCCCAATCCGCTCCATCCGCACCACCGTCCGGCCCACCGCGTCGCGCACCTCCAGCGATGTACCCTCCGGATGCTCCACCCCTATCGTCACCACTCCGCTGCTCGGATTCGGGTACACCGTCATCCCCATCCCGTCGGCTTCCGCTGCCTCCACGCCCATGTTCGCCGGATCCGTGCTCCCTACCCAGAACCTCAACGCAGCACTGTATGCGCTGTACACCACCGTGTCCGTATGGTACGGACAGTCGTGGTGGCACACCCTCCGCAAGCGAACATCGTAGTAGCGGCCGCTGTCAAGCCCGCTGATCGTGTACGCCGTGTCGTACAGGTTGACGGGATGCGTGTGGTCGTGTCCGAACACCAGCTGGTACTCCACACTGTCGCCGGCATCGTCCCACACAAACCGCGCCCAGTCCTCCCCTCTCTCTTCCAGCCGCAATCCGCCCACCGGACTGCAATACGGCCGGTCGGCATGCAGGATGGGTATCAGGCCGACGCCATCTGGCAATTCAAATCGCAATTCTTGATCTTGAATTGAAGGAATTGCAGAAAGGTGATTTTGTCGGATTACTTCTGTTGAAGGATAATCGCTTGAGTTTAATATGAAAACTATGAAATCATAGGCCAGTTCGTCTGGACAATTCCGGAAAGATTCATCTTCCATCGAAAACCTGACATAGAATGTGTCTGCCAGAGTATGCGGTGCGTCAAAATAATACTCATAGAAGGGAACCACAGTACTGTCCCCGTCACTAACATTTTTATAATAGCTGCTGTCGCCATAGAACCGGGCTGTGTCGACAGGCTGTATGCTGCCATCCTGCTGGCGAAGCTCCAGCGTGAGGACGTAGTCCTGAAGCCGCCTTTTTACCCAACCAGACCTACAAGAAGCACGATAATCATAATACCAGTGATGAGTCGATATGTTCCACTCGTCCGGATCATAAGGAGTACCTATCCAGGCTATGCCATACACCAGCATCGTATCTTGAATAATGTATTTCCGCCTAAAATCCATAACGCTATAATTCACGGAGTCGCTAAAACTTTCGTTATTAACGTTGAGTAGTCGGTAATATATCAACCAACAGTCCAAAGGGGAACCGTTTGGTTCTTCAAACAGATAGTATGCCGATGGCCACTCCACAATCGTGTCTTGTGCACGCATCATATTGACAGGCAGCGCCATCAGTGCCACGAGTATTATTGTTTTGCCGTAACGTTTCATGACTTATTGTTTTTGTCAGATTAATTTGATATGCAATTGGGTATGATAGTCGGGTGTATAATGGTACCGCCACCTGGTCTTTGCATCTCAATATGATTGTACAAATACAGCGGCGGGGTGTATTTGTACACTACCACTTTCTTAACCATCTCAACCTTCTGCTGGCCGTTTGCCGGACAATAGGTCGGTGTCGTCGGGTAGCTGTTGTACGCCGGCAGCGGCGCCATCTTGTCGCGATACAGCCAGTGCAGGCTGCCAGAACCCACAAAATGCTGCGAGCCAAGCCTCGTCAGGCTGCTGTAGCAATGGTCTGGGTCGTACAGGTAGGTGCTCGGATACGAAACTGTGGCGTACGGGTCAAGGTATCGAAACGCACTGGAATACACATCGCCCACCAATGCGTCGTCGAGCAGCACTATCGAATTGTCGACAGCCATGTATATCAGCTCATGCATATACACCTTGCCTCCCGGCATCCATTGCTGCGACCCCGCATTGGCCATCACCCCCACATCTAACACACGCAACCTCGAATAGTCCACCCCCGCCGGCGACACCAGCCTGCCTCGATAGGCCACGGCCACAGTCTCTTCGCCAATGGCGGATATCCTTATCTCGGGATATCCCACTAGGGTGTCGGTCTCTATGCTGTAGAACAACGCTTCCCCATCGCCATGAAGCGGTACATCAGGATCGCAGCGCCGCAGCGTCAGGCCATGCTGCATCACCCCTCCAAGATACCCCGCCACAACCACATACTTCCCTGTGTAACACAGGTCGCTGGGCTGTTCGATCCCGGGCGTGGCTGTCCTGTTCAGCGCCATCAGCTCATAGTGAAGGTTGCCTGTCGAAAATCCTGCCATGAAATCCTTGCAGTCGATCAGGTACTGCTGCAGGTATCCTCCCCCAAGGTTGATGGAGTCGTATCCGAAAGCCACTATGTGGGGCACTCCACTCGGCGACGTGTACACCTCCAGACGTTGGATGTCCCTCAGATAGTGCCCTGCGGCCGCACCGACATGGAAATATGTGTATTGAAAAGGAGGTGGCGGTGTGACATCAAATTCCGAGCATGGGAAATATCCGACTATCCCCCTTTTTGAAACAACCTCTTGTCCGCAAAACACCACCATGTCGTTCCACACCCTGAAATCACGGACAACTATGGCGGAAATCGCCACGGTCTGACTGTAAGTAGGGGAAAGTGTTTCGCACGAGAATGAGGTCACGGTTTCCCCGACCTCGCATGTGATCACCTCCGATGGACTTCGCTCCCGAATGATCGTCTGGCGATAGGAATCACCTATAGCAGACGTCCCCGATGCCACAACCGACACTTGGCCGACACTTGTCGCCCCGATGCCAAACATCATAAAAATCAATAGAATTACTTTTTTCATACGCTACTTTTTGTTTTATATTCCATCTGCAAAACTACATAATAAAATCGAAAAATGCAAGCACCACACAAAAAAAATCCTGCCGCGACAAAATTATCACACGCCACAAACTGAAACTCAGAATAATAGGCTAATTCCAAAGCCCGGCAACCCGATGCGGCAGCACTTTTATGCCTCGGTGTGGAGATCGGCAGGTGCTGCCGGCCAACCCTTGTGCGGCTGTTGCATGTCTGATGTCCGACTGTTGTCCGAAAATTTTTCGGACAACAGTCGGACATCAGTTGGAGGGGATATGGTGCAGAGGACGTTAGAGGCGGGCAAAAAAAAGCCGCTCTGGTGAGCGGCTTTCGAATCGTATGTCGGATTGTCAACGGATCAGTCCATGATGGTGTTCCAACCGTGGACATCCTCGGCCTCGCCGAGCTGGATGGCGCGGAGGGCGTGGTAGAGCTTGGTGCTGTAGGGGCCGGGCTCTTTGCCGAAGACGTAGCTCTTGCCGGTCTCGGGGTCGTCAAGGCGCTCGATGGGGCTGATGACGGCGGCGGTGCCGCAAGCGCCGGCTTCCTGGAAGGTGCTGAGCTCTTCGACGTCGATGGGGCGACGTTCGACTTTCATGCCCATATCCTCGGCGAGCTGCATGAGGCTCTTGTTGGTGATGGAGGGCAGGATGGACGTGCTCTTCGGGGTGATGTAGGCGCCGTCCTTGATGCCGAAGAAGTTGGCAGCGCCGGCCTCGTCGACATATTTCTTCTCCTTGGCGTCGAGGTAGAACTCACAGGCGTACTGACCGCCGTGGCAGGCTTCGACGTGGGCCTTGAGGGAAGCGGCATAGTTGCCACCGACTTTGTAGATGCCGGTGCCGAGGGGGGCGGAGCGGTCGTACTTGCGGGTGATGACATAGGGGTTGGCCTTGAAGCCGCCTTTGAAGTAGGGTCCGACGGGGGTGACGAAGATGAGGAAGAGGTACTCGTCGGCGGGTTTCACTCCGACGGTGATGCCGGTGCCGATGAGCAGGGGGCGCAGGTAGAGCGAGGCGCCGGTGCCGTAGGGCGGGATGAAGCGCTCGTTCATCTTGATGACCTTCTTGCACATCTCGACGAATTTCTCGGTAGGGAGCTCGGGCATCATGATGCCGCGGCAGGTGCTCTGCAGACGCTCGGCATTGGCTTCGGGGCGGAAGATACGGATCTTGCCGTCTTTGCAGCGGTAGGCTTTCAGGCCTTCGAAGGCTTCCTGGCCATAGTGGAGGCTGGAGGCAGCCATGTGCATTTCGATGTGCTCGGAGCTGGAGACTTCGATTTCACCCCACTGTCCGTTGCGGAAGTAGCAGCGCACGTTGTAGTCCGTTTTTACGTAACCAAACGGAAGGTTTTGCCAATCTATATTCATGATTATTAGATTTTTGATTGTTGGTTTATTGTTTTTGAATTGCAGCAAAGATAAGAATAATTTGCGGATGGGCGAAAAAAAATTTTTTGCATGTCGAAAAAATGTAGTAATTTTGCAGCCGATTTCACGAGCGACAGACACCATCGGAAATGAGTGAAATCCGGCCCCTTAGCTCAGTTGGTTAGAGCAGCTGACTCATAATCAGCGGGTCCTTGGTTCGAACCCGAGAGGGGCCACAGGGAATTGAAAATTGGAATTTGGAAATCGGATCGCATGGTTTCTGACTTTCAATTTTCAATTTTCAGTTTTAGAGAGATATGGGACGCATCATGGCGATAGACTATGGGGTGAAGCGCACGGGTCTGGCGGTGACCGACCCGATGCGCATCATAGCCACTGCCCTGGCGACGGTGGACACCCCTACCCTGTTCGACTACCTGAAGGACTATTGCACGCGCGAGGAGGTGGATGTGTTTGTGGTGGGCGACGCGCGCCGGATGGACAACACGCCTTCGGAGTCGATGATGCTGATCGAGCCTTTCGTGGCGGAGCTGCGCAAGCGCTATCCCGACAAGGAGGTGGCGCGTGTGGACGAGCGCTTCACGTCGAAGATGGCGTTCCAGACCATGATCGACAGCGGGATGCGCAAGAAGCAGCGCCGCGACAAGGGCATGGTGGACCGCATTGCCGCCACGATCATGCTGCAATCGTATATGAACACCAGAAAATAGACAAGAGAAATGATATTACCCATTATCGGCTACGGCCACCCCACGCTGCGCAAAACGGCACAACCCATTGACAAAGACTATCCCAACCTGAAAGAGCTGGTGGCGAACATGTTTGAGACGATGTATGCCGCCGACGGAGTGGGTCTGGCCGCACCGCAGGTGGACCTTTCGATCCGCGTGGTGGTGATCGGATTCCGCCCCTACGACGAGAAGACCGACACCTATGGCGACGCAAGCGAGGAGCATGTGCTGGTGAACCCCGAGATACTGGAATACCGAGGCGAGAAGAAATTCTTCAACGAGGGGTGCCTCAGCGTGCCCGACATCCACGAGGATGTGCTGCGGCCCGAATCGGTGGTGGTGAAATATTACGATGCCGACTGGGTGGAGCATACCGATGTGGCCCAGGGACTGTATGCCCGCGTGGTGCAGCACGAGGTGGACCACCTTGACGGCAAGGTGTTCACCGACCGGCTGAGCAACCTGCGCCGCACGATGCTGCGCCGCCGCCTGAACGACATAGCCTCGGGCAAGGTGCGCACACGCTACCGCATGAAAATGAACAAATAAAACAATCAATACCGACGCCATTATGAAACGAATCCTATGCTGTCTGGCCGTTCTGACGATGCTTGTGGCCTGTGGTCCCAATCGCAGCGAACTGGTGCAGAAAATCGAAGACTGCGAACGCGAAATGTCGATGGTCGACATGGCTGCCGACGACACCAAGCCCCACGAGATGATAGCGCTCTACCGCCAGTTTGTGAACCATTTTCCGAACGATAGTCTGGCACCGGTGTACATAAGCCGCATTGCCGACATCAGCATCAATATCGGCAAGACCGAACAGGCCGTGGATGTGCTCGACAGCATCATCGCCCTCTATCCCGACTATGGCGACCTGGCCGGTTGCCAGTTCATGAAGGGCTATGCCTACGAGATCGGCGGCCAGTACGACATGGCCCGCGAGGCCTACACCGAGTTTGTGGAGACCTATCCCGACCACTATCTGGCAGCCGACATGAAGAAGATGCTGCCCTACATCGGACTGTCGCCCGAGGAGATGTTTGAAGCCATCATCGCCACTGCCACCGACACCAACCTGACGGCGCAGCAGTGAGCTGAACCCATACCCCCCACAAATCGCAGCCATGAAAGTATCGCGCTTCAGAATCAGGGCGAGCTATCCCAATTTTTTCATGGTGAACCTGTATGCCCACGAAGGACGACAGATATTCAACCATGACAGCGAAGACCCCGAAAACCAGCTTGAGGGCAACAAGCCCGGCACAGTGATCTACAGCCTCGAAGGCGAGAGCCGCGACACGCAGCACGAGTTTCCTCCGCGGTGGTACGACATGTATTGCCTGCTGAAAAAACGCGACGAGGCCCGCCGCCACTACCTGGAGCTGCTGCTCGACGAAGAGCGCAACGGCGCCAGCGAGGAACTGGAGCAGATGCGGCAGGAATTCCGCAACACCTGCTGCCAGTTTGTCGGCGAGAACCCCCTGGCCGAATGCGACGAGCTGATCACCACCCTGTCGCACGGCGATTTCACCGACGAGGGCATCAGCTACAAAGGCCGCATGCTGATGGAACTGACGCAGAACTGCTATCCGGTGCCCGACTTTTGCATCCTGACGGCCAAGTCGTTCAACCAGCCAGAGCGCCTGCCCGACCTGCTGGAGATGGCCATCAGCAATCTGGAGATCATGACCAACTGCCGCCTCGGCGACAGCCACAACCCCCTGGTGTTCGCCATCCGTTGCGCCATGCCGCAATACATACCGGGGCTGATGCCGACGCTGCTCAACATCGGTGTGACGCGCACAGCCTACACCGCCTTGAGCGACATGTATGACATCACGATGGCCAACCGCGTGTATCTGAGCACGCTTCACACCATTGCCGAGATGCTCGACATTGAGCACCGCTACCAGTCGTCGGACATCAAGCTGAGCATTAAGGACCAATGCGCACGCATCGAGGAGCTGGAGAAGAAAATCACGCTGGCCGGCGAATCGCGCCTGCTGAGCGACGCACACTATCAGGCGCTTCGCCTGACGCAGCATGTGCGCAATTTCTATCTGGAGAATTCGGACCTGATACTCACCTTCATGCAGGGCAAGCAGGCCTACCCCAGCCTGATCTTGCAGCGCATGGTGTGGACCATCGGCAACAACGCCAGTTATCCCGGCGTGCTCTACAGCCGCCATTCGCGCACCGGCGTCGGCAAGCAGATCGAGAGTTATCGCAACATCTTCGGCGAAGAGATCATGACGGGCGATGTCACCACCGACGACCTGGCCTATATCAACCGTAACGAGATCCGCGGAGCCTTCCCTGCCGTCTACCACTTCGACCCCCTGCTGAAGAAACTCGAGGCACGATACAAGACGCCGGTGACGATCGAATTCGCCGTCGAGACACGTCCCAACGAGGTGAGCCTCTTTTCGGTGCTGCAGCTCAACGCATCGGAGATGACCGGCAGGGCCGCCCTGATATCGGCCATCGATCTGAAGAACGAAGGGCTGGTGGACAACGCCAACGTCACCGACCTCATCAAGCCCTACCACCTCAGGCAGATTGTGTCGGCATCGATCGACGACAAGTCGCTGTCGCACCTGCAGTTTTTTGCCCATGGCCTCAGCGTGCTGCCCCGCACCGCCATCTCGGCGCGGCTGTGCTTCACCATCGGCAAAGCCCGCGAGCTGAAAAGCAAGGGCGAGAACGTGTGCCTGTGCCAGGAGCATTTTGTGCCCGAGGACACCATCACCCTCAACGAGGTGGATGCCATATTGAGCATGATGCCCGCTGCCATACATGTGGTCACGGCCTGCCGCGGCTACGGTATACCGGCTTTCATGGACCTGCACAGCTTCGGCGTGAACATCGTCGACGACGAGCGCGGAATGCGGGTGGTGAACAGCGACGGCATCGAGATATTCGAAGGCGAAGTGCTGTCGGTCAGTTCGAAACGACAGAGCATATACAAGGGCGAGGCTGCCTTCAAGCCGGCACGCTTCACCAAATACATACAAGGCGTCAACGTGGAGCTGAGCGACGACGAGGCCGGATTCTTCGAAGAAATGAAGAAGGCCTACCTCCAGTATCAGGGCATCGTCAACTCGCAGCAAGCCTCCTACATCACCGACATCAACAAGCTGGCGCGCCTGGTGCGCTGCAACATGCAGAACCAGCCCAAGAAGGCAGCCGGCATCGTCAACTCGTGGTACGAGATGCGCCCCGACGACTATGTCAGCCAAGTGCTGGAAAGCCGCATGGGCGACCACAACGACCAGAGCCGGTTGTTCAACCTGCTGAGCCTGGAGCACAAGGCCGACTTCATGCGCCGCACCGCCGCTGAATGTCTGCGCCGCGGCGTGTCGGGACTGACGGCAGGCAGTTTCATGATTGGCCGCTTTGTGGCACGTCCGCTGTCGGTCGAACTGTGGAGCAGGCTGTCGGACAGAGAAGTGGCATTCCTGATGAACGAATATGTGCTGTATGAAAAATACCAGCAGGTGCTGCAGGAGGTGGGTGAAATCAAGCTTGCCCGAGCCCATTCGCGCATCGAAACGGAAGGTATCGACAATATGGTGTTGCGCAATTTCGACATCGGAAACTTCATCCCGTTGCTCAAATCAGACCACGATTGGGCCCAAATTGCCTACGAATTGGAGCACATGGAGCACCAGGACAACACTCACCTGCTAGTGGAGAAGCTCAGCCAGCCGTTCCACACGCTGTTCGACATGACCGACCCGATGAAGGCCATATATGTCGAGACCATCCTTCGCACAGCAGGCAACAGCTAAAGCCGTTTTTCCCGAAGGATTCCATAATACAAGCGGTCGCGACAACGGCCGCTTTCTTTGTATCCAAGGCGCGTGTAGAAGCGCTCCAGGGCAGCGTTGCCCACAGCGGAGTCGAGACGCAAGATGCCGATGCCGTGCGCCTTGGCGTAGTGCTCCCCATATTGCATCATGGCGTGGCCCGCACCCGGGCAATCCTGCGACGACACCAGATGGTGCAGATAGTAGGCCTCGTCGGGCATCTTGCCCCATCTGACATCACTCACGTAGAGCGCCATCGCCACAACCACTCGCCCCTCTGCGTCGCCGACCAGAAAACTATGGATGTTCTCAGCCCAATATTCGCGGGGATAGCGTCCAAAATAGTCGGTTTTGTTCCATTGTTCCAGTCCCACGTTGTCCATCCATTGAATACGCATGCGGACGAGCTCAATGATAGCGTCGACGTCATCAACGGTTGCTTCCCGAAAGCACAGGTTATGAGGATGATAATGAATGTTCAAATCTTCCATTACGGCTGCAAAAATACAAAAAAAAAGCAATACAACAAGACAAGAACGGAAGAGAAATCGCCCACAGAAAAACCGAAAACGGAACAGCCAAAAAAGTTTTTTTTCGGCAGTTCGGGAAAAAAGTTGTATCTTTGCAGCCAAATCAAAAACCATACACGAATGTAGAATCCAGACCACATAGTGATCATATCCAGGAGGTGAAATTATGATTGAAACCATTCAGTATAAGTCAATCCGTTGGCTCGACATTACCAATCCAAGTGAGGACGATTACCGTCTGCTTCTTGATGAGTATCAGTTTCACCCCCTTGATATTGAGGACTGCCGCGGGACCAACCAGCGTCCGAAAATCGACGAATATGACGACTACTATTTCCTGATTCTGCATTTCCCCTACTTCGACAACAGCAACAAGTTTATCCGCATCCGGGAGGTGAAAATCTTCTGGGGTCGCGATTACATCATCACCGTGGGAAAGGCTCACTGGGCGGTGAAAAAATTCTTCGATGAGATACAGGAAGACCTTTCTGAAGGCGACGAGGAGACCCGCGAGATGATGGCCACCAGCGACCAATTGCTGTATCATATCCTCAACCGCCTGATGCTCGAAACCAACACGCTGATCATGCGCGTGGGTGCAGAAGTGGATTTGATCAACTACGACATCTTCAACAAGCGCGCACGAAGCATCATCGAGCAGATTTCGGTGACCCGGCGCAACATCATCTTGCTCAACACCACCTTCAAGCCCCAACTGAGGGTGCTGCACATGTTTGAGAGCGGCGGCATCAAGGGGTTTGTCGATCCCGAATTGATTGACATGGAAGACTATTGGGGCAATATCCTCGACCAATACCAGAAGATGTTCGACTCGATCGAGGACTATGGCGAATTGATAGAAGGTCTTTCCCAAACATTCGATTCATTGCTGACCAACCGCACCAATGAAATCATGCGGGTGCTGACCTACTTCTCCACCATCATGCTTCCCCTGACGGTGGTCACAGGTTTCTTTGGTATGAATGTCGACTTCCCATTCACGGCCAGCACTACTGCTTTCTGGATCATTCTCGGTGTGCTGGTGTTGATGACCTTCGGGCTGATCATCTTCTTCCGCCACCGCACAGGTCGATAGACATTGCCCTATTCTCTATTGATTGTCGGTTTGCGGCCGACATTTATGTTGAAGCGCTCAGCCACCAATTCTTCAAGTCTCGGGCTGTGTTGCCTAGCATATTCCAACACCTCAGAAGTGCGTTCGCCAAACAACGGCTGTCCTGGACATATCTGCTCAAACACGATGCCCGGCCATCGAAGGTTTATCTCAATCAAACGCGCCTTACCGTCGGACGCAAGGGCAATATCCCAACCCACGATGCCACATTCCGGCATCAGGTTCGAATGCCACGACAAGGCCTGGTCCACGATATGCTGCATTTGGGGAATTACAACACCTTCGAATTTCACGCCGTTGCCGCTTTCTGTATGACGATTGAAAAATTTGTCATAGGCCGTGGGGAGGAACCGGCCTTCACCATCGACCCCCACCATCAGCCCTCCTGCTGCGCCATTGTCGACGCAGGTGTTGCCTTGTCCACAGCGGAACAGTATACCACATAGGGAGGCACGTCCATTAATGGACAATGTCGTGATGCGGAAAGTGTTAACCGAGTGGGTGTTGAACTGCCCAGTCAGATCCGACTGGCAGACAACCTCTTGCGCAACAAATCCATTCTTGTATTCCTCCAACAGTCGCTCTACATCCCGCTTAGTGTGAACATGAATATGCATAACGCCACGCCCCTGCATGGCATCAAATGTCGGTTTGATGATGAAAGCCTCTTCATTCATCAGCAGGGCGGCCACCGATTGGCGGTCGATAGGCTGGAAGGTATGATTGTAGTACACACCTTCATGGCAGACGGCCACACATCGAGGCTGAGGAATTTGCGGATACCTCGACGGAAGCAGGGCCTTGTGGGATAATTCAAGGGCATAGCGTCGAGGATTGAGAGCTCGGAGTATCAATGGCGAATAGGCGTCTTCGGCAACCCAACGGTCGTCAAAACCGCACATCGTCTTGTACAGTCGATGATACAACAACGTGTATTCGCTTCCGAATCCATTCCATCGGCCTTTGATCAACGCTACCTCTTCAGCGGTAAGGTCGGCCAATGGCAAGGCGCTGATCTGCTGTGCTGCGTGTCTGCAGACACGCTGTTTGACACACTTGGCCAGATACGACATACTAGCGCGATAAACGGCAGATTGGTTGGTTGCAGGCTTCATTTTTCTGTCATTATTACATTTCGCGGAATTACATTCTAACGACAATCGACAAAAGCCACCCCGATGTTCGAGGTGGCTTTTATGCGATTGTTGCCTTGAAGGTATCCGCTATTTGCGCGAACCCTTGCTGGCATTGTAGAAGATCTTCAGAGCACCGCTCTTACGCAGTTCCTGCTTGATGTCGGAGATCATGCCCATACGCACCTGCTTGTCGGCCTTGATGGCTGTGGTGATGAAGGGACGGTCGGCCTCAGGGCGCTGGGTGCGCTCGAGTTCGACGAACTGCATGATGTCCGAAATCTCGGAGATCTGGTCGTTGAGCTGAATACGGGGTTCAGTACCATACTTCTTCTGCTGGTCCGGCAGAGGAACACCCACGTTGATATAGCTAACCAGGCTCTTCTTCTCCAGTTTGGTCACCTCGCTGCCTTGCGGCGGGATAATCTTCACGTAGAGCGAGCTCTCGCGCATGGTGGTGATAACCATGAAGAAGAACAGGAGCATAAAGATAATGTCACTCATAGAGCCCATGTTCAACTCGGGCGTCTCTTTTGCTTTTTTACCAGTAAAACGTGCCATTATTTACCTCCTATCTTTGTAGGCTCAGCTTCTGAAATAGCCACGGGAATGGCCTGTTCAACAGCTTCGCGCTGTGATTCGCTAATGTCGGCAAACTTCTTGCCGAAGTGGGCTGTGGAGAGATCGTCGCGCATCTCTTTGATAGCTGCGGTCAACTCGTTCTGCACCTGAAGGTACATATCATAGGACGTACCACGGTCGTTACGAAGCGAGATAACACCCTTCGACACATCGATGGTGCCAAGCAGCGGAATCTCGGTCGGAACCTTCTCGGGCAGGTTGGGGAGATTGTTGGGGTTGCCGAGGAACTCCTTGGCACGGTCCTTCAAGTCCTCAATACGGCCATATTCGTTGTTGTACAGCAACCGGTCGTCTTTGTTGACCATAACCACGAAGATATTGCGCTCACGAACATCGGGGGCCTCGGCATCCTCGGGCAGAGGAGGCGGAAGCTTACGGGCAATGCCCATATCGGTATTGATGTTGGACACCATCAGGAAGAAGGCCAACAACAAGAACGATATGTCGGACATTGAGCCAGTGTTTAGTCCGGGAGTTTTTCTTGCCATATCTCTTATTTCTTTTTAAACGCTTTCGAGCACTCGACATAGATGATCGAGCAGGCAGCAGCAATCACAAGGATGTAAACCAGAATGCAGGCGGCGCCGATCAGCTTCGAAGTGCCTTCTGTAATGTTGTTTTTCTCCATCAAAGCGGGACTCACATCGTTGCCGCGCGAAAGCAGGAAGGCTGCCAGGCAGGCCACAATGATAAGGCCAAGCATAAGGAGGAACTTCTTGATATATCCGGGGTTCTCCTTGAAGTTGTGGGCCAACTTGACAACGAGGAACCACACGATAGCGATCAGAGAAATGGCGATCAGAATGATCAGGATCCAGTACGTGGCGTCAAAGAGACCACCGTTACGCACTGCCTCCAGTACTTTGACATCGCCGTTGCTCATGGCAAAGAGGATGCTCAATACCGTTGCCAGCAGAGCAACACCCAAGCCAATCCAGGTGATGAGTTTATCGGTTTTTTCTTTCATAATGGTTTTCTCTTTTTAGTGTTTTTAAATAATTACTTTAATTATATCTGCAGTATACAGATTGTGAGAAACCATTACTATTTACGATATTTCACAAGGATATCCATGAAGGAGATCGAACCGTCCTCCATCTGGTCGACGAGGCTCTCGATCTTGGTGAGGATGTAGTTGTAGAAAATCTGAAGAATAATAGCCGTGATCAGACCGAAGATAGTCGTCAACAGAGCAACCTTCATACCACCAGCCACAACGGTCGGGCTGATATCACCAGCGGTCTCGATGTCGTCGAAGGCCTGAACCATTCCGACCACAGTGCCGAGGAATCCGAACGAGGGGGCAAGAGCGATGAACAGGGCAATCCAGGTCAGGTTGTTCTCCAAGCGGGCCATCTGGACACCACCGTAACTCGTGACAGCCTTCTCAACGTTGTCAAGACCCTGGTCAACACGGTCAAGACCCTGATAGAAGATGCTGGCCACAGGACCGCGGGTGTCGCGGCAAAGTTCCTTGGCGCCTTCATAGTTGCCGTTCTTCACGTTGTCCTCGATACCCTCGAGAAGTTTCTTCACGTTGGTCGAAGCCATGTTCAGGTAGAGCACGCGCTCAATAATCAGAGCCATACCGAAAATCAAGCAGAGGAGCACGGGGGTCATCCACCCGGCACCACCCTGGATGTACTTTTCTTTCAGCATCTGGTGGAAAGAGTGGGTCTCGTCACCAGCAGCGGCGACAACCTCTTCCTCAGCGGGCTGAGCCTCGTCGGTAGCGGCGGCAACCTGTTCAGTGGCTTCTTCGGTGGTGACGGTATCCTGTGCCATCACGCCATTGAAGTTGGCAAATGTCAACAGTCCAACTATTGACAACAAAGCAAAAACTTTTTTCATGATGTTGTTAGTGTGTTGATTATTAATTAATTGTTAATATTTTGCGCTTGTCAAATAATTATGCAAATATACTATTTTTTTGGAATCCCAACAAAAAATATCATTTTTTTCTTCCTTTTAGCATTTCCATCATCTCGTAGAGGGGCTTTTTCCTCTCGGCCGGAAGCGCTATCTCCTCCAAAAAACCGATGGCAGCCGAATCCTCTTGGGCAATGATCTTCTCCACATCGCGGCGCACATCCACCTGGTCGTAAACGGCCAGCACGCGACGCACCTTCTCGTCTTCGCCACATTCAACTCCTGCAGTCCCGAACAGCGACAACAGCTCGGCCTTTTGCGCCTCGTTGGCCAGTTCCAGAGCCCTCAAAGGCAGGAATGTCTTCTTGTTGTCGCGGATATCCTGGCCCGTCTGCTTTCCGAACACGGCCACGTCGCCATAGGCGTCAAGCAAATCGTCCTGCAGCTGGAATAACAGGCCCATGTGGATGCCGAATTGATAGAGCCGCTCGATGTCAGCGGCTGGGGCGCCGGCATACAGGGCGCCTATCTTCAAGGCTCCGGCCAACAGCACGGCGGTCTTTTTGCGTATCATCAGCATGTACTCGTCGATACCCACGAGGTTTCTCTTCTCGAAATTCATGTCATACTGTTGTCCTTCGCACACCTCGATAGCCGTCTCGTTGAAGCAGTCAAGCACCTCCCTCAGTCGGGGCGAAGGCTGCCTGAGAAAGTATCTCCACGCCAGAGCGAACATGGTGTCGCCACTGAGTATGGCCGTATTTTCGTTCCATTTGCGGTACACGGTAGGCTGCCCGCGGCGCAGCGGCGAACGGTCCATCAGGTCGTCGTGCAACAGGGTGAAATTATGGAATGTCTCGATTCCGATGGCCGCATCGCGCACCTGCGATTCGTCGCCGCCGAACATGGCATTGGCCACCATCAGCAGCGTCGGGCGTATGCGTTTGCCACCAAGACGGAGCGTATAGTCGATCGGGGCATACAGTTCCTCCGGCTGGTGGACAAACTGCTCCTCTTCAAATATCCGCTCTATTTTCTGCAAAAAGTCTTTTATGTCGTTCATATCAAAAAAAACGTTGTCGGTTCATCAATATGCCACCCCATGTTTGACACACCACTGCTGGGCCTGAACGTTGCCCAATTTGGCGGCACGTTTATAGTTAGCCTCCACCCTTTTGGGCTGTTTCTTGTGGTCGTACAGTTCTGCAATCTTGCAATAGGTGTCGCTGTCCTGGGGATCAAGCTCCACAGCCTTCTGATAATTGCGTATGGCTCGCGAAAAATCGTCCATTTCGGCGAACGTCCGCCCCATCAGCCTGTAGGCCTCTCCCATCTCGGGATCTTTCCTCACGGCCATCCGGTAGTAAGCCAGCGCCTGATTGTAGTCGGCTCGCTCAAAGTATATGTCGCCCAGTCTGTTGTAGGCGTTGACGTATCCGCTGTCAAGCCGGATGACATTCTCCAGGCATTCAATCGACTTGTCGGTCTCGCCTTTGATCAGGAAAGCCCATCCGAGGCAGTAGAACAGTTTCACTGATGTACGCTCTATCTTCAGTCCCTTGCGCAGGGTGGTGATGGCCATGTCGGGATTGCGACGGTAGCAATACATCGAGCCGAGGTTGAAATAAGCGTCGATATTCTCCGGGTCGGTTTGCAGGGCCTGGCGGAACGACTTGATTGCCTCCTTGTCGTTGCCCCGTTTATAGTGGATGATGCCCTGCACGTTGAGGGCACGGGCCGAGGCGGGGTCGGTCTCTAGGGCGCGGTTGGCCCAATTCATGGCATTGGTGTAGTTGCCCGTATGGCAGTTCTCAAGCGCCAAAGTGGCCATCGCCATCGAGCACTCTTTCTTGTGCCCATCGCCAGCCAGCTCCACCGCCTTCTCGGCCGACCGCTTGGCATCCGCCCACTTGCCGCATTCGGCTTGGCATACAGACAGATGTGCCATCGTGACAGCGGTGCTGTCGGCTGTTGCCAGACAATGCATCGCATCGCTGAAGTGACCCTTGCGCTCAAGCAGCAGGCCCAGGCAGCGTCGGGCATCGCTGCTGCTGTCTGCCGCCTGGCGGTAATAGCCCTCTGCCAAGTCGACAAGCCCCTTACGCTCAGCCTCTTGCCCGCGTTCGAGCAGCCCTTGCGCAGCGGCGCCTGCCACCAGCAGCATCGCACAGCATAAGATCGTCACTTTGCGAATCATGCTTCTATTAACGCGAGGCGCATGATAATATTGTATTGTTCATAACTTTTGTCGCCATTTCCGACCCAACCTGGCGCCGCCTTTTCCGACCCTCCATCTCCTTCTCCCCTCCATCCCCCCTCCATACCATCTCCTACTGTGGTAGGACTTGGGTAGGAGATGGTATGGAGGGGGGATGGACCGGAGAGGCTGTTGCCGGCATGGCTAATTGGCCTGCAATCGAGTTAATAACAATGTGTTGAAATATTAATTTGGCCACTTCGGCCAACTTTCGTACTTTTGCATTTCGAAACCAATAGTGACAAAAGATGAAAGTGAAAGTTGGCATTGCGCAGATGAGCTGCGTCGAGGACAAGTCGACAAACATAGAACGATACACCGAAAAGGTTCGCGAACTGGCCGCAGAGGGCGCACAGATCATCTGCCTGCAGGAGCTTTTCGCATCGCTGTATTTCTGCGACGAGGAGCGCTACCAGAATTTTGCGCTTGCCGAGCCCATCCCCGAAGGGCCCACCACACAGCATTTCATGGCGCTGGCCAAGGAATTGGGGGTGGTGATCATCTGCTCGATGTTTGAAAAACGCGCCGAGGGCCTGTACCACAACACGACGGCCGTGATCGATGCCGACGGCAGCTATCTGGGCAAATACCGCAAGATGCATATCCCTGACGACCCGGGCTACTATGAGAAGTTCTATTTCACCCCCGGCGACTTGGGCTACAAGGTGTTCCATACGCGCTATGCCACCCTTGGGGTGCTGATTTGCTGGGACCAGTGGTATCCCGAAGCCAGCCGCATCACGGCGCTCATGGGTGCTCAGATTTTGTTCTACCCCACTGCCATCGGCTGGGACGTGCGCCAGAACGAACACGACAACCGCGAGCAGTACAGCGCCTGGCAGACCATTCAGCGCAGCCATGCAGTGGCCAACGGTGTGCCTGTGGTGAGTGTGAACCGCACCGGCCGTGAAGGAGGCATGCAGTTCTGGGGCGGCAGCTTCATCACCAATGCCTTTGGCCGGGTGCTCTACCAGGCACCGCACTACGACGAGACCATCCACGTGCAGGAGCTCGACCTTGACGAGAGCGACCACTACCGTCGCCACTGGCCATTCCTGCGCGACCGACGCATCGACAGCTACGCTGACATCACGAAACGCTTTATCGATTAGACACGTTACACCGACAATTCAACAGACAAGTTATGACTCCAAGAGAATCAGGCTACTACATGCCGGCCGAATGGCACCGCCACGAGGCCACTTGGCTCACCTATCCCAAGAATCCCGACTCATGGCCCGGGAAGATCGAAACGATCTATCCGTCATACCATCTGTTTGTCAAGATATTGGCCGAAAACGAGACTGTGCACATCAATGTGGACGATGAAAAGATGTTGCACCATGTTAAAGAAGAGCTTGAGAAGATTGGCACCAATATGATGAATATCAGGCTGCATATCATTCCAAGCAATGATGCCTGGTGCCGCGACCACGGGCCTGCCTTCCTGCTCAACCATAACGACCCTGCACGTCGCGCCATTGTCAATTGGAACCACAATGCATGGGGCGGAAAATATCCCTATGAGCTTGACACCGAGATACCGGTGCGTATACACGAGTTGATGCCCGAGATGGTACTGTTCTCGCCCGACATTGTAATGGAGGGCGGATCGATCGACGTGAACGGATGCGGCGACCTGCTGACGACCACTTCGTGCCTGCTCAACGAAAACCGGAACCCCCACTTGAACCAAGACCAGATAGAAGGCTATCTGCGAGACTATTACGGTGTTGACAACATCATTTGGCTCGGCGATGGGATTGTGGGCGACGACACCGACGGACACGTTGACGACTTGTCGCGTTTTGTGTCGGAAGACACCATCGTGACGGTGGTTGAAGAAGATGTATGGGACGAAAACTACGAGCCCCTTCAGCAGAACCTGAAGATGCTCAACCGGTGCCGCCTGGCCAACGGCAAACAGCCCACCATTGTTGAGATGCCGATGCCTGACGTGGTGTTTTACGACGGCCAGCGCCTGCCTGCATCTTATGCCAATTTCTATATTGCGAACGACAAGGTGATTTTCCCCACCTACCGCTGCCTGACCGACAATGAGGCCGCCTATATCCTCGAAGCCTGTTTCCCCGACCGCGAGATTGTGGGAATCGACTCGACCGATATCGTATGGGGTCTCGGCAGTTTCCACTGCCTCAGTCAGCAAATGCCGAAATAACAGACTGCCCAGATGAAAACCAAATATATTTTACCCTTCGTGTCGCTGCTTGCCGTCACCGGACATGTGTCGGGCCAGGAAGCCACGCCGCCGGTGGAGGTGATCCCAGGCCAGATGCGCGTGGACGAAGTGATGGGGCTGATCAACAAGAACTATGTGGAAGGACCGGACATGGAGAAGATGAGCGAGGCCGCCATCAATGCCATGCTCAAGGCGCTTGACCCTCACAGTGTGTATATTGCCGCCAAGGATGTGGAACGGGCCAACGAGAGCCTGCAAGGCAACTTCGAAGGCGTGGGCATCTCGTTCCAGATTGTATCCGACACCATCGTGGTGTCGTCGGTGATCGACGGTGGCCCCAGCGAGAAGGTAGGTCTGCAGATCGGCGACAAGTTGCTGGCTATCGACGGAGAAAAAGCCACCGGCGACAGTGTCAACAACCAGTTTGTGTTCAAGCGGCTGCGCGGCAAGAAAGGCACCGTTGTGCACCTTGATGTGCTGCGCCAGGGGTCGGTTTACAACTTCGAGATTGTCCGCGACAAGGTGCCCATTTATTCCATCGACACCTATTTCATGGCTGAAGACGGCATCGGATATATCCGCCTGACGCGCTTTGCCCGCACCTCTGTCGACGAATTCCGCAAAGCTCTCCGCACACTGAAGAAACAGGGCATGAAATCGCTGATACTCGACTTGCGCGGTAACACAGGCGGATTCCTAGACATTGCCTGCAACCTCTCCAACGAATTCCTCGAACGCGGACAGCTGATTGTCTACACCGAAGGGCGCACCGTACGGCGGCAGAATTTCCATGCCAACGGCCGCGGACAATTCCGCGAGGGTGACCTGGTGGTGCTGATCGACGAAGGATCGGCATCGGCATCGGAGATCGTGTCGGGGGCCGTTCAAGATTGGGATCGCGGCACGCTGGTGGGACGCCGTTCGTTCGGCAAGGGCCTGGTGCAGCGCATGTTCCCGCTGAACGACGGAGGCCAGATCAGGCTTACCACGGCCCGCTACTATACCCCATCGGGACGATGCATACAGCGGCCCTATGACGAGGGCAGCGACGCCTATCGCCAAGATGTGTCGCAGCGGTTCAAGCATGGCGAACTGGTGAATGCCGACTCGATACATTTCCCCGACTCGCTAAAATACCGCACCCACGGAGGCCGGCTGGTGTATGGCGGGGGTGGCATCATGCCCGACGTGTTTGTGCCGATGGACACCGTCAGGCTGACCGACTATTACATCAGCTTGCGCGGCAAGGGACTGCTGAACTCATTCCCTCTGAAATGGGCCGACGAGCACCGCAAAGACAATGCCGTGAAGGATTTTGAGACTTACCTGGCCAACTACGACTCGTTCCACCTCGACAGCTTGCTGACTGCCGCTGCCATTGCCAAGGGCGTGGTGCGCGACAGTGTGAAAGAGGCCGCCGAGCCCGAGCGCACCGCACACAGCGACCGCTACCTCCGCCTGGTGCTCAAGGCACAGGTGGCAAAAGACCTGTTCGGGATGGACTACTACTACAAGGTGATGAAAGAAGTGGACGACGGGTACCAGCGCGCCGTCGGGATATTGAAAAACAAACAAAAATAGATAAATCAAAAACACACAGATATATGAAAACGACGCAAGAACTTCAGCAGATAGCGACGCAGGTGCGCCGCGACATCCTCCGAATGACCACTGCAGCCAAAAGCGGACACCCGGGTGGCTCACTGGGCACCGCCGACTGGTTTGTGGCGATGCAGTTCAACATCATGGAGATGCAACCCGAAAACTTCACGATGGAAGGCACCGGCGAAGATATGCTCTTCGTTTCGCAGGGACACATCACACCCGTAATCTACAGCACGATGGCCCGTCGCGGATTTTTCCCCGTCAGCGAGTTGGCCACATTCCGCAAATTCGGCACCCGCTTGCAGGGACACCCCTCGACTGAGCACAAACTACCCGGCATCCGTATGGCCAGCGGCTCGCTCGGCCAGGGCATGAGCGTGGGTATCGGTGCCGCGCTGGGCAAAAAAATGACCGGCGACAAGCACCTCGTGTACACCATGCACGGCGATGGAGAATTGCAGGAAGGCCAGATATGGGAGGCCGTCATGTTCGCGGGCGCAAAAGGTGTCGACAATCTGATTGCCACCGTCGACTACAACCACCAGCAGATCGACGGCACTGTGGAGCAGGTGATGAACCTCGGCGACCTGCAAGCCAAGTTCGAGAGCTTCATGTGGAAAGTGGTGGTGGTGGACAACGGCAACGATATGCAGCAGGTGCTCGACGGCATGGCCAAAGCCAAGGGTATGGCTGGTCAGGGAAGTCCCGTGTGCGTCATTCTGAAGACCCAGATGGGATATGGTGTCGACTTCATGCAGAACACCAACAAATATCATGGTGCAGTGCTCAGCGCCGACGACCTGCCCAAGGCTCTCGCCCAACTGCCTGAGACCCTCGGCGACTTTTAAACCGACAAAGAAAAAGAAAAGAGCTCCAGCCGTTCTGACTGGAGCTCTTTTTTGCTTGAAGTGACATTGCGTCAATCGTCGTAGCTGACAAAATTGCCGTTCTTGTCGAACACGATTTCGATGTCGGTGTTGAGCTCGACATCATATTTATTGCCTTCCTTGCCGATCTGAACCACATACTGGCCTGGGTGACGGTCGGAAACAAAATGTCTGATGGGAGCCGGAATGATGTCCTCAGGCACACCGTCAGCATCGCGATCTTCCACTTCTTCCCAATCGCCACGCTTGGTGAAGTCGATGTTGGCACCATCGGTGAAGATCACTTCAAAGTCCTTGTCGGAGATGTCGTTGTCACGGTACACAGCCGCAATCTGCTTGTCGTCGAAATGGGTTTGGACAAAAGTCTGTGCCTGCGAAGGCAATTCGCTGAATTCGATGGAGGTCTTTTCTGCCTTTTGGCAGGAGGCGAAGGCCATTGCGGCCGCCAAGGCTGTACAAAGGACTGTGTTTCTGTTCATTGTATATTGTTTTATGGATGGATTGAATCGTGTTTGAGAGAATTGTCGATCGACTCGGTGACGTTGATGACATAATCGGCCAACTTCTCATACTGGGCATAGAGCGAGCTGTAGGCATTGCCCACCGGGTAGCCGTAGAGTCCGTGTTTGAGCGACTCGAGATGCTCAGCGCGCAGACGATCGCGGCAGTCGTTGATCTCGCGTTCGGCATCGTAGGCGCCACGCAGGTCGATATGGTCGTAGTCGACCAGATTCCCGTCCATCACAATCAGGGCATTTTCGACCAATGCATTCATCTGGGCCAAGTTGGAATTCAGATGATCGCTGAAATGAACGGCGTCGGACCGTTTGTTTTTGCGTGTGAGGGCAATCTGGAGAATACTGTCGGCGATGCTCTCAAGATTGTCGACAATGCGAAGCATGGTGCTGACACGCCCGGAGGTGTGCGAACTGATGTTACCGCCACCGACAACGGTGAGGAAGCGGGTCAACTCCATTTCCATGCGGTCAGTCAGCTGCTCGTAGCGCTCAATGCGCTGCAAGAGGGTATCGAAATCCTTCTCATTGTGGGCAGACTGCAAGTCGGGCAAGAGCGCATACATATGGAGCACCTGCTTGGAGAAAAGCTGAATCTCGCGCTTAGCGCTCTCGAGGTTCAACTCGGCGGTGCTGACTGGACCTCGACTGATATAGCTCAGGTGATACTCCTCAGCGTCGGACGTCTGGCCGCTGTCTTTGGTGTCGGGCACCATACGCTCCACCAGCCAGATAATCTGTGGGATAAACCATACCAGGAGCAACGTGTTGCCGACATTGAAGAGCGTATGGAAAAGAGTGATGGCCATGGGCACGTCGGTGGGGAATACCGACGAAACAAAGGCGAGAATCGGGCGAAACAGGATGAGGGTGACCAGTACGCCGACGACGTTGAACACCAGATGGGAACGGGCGGCACGTTTGGCGGCAACGTTTGTTACGGCCGCGGCGATATTGGCCGTTATGGTGGTGCCGATGTTCTGACCCATGACGAGGGCGATGGCCATCGGGATGTCGAGCAGGCCGTTGTAGCACATAAGCAATGTGATGGCCATCATTGCCGACGACGACTGCACGATGCATGTCAGCAGTGCACCGACGGCGACAAACAACAGGATGGACCAGAAGCCGTATCCGCTGAGCGAGGCAATGCCTTCAAGCAGGGCGGGATACTGCTGAATGTCGGGCATTGCGGCCTGGAGCAGATCCATACCCACCAGCAGTAAGGCCAAGCCTATGATGGTTTGCCCCACAGGCTTCAAGGCATCGCGTTTTGTGAAGAGGAAGAACAGGCTGATCGCCGCCAGGAGCATGGGAAGAGAAAACAGTCCGCTCGAGCCACCGAGGCCCAGCAGCGAGATGATCCAGGCCGTGGCGGTGGTGCCGATGTTAGCCCCCATGATGACCGACACGGCACCTGCGAGCGAAAGCAGTCCGGCGTTGACAAAACTGACCACCATGACCGTGGTGGCCGATGACGACTGGATGACAGCCGTCACTACGGTGCCTGTGAGCACTCCACTCAGCGGATTGGAGGTGATTTTTCACAAAATGGAGCGCATGCGGCTGCCTGCGGCTTTCTGCAACCCCTCCCCCATTTCCTTCATGGCGAAGAGAAACACCGCCAACGCTCCGGCGAATTTGATCACAATCGAAAGAATTTCAATGATATTCATAAACAGAAATAATATCTTTTTCGACCGCAAAAATACAGCCATTATGTTACGAAACGGTTAAGATTCCGTTAAGTTTCTGTTAAGTTTTTGTTGCAGAATTGTTACGACGTGCTATCGGCCGCCGATCCAAGTCCCAAAAGCCGTTGCGGCTGCCATTCGACACAAAAGGAGCGCATTTGTTGACAGATGGCATTGCCATATCGTTGTTTTTTCGTATTTTTGCAAAATGATACTATATAAAAATATCACGCATAGTCTTTTCATTTTATTGGCATTAGTCTCATTATGCGGTTTTTGCAACACGGCCACCGGACAATCGTCGGAAAGCAACACCGCTCTTGAGAAGACACGCGTGCTGCTGATTCTGGACTGCTCCAACTCAATGTGGGAGCACTGGCAAAGCAACACCAAGATCAAAGTCACACAACAGGTGCTGCTTTCATTCCTCGACAGCGTCAAGGAATACGGCAATATCGACGTGGCTCTTCGAGTCTTCGGGCACCTCAATCGCGAACAGTATGGCACACGTCTGGAGGTGCCTTTCGGCAACGACAACATCTACCGCCTGCAAAGCAAGATCAAGACGCTGGTGCCGCAGGGCGGATGCACTGCCGAAGCGGCGTTGACCGACGCTTTGAGCGATTTTCCCGCTTCGGGCAATTGCCGCAACATCATCCTTGTGGTGACCGACGGCATGGACGACCGCGACGCCGAGATCTGCAATGTGGCACGGCAGGTGCAGCTCAGCGGTGTGGTGGTGCAGACATTCGTGCTCGGCATCGGTGCCGGAGAATTCAACCACTCCGATTGTGCCGGCAACTTCTTTCCCGTGCGCCACGAAGAAGATTTCTCCAAGACGCTGGACGACATTTTCCAGATGTCTGACAAAAAAGCCAAGGTCGTCATCAACGTCGTAGACGAGCAAGGCCATCTCTACGAAACCGAACACCCTGTGGCATTCTACGATAGCCGCACGGGGGTCAGTTGCCTGAACACCATCTACACCATCGACGGGTCGATGCGTGCCGACACCCTGCTGATGGATCCGCTCATCACCTACGACATGACCATCTTCACCCACCCTCCCCTGCGCCGCGAGGCTATGCAGTTTTCGGTCGACCGCACCAACTTTGTCGACATCACCGTCAGTGAAGGCACCCTGCGAGTGCGCTATCGCGGAGCCCGTCCACCATGGCAACAACCCAACGTCGACGTCATCGTGCGGCGTGCCGGTGGCGAACGTGTGGCGGCACAGGAGGTTGGCGAAACCGGTCAATATCTGGCAGGCCGATACGACCTTGAGATCCAGACCCTGCCTGTCACCACCCTGCGCAATGTCGAAGTCAGAGGCCAGGCATCCACTGTGCTCAATGTGCCTATGCCCGGCCAACTGGTTCTCGAAAAGCCCAAAGGCATCATCAGTGGTGCCATTTTCCGTCTCAACGACGGTCAAGTCGAGTTCGCCACCGACCTCAACCCAAGCGTCTCGGTCGAGAGGCTCCTGTTGCAACCAGGACAATACGAAGTAGTCCTCCACCCTCAGCAGGTTGCCCGGTTCGACCAAGTCCAGACCCGCCGCTTTGTCATTGAAAGTTCACAAACCACCAAGATACAGTTTTAACCCATGAAGAAAGCATCTTATACACATGCCATTGCTATGCTAATAGCTACGATTGGATTCTTGATGCAATCGTGTGGTGTAGGCTGCTCTCCCAAAATGAATAAGTGGCCGCACCAAATATTTCATATAGACAACACTAGGACTGCTTACATATACTACTCTTCGGAATCGGATTATTGTTGGAAGAGAACATTGATATTAGATGAAGACGGCAAACAGTATAAATTTGATTTGAACAGGTTGAATCTAATCGGTGATTTGTATGGTTTTCACGGTGATACCATATTCCTGATGCTTCACACATTTCACGAGCCATTTCCCCACGATACTACTGTTGTGATGAATTGTGGCATATTGCACGGAAAAATGGACTATACTGTGATGCAAACCGTTCATCATCATCTGGATGGCACAGGAGTACATTGTCCATATGCTGGGGAAAAAACGAATGATTACAAATATTTGGTTGACAGAATTACAGTAAATGAAGAAAACAAGGCCGTATTATGGTATAAAATGAATATCATTACCGTCATCGACATAGACAAACTGCATTATAATGACAGAGAGGGATGTAAGGTATTCGAGCAATGCATAATTGACACTACACCAGGGAATCACTCTATTTACAGAGACGATTTTGGAGTAATATCTGAATGGGTAACATTCCAGCCTACATCGGATTCAGTTATAGAAAACTATTTTAATAGCCTGATAAAATAAACAAACAATAACAATTATGACCCACTACGAAAAACAATCAATGAAAGAACTGCGCGCCGGTATGGGCGAAGGCCTTGTGGAAGCTGGCAAGCGCAATGAGAATGTCGTGGCGCTGAGCGCCGACGTGAAAGGCAGCGTCAAGATGGACGGCTTCGCCAAGGAGTTCCCCGAGCGCTTCATCCAGTGCGGCATCGCCGAGGCCAACATGGTCGGCATCGCCGCCGGTCTGAGCCTCTGCGGCAAGGTGCCCTTCCTGGGCGGCTTCGCCGAGTTCGTCACCGGCCGCGTCTACGACCAGATACGCCAGGTCGTGGCCTACAGCAACAAGAACGTGAAGATCTGCGGCTCGCACGCCGGCATCTCGCTCGGCGAGGATGGCGCCACGCACCAGACCATGGAGGACATCGCCCTGATGAAGGCCCTGCCGAACATGACCGTGCTGGTGCCCGCCGACTTCAACCAGGCCAAGGCCGCCACGCTGGCCGCCGCCGAGCACGTCGGGCCCGTCTATCTGCGTCTCGGCCGCTCGAAGATGCCCTGCTTCCTGCCGGAGGACGAGAAGTTCGAGATTGGCAAGGCCCAGCTGCTGAGCGAGGGCAAGGACGTGACCCTCTTCGCCTGCGGCCACCTGGTGTGGGAAGCCCTGCAAGCCGCCGAAGCCCTGGAGAAGGAAGGCATCAGCGCCGAAGTCATCAACATCCACACCATCAAGCCGCTCGACGTGGAGGCCATCGTGGCCAGCGCACGGAAGACCCGCGCCGTGGTGACCTGCGAGGAGCACCTCTTCAACGGCGGCCTCGGCGACAGCGTGGCCCAGACCCTCGCCCTCCACTGCCCCACGCCGATGGAGTACGTGGCCGTGGACGACAAGTTCGGCGAGAGCGGCACGCCCGACGAGATGCTCACCAACTACCACCTCCGCGCCGCCGACATCGTCGAGAAGGTACACAAAGTATTAACTCGTAAATAAAAGAAAGCTATGGACAACCCATTCCCCAACCAGCAGCGCTTCTGCCAGAGCTGCGGCATGCCGCTGAGCGACGAGGTCGTGAGCGACAACCCCGACTACTGCAAGTACTGCTTCGCCGACGGCCACTTCACGCAGGACTGCACGATGGACGAGATGATAGAGGTCTGCGTGCAGTTCCTCGACGAGTTCAACAAGAACACCGGCCAGCACCTCACCGCCGACGAGTACCGCGAGGGCCTGCGGCAGTACTTCCCCACGCTCAAGCGCTGGCAGAAGAAATAAAAGATTAATAAACTGAAATAAATGATTAATAAACAATAGAAATATGAAACTTTTCAAGAAAAAGAACTGGGCTTACTACCTGTTTCTGTTTGGCGTATTCACATTGGTATTTTTCCTTGTGAACATATTGTTTTTGCACCACGAACTTCGCCACTCTATCATTAGCGGGGTGGTAAGTGGCGTTGTCTTCACCATCCTGTGGTGGTTTCTCGACCAAGGCCACGAGCAAATAAAGTCCGCTGCCAAGGAAGACGAGGCCGAGCGCAAGCGCAAAGAGTAGCCTGCGGTGGACGTTGAGGCCCCGCGCCTGAGGCGCGGGGCCTCAACAAACCACGGCGCGAAAACGAAGTTTAACCAATAATATATAATGTATATGAAGAAAGTATTTTTAACCCTCGCGGTGCTGTGCGGCATCGGACTGATGGTCGGATGCAAGAGCGGCACAGCAACAAACGACGCCATTGCAACCGACACAGTGCCCGAATGCGCATCGCTGTTTGACGGCTTGCAATACGATGATGAAGGCATTGCTTTCATCAAGGATATGACAATAGTGGTTAATGGCGGAGGAAGGTACAACTTTGACAATGACGCTCCCGTTTACGCCGGGAAATGTGGATGCACTGCTGTCGATTTCGATTACTGCGGCAAGCAGTACTACATACCCTTGGATGAAAAAATAGATATGTCTTTTCCTGAAGAAGAAGTCCCGTTCACGGTATGCGTAACCATTCAGGTGTGGCGGGACTACGCTGAGTATCGCTATAACGACACGGTGAAGACGGAATGCGGTCCATTTGCTCTTATCACCTCTTATCAACCAAAATAGTCACTTTATGTTTCATCTATAAATATGATGTATATGGAAATAGCAATGCAAATCGACCAAATCTCCATCGCGCGGGCGGCCAACGCGCCCCATTACGAGTACATGACCACCTTCGGCAAGCGCACCGCCGAGCTGCCCATCGACCACGAACTCTGGCGCAAGGGCAAGGACGAGTTCGACGCCGCCTTCAAGGCCGAGGACGAAGCCTTCAAGCGCTACCGCGACAGCGAGCTCACCGACCCCCTCAAGGCCGCCGACGAGGAGCGCGACAAGCTCTACGCCTCGCTGCGCGACACCGTCAAGGCCTACGCCAAGTTCCCCATCGCCGAGACCGCCCAGCACGCCGAGCCCCTGCTGCGCGTCGTCCGCAACTACAAAATCAAGACCACGGAGAACTACATGAAGGAGAGCGGCCTCATCGACAACATGCTGCAGGACCTCTTCCAGTACCGCACCCAGCTGCGCCGCCTCGGCCTCGAAATCATCGCCGACCGCCTCAAAGCCGCCAACGACCGCGTGCGCCAGCTCCTCGCCGAGCGCAACGACGAGCGCTCGGCGCAAATCATGGGCGAACTCAAGGCAGCCCGCGAGGCCACCGACCGCGCCTACCTCACCCTCGTGCGCCTCACCAATGCCTACGCCCTCCTCAACCCCGACCGCGCCGAGGCGCAGAAGCTCGTCGCCCTCGTCAGCGAGGACCTCGAATACTTCCGCCGCCACGCCATGTCGAACCCCAACGCCAACAAGAAGAAGAAAGACAGCTCCGACACCGACCCGCAGCCCGACGCGGAGCCGGCCGAGGCGTGAAACTGCACCGCGCATATATGCGGGGTCACGAATCGGCCCGGCAAGTGCACCCCGCATATATGCGAGGCCGGTTTTCAGCCGGAAAGTGCGCTCCGCATCGATGCGCGGTCGATTTTCACCCGGAAAGTGCTCCCCGCATATATGCGAGGCCGATTTTCGCCCCGAAAGTCCACCCCGCATATATGCGCGGCGAAAATGCAGAAATGAAACAACAGATTGAACAGAAACAATAAATACAGAAAGAAAATGATATCGTATTGGGAAAACTATAAGCAGAATAATCCCGCGAAGGCAGCCGAGATAGAATCTTTGGGACTTGACTTTTCAAATCTACCGGACAAAGAAGTGAAAGAAAAAGTGTTCGCACTAGAGACAACGGCTCATGATACAGAGTGCTCCATTTCTGAATTAAAACGTATAGTATTTGAACAATGGGAAGGAAAAGTGGAAGAAGGCGATTATTTGTATTTGATGGAGTATTATGATAAGAAAACCTTTGATGAAGCTAAAACATACAACATAGAACGGACAAATACGATATGGATGATTGTAGAAAGTTGGATGTTAGATAAGGTTCATGAAATAGAACGAAAATACAGCTATATGCCGCCAAGAAGCAAGAAAGACCCTACAACGCTCCTTATGCAATTCCACCTTGAGGACCATGATGAGTTTAGTGTCTTCAGGAAGACACATGTCTATTTGAAGAATTATCCTATGACAACTGAAAACAAGAAATATGTAAATCTTATTGAGGATGTATTTGACAGTATTTTTAAAGCTTATCTTAAACCATTAGCAGATAACGAAAAGGAGAAAGGTAATGTATCTTTGTTTAACGCTGCAATCAGTATGCAAGTATTCATGACTTGCGAAAAAATCAAAGAAGAATATAAAGATGAACTTATTAATGAGTGTAATGGACATGATGTGAGTTTCTATGCAGAACTGGATATTGCAGCAGAAAGAGCAATCGCAAAATACTCGATCAAATAGTAGCGAGTATCGCGGTAGGTGAGGGTATGCCCATCCTTTGGCAATGTACTATTTGTTCTTGACCCAACAATGACACAATGCTGCTATAGGTTTTCATTGGATGAGGACGAAAAAAATCTAAAAAACATTAGAACAACCATTGAGAATGAGTTAGGCATTACTTCAAGCGACTAACACGTCTAAAAAAGTTAAGGATGGTTAAATGATTTGGCAGTTCTGGGCTTTTTGCTTTATCTTTGCATTGTATCGATACAACTAGCTTAGTAGTAATTAAAATTCAAATGGTATGGTAACAAATAAAAAAGGTATTCCATATTGTGCTGGATGCAGTAGAAAAGTAAAACGTCAAGAACTAAAAGCAGGAGAGTATTTCTGCCCTATTGTTCTCGATACTCCAATGAAAGGAATTGTAAGTGGGGATATTGATGGAACACAATGTGTTGAAATGGGTGTTTATATTCCTATTGAAAGAGTAGAAGAACATTAATCCAGTACTAACCAATGACAAACGGCTGCCATCCTTGCGGGCGGCAGCCCTGCAACGCCACCCCGCACCCGAGTGCGGTGTAAATGCACGAATGAAACAACAGATTTAAAAGAAACAATATGATAGATGTAACAGACTTTGACAAAGTGGAAGTGCGGGTGGGCACCGTGGTGGCCGTCGCCGAAAACAAGAAAGCACGCCATCCCGCCTATGCGGTCACCATCGACTTCGGCCCCGAAATCGGGCTGAAGAAATCGTCGGCGCAAATCACCGCCCTCTACACTCCCGACGACCTCGTAGGCACGCAGGTGGTCTGCTGCGTCAACCTGCAGCCGATGCACATCGGCTCCGTCAAGAGCGAGGTGCGCATCCTCGGCACCGACTCCGCCCAGGGGGTCGTCCTCCTGCGCCCCACCCACCCGGTGAAGAACGGCGACCGCGTGTTCTGACAACAACACAAAAACACAGACACAATGAACATTGCAGTCTTCTGCGGGGCGTCGCTCCCGCACAGCGAACAAATCATAGAGGCCGCGCGGCAGCTCGGCCGCGCCATCGCCTGCGGCGGCCACACGCTGCTCTACGGCGGCAGCAATCTGGGACTGATGGGCGTCACGAGCGGCGCGGCCCTGCAAGAGGGCGGCCGCGTGGTGGGCGTCATCCCCACCTTCTTCAGCGACGACATCATCCACTCGCAGCCCGTCAGCGAGCTCGTCCGCGTCCGTACCCTCGCCGAGCGCAAGGAATACCTCATCGCCCACAGCGACGCCTTCGTGGCCCTCCCCGGCGGCATCGGCACCCTCGACGAGGTGCTCGAAGTCATGGTGGCCAACCAGCTGGGGCTGGTGCGCGACCGAAGTGGAGCGAACCAGTCCCAGGGCAAGCCGATGATACTCCTCAACCTCGGCGGCTACTACAACCCCTTCCTCGCCCAGCTCGACGCCATGCGCGCCGAAGTCCTGCTGCGCAGCACCGCGGGGCTGGTCTCTGCAGATTCGGTGGAAGAGATATTTTTAAAGCTCAATCAGAACGAAAAGAACCAAAAGAAATTCTGATAAATCTTTTACAATCTGATTGAGAAATAAAATCTGCGGAAACATGACCCATCTGCTGAGCATGAGCAAATACATCCGGGGCCTGCAGTGCGAGCGGGCGCTGTGGCTCGACGTCCACGAGCCGCGCCTGGCGCGCTACACCGCCGAGCAGATGCGCCGCTTCGACCGCGGCCGCGACTTCGAGTACGCCTTCAAGTCCCGCTTCCCCGACGGCATCGACCTCAGTGCCGAGCTGGGGCGCAACGTCGACCTCTACCCCGCGCGCACCGCGCAGCAACGCGTGGAGATCGGCGAATTCTCGCTCGGCTTCTTCACCCTCATCGCCGGCATACGTTTCTAAGCAGCATCGTCCCTACTCTTGGCACAAAAAAAAGTCTGCATCCGCCACTCGGGATGCAAACTTTCTTTGTGTAATCAATATGCGTCTTTGCGCAATCAGTCACATGCCTATTCAGGCAAGGAGAAGGTGACAGGCAGGTGGTACTGCACCCGCACCGCCTCGCCTTTCACCCTGCCGGGTTTCCACTTCGGCATGGCATTCACTATGCGCAGCACCTCCTCGTCGCAGCCGCCGCCAATGCCGCGCAGCACCTCGGCATGGCTCACCGTGCCGTCTTTCTCCACCACAAAGCGGACCATCACCCGGCCCTTGATGCCCTCTTTTTTGGCCTGCTCGGGATATACAATGCTCTCGGCCAGATATTTGTACAAACCCTCATAGCCTCCGGGAAACTCGGGATCCACCTCAACCACGGTGTACACCGAGTCGGTCACCCCGACCTCCATGTCGTTGCCCACGGCGGCAGCCGCCGCAACGCTGTCGTCGCCGGCTGCCAGGGCCGGCTTGCAGCCCGCCACCAGCAGCACCGCCATCAGCGGCACCACGGCGAGCACCTTCCATGCGCCGAAGCGCGATTTCGTTTTGTTCATCATGTCAATTCGATTTTTAAGGTTAATGGATTGGAAATTATTTGTGATATGGCCATATCCTAAGCCTGTGGCCTGCCGGTAGAGCAGATGCATATAGGGTCTCATCGCCGTGCGGCTCAGCGTCGCTGCCGCGTCGGCCTGGTATTCGTGCACCGCCCGCAAGTCGCGCAGCATGAGCCATGCGAACGGGTTGAACCACACCACGCAGCACATCCCTCGCACCAGCAGCACATCCCACGAATGGCGCCGCCGCACATGCTCGCCCTCGTGCGCCAGCACCAGGCGCCTCTCGTCGGCCGTCATCTCGCGTGCCCCAATCACTATATGGTTGAAAAACGAACACGGTTCAGTGTCGTCGTCAAGCCGGTGCAGGCGCAGCCTCCCGACGCGCCATGCGGGCATTCGCCGCATTCGGCGCAACGTCCGCGCGGTGCCGACAACCAACATCGCCGTCGCCACGGTCAGCCCCGTGATGTAGACCACCGTCGGAAGCCTCCTGGCGGCTCCCGCCTCGCCCGGCAGGCCACCGTCGGCCACCTCACCTTCCGTCGCCCCCACAAGGACAGGCGCCAGCATGGCCACACCCTGCACCGCCGCCGGCTGCGGCAACCGCACCAACGGATACGTCATGCTGAACATCAGCGCTCCGATAAGGTACACGCGCGAAAGCTGCAGCCACCGGTCGCGGCTCAGCAACAGGCGGTAGGCACCCCACATCAGGCCAGTCGCCACCACCGTAAGTATCATCCATCTGATCATGTCGTTATATCTTATTGGTTAATAATCAATCCTCATCTCCTCCCGAAGAGGGTCACTCCCTCTCGTCCCCTTTAGCTTTTTTCCCGGCATAAGAGCCACTTCATTCATACTGTATCGGCGATAGTTTTGTGTCATTCATGGCACCGCAGCTCGGCTCCGCAGAAACCGGCCAGCTTTTATTCCCCTCCTTCAACAACATGGCCAACAGCCAACAGCCAATAGCCAACCGCCTCTAACGATCGCCCTTCTCCAGCGCTTTCGTCAACGCCTCCAGATCCGCCAGACTCACCTCTTTCCTGTCCACCAGAAACGACACCAGCTCCCTTGGGGACGAGCCGAAAAACCGCTGCGCGAATCCCTTCAGCTGCTGCTGCATATATTCCTCTCGGCTCACAAGGGCATAATAGCGGTTCGATCGGGCAAATGTCTCGTGCGACACAAAGCCCTTCTGCTCCAGTATGCGCACCGTCGTCAGCACCGTGTTGTAGGCCACATCGCTTTCCACAGCCGCCACTATCTCGTTGGCAAACCCCTGCCCCACTTTCCAGATGGCCTGCATCACCTGCTCTTCTGCTTTTGTCAACTCTTTATTCATATCTAAAATATTAATTTTGTAACTAAATTCTTAATTCCATAACGGCATATTTAATTACTTATTGCCCACATCCGAAAAAAAATTCAATTATGTTTATCAGAATTAATCCAAAAAATCTGATACACAAGATATTATTACAATAAAAAAAAATTTTGTCCACACGCATAAAAGATTCCCTCCACTCATCCATCGCGCCTCTTCAGCAGCATTTTAGAGCACCAAAAACCAACAAAAAACACCACTCTCGCAACCGCCTGATTCTCAGCCCCATCTTCAAAGCCCCTCCAACTCCCCTCCAACCCCCCACCCTACCAACTCCCACCACCATCGGAGTTGGGTAGGTGATGGTAAGCTGTTGACAAGTGGATGCCAACCTGTTAGCATCTTACATCGCTCCTCTCCCTGTAGTACGGCATCCGCTTCTGACCCTCCAGTCAGGTCCGCGGCATCGCTGCGCGGTATTCGCGCGGACTACGTCCACCAAGGCGCAAGAAGAACTTGCTGAACGAGGGTGTGTCGGCAAAGTGCAGCCGGTCGGCTATCTGGGCAACGCTGAGGTCGGTGGCTGATAGAAGATACGACGCCTCCATGACCAGCAGATGGTTGATGTAGTCAACCACTGTCCGGTTTGCCACCCGGCGGACAATGCGCGACAGGTAGTCGGCGGTGATGTTGAGCTGTGAGGCATAGAATCCCACGTCATGATGTTCCATAAAATGGCGGGGGAGCAGTCGCATGAAGCCGAGAAAAATCTCCTCGCTGCGCCGCGAGACAGTATGCACATGGATGGCCTGCTTCTGGACGCCCTGGAGGTCGAGCAGAAACACACCATAGAGCATCTGCATGATGGCATCTTTGAAAGGATGGTTGGAATGGACGGCGTCGACAATGTCCATCATCCTGTGCCTGATGCGGCTGGCCACATCGGCCGTGAGCGTCACCTTGGGTTCGTGCAGCTGCACTATGGAAGCGTAGGTCAGGCTCACAAGGTCGCGCGCCGACGGCACAAGCAGCGTCGTGTCCTCGTCGGCAAGCAGACAGATGCCTCGGTAGTCGGTTGAGACTTCGACTATCGACACCTGCATACCGGGCGAATAGAAGTAGAGGTCGTTGGGGTGCAGCGTCAAATCTTTCCCGTTATAGACAATCTTCAGCTCGCCAGCAACGATAAGCGTAAATGTGTATGCCGACATGTAGCCGCGCGTCTCATTAGCATGATAGGTAAGGGCGGCATCGGTCTCCGTACAGTACAACTTGCCGTCCCAGCCCTCAAAGGGCTCGGCGCCATTCATTCTGATCCATGCTTCCTTAAGGGTGTACATCTTCTTTTGTCATTGGCCAATTCCGGCGGCAAAGATACAACATTTTTCCAACATGTCCGGTTTCAGACAACTTTTGTACGTTATCGGATTTTGCCCGTCGGCAAATAATGCCTATTTTTGTATTCTTACCCATTGGGTTTCCATTCGCTATAAGCAATTAACAAACAACACAATAAAGACAACATTATCAATTCATTTTTTCATCCACCAACAAAAAAACAACCATCAGTCATGACTAAAGAAGAAGCTTTGAAGATGTTCGCCATGTTTGGCGCCGCCTGGTTCGGAAACAGCAAACAGCATTTTGCCTTCTCGGCCTACTGCCGTCTGAATGGCTGGAACAAACTGGCCGACAAATGGAAGGAGGAAGCCGAAGAGGAATGGGACGAGGCCGAAGAGGTGCTCAACCGTCTCGTGGAACTCGGATGCAAGCCCACCGACCTCCAGGAGGCCATGAAGACCATGGAATTTCCCTTCTACGACGACCCCAAACAGCAGATCGAGTCCGACTACAATCCCGAGGCCGTCAAGCAGATGAGCGAAATGGCTGCCGCCTTCGCCGACGACTATCCCACCCAGAAACTCATCTACAAGTGGATCGACGGCGAGAAGGACCACATGGCCTGGGAGGCCCAGTATCTCAACTATATCGACAAGCTCGGCTACGAGAATTTCCTCATCGAGATGATGTAACACCCCTCATAATCATCGATTATTATGAAAGATCAAGTTCTACAGGCCATGCGCGACGCCGGCAAGCCCCTTTCCGCCGGCGACGTGGCCTAGGCCCTGGGCGCCGACCGCAAGGAGGTGGACAAGGCTTTCACCGATTTCCGAGACGATGTGGGCCGGCCTTACCTTCCAGTATCGTTATCCGTTCTTCAACTTTCCAGACATATCCTCAGACGAGTATACGAAGAATGGGTTCCGTCAGGCAGACAACTATATCCTATATTCGGACATCAAGCACAAGGGATGGGCGCTGATGTTCACTTTCGGCATCAACTTCGAGTGATTTGCTTCAAAACCCGCCGGCCCTCACACGGCAGATAATTAAAATAAACTGTTCGTGTGATGGGCCGGAATGTTGGTTAAACTGATGGGGCGCGTTGCCTAACCTCGACTACAACTATGTAGGCATCAGCCAGTATTACCCGACAGCCTATAGAGGTGCACACTCGCTCCAAGTCATGGGCAACGGTCTGTTGCACCATTATGCCCGACGATGGCCATACTTATGCCGCCGACAGTCTCAGTATGAACACCGTGACCATCGATGTGGGATATCTGACCGATGTCAACGATACATATACATTTCATCTCATCTCCACCCATCACAACTGGGCCGAGCACTGGTATTTCGCACACGTAAGCACCGCTTCTGTTCCGACAGGTGAAAGGATAGTCTTCAGCTCGAGCGACAGGCAGGCAATCCAGGGTTCTCAATCAGCAGGGTCGAACACACAATCTTTCCCACAGGCGCCGGCATTACACTTCCTCGCAACGCTTTTTTTCTGGAGCGTGATTCCCTACGAAATCACTTACTGTTCAGCAAGCTCTTTCTACATAACAGATAATTTTTTTTAGAAAATCTTCACCCTCTGTGTAAGATTTCCACACCATTTACGACTACAAGGTATGAAACGCGACACGGAACAGTTTAAGCACGACTACCTGCCTTTGCAGCCCGCCATGCAGCGTATGGCGGAGCACCTGCTGGGCAGCGAGGAGGATGCCGCCGACGTGGTGCAGGACTGTTTTGTCACCCTGTGGAACGAGCGAGAAAAGCTGCGGCGGGTGGTCAACCGCGAGGCGTGGTGCATCACGCTGGTGAAGCGGCGCTGCGTGGACCTGCTGCGCAAGCGCAGGCCGACGGTCGAAGTTGACGAGCGCACGATGGCCATGGCCGAGGAGATGACAAGTGCAAGCGAGGAGCGTCTGCGGCTGGCCATGACCCTCATCGACCGGCTGCCCGAGCGACAGGCACAGGCGGTGCGCCTCAAACATTTCGACGGCGCCGACGCCGACCATATCGCCGAGGCGATGCACATCAATACAGGCAACGTCTACACCCTCCTCTCGCGAGCCTATAGTTCACTGAAACAAATGATATTGGAATATGAAAACCGACAGATATAACATGGAAGACCTCCTGTCCGATGTGGAGCATGCCGGCCGCGACGCGCGCCGACAGCAGGAATTGGGCGACATGGTCGACCGTCTGGCCGCTTCCGAGAGCGGGAAACAGCATGGCTTTTGGTGGTGGAGCACCCGTGTGGCCGCCGCTGCCTGCGTGCTTTTCTTCATCAGCAACGCCGTGCGCATCTGGTTCATCCCCAACGACAGCGCAATGCCGGAGGTGGCGGAAGCCCTGATTCCGACACAGCCGTCAATGGCGGCTGACAGTGTACTTCCCATCGCACCTGCAGCCAACGCCATCAAACCTGCTGGCATACGTCGCATTGCGTCAAGCCCAGTCGTCACAACCCCTTCCTCCTTGGAGGAGACAGCTGCCGAAGATGAACCGGTAGTGCCCATGGTGGAAGAATTCATGGCCGAAGAATTCACTGTTGAACAAGAATCCTTGTCCGACAGCCTTGACACCGAGGACAGTCTTACCAACACCATAGACGACCTCGTGTCCCCTGTCGTCAGCATAGCCTGCGAGCCGCAAACCGAGGCACCGCACGAGAAGCGAGAACGCCGCAGCTTCCTCGCCTCCTTATTCCGCCCCGCTGAACCCAGCCTGATGGACGGCACCACCCTGACATTATTGTCCTTTTAAAAAAACAATACACATATCATGAAACGCATCGTAATTATACTGGCCTTCACGCTCACAGTCTCGTCGCTGTATGCCCAGACCGACACTTTGCCCGACTCGCTGTCAGCTTGTGGAAATGGCGAGCGTCGCCAGATGAATCTCCACCTCGGGGTGCAGGCCGGAACGAAGTTCAACCTCACCAGTCATACGCCCTACGACACCCCCCACAGCCTGCTGTTGCAGATTCCCCTGGTGGCTGAGATTCCGCTACCGATGGACCGTCTGACCGCCACTGGCGGCCTGCGTTACGACTTTGAGTGGTCCTTATTGCGCTATAACGTCACGCCTGTTGACGGCGGCGGCATCGACTTCCTGACCACCCCCACCACGGGGCGCCAGACGGCCGTCATGCACCACAGCTATATCGGCCTCACTGGCGAAGTGGAATGGCAGGTGTTCCCTGGCAGTCGCCGCGCGCTAAGGCTGGGCCTCGACTACTATGCAGCCTATGATGTGAGCAGCTACCTCACCATCCGCAACCGCGATGCCCGCAACACCTACTATGGCACGCAGACCAGCATCGACAAGACTGTCGTCGAGTCCAGCGACCCTATGTTCCAACCTTGGAAACTTGAGCTGGGCCTCACGCTGTCCACTGACATGCTTGGCATCATCCACGGCGTGCGTTTCTTCACCAACCTGCTGCCAACCTACATCGACCCAGCCTCGGGCATAAAAATCTACAATACTGGTATCATGATTTATTTCTAAACCACTTAAGTCAACTCCAATATGAAAAAGAACGACTATATCAAATCCAACCTTTTGGTGGTGGCCTTCTTCCTCGCGATGACCCTCGCGGCAATGGCCTCCCTCGCTCAGGACGCCCCCTTGACTTCCTCACCCCTCGTGACCACCACTGGCTCCAACGTGCTCGGTGCTGGCCACCTCATGTGGAGCGGCGACCTCAATGCCTATCACATGCATTCCATATGGGATGGGGCTGACTTCAACAACTACAACGTTTTTGGCGCCCAGACCGGCCTGCGCTGGGGCATCGGAAGCAAGGCCGAGCTGACGCTGGGGATCAGTGCCGAACATGCCTATGGCCGGGTGTACGACACGTTCTCCTTCGGTTCCAACCATCTCAACCTTGTCCCCTCGCTGGGTGCCCGCATCATGCTACTGGGCGGCGAGGGACGAAAGAACACGCTGACCTTCTTCACCGAAGTGACGCTCCCCATCCGCCAAGGGCATCCTATCGTGGAGGACGAAGGTCTGTTGGCCGAGCCAATCATCGGACTGCAGTACCGCCACCGCTTCTCGCACCATTGGTACTTCGACGCCTCAGCGGCCTATGCCTGGAACCGCCATGCACCCTATATCCGCATAACCGACCGGCCCTTCCGCCTGACGCTTTTCGCCCGCTGGCTGCCCAACGAGCGCTGGATGTTCAGCGCCGGCTTCGACAACCTGCAGGGCCGCGCGGAAGCACTTTGGCAGGTAAATGAACGCCTGCAGCTGAAGGCCCAGGTGTGTGTCGACGGCGGCACGGGAACAGCCTACTCCGCCACCAGCGTCTATGGCCTCGCAGGCTTCAACTGGATGATTAGATAAACCTATAAATACACAACGAGATATGAAACTGAACAGACTATTGCTGACGGCCGCGGCGGCCCTGCTCCTGGCGGCCTGCGACCCCGGTTACAACGAGGAGTACACCATCGACAACCAGTCGTCGCACGACCTGGTCTTCGTCTGGAGCGGCAGCTGGCGCTACTACCCCAGCGAAAACGGGCGCAACTTCGACGGCACCTACCCCGTGGCGGCCGGCACCAAGGCCACCCTTCCGTTCGCCGGCGATCTGGGGCAGACCGGCCGTGACCAGATATGCGCTTCGGCATGCTACGGTCTGCTGGGCGACAGCGTGAGCTTCGTGGTCGACGGAACGGATACGCTGACTTTCTATGCCAGCGACACCCTCGGCACCGACTCGCCCTACAACTTCGACTCACCACGCTACACCTACGACGAGCTGCCCGGACCGGCGGGTGGCATGAAATGGGCCTCGCTCACCTTCCGGGTGGACGACGCAATGCTGGAAAGATAAGGGCAGAGGTGTAACGCCAAGTTGACCCTCCGCTATTGCGTGAGGCGGCCAACCGCCACGACTCCCAGGAGATGGACATCCTGCTTGTGGTCCCGCCAGTCCCGAGGCAATATTTCCCGCAGGACGACGTTTTTCTTATTGCTATGACGATAAAAGAAATCGAAACCAAGTCGGTGATGACCAAGAGCAACCTGCCGGTGGCGGATTTCTCGGTGAACACCTACGTGGGGTGCGCCCACGCCTGCCAGTATTGCTATGCCTCGTTCATGAAGCGCTTCACAAACCACCCCGAGCCATGGGGCAGTTTCGTCGACGTGAAGATGTGGCCCGACATCAAAAACACCCGCCGCTTCGCCGGCAAGGAGGCTTTCCTCGGCTCGGTGACCGACTGCTACCAGCCCTGCGAGGCAAAATACCGCCGCACCCGCGCCCTGCTGGAGCAGCTTCAAGGCAGCGGCATCAGTATCAGCATCGCCACCAAGAACGACCTGGTGCTGCGCGACCTCGACCTGATCAAGACTTTCCCCAATGCCCGGGTGTCGTGGAGCATCAACACCCTCGACGAGGAGTTCCGCAGCGCGATGGACCGCGGCGTCAGCATCGAGCGGCGCCTCGAGGCAATGCGCCAGTTCTACGAGGCCGGCGTGCAGACCACCTGCTTCATCAGCCCCATCTTCCCCGGCATCACCGACGTCGAGGCCATCATCCGACGCGCCCGCGGCATCTGCAACCTCGTATGGCTCGAAAACCTCAACCTGCGCGGCGACTACCGTGGCCGCATCCTCGACTGGATACACCAGCACCACCCCACCCTCGACGGCCTCTACCACGACATCTATGCCCGCAAGGACCGCTCCTACTGGAGCGAACTCGATGCCGACATGCGCCATTTCTGCGCCGACGAAGGCCTCCCCTACCTCCGCAACGACGACAGCGTCCGCGCACGGCACGGCGAGCCGCCCGTGGTGGTCAACTATTTCTACCACGAGGAAATCATCCCCTCGACACGCAAGGAACAGCTGCGCAACACCAGGCTCTGCTGCTGAATGGGACAGCTGATCATACATGTGGACATGGACGCCTTCTTCGCCTCGGTGGAAATCCGCGACAACCCCGCCCTGCTCGGCAAGTCCCTCATCATCGGATCGCTGCCGGGCGAACGCGGCGTGGTGGCCACATGCAGCTATGAGGCCCGCAAATACGGCGTCCATTCGGCCATGAACATCAAAGAGGCCTACCGCCGCTGCCCCGACGGCATCTACATGCACCCCAACATCGACAAGTACCGCGCCGTGTCGGCCCAGCTCAACGACATCTGGAACTCCTATGCCAGCGCCTCGCAGAAGGTGTCGCTCGACGAAGCCTACCTCGATGTCGGCGACCAGGCCGGCGACTGGGAAGGGGCTCGCCGCATCGGCCACCTCATCAAGCAACGCACCCTCGACGAGGTGGGCCTCACCTGCTCGGTGGGCGTGGCCTACTCGAAGACCGCCGCCAAGATGGCCAGCGAGGAGCGCAAACCCGACGGCTACTTCGAGATACCCACGGCGGAGGACTTCGTGAACCTCATCATCGACCGCGACATAGGCGTACTCTACACCGTCGGCGAGCAGACGGCCAAGAAGCTCCATGCCGCCGGCATACTCACCGTGCGCGACCTCCGCAACCGCAAAGATGAGGTGGTGCAAATGCTCGGCAAACACGGCCAATGGCTCACCCAGGTGGCCTTCGGCATCGACGATCGCCGCGTGGTGCCCTACCGCCCGCAAGACGCCAAAAGCGTCAGCCGCGAAGTGACCTTCCAGCGCGACGTGGTGAACTACCAGCTGCTGGGCGACGTGCTGGTGCTGCTGGCCTTCTGCGTCGAGCACCGCGCCCGGCGCTACAACCTTCTCGGCCGCGGGGTGACGCTCAAACTCACCTATAGCGACATGCGCAGCATCAGCCGGTCGGCACCCTTGAGCCTGGCCACCAACTCGGCCGTCACCATCCACCGCGAGGCCAGACGACTGCTGCTGGAGCACATCGACGCGCAGCCCGTAAGGCTGGTGGGCGTGGGGCTATACAATATCGTCGACCACGATGCGGGACAAACGGTGATCCGCGACTTCTTCGAACAGCAGGAAGAACAGGCACTCGAGCGCCAGCGTCTGCTCGACGCCTTGCAGCAGCGCTATGGCCTCGACTTCGCTGGCCATCTGGAGCATATCTTCCACATGGACACCCTGCACAAGACCATCGAATACATGCGCAAGCACTTCAGGCCGTAGGCCCCCACGCGCCGCCGCGAACCAGACCTGCCTTTGTCGTGCCCCAGACTTGCCACCCACCCTTGGTCCAACACCCCCTCACCAACAGTCGTACAACAGACCTTCTTCAGTCGGGCAAAAACCGATGCCGGACAGACGCCCTCTGCGTGCCGGAACGAAAGTCTCCCGAAAAGAGGGAATAGACACGCCATCACGCTGACATCGAGGGCCATAGGACCGACAGAACGGGAGATGATTGAAAAATTCACCGACAACGGCTCTTTTTTTCTTAAAAACATTAAAAAAGTTCGTATATTTGCATTTTTAAGACACTCATTACGTCAAACGTAATGATTTGAACAATAAACTGTTCCGACAAGGCAACAAAATAATATAATAATCAATAAATAAAAATATCATGACACCTTCACACATTGAACACATCGGCATCGCCGTCACCAACCTCGAGGAAGCCATCCGCTACTGGGAGGACGTGATGGGCCTGAAATGCTACGCTATTGAAGAAGTCGTCGACCAAAAGGTGAAGACGGCGTTTTTCCGTTGCGGCGACGTCAAGATCGAGCTGCTGGAGCCCACCTGCCCAGAAAGCACGATAGCAGCCTTCATCGAGAAAAACGGCGGCAAAGGCGGCATGCACCACATAGCCTTTGCGATGGAGGACACCGACCAGGCGCTGAACGAGGCCAAGGACAAAGGCATTCGCCTGATCGACAACCAGAGCCGTCCCGGCGCCGAAGGTCTGCAGATCGGATTCCTGCACCCCAAGTCAACCCTCGGCGTGCTGACCGAATTCTGCTGCAAGAAATAACACGAAACGACAAAAACAAAAACACAATCATATATGGCATTTGAAGCAAAGATAAAAGAGCTGCTCGACAAGCGCGGCGAAGCCAAAATCGGCGGAGGCCAGAAGCGCATCGACAAGCAGCACGAGCAAGGCAAACTGACCGCCCGCGAGCGCATCGCATTGCTGCTCGACGAGGGTTCGTTTGAAGAATTCGACATGTTTGTCACGCACCGCTGCACCAACTTCGACATGCAGAAGCAGTCGTTTCTGGGCGACGGCGTGGTGACGGGCTACGGCACCATCAACGGCCGCATCGTGTACGTCTTCGCACAGGACTTCACCGTCTTCGGCGGTTCGCTGAGCGAGACGATGGCCCTGAAGATCTGCAAGGTGATGGACCAGGCCATGAAGGTCGGCGCCCCCGTGATTGGACTGAACGACTCGGGCGGAGCCCGCATTCAGGAAGGCTGCAACGCCCTCGCCGGATATGCCGAGATCTTCGAGCGCAACATCCTGGCCAGCGGCGTGGTGCCGCAGATCAGCGCCATCTTCGGCCCCTGCGCCGGCGGCTCGGTCTACAGCCCTGCCCTGACCGACTTCATCCTCATGTCGAAGGAGAACAGCTACATGTTCCTCACCGGCCCGAAGGTGGTGAAGACCGTCACCGGCGAAGACGTGACCGTCGACAAGCTGGGCGGCGCCATGGTACACGCCACCAAGAGCGGCGTGGCCCACTTCGTGGGTGAGACCGAGGAGAGCACCCTGCAGCTGATCCGCGAGCTGGTGGGCTACATCCCCAGCAACAACTTCGAAGAGGCTCCTTTCGTCCCCACCGAGGACCCGATCGACCGTCTGGAGGACAGCCTCAACACCCTCATCCCCGAGAACCCCAACGAGGCCTACGACGTGAAGCAGGTTATCAACGCCATCGTCGACGACGGCCGCTTCCTCGAGGTGCACGAGAAATTCGCCCCCAACCTGGTGGTGGGATTCGCCCGCATGGGCGGCATGAGCGTCGGCATTGTGGCCAACCAGCCCAAGTCGATGGCTGGCGTGCTCGACTGCAACTCGTCGCGCAAAGGCGCCCGCTTCGTGCGCTTCTGCGACGCTTTCAACATACCGCTGGTGACGCTCGTCGACGTGCCCGGCTTCCTGCCCGGCACCGGCCAGGAATACAACGGCGTGATTGTGCACGGCGCCAAGATGCTCTACGCCTATGGCGAGGCCACGGTGCCTAAAGTGACCGTCACCCTGCGCAAGAGCTACGGCGGCGCTCACATCGTGATGAGCTGCAAACAGCTGCGCAGCGACATCAACTATGCATGGCCCACGGCTCAGATTGCCGTCATGGGTGCCAGCGGCGCCACCGAGGTGCTGCACGGCCGCGCCCTGAAAGAAATCACCGATGCCGACGAGAAGGCCAAATTCATCGCCGAGAAGGAGAAGGAGTACAACGACCAGTTCGCCAACCCCTACAACGCCGCCAAGTATGGCTACATCGACGACGTGATCGAGCCGCGCAACACTCGCTTCCGCGTGATCCGCGCCCTGCAAGCCCTGCAGACCAAGAAAGACTCGCTGCCGATGAAGAAACACTGCAACTTGCCCTTGTAACCATTTTATTAATCAACATTTTATAAAACATCAAAACAATGAAGAAAGTTCTGTTTACCGCTTTTGCAGCTATGGCTTTTGCTTTTGCCATGAGCGCATGCAACAACAACAAAGTCGAAGAGCCCGTGGCTGAAGAAGCTACCGCTACCGTCGAACAATGCGAGCACAAGTGCGCCCAGGAAGGCGACAGCGCCAGCTGCTGCAAAGCCGAGGCTATGGCCGACACCGCCGCTTGCTGCAAGAAGGCTGAAGGCCAGAAATGCTGCAAAGCTGAGGGTAAAGAGTGCCCCAAAGCCGCCGAGCAGAAGTAACAAAAGGTTGATGAGCAACGGAGGAGGTGCTCCCGCAAAGGAGCCCTCCCCCAGCCTCATTTGTTTTGATGTGGTTTAATCAACAAAGGATCAAATACATGAACAGTATAAACAAAATGCTATTGGCTGGTCTGCTGGGCTTGACGATGCTGACGGCCACGGCGCAACAGCCGAGGCACGACGCTCATCCCCATGGCCCGATGCCCGAGGTGCAGCAGCCGGAAGGCATGATGCCCGACGGCCCGGACGGCCCCATGCATCATCCCATGCATGGTCAGCAGGCTGCGAGTGTCGACTTCACGAGCGTCAAGTCGTGCTATGTGCCACGGATGAACGCCTTCATCGTGATCGACAGCATCGACTGCGCCGTTGACATGCTCCGCCTCGACCCGCAGACGGACAGCCTCATACGCGTGGGACGTTTTGTCACAGAAGACAATCTCGTCAAGCGCCACGATCTGAAGAACATCGTGCGACCGGTCAGCGTCGGCGTGGTCGGCCACCGCGTGATTGTGGTGGCTTCGGCCGTCAACGACACGTCATTTGTCGCCGTGCTGGCCATGTGTCCCGGCAAGGAGATGCAGCTCGTCAGCAAGCGCGAATTCAACAACCGCTCGCAGGCCTTCCATGCCACGCCGGAGAATCTGATTGTGGTGGGCCGCAACAATGTGGGCTACGACATCAACATGCTCTCGCTGCGTGAAGGCGGGCTCGACAACATCGGCGATGCCAATCTGAGCAACCATCACTACCACAAGCCCAAACAGGCCGAGCAGATCAAGCAGAGTGACCCCGTGGGTATCGGCCTGACAGCCGTGGCCGTGTCGGTGGTGTTCCTCGCCCTGGTCTGCATCGCGTTGATCATCCAGGGTACCAGCAAACTGGTGGGCGATGTTGAAAAGAAAGACAAACCCGCCAAGAAGAAAGGTGGTGCCGCAGTGGCCGCCGCCGCTCTCGCCGCCGACCAGGAGAACGAGATCTACGCCGCCATCGCCGCCGCCATCCATCTGTACAACGACGAGTTGCACGACGAGGAGGAGACCGTCATCACAATCCAGAAGGTGGAGCGCGAATGGACCCCCTGGAACGCCAAGTACTACAATATGAATCATTATTTTATTAACAGGAAGTAAGCCATGAAGAACTACAAACTTAAGATAAACGGCAACGAATATAATGTCGACATCAACGAAGTGGAAGGCCAGGAAATCAAACTGAATGTGAACGGCACTCCTTACACCGTGACTGTCGACCAGGAAATCAAACAGACCAAAAAGCCCGTGGCGAGCCGTCCTTCCGCCCAAGTGACTCCCGCCGCCGGCGGATCGGTGCAGAAAGCCAACGCCCCCGCTGCAGGCAGCAAGGTGACCACCCCGCTGCCCGGCACCATCCTCGACGTGTTCGTCAACGTGGGCGATGCCGTCAAGGAGGGCCAGACCGTGGTGCTGCTTGAGGCCATGAAGATGGAAAACAACATCGAGGCCGACGTGGCAGGCACCGTCAAAGAAGTCAAAGTCCGCAAAGGCGACAGTGTCCTTGAGGGCGATGTATTGGTAGTAATCGGATAAAGAAGACAACAATGATAAGTTTAGCAACAGGCGGCTTCATGGAGTTCATGTCCACGCAGCTGGTGCAATTCCTGGAATACACCGGCTTCGCCAATGTCACATGGGGCCACATAATCATGATTTTGATCGGCTTGGTGTTTATCTTCCTCGGCATCCGCTTCGAGTTCGAACCGTTGCTGCTGGTACCCATCGGATTCGGTATGCTCATCGGCAACATACCGTTCTATCCGGGCTTGAAGATAGGCATCTATGAGCAAGGATCGGTATTGAACATTCTGTATCACGGAGTCCAGAACGGATGGTATCCACCGTTGATATTCCTTGGGATCGGAGCAATGACCGACTTTTCGGCATTGCTGTCCAACCCGAAGCTGATGCTTATCGGTGCCGCTGCCCAGGTGGGTATCTTTGCCTCCTATATGGGTGCATTGGCCCTTGGTTTCCTGCCCAACGAGGCCGGTGCCATCGGCATCATCGGTGGTGCTGACGGCCCGACGGCCATCTTCATTTCCAGCCAGCTGGCTCCCGAACTGATGGGCGCCATCGCCGTGTCGGCCTATTCCTATATGGCCCTTGTGCCGGTGATCCAGCCCCCCATCATGCGTCTCTGCACCACCCAGAAGGAGCGCACCATCCGCATGAAACCGCCACGCCAGGTGTCGAAGCTTGAGAAGATCACCTTCCCCATCATCGGACTCCTGTTCTGCGCCTTCATCGTGCCCAGCGGCCTGCCCCTGCTTGGAATGCTCTTCTTCGGCAACCTGCTGAAAGAATGCGGCGTCACCAAGCGCCTCAGCGATGTGGCCAGCAACGCCATCGTCAACATCTGCACCCTGCTCATCGGCATCACCGTCGGCGCTTCGACGCAGGCTTCGGTGTTCCTGTCCTACAAGTCGGTGCTGATCTTCGTGCTGGGTGCATGCTCGTTCATCGTGGCCACCTTCTGCGGTGTCCTCTTTGTGAAGTTCATGAACCTCTTCCTCAAAGAAGGCAACAAGATCAACCCCCTCATCGGCAACGCCGGTGTCAGCGCCGTGCCCGATGCGGCACGTGTGTCGAACAACGTGGGTCTGGAATACGACAAGACCAACTACCTCCTGCAGCACGCCATGGGCCCGAATGTGGCCGGTGTGGTCGGTTCTGCTGTGGCAGCCGGTATCCTGCTCGCCTTCCTGCACTAGTAATTCATACCAACATAGCAGCAGGGGCTGTCCTCGGAGAGGACAGCCCCTGCTGCTTTATGTCATGCTGACGACGGACTATTTCTGCATCGTCTTCAGACGCTCGGTGAGCATCGGCACAATCTTGTGGAGATCGCCGACAATGCCCAGGTCTGCCACGCTGAAGATAGGCGCAAACTTGTCCTTGTTGATGGCGATGATCAGTTCGCTCTCCTCCATACCGGCCAGATGCTGGATGGCGCCGCTGATACCGCAGGCCATGTACAGGGCCGGACGGACGGTCTTGCCGGTCTGTCCCACCTGACGGCTGGCATCCATCACGCCGGCATCGACCATGGCACGCGAACTCGACACCTCGCCGCCAAGCTCGTTGGCCAGAGCCTCCAGCTTGCTGAAGCCGTCCTTGGTGCCGACACCGCGACCGCCGCTGACCAATATTTTGGCCTGGCTGATATCGGTGATGGTCTTCTCCTCCTTGACGGTCTTGACCAGCTTCACGCGGGCAATCTTCTTCTCGTCGAAGGTGACATTATAGTCGACCACCTCGCCCTTACGGCTGGCATCGGCAGTCATCTTCTGCATCACGCCGGGACGCACCGTCGACATCTGCGGGCGGTGGTTCTTGCACAGAATCGTTGCCATCAGGTTGCCGCCGAAGGCCGGACGGGTCATGCGGAACTCGTGGGCCTCGTCGTCGCTGATCTCCAGCTTGGTGGCATCGGCGGTGAGGCCGGTGCGGTTGCGGGCCGACACACGGGGACCAAGGTCGCGGCCGATGGTGGTGGCGCCGATCAGCATAATGCTGGGCTTCTGCTCCTGGATGATTTGGGTGATAGCTTCGGTATAGGGCTCGGTCATATAGTCTTTCAGCAAGTCGTGGTCGACCACCATCACGCGGTCAGCGCCATAGGCGATGAGCGTGTCGGCCAGCGGTTTCACATCCTTACCGAGCAGCATGGCCACCACTTTCTCGTTGTTGGCGTCGGCCAGCTCGCGGGCTTTCCCCAACAACTCGAGGGCCACATTCTGCAGTTTGCCGTCGCGCTGTTCGGCAAACACATATACGTCTTTATAATCAGCTAAATTCATATTCTTGATTGTGTTATTGTGCTAGTGCGTTATTGCGTCAGTGTCGCGCTATTCAAAACAGCATCAGCCCCTTACGCCTTTACGCAATCACACATTTACGCATTATTAAATGATGTGTTTCTCTTTCAGTTTATTGACGATGAGCTCGACAGCCTCTTCAGGCGACACCTCGAAGGTCTGGCCGGCAGGCTTCAACTGCTTCGGGAACGACTTGAACACGCTGGTCGGCGAACCGGCCTTGCCGATATGCTCCTCGGGCACATTGATACGGTCGGCGCCCCAAACTTCCACTTCCTTGTCCCAAGCGGTCACGATGCCGTTGACCGTCATGTAGCGGGGCTGCACCGAGCTGGCCAGCGCCGTCACCACGCAGGGAGCCTGCATCTCGAGCACCTGATAGCCGTCCTCGAGCTGCTTCTTGATGGTGAAAGTGCGGGTGGCCTCATTGTACTGCAGATCCTCCATATACGAAACCTGCGGCAGGTCGAGATGTTCGGCAATCTGGGGTCCCACCTGGGCCGTGTCGCCGTCGATGGCCTGGCGGCCGGTGATGATCAGGTCGTAATCCATCGTGCGCAGCGCACCGGCAATAGCACTCGAAGTGGCCAGTGTATCGGCACCGCCGAGCTTACGGTCGGTGAGCAGAATAGCACGGTCGACACCCATCGCGAGAGCCTCGCGGAGAATGGCTTCGGCCTGCGGCAGTCCCATGGTGATGACCGTCACATGTGCACCATATTTGTCTTTCAACTGAAGGGCATACTCCAAGCCGCCCTTGTCGTCGGGGTTCATGATCGAGGGCACACCCTCGCGGATGAGCGTACCGGTCACGGGATTGATTTTCACCTCGGTGGTGTCCGGCACTTGTTTTATGCAAACTACTATATTCATTCTTCTTTCTGTTGTGTCAGACCTGTCCGGCGAATCCGACAAGTCCGACGGATCTGACAATTATTTGAACAATTTACCGGCAATCACCATACGCTGCACTTCGCTGGTGCCTTCGTAGATCTCGGTGATCTTGGCATCGCGCATCATGCGCTCGACAGGATACTCGCGGGTGTAGCCGTAGCCACCGTGGAACTGGACGGCCTTGGTGGTCACCTCCATAGCGGTTTCGGCTGAAAACAGCTTGGCCATAGCGGCATCGGCGCTGTAGGGGATGCCGTGGTCTTTCTTGTAGTGGGCGCTGCGGCAGAGCAGACGGGCTGCCTGCACCTTGGTCTCGAGGTCGGCCATCTGGAACTGCGTGTTCTGGAACTGGCTGATCGAACGGCCAAACTGCTTGCGCTCTTTAGTGTATTTGATCGTCTCGTCCATGGCGCCCTGGGCAATACCCAAAGCCTGGCAGGCGATACCGATACGGCCACCGTCGAGGGTCTTCATGGCCAGGCCGAAGCCTTTGCCGAGCTGACCCAACTGGCGGTCCTTCGGGATGCGGCAATCCTCGAAAATCAGCTCCGTAGTGGCGCTGCCGCGGATACCCATCTTCTTCTCCTTCTTGCCGATGCTGAAGCCGGGGTCGGTCTTCTCGACGATGAAGGCGCTGATGCCCTTAGTGCCCAGGCTCTTGTCGGTCATGGCGATGATAATGAACACATTGGCGTAGCTGCCGTTGGTGATGAAAATCTTGCTTCCGTTGAGCACCCAGCTGTCACCGTCCTCGACGGCAACGGTCTGCTGTCCGGCAGCGTCGGTACCGGCATTAGGCTCGGTCAGGCCGAAAGCGCCAATCCACTCGCCGCTGGCCAGTTTGGGCAGATACTTCATCTTCTGCTCCTCGGTGCCGGCCTCCAGAATGGGAGCGCAGCACAGCGAAGTGTGGGCCGACAGGATGACGCCCGTGGTGGCGCACACGCGGCTCAGCTCCTCAACAGCCATACCATACATGATATTCGTGCCGCCGGCACCGCCGTACTGCACGGGAATGGGAATACCCATCAGGCCGATCTTGGCCATCTTTTGCACTGTCTCCATCGGGAAGCGCTCCTCCTCGTCGACCTCGGCGGCCAGCGGTTTCACTTCCTTCTCAGCAAACTCTCTGATCATCTGCAGGAACAGCTCCTCCTGCTTCGTGTAGCTAAAATCCATATTCTTGATTGTTATTGTGTTAGTGCATTATTTAACAGCAATCGTCTCAATCTCGACCATGGCGCCCATCGGCAGGCCTGCCACCGCGAAAGCGGCACGGGCGGGACAATCGTGGCCATAATATTTGGCATACACCTCGTTCATCGGCTTGAAATAGTCCATCGTGGCAAGCAGACATGTGCTCTTCACCACGTCGTCGAAGGTGAAACCGGCCTCGTCGAGAATGGCCTTGATGTTCTTGAAAACCTGCTCGGTCTGCTCAACAATGCCGCCTTCGGCCAGCATGCCCGTGGCGGGATCGATGGGCACCTGGCCCGAAATGTACAAAGTGTTTCCTGCCTGAACAGCCTGGCTGTAGGGTCCGATGGCTGCAGGAGCTTTCGTAGTGTTGATGATTTTCTTCATGATATCAGTGATTTATATATTTCGTTTAAGACTGCAAATTTACAATTTTTTTTTGATATAGCAGCATTATTTGACAAAAAAACATCCGCCATATATAATATAATAATGAGTACCAATATATTATCTTCCGCAATTCCTCCACCCTCACCCGCAGCCTCACGAATCCCGCACCGCCCCCAACCGTCCCTGTCTTGACAATAATGCGCCTGACGGCCATCCCCCCTCGCCACGCAACCGTCACCCCCGATGCATCGCCCCCGCCCCCAATTTGACCAGCGCCGCACCCCATCCCTCCCCATAGCCCCTCCAACCCTTGTCCAACTGATGTACGACTGTTGTACGAAAAATGTTCGTACAACAGTCGGTGATCAATCGTACAAAACCAGTAGCTGAGATCGTGCGCATCCGCAACAACCCTTGCTCTCCTTGGGCACAGCCGCCTCCGTTCTCCTCCGGCACCCTTACCTCGACAATCTACAGAGTCAAATCAGGTCACTTTTTCAAAACCGAAAATGGCCCAAATTGGAAATAATTATCAACGCGATTTAGTGCATAAAAACGAAACGAAACTGAAAAATAATCACTTATGAAAACAGCTTGGATAAAGTGCTTTTGATTTTCAAACCTTTAGCGCAACATGCTGAATATATGCACTTTGCAAAAAATATCAACACACAACGCAATGGTTTACAATCGTCTAATAACTTATCAACCAAAAGGCCGAAAGAAAGTAAATTCGTCATCATTTTTTTTAATGTTTGAAAAAAAAGTGGTATATTACGAGAGCTTCCGGCAAGGGGGTAAAGAGGATTTTTTTCTGTAAAATAAGCATTTGCGAAAAAATCGGTTTTGGGAGAGGGTCGAAAGTGCGGTGAATCTTTACTTAATATTTCAGAAAATTGCAAATTTTTTTTTCAAATTTCAGGACAAAAGAATTGTTGATATTTGCAAACAGAGAAATGAACAAGCACCACACGTAAGTGATTGAAAATGGAGAAACGAAACGCCAATATGATGGAGGAAGAATACAAAAGAGTATGGGCAAACTGCCTTGAGGTGATAAAAGACGCTTTGGGCCCCGAAAACAAGAAAGTGTTCGACACATGGTTCGTGCCGATCGTCCCGATACAACTCGACGGAAGCACGCTGATTGTGCAGGTGCCGAGCCAGTTCTTCTATGAATGGATAGAAGACCACTATGTCGACCTGCTGAAGCGCGTGATACGCATGCAGCTGGGCCCCAACGGCATGCTGAAATACAGCATTGTGATGGACCAGACCATCCCGAGCGACCCGATCGTCACCACGCTGCCGTCGCACAACCGCCGCACCTCGCAGAACCCCCTGGTGAGCATCCCCGTAAATATTAATAAAGATAACGCGCGCGAGATTCCCGACCCGTTCGTGATTCCGGGCATACAGAAACGCCGCATCAACTCGCAGCTGAGCTCAAGCTATACGCTGGAGAACTTTGTCGAGGGCGACTGCAACCGCCTGGCCAGATCGGCCGGATACGCCGTGGCAGAAAAGCCGGGCCAGACCTCGTTCAACCCCCTGCTGCTCTACAGCAATGTGGGATTGGGCAAGACCCATTTGGCCAACGCCATCGGACTGAAAACCAAAGAACTGCACCCCGATGCTACCGTGCTGTATGTCACCTCGGAGCAGTTCATGCAGCAGTATGCCGAAGCTGGCCGCTCGGGCACGACAAACGACTTCATACACTTCTACGAGATGATTGACGTGCTGATTGTCGACGACATCCAGTTCTGGGCCGGCAAGGCACAGCGCACTCAGGAAGCTTTCTTCCACATCTTCAATCATCTGCACCAGCGCAACTGCCAGATCATCATCACCTCCGACAAGGCTCCTGGCGAGCTGCAGGGATTGGAACCCCGACTAATCTCGCGTTTGAAGTGGGGTCTCAGCGCCGACTTGCAGTCGCCGGATGTGGAAACGCGCAAGAACATCCTCAGACAAAAACTGCAGAACGACGGCATCGAAATGGCCGACGACGTAATCGAATACATCGCATACAATATCAACTCGAACGTGCGTGAGCTCGAAGGCGCCCTGATTTCCCTCATCGCACAGAGCTCGCTGAACAAAAAGGAGATCACCCTCGACCTGACAAAGCAGATGATCAACAAATATGTGCAGAGCAGCGCGCGAGAAATCACCATCGACTATATCCAGAAGGTGGTGTGCGACTACCTCGACCTGCCGGTGGACATCATCCAGGCCACCTCGCGCAAGCGAGAGATCGTGCAGGCTCGCCAACTGTCAATGTACTTCTCGAAGAAGATCACCAAATCGTCGCTGGCAGTGATTGGCCTGCAATGCGGCAACAAGGACCACGCCACCGTGCTCCATGCCATCAAGACCATCGAGAACCTGCGCCAGACCGACCGCTATATGCGCAACATGGTGGACGAACTTGAGAAACGCTTCAAAGAATGAAGGTTGCGTTCAAACCGGGCACTATGATCTATCCGCTGCCGGCCGTCATGGTCAGCTGCGGCGACGGGCCCGAGAACTACAACATCATCACCATCGCATGGACGGGCACTATTTGCAGTGACCCGCCCATGTGCTATATATCGGTGAGGCCAGAACGGCACAGCCACGGCCTGATCATGCGCACAGGCGAATTCGTGATCAACCTGACAACCAGCGAACTGGCACGGCAAACCGACTGGTGCGGGGTGCGGAGTGGCCGCGACTGCAACAAGTTCCGCGAAATGAGCTTGACCCCCGGAGTGGGCCAAGTGGTGAAAGCCCCCATCATCGAAGAGAGTCCGCTGAACATCGAATGCCGAGTGGTCGAGGTGAAAAGGCTCGGCACCCACGACATGTTCATCGCCAACGTGGTGGCCGTCTACGCCGAAGAGAGCCTGATTGACAAGTCGACAGGCCAGTTTCAGCTTAACCATGCAGGCCCGATGGCCTTTTCACACGGAAAATACTACTCGCTGGGCGAAAAGATTGGCGGTTTCGGATTCAGTGTGAAAAAGCCCCGACGTAAATAATAAAAACATTTGATTATGAACATAGTATGCATAGAGCCACTCGGCATCAGCCGCGAACATTTTGAGTCCCTTAAAGCGCACTACGCTGCCCTCAACCACAATTTCTCATACTACATGGATCGCCGCGAGGACGAAGCGGCAATCGTCGAACGCATGGGCGATGCCGATATCGCGATTGTCAGCAACATCAAGATTCCGTCAACAGTGTTGAGCCGCTGCCATCAACTGAAATACATCAGCGTGGCATTCACCGGACTGGACCACATCGACTTGGCCTACTGCAAAGAGCACCACATAGAAGTGCAGAATGCGGCCGGCTATTCCACTACGGCAGTGAGCGAACTGGCCGTCGGAATGATGATCGACGTGCTAAGGAAGGTGAGCGAAATGAATGTCGCCATCCGCCAAGGCCAAGGACGCGGCGGATTCCTGGGGCGGGAACTGTATGGCAAAACCGTCGGTGTAGTGGGCACCGGTGCCATCGGCACGGCCACCATCCGGCTTCTCAAGGCTTTTGGCTGCCGTGTTTTGGCCTACAGCTGGAGCATGCGCCCAGAGGTGGCAAGCATGGGTGTCGAATATGTGACGCTGGAAGCGTTGCTGCAGCAGAGCGACATTGTCACGCTGCACGTTCCGCTGACCGACCAGACACGGGGCCTGATCGGGAGCAGAGAACTGTCCATGATGAAGCCTACTGCCATGCTGGTCAACACCGCACGCGGTCCTGTTTGCGACATTGCCGCTGTTGCAGAGGCCCTGAACCAGGGGCGTATCGCAGGTGCTGCATTTGACGTCTTCGAGCAGGAACCACCGCTGGCCACCGACCATCCGCTGATCAATGCCAAGAATTGCGTGCTGACACCACATGTGGCCTTTGCCACCGAAGAGAGCTTCGCGACAAGGGCCGACATCGTTTTTGAACATGTCGACCAATATCTCGGACGATAATTTTTTTGTGTTGTTAATAATATGACAGCGGCCGCGCCTTTTGGGCGCGGCCGCATTATTATAGGCATTGTCAACTGATTCTTATTGGGCCTTCTGGATCTCTTCGATACGGGCCTTGACAGCCTTCAGATCGTCGTAGCGCTCCAGGCGGGCGTAGACCTGATTCAGGGCGGTGAGGCAGTTGAACAGGTTGGCGCGCTGCATAGCCTTGGCATTGGCGTCGGTCAGGTTATCGATATAGCTGATTGCGGCAGTGAAGTAAGGTATCGACTTGCTGAAGAACTCGTTCGATTCGGCCAGGAGCTTGTCATACAGGCCCGACTCGTCGGTTTCGGGCACCTTGTTGGCGGCCTCAAGCTTGTCGATAGCGCGGTTGTAGACCATCTTGCCCATGCCGAAGTTGGCATCAAACTGGGTGGGGTTCAGGGTCAGCGACTCCTGATACTTGGCTTCGGCACCTTCATAGTCCTGCATGTTCTCAAGTATCTGGGCGGCAAGGCCGAGAATCTGGGGGTACAGCATGGCGGAATCCTTGGTGCGGTTGAGGGCTTCGTTGATCATCTCCTTACCCTTCTCAAGGTTCTCGTTCAGGAGGTAGCCTTCAGCCATCAGCAGATAGGCATTGTAGTCGTCCTTACGGTTCTTGAGATAGCTGTTGGCGATCTTCATGGCCTGGTCCTTGTTGCCTTCCTCTTTGTAGGTGTTGAAGAGGGTGCGGTAGACATACTGCTTGTCGGTACGCTTGCGCACCAGGTTGTTGAAATACTTCTTCAAGTTCTCGTTGTCCTTGAGGGCCTTGGCGCTGATACCAGCAATGTAGGTCGACTCGCCGGCAAACTTGGAATCGCCCGAGGTGGTGTACATCTCGATAGCCTTGTCGGCCAACTGCATAGCCTCGGAATAGTTCTGCTTGTTGTAGGCCTCGGTGGCACGCGAATAGTACTCGTTGCCCACAAAGCGCAGCACCGAGTTGTTCTCGTCGGCATACTCGTTCTTGGTGTCGAGGCGCTTGCACTCGAGGGCGGCGGCATAAGCCTGCTCGGCCCAGTCGGGGGCAAGGTCTTTGAATTTCGACTTGGGGTTGGTGGCTTCACCGCCGATGCGGCTATATATCAAACCCTTGTAGCACCACGTCTTGGCATCGTCCTTGGTCGACTCATGCTCACAGGCAGCGTCGATTTCGGCCTTGGCCTTTTTGAGGTAGTTCTTTTTCAAATCCTGGATGGCACTCTGCACATTCAGCGTCTGAGCGCTGGCGCCGATGGTGAGCGCCGTGAGAGCCAGAATCATGCTAAGTTTCTTCATCTTAATTCAAATTTGTTTGGTGATTATTGTATGTTTGTTTACTCTTTAGTGTCGCTTTCGACGGTATTATTGCTTACCTCGGCATTATTTTCACCTTCCGGGGCATCGGTAGCTTCTTCGTCGGTGGGCACGGTGGTGATCGACGCGATGTAGTCCTTGCCGCGCAGGTCGATCAGTTTCACTCCCTGTGTAGCACGTCCCAGGACGCGCAGGTCGCTCACACGCAAGCGGATGGTGATGCCGGAACGGTTGATGATCATCAGGTCATGATCGTCATTGACGTTGGTCACAGCCACCAGCGGGCCGGTCTTGTCGGTCACATGCATGGCTTTGACGCCCTTGCCGCCGCGGTGCAGAGTGGCGGGATATTCCTTCAGCTGCGAACGCTTGCCGTAGCCGTGCTCCGACACCACGAGCAGGTTCTCGTCGGGATCGTTCAGGGCCAACATGTCGATCACGCCGTCGTCCTCGCCGTCGAGCGAAATGCCCTTCACGCCGCTAGCTCCACGACCCATCTGGCGGTATTCGTTCTCGTTGCAGACAGTCACCTTGCCCTTCTTCGAAGCTATCAACAGATAGCTGTCGCCGTCGGTCAAACGGGCGGTCACCAGTTCGTCGCCCTCGCGGATGCCGATGGCGATGATGCCATTGGTGCGCGGACGCGAATAGGCCTCGAGAGGAGTCTTCTTGACGATACCATTTTTGGTGCACATCACGATGAAATGCGAGCCCACATACTCGGCGTCGCTCAGCGTGGCCACGTTGACATAGGCCTTCACCTTGTCGTCGGGTTCGATGTTGATCACATTCAATATCGGACGGCCTTTCGAGTTCTTCTCACCCTCAGGCACCTCAAAGGCGCGCATCCAGTAGCAGCGGCCCTTCTCGGTGAAGAAAAGCAGATAGTTGTGGTTGGTGCAGGTGAAAATATGCTCGACGAAATCTTCGCTGCGCACCGAGCTGCCCTTCGATCCGACGCCACCGCGCATCTGCGTGCGGTATTCGCTCAGCGGGGTGCGCTTGATATAGCTCTTGTGCGAGATGGTGATCACCACCTGCTCGTCGGGTATGGTGTCCTCGATGCGGAAGTTGGCAGCGTCGTATTTTATCGTCGTGCGGCGGTCGTCGCCGTATTTTTCGCGTATTTCCTGCAGCTCGCCCTTGATCACTTCCATCAGCACATTGTGGTCGCCAAGAATCTCCTTGCAACGTTCGATGAAGCGCAAGCGCTCGTCATATTCATCCTGCAGCTTCTGGTGCTGCAAGCCTGTCAGCTGGGCCAGACGCATGTCGACGATGGCACGAGCCTGCACCTCGCTGAACTGGTACTTGTCCATCAGTCCCTGGCGGGCTTCGTCGGGCGTCTTCGAAGCGCGGATCAGCGCCACGATCTCGTCGATGATGTCGATAGCACGGAGCAGGCCTTCCAGGATGTGGGCGCGCTTCATGGCCTCGTCCATCTCGAAACGGGTGCGGCGGGTGACCACATCCTCGCGATGCTCAATGAAGTATGCGATCAGCTCTTTCAGGTTGAGCAGCTTCGGGCGACCGTGCACCAGGGCGATATTGTTGACGGCAAACGACGACTGCAGCTCGCTCAGCTGGAACAGCTTGTTGAGGACCACGTTGGGCACCACATCGTGGCGCAGCACATAGACCACACGGATTCCGTCCTTGTCGCTCTCGTCGCGGATGTCGGTGATCCCTTCGATTTTGCCTTCCTTCACCAGGTTGGCCTGCTTCTTGATCATCTCGCTCTTGTTGACGCCGTAGGGGATCGTCGTGGCCACGATCATGTTGTGGCCCTTAGCGTCTTCCTCGATCACGGTGTCGGCACGGAGCACGATGCTGCCGCGGCCGGTGGTATAGGCTTCGCGCACGCCGTTGTAGCCGTAGATGGTGCCTCCCAGCGGGAAGTCAGGAGCTTTGACATACTGCATCAGCTCGTCGATGGTGATGTCGCGGTTGTCGATATAGGCCATGCAGCCGTCGAGCACCTCACGCAAGTTGTGCGTGGGCATATTAGTGGCCATACCCACGGCGATGCCGTTCGAGCCGTTGACCAGCAGGTTGGGAATCTTGGCGGGCAGCACCGACGGCTCCTCACCTTCGTTGTCGTAGGTGGGCACCATGTCGACCGTGTCCTTGTCGATGTCGGCCACAAGCTCGTTGCTGATCTGGCGCAGGCGAGCCTCGGTGTAACGCATGGCTGCGGGCGAGTCGCCGTCGATCGAGCCGAAGTTACCCTGGCCGTCGACCAGCGTGTAGCGCATCGACCAATCCTGGGCCAGGCGGACCAAAGCGCCATAGATCGACGAATCGCCATGGGGGTGGTATTTACCCATCACATCGCCCACGATACGGGCACATTTCTTGGTTGGCGTGTTGTAGAGGATGCCGTTCTCGTTCATCGAATACAGTATGCGGCGGTGCACCGGCTTAAAGCCGTCGCGCACATCGGGCAAGGCTCGCGCCACGATGACCGACATGGCATAGTCGATATAGGCCGACTTCATCGTCTGCTCTATGTCGACGCGGATGATTTTTTCGTTTTCAGATACCATTAGCAATATCTTATTATATTGTATTCTAATTAATTATTTACTCTGTCCGACGCAATGTCAAATAACAAAAATACACTTTATTTTTGAATAGGCGGAAAAAAACTATCAACAATCCTGCCAAAATTGTCAATATCCCCCCGCTACGGGCATCTGCAACACAACCTTGCCCGGCGACATACCCCCTCCACCTTTTGTACCTCTGTTGTACGACTGTTGTACGAAAAATGTTCGTACAACAGTCGTACAACAGTTGGACAAGAGATGTAGCGGACATGGACCGACAGACTTTTTTCGGCTTATGTGGAAGCCAAGAAAAGCGGATGCGGGAAGTGTTTTCTGCCCAGTGCGCCATTCCGGTCACAAAACCGGCAGGGCAGGGAGACGGGCATGACCGGAGCCGAGGCAACAATAATGTATGAAAACCAGATGGTTGCATAGATCAGCTATTCACATGGCTTTGTTGAAAATAACCTTTGGCATGCATTTTGCGGACGAAGAAATAGTAGTACTTTTGCAAAATGAAATCATAACTTCTATGGAAGCCAACCTAAGCAATAACACAAAGAAGGCCGTCGGCTTCAGCCGCGACGAGGCCATCCGCCTGAAAAACGGCGGTATCGGCGTGGAGCATCTCTTCATGGGAATCGCCCGCCTGCCCGAATGTTCGGCGTTTGCCCTGCTGACCCAGCTCGGTGTCGACACCAACGACATACGCGAGAAGCTGGAGCACAATGTGAGCCAGGCCGACGCCGACATACGCTACACCGAGGACAGCGAAATACCCATGCTGCGCCAGACCGAAAAGGTGCTGCGACTGAGCTACCTCGAGTCGATCAAGATGAAATCGCCCGAAATACGCACCGAGCACCTGATACTGGCCATGCTGCAGGAAAACGACAATCTGGTGTCGAACCTGCTGCAGAAGGCCGGTGTCGACTACGACCGTTTCGCCAAGGCCGTGCGTGGCAATTCGCCAGCCCCCGAAACCGACGACGTGCCCGACTTCCGCAGCCAGACCAGCGAGGACGACAACGACGATCCCTTCGCCGACCCCGAGCAGCCGTCTGCCCGTCCGCGCCGCAAGAGCGACAGCAAAACTCCGGCGCTGGAGAATTTCGGCCGCGACCTGACCAAGCTGGCCGAAGAGGGCAAACTTGACCCCATCGTGGGCCGCCAGAAGGAGCTGGAGCGCATCGCCCAGATCCTCAGCCGCAGAAAGAAAAACAACCCCATCCTGATCGGCGAGAGTGGCGTCGGCAAGAGCGCCATCGCCGAAGGATTGGCATTGCGCATCAGCGAGGGCAAGGTGCCCCGCACCCTCTACGGGAAGAGGCTGCTCAGCCTCGACCTGGGCTCGCTGGTGGCAGGCACCAAATACCGCGGCCAGTTTGAAGAGCGCATGAAGGCCATCATCAATGAGTTGGAACAGAATCCGGACATCATCATCTTCATCGACGAGATCCACACCATCGTCGGCGCCGGCAGCGCCAGCGGCAGCCTCGACGCCTCGAACATGTTCAAGCCCGCCCTGGCCCGCGGCACCATACAGTGCATCGGCACTACGACATTGGACGAATACCGCCAATATATAGAGAAAGACACCGCGCTGGAGCGCCGTTTCCAGAAGGTGCTGGTGGAGCCCGCCACTCCTGAGGAGACGCTCGAGATCCTGGCCAACATCAAGCCCAAATATGAGGAGCACCACCTGGTGACGTACAGCAACGATGCACTCAAGGCCTGCGTCGACCTTACCGAGCGCTACGTCAGCGACCGCCTGCAGCCCGACAAGGCCATCGACGCCCTCGACGAGGCCGGCGCACGCGTGCGCATCGCCAACGTCAGGGTGCCCGACGAGATTGTCAACCTGGAGCAGGAGGTGGCCCGCATCAGTGCCCTGAAAAAGGAGGTGCTGGCCGAAAAGCGCTACAGCGAGGCGGCCGAATACCGCGACCAGGAACGCGACCTCAACAGCAAGCTGGCCGCGCTGAAACAGCAGTGGGAGGCCGACGAGCGCGACCGCAAGATTGTGGTCGGTGCCGAAGATGTGGCCGCGGTGGTGGCGATGATGACCGGCGTGCCGGTGGAACGTATCGCCGAGAGCGAAAGCAACCGCCTGATGCAGATGGAAAACGAGCTGCGCGGCAGCGTGGTGGGCCAGGACGAGGCCATACGGCAGATTGCCAAGGCCATCCGCCGCAACCGCGCCGGACTGAAGGACCCGAACCGTCCTATCGGCAGTTTCCTCTTCCTCGGCCCCACAGGCGTCGGCAAGACCTACCTGACGAAGATCCTGGCAAAATACCTGTTCGACAGCGAAGCGGCCATGATCCGCATCGACATGAGCGAATATATGGAGAAATTCGCCGTGAGCCGACTGATAGGGGCGCCTCCTGGATACGTGGGCTATGAGGAGGGCGGACAGCTGACCGAGCGCGTGCGCCGCAAGCCCTATTCCATCGTGCTGCTCGACGAGATCGAGAAGGCGCACCCCGACGTGTTCAACGTGCTGCTGCAGGTGCTCGACGACGGACAGCTGACCGACGGCATAGGCCGTAAAGTCGACTTCAAGAACACCATCATCATCATGACATCGAACATCGGCAGCCGTCAGCTGAAGGACTTCGGTGTGGGTGTGGGCTTCAACACCTCGGCCCGCGAAGCCGAGCGCGACGCCATGCAGCGCGACGTGATCGAGAAGAGCCTTAAAAAGTCGTTTGCGCCAGAGTTCATCAACAGAATCGACGACATCGTCTATTTCAACAGCCTCAAGCGCGAGGACATCCACCGTATTATCGACATCGAGCTGCGCGGGCTGTTCGACCGCATTCGCGGCATGGGCTTCGGCGTCGAGCTGGACGAGAAGGCCAAAGACTTCCTGGTGGACCACGGCTGGGACGAGCAGTATGGCGCCCGCCCGCTGCGGCGTGCCATCCAGCGCTACATCGAGGACGACCTGGCCGACGAGATTATCCGCGCCGACATACTCCCCGGCGACACCATCCGCATCACCACCGAGGACGACAAGATTGTCTTCATCACCGAGAAGGGCGAGATGTCGCGCCAGTTGATGGATGCGCTGACGGAAAGCGAATCTGTATAAGCAAGCCACATATCCCCAAAAAGCCGAACAGGGGCGTTTCCGGTGAGGAGACACCCCTGTTTGCTTTTATCGCATATCAATATGACAATCAATGCATAAGCAAGACAAGAAACGATTATTCCACATGCAGTTGAAAAAAATATGCAATAAAAACATTTTTTTTTATTAATTTTGCACCCACGTTCAATATGAAACGCACACAGAAAACAGAATAACAATACATTAATAAACCAAGATGAGTACAAAGAAATACACGTTGGTAATCAATCCGGGCGCCACATCAACCAAGGCTGCCATTTATGAAGGTGAAACTGAAGTGTTTACCGAAAACCTTTCGCACCCCATCGAAGAGATTCAGAAGTTCAAGGAGGTGGCCGACCAGTTCGAATACCGCAAAGGAGCCATTCTGGACATGGTGAAGCGCCACGGCATCGGTACCGACGAGATAGCCATCGTCATGGGTCGCGGCGGCCTTACCCGCCCCTGCGAGAGCGGCTGCTACCGTGTCAATGAGCTGATGAAAGAGGAGTGCCATGCCGGCATCCAGGGCAAGCATGCCTGCAACCTCGGTGCCTTGATCAGCGACTCCATCGCCAAGGAAATCGGACTCGAATGCGCCTATATTGCCGATCCCGGCATTGTTGACGAGCGTCCCAAATACGCCCGCATCTCCGGTCATCCCGTGTTCGACCTCGACCCCTCGAAGGAAGGTCCCATCTGGCATTGCCTCAACCAGAAGATGACAGCGAAGCTCTATGCCCGTGAAATCGGCAAACATTATGAGGACCTCAACCTCATCATTGCCCACATGGGCGGTGGCGTCAGCGTGGGTATCCACAACCACGGCAAGGTGGTGGAAGTGAACCGTGCCCTCTGCGGCCTTGGTGCCTTCTCCCCCACCCGTTGCGGATCGATCAACGCCTCGAAACTGATTGAGGTGGCCTGCAGCGGAAAATACGACGAGGCAAAACTGAAGAAGATGATCACTGCCGAAGGCGGTTTTGTGGCTTATCTTGGCACCAACGACGCCTACGAGGTGGAGAAACGCGCCATTGCAGGCGACGAGAAGTGCAAACTGCTGGTCGACGCTTTCTGCTATCAGGTGGCCATGGAGATCAGCCGTCTGGCAGCTGTGGTCAACGGCAAGGTGGACGCCATCCTGCTCACCGGCGGCATTGCCTACAGCAAGCCCTGGATGGCCCAGATCACCGAGAAGATCGATTGGATTGCCCCCGTCAAGATCTACAAAGGCGAAAACGAGATGCTGGCCCTGGCCATTTGCGGCAAAGAAGTGCTCGACGGCGTACAAGTTAAAGAATACAAATAAACCAACAATGAAATCCACTACCATCACCCTGCTGGCTGCCGGGCTGCTGCTTGTTGCCCAGGTGGCCAACGCGCAGGACATCAAAATAAAGAAAGGCAAGGTCACCATGACAGAGGCGCAGTATAACGAGCTCAAGGCCAAAGCCGACGCCTATGATGCCACCCGTAACGAACTCAACCGCACCCAAGCACAACTGAAAGAGGCCACCAAGCCTGTCGCTCCTGCCAACTTCAACGACTCGGCATCCTATGCCATAGGCCGCGACATCTATATGCAGTGGAACTCGCAGCGCCTCGGCATCAATGGGACGATGGCCGGCCAAGCCATGCAGAACTGCGCCAAAGGCGTCGACACATGGACCGACCAGATGGCGCGCCCGCTGCTGCAGCGTTTCCAGCAGAACTTCGAAAACCGCCAACGTGCGGGCCTGCAGGAAAATATCGACGCTGGCCGCAAGTTCATGGAGAAAATCAGCAACAACAAATCGGTCTACACCACCGCCAGTGGCCTGAAATACCGCATGGTGAGAGAAGGCAACGGCAAGAAACCCAAGCTGACCGACCGCGTGAAAGTGCACTACACCGGCACCCTGATCGACGGCACCAAGTTCGACAGCAGCGTCGACCGCGGCGAGCCTATCACCTTTGCTCTCAACCAGGTGATTCCTGGCTGGACCGAAGGCCTGCAGCTGATGGACGAAGGGTCGAAGTATATCCTCTATATCCCCTACAATCTTGGCTACGGCGAACAGCCTGCAGGAGCCATTCCCGCCGGCTCGACGCTCATCTTTGAGGTGGAGCTGTTGGAAATCAATCCCAAATAAGAAATATCCCTACCAGACTAATGAACACCTACGGAAGTAGATTCAGAGTCACCACCTACGGCGAGTCGCATGGACTCGCCGTAGGTGCTATTATCGACGGCTGTCCTGCCGGCCTGCAGATCGACATGGAGGCCATCCGGCACGACCTGTCGCGCCGCAGCTATGGCGCCCCCCGACAGGAAGAGGACGCTGTGGAGTGGCTTTCGGGCATCGTCGACGGCGTCACGCTCGGCACCCCCTTGGCCTTTGCCGTACGCAACCACAATGCCAAGCCGGGCGATTATGACGCGCTGCGACACCTGTTCCGTCCTGGACATGCCGACTACACCTATCAGACCAAATACGGCATCCGCGACCATCGCGGCGGGGGCAGGGCCTCGGCCCGCGAAACGGTGGCCCGCGTGGTGGCCGGAAGCATCGCCAAGCAAATACTGAAGCCCATCGAAATCAATGCCTGTGTGCTTCGTACTGGCCCAGAGCTGTCGAACGACACTACAGGTGGCGTCGTGGAATGCAGCATAGAACACCTGCAGGCCGGTGTCGGCGATCCTGTCTTCGGTAAACTGGGGGCACAACTTGCAGCCGCCGTCATGAGCATCCCATCGGCCATTGGATTTGAGCTGGGTGTTGGCTTTGACGCAGCCACAATGGCCGGCAGCGAATATGTCGACCAGTGGGATTCTTCGGCCGATGGCACCACCGTCACCAACCACTGCGGCGGCATACAAGGTGGCATTAGCAACGGCATGCCCGTTGTTTTCCGCGTGGCCTTCCATCCTGTGGTCACCCTCCCCCAACCCATCGACTGCCTCAGCGACACACACAACATCGAGACCATCGTGGTCAACGGCCGGCATGACAACCGCCACATCTATCGCACCCCTGTGATTGTGGAGGCCATGGCGGCCCTATGTCTTATCAACGCAATATCATGAAAAAAGTAACCATCCTGTCCTTTCTCGCCGCCTTACTGATGTGCGGCTGTCACAAGAACACATTCACCATCAGCGGCACAATAGAAGACGGTGCCGGAAAGATGCTGTACCTCGAAGAATTGGCACCTGAAGGAACAATATTTATCGACTCTATTCCAATTAATAGCAAAGGTCAGTTCAAGTATCGCTATAAGATGCCATACCGAAGTTTGTACAATCTTCACACCACTGCCGACAACTACATCGTGACGCTTCCCGACTATGGAGAACACCTCAAAGTGACAGGCCAGTGGAACAACCTTTCACTCACCTACGACATTCAGGGATCGCCTGAAAGCATCCTTCTGTGGCAACTGCAGCAATACACCAACGACGGTGCCGAGATTCTTAATCAGTTGATCGACACCACCGAACATTATGCACAACTATACTTCGACAAGAAAGTCGGTGAAGAAGTTGTGCTTGAAAAGAAAGACTACACCGACTCCATCTACCGCGAGACATTTCAAGAACAACAGGATTATGTATGTCGCTTCATTGAGGAGAATCAAGGTTCGCTTGCAACTTTAATTGCATTGTATAAACCTTTCAACAACAGATTATTGATTGACACACGAGACCCCAACAGCATAGATTATTACGACTTGGTCCTTGAAGGTCTGCAGGAGCGGATGCCCGACAATCCGCACACGCTTCATTTCAAGAACACCACAGAGCACTTGCGCAGCGCATTGTCGCGCCAATAGCCACCATAGGTCTGCATCCATTCTACTCGTTTCCATTCGGCATGTCCCCTTATGCTTTGAGATGTAGAAAAAACTTCTAATTTGTATATATGAGACAAATTGTGTAATTTTGCCGCCGATTTTTATAATATAATTTTTATGCAAAACGTTCGTAATATTGCAATTATAGCTCACGTCGACCATGGAAAGACCACCCTTGTCGACCGTATGCTTCACCAGGCCAAACTTTTTCGCGACAACCAGGAAACAGGTGAGTTGATTCTGGACAACAATGACCTTGAGCGCGAACGCGGCATCACCATTTTGTCCAAAAATGTCAGTGTCCGTTACAAAGGTTTCAAAATCAACATTATCGATACTCCTGGCCACAGCGATTTTGGCGGCGAAGTGGAACGCGTGCTCAACATGGCCGACGGTGTGCTGCTTGTGGTCGATGCTTTTGAGGGGCCGATGCCTCAGACACGCTTCGTGCTCCAGAAAGCCATCGAACTGGGCCTCAAGCCCATCGTGGTGGTCAACAAGGTGGACAAACCCAACTGCGATCCCGAGCTGACGCAGGAAGCCGTCTTCGACCTGATGTTCAACCTCGGAGCCAACAATGACCAGTTGGAATTTCCTACAGCCTATGGCTCAGCCAAACAAGGCTGGATGGGCGAAGATTGGAACACGCCCACCGAGGACATCAGCTATCTGATGGATCTGATCATCGAGCATATCCCTGCCCCCAAGGTGGAGGATGGGAACACCCAGATGATGATTTCCAGCCTCGACTACAGCTCCTATCTTGGCCGTATCGCCGTCGGACGCTTGCACCGTGGCAGCCTTCAGGCTGGCCAAAACATCACCCTCGCCAAGCGCGACGGCAGCATGGTAAAAACACGAATCAAAGAGCTCTATGTCTTTGAGGGTCTGGGCAAAGAGCGCATCAAAACGCCCATTGAGGCCGGCGAAATATGTGCTGTCCTGATGGACCTTGACAAAAACGTGGCCTTCGAAATTGGAGACACCATCTGCGATGCCGACTCTCCCGAAGCCCTGCCCCCCATCAAAGTGGACGAGCCTACGATGAGCATGTTGTTCACCATCAACAATTCACCCTTCTTCGGCAAGGAGGGCAAATATGTCACAAGCCGCCATCTTCGCGACCGTCTTTTCGCCGAATTGGAGAAAAACCTGGCCATGCGCATCGAGGAGACAGGCTCGCCCGACGCTTTGCTGGTATACGGCCGCGGCATCATGCACCTTTCCGTCCTCATCGAAACCATGCGCCGTGAAGGCTACGAACTGCAGGTGGGCCAGCCCAAAGTCATCATCCGTGAGATTGACGGTCAAAAATGCGAACCCATCGAGCAGCTCACCGTTCTGGTGCCCGAAGAGTTCAGCAGCAAAGTGATTGATGTCGTCACACGCCGCAAAGGCGAGGTGGGCACCATCGACACCAAGGGCGACCGTGTGCAGCTCGACTTCACCATCCCCAGCCGAGGCATCATCGGCCTGCGCAACACGCTGCTCACCGCCACCAACGGTGAAGCCATCATAGCCCACCGCTTCCTGGAGTTCCAGCCATGGAAAGGTGACATGGATGACCACAAATACGGTGCACTCATCGCCAAGGAAACCGGCGAAGCCACCGCCTACAGCATCAGCAAACTACAGGACCGCGGACCATTCTTCATCGAGCCTGGCGACCATGTCTATGCCGGTGAGGTCATCGGCGAAAGCCTGCGCCCCGGCAACGACATCGTCATCAACGTCGTCACCGCCAAAAACCTCACCAACATGCGCTCCAAGAGTGCCGACGACAAGAGCACCTGCTCGCCAGCCATCAAAATGAGTCTGGAGGAGGCCATGGAATACATCCGCGAGGACGAATACCTCGAGATCACTCCGTCGAATCTCCGCATCCGCAAAATAATCCTCGACGAGATTGAGCGCAAACGCGCACGCATCGCTGCAGGATACAAAGATGAATAAAAGATAAATAAAAGCAGATATCTTATTGCGCCAGTGCAGCTGACATGCTTTTCGGCACCGTCGTTCAGCGACGAGCAAGAGCATGACCACTGTTCGAACTATCAAAACCGACGGCTGCCAGTGACCTTCTGCCGACGCTGATGATCAGAGCAAATCACTGAACACTTTAGGCAGGTAGACATTCTCTAGCGAGGTGGCTTCTTTGAACAAAGGGGCCACCTCGTCGGGTGTATATCCGGCAATCCCGCACCCGACAGCCGTCACAAGGAAAGTCAGGTCGGGACGTGACTTGGCACAATCGATGAAGCGCTCCACAGCCTTCTTCAAAGAAGCTTCACCCTCCATCGTGGGCAACGCATAAGAGCGTCCGGTCAAGCCCTCACCCACGCCCCACTCGGCACCGAAATTCTTGTTGGCATACCAAGCGGCGCCGCCGCCGTGCATTCCTTGCACATTGCTGCCGAAAACAAAAACTTCGTTGTCAGACAATTCGGTGATCTGATCCGACGCTATACGCCTGCCGTTGACTATAGTATGGTTTTTCATGGTTTATTGATTTTAAAGTGCTGCAAAGTTACGCAATAATCGCGACACCAACAAATTTTTTTTTGCCGGACGGAACAATTGGCGTATCTTTGCAGCATGAAAAATGCCAAACGGATGCACATCGACGACATCAAGGCGCTGGCCAAAAAGGCGCATGAAAATGCCGCATTTCGCAACCGCCTCTTGTCCGTCATGCTAGACGCAGGCGACGATGCCGTCACATCCGCATGGGTCCTGACACATCTGCCGCCATCCGACACCCCCCAACTGGCCACCCGCCGGCATGAGCTGATCAGCCTGGCCGTCACCACTCCAAACACCAGCCTGCGGAGGCTGGCACTGACTCTGCTCGAGCGGATGGCATGGGAGGAGGATGTCGACACCGCTCTGCTCGACTTCTCGCTCCGCCATCTCGCCATGGACGACGAAACCGCAGGGGTTCGCAGTCTCTGCGGCAAACTTGCCTTCCACCAATGCCGTCACTATCCCGAGTTGCTCGAAGAGCTGCGGCAATCACTGCTGATGCTCCGCCCCACCCCCATGAGCCAGGGCGTCCGGCACACAATCAATTCCATACTGAACAAAATACCCCACTCAACAAAATGAAAATCAAAGAAGTAATCTCATTTCTCGATGCCACATTCCATCCCGAATACCAGGAAGACTACGACAATGCGGGATTCCTGATGGGTGACGGCAACGCGGAATATCTCGGTGCATTGGTCGCCCTCGACCTCACGCCTGCCGTGGTGGACGAGGCTGTCGCCTTGGGCCTCAACCTGATCGTCACCCACCATCCCTTCATCTTCTCAGGCATCAAACGCATCACCGACAGCAGCGAGACCGGACGCATGGTGCTCCGCATGGCACGCGAGAATATCGCCGTTTACGCCGCCCATACCAACCTCGACAACATGAGCGATGGCGTCAACGGCATCCTTGCCGAAAAGCTTGGCTTGACCGGCTGCAGAATCCTCAAGCCGTTCGACAACGACCCCACCCTCGGCGCCGGCATGGTGGGCACACTTCCTTCCGCCGTCACCGCCGAACAATTCCTACAGCGCTGCAAAAGCGTGCTGCACCTGCCCGTAATACGCTGCTCGGCACACGACTCGCAACAACCCGTCCACCGCGTGGCCATCTGCGGCGGATCGGGCAGCTTCCTCATCGGCGACGCCATCCGTGCCAAAGCCGACATCTACCTTACCGCCGACATGAAATACCACGACTTTCAGCGCGCCGAAAGCCGCATCATCCTGGCCGACATCGGACACTATGAAAGCGAACAATTTGCCAAAGAATTAATTTATTGCGCAATATCAAAAAAAATTAGTAATTTTGCATGCCGTATTTCGGACTCCCAACAAGGGCTTGTCCTATATATTTGATTTATATACAAAAACATACGATAAACATGGCAAAGAAAGTCAGTACTAAGAAAGCAGCCAGTGCCGCCGCTGAACAGCCCCAGGCCGAAGCCCCCGTCATCATCCGCCCCGACGTCGATGTCGCCGTTGAGCAACGTCTTGTTGCCCTCTACACCCTCCAGAGCATCGACTCCGAGATCGACAAAATCAAAATCATCCGCGGCGAACTGCCGCAGGCCGTCCAAGACCTTGAAGACGAAATCGCCGGTCTGAACACTCGTATCGAGAACTTCAGCAACGAAATCAAATCCACGGAAACTGCCAACAAGACCCGCAGCATCGAAATTGCCGACCACGAAGAGCAAATCAAAAAGTACGAGAAACAGCAGGAAAACGCTCGAAACAACCGTGATTTTGAGTCATTGAGCAAAGAAATCGAATTCCAGAATCTTGAGATCCAGCTCTGCGAACGCAAGAACAAAGAGGGTGCCGCCAAAGTCAAGGAACTGAAACAGCACATCGAAGCAGCCAAACTGCTGCTCGAAAACCGCGAGAAAGACCTCGCCGCCAAACGCGAAGAACTGACCTCCATCATCGCCGAAACCGAGAAGGACGAGGAGCGCCTGCTCAAGAAGTCTGCCGAACAGGAACAGCTCTTCACCGGCACCGACGAGCGCTACCTCTTCGGCTACAAACGCATCCGCAACGCCGCCCGCAACGGACTGGCCGTCGTCACCATCGACCGCGACTCGTGCGGCGGCTGCTTCAGCAACATCCCGCCACAGCGCCAGATGGAAATCAAGATGCACAAAAAAGTCATCGTTTGCGAAAACTGCGGCCGCATCCTTGTCGACGAAGACATTGCCGCCAAGGCAAAAGCCCTGCTTGAAAAATAAAAGACCTCTCAATCACTACATAAACACAACACACAGAATGGTTTACTATATCAACCCCGAAGAGCGCCTCACCCTTGACCAGGTGCAGCGCATCATTGACCAGCACATGACCCTCGCCCTGAGCGACGAGGCCAAACGCCGCATCGAAAAATGCCGCAACTACCTCAACCACAAGATGGAAACCCAGAAAGAGCCCATCTACGGCGTCACCACCGGCTTCGGCTCGCTGTGCAACATCTCCATCAGCAAAGAACAGCTCAGCCAGCTGCAGAAAAACCTGGTGATGAGCCACGCCTGCGGTGTCGGCGACGAAGTGCCGGCCGAGGTGGTGCGTCTCATGCTCCTCCTCAAAGTGCAGAACTTCTGCTTCGGCTACAGCGGCGCCCAGCTGCAGACTGTGCAGCGTCTCGTCGACTGCTTCAACGACGACATCCTGCCCATCGTCTACCAGCAAGGATCGCTCGGCGCCAGCGGCGACCTCTGCCCCCTTGCCAACCTCATGCTCCCCTCGATCCTCGGCATCGGCGAAGTCAACTATAAGGGCCGTCGCTGCAACGTCAGCGAGGTATATGCCAAAAAGGGCTGGCAGCCCATCGAGCTGCAGAGCAAAGAAGGCTTGGCCCTGCTCAACGGCACCCAGTTCATGAGCAGCTACGCCGTATGGAGCCTGCTCAAGGCACGCCGCCTGAGCCGTCAGGCCGACATGATCCTCAGCCTCAGCCTCGACGCCTTCGACGGCCGCATCGAGCCCTTCTACGAGGCCCTCCACATGGTGCGCCCCCACAAAGGCCAGCTCGAGACCGCCGCTGCCGTACGCCGCTACACCGAAGGCAGCCAGCTGATCAGCCGCCACAAAGAGCACGTGCAGGACCCCTACAGCTTCCGCTGCGCTCCTCAAGTGCATGGCGCCGCCAAAGACACCATCAACTACGTCACCTCCGTGGTCGAAACCGAAATCAACTCCACCACCGACAACCCCATCGTGCTTCCCGACGAGGACATGGTGATCAGCGGTGGCCACTTCCACGGCGAACCCCTCGCCATGGTGCTCGACTTCCTGGCCATCGCCGTGGCCGAACTGGGCGCCATCAGCGAACGACGCACCTACCAGCTCATCGACGCCAAACGCGGCCTGCCCAGCTTCCTGGTGGCCAAACCCGGCCTCAACAGCGGCTTCATGATTCCGCAATACACCGCCGCCGCCATCGTCAGCCAGACCAAACAGCTCTGCACCCCCTGCAGCGTCGACAGCATCCCCAGCAGCCAGAATCAGGAAGACCTCGTCAGCATGGGCGGCAACGCTGCCACCAAGTGCTACCGCGTCTGCGAAAACACCGAGCGCGTGCTCGCCATCGAGCTTTTCAACGCCGCACAGGCCCTCGATTTCCGCCATCAGGAAGGTGTCAAGAGCAGCCCCTTCATCGAGAACATGGTTGCCGACTACCGCAAGTGCGTCAACTTTGTCGACATCGACCAGGTGATGTACCGCCACATCCACGCCAGCGTCGACTTCCTGCAGCACATGACGGTCGAATAAACCTCGACACGCTTCATTCTTATATGAAAGGGCGGCATCCGGCTGGATGCCGCCCTTTTTTATGTACTAATCCTATATCATCCGCTCCAGCCCCTCTCCTGCCGATGGCCGACTGTTGTACGACTGTTGTACGAACATTTTTCGTACAACAGTCGTACAACAAGCGTTCATCAATTGTAGAAGCCACGGGTCGGGATGGTGAAGCCCGCCGTGGGATCATGGCGGGCGAATCTGCCAACAGAACCACACTACACGGCGCGGCGACAGCAAAGACATAGGCAAAAATAATTCACTATATGGATGAATTGTTGTATCTTTGCATGCAGATACATAACAATCAATAATCACCAAACAACCACATTATGAAAAAGATAGGACTACTATTGATGTGTTTCGCCACGCTGGCTATGACCTCGTGCGGCATGCTTCAGTCAGCCGCGTCGAGCGACCCCGTGGCCATGACCGCGGGCCAGACCTGCGGCACCGCCGTGAGAGGCCTCTACAGCGCCTACTCCGACACCAAGACGATCGACATGACGAATGCCACCAACCTGAGCAACGCGCTGGCACTGGCCTCGGCCTACACCGCCATCAACCAGAACAAGGACAACGCCGCCTACCGCAAGGCCTTCACCGCCGGCCTGGTGGCCAGCTCGGCCGGCCTGCTGACCAAGGGCACCGCCAACACGTTTGTCGACCAGCTGCTTGGCGCCACTGGCCTCAGCGGACTGAATTCGAGCAACATCGCCCAAAAGGCCAACACCGTGTCCACCATCGTCAACCTGCTACAAACCCTCAAGCAATGAACGCTGCCATCGTCAATATGCTGACGCGCCGCAGCTGCCGCAAATACCGTCCCGAGATGCCGCCGCGCGACCTGATTGCCGAGGTGTGCAAGGCGGGCACCTATGCCCCTACCGGCCACGGCAAGCAGAGCCCTCTGATCCTGGCCGTCACCCAAAAAGCCCTGCGCGACCGCCTGAGCCGCATGAATGCCGCCATCTGGGGCACCGACAACGACCCGTTCTACGGCGCTCCTGTGGTGCTGGTGGTGCTGGCCGACCGCAAGGTGCCCACAGCACAGTACGACGGATGCTCGGTGATGGCCAACCTGCTCAACGCCGCTCATGCCGTGGGGCTGGATTCGTGCTGGATCCACCGTGCCAAAGAGGAATTCGACAGCGAGGAAGGTCGTGCCATACTGCAAGAGCTTGGCATCGAGGGCGACTATGTCGGCATCGGCCACTGCATTCTGGGCTATGCCGACGGTCCGTTGCGCGAAGCCGCCGCCCGCAAGGCCGACTATGTGCACTGGGTGGAATAGTCCATCGGCAACACTCCTACGAGGGCGGGGCGACTTTCGGTTGCTCCGCCCTTGCTTATTGGCATCCCGCGGTGTGGACATTAAAATAAATAATATTTATTAATAAAAATATTCGTATATTTGCATCGCATAGAATCCACCGAAAAACAAACCCAAGAATGAGAAAACTGATTGTATATATGGCATTTGCACTATTTGCCACAGCCGGAACCGTTACGGCACAGACAGGCAATATCACCCTGGAAGACATCTGGACCAAGGGTACATTCCGTGCGATGGGCGTCTACGGCATACGCTCGATGGCCGACGGCGAGCACTACTGCACCATGAGCCGCACGGGCATCGCCAAGTACAGCTACGCCACGGGCGAGAAAGTGGAGGACGTGTGCCTCTTCGGTGGTCCTGACATGGGCCGCAAGGCCAAACCGCTGCCGCCAATGGAAGGATACGCCTTCAGCACCGACGAGCAGAAGATACTGCTGAGCAGCGGCTTCGAGCCCATCTACCGCCACAGCGGTGTGTCGGACTATTACATTTATGACGTCCAGACCAGGACCTTCACCAAGATCAGCAACAACGGCAAGCAGCGCCTCACCACCTTCAGTCCCGACGGCACGAAGGTGGCTTTCGTGCGCGACAACAACCTCTATTGGATGGACCTCGCCACGCTCGAGGAGCACGCCATTACCACCGACGGTAAGATGAACGAGGTGATCAACGGCACCACCGACTGGGTCTACGAGGAGGAGTTCGCCATCACCCAGGGATTCCTGTGGAGCCCCGACTCGAAGAAGATTGCCTACCTGCGCTTCGACGAGAGCAAAGTGAAAGAATACAACATGCAGATGTGGGGCGCCTTGTATCCCGAGGACTACAAGTACAAGTACCCCAAAGCCGGCGAGGACAACAGCAAAGTATCGCTGTGGGTGTCTGCACTTGACAATTCTAAACCTTCCCGTATTGCATCCACAGACAAAACGTGGGAGTATATTCCCCGCTTCCAGTGGACGCCCAGCGGCACCTTGACCTACATGCTTATGAACCGCCTGCAGAGCCACATGCAGATACTGACCAGCGATGGCAAGATGCTGTATGAGGAAAAGTGCGACACCTACGTCGAGGTGCCCGACACATGGCAGTTCCTCACCGTGGGTAAAGGAAAGAAGGCCCAGGAGCAGATGCTCATCACCAGCGAGCGCGACGGCTACCGCCACATCTACCTCTATGACATGCAGGGCAACCTGGTGAAGCAGGTGACCAGCGGCAACTGGGAGGTGTGCGACGTGCCCGGCATCGACGTGAAGAATCAGAAGCTCTACTACACCAGCCGCGAGGACGGTGCCGTCAACAAGAGCCTCTACATGGTCGATTTCGGTGGCAAGAAATTGAAGAAGGCCTGCCTCAACCACAAAGGCATCGGCACCTACAGCGCCACTTTCAGCAACGGATGCAAATACTACATCTGCACCTGGAGCGACGCCAACCACGCCCCTGTCTACACCCTTCACGACGCCACCGGCAAGTTGGTGAAAACCCTACAGGACAATGCCCCCTTGCAGCAAAAGATGGCCGACTATGGCACCATGCACAAGTCGTTCGGCACCTTCACCACCAGCAACGGAACCGAACTGAACTGCTACACCATCAAGCCTGCCAACTTCGGCCCGAACAAGCGCTACCCCGTCCTTATCTACGTCTATGGCGGCCCCGGCAACCAGCAGGTCTCGAACAGCTACGGCTACTCGGACTACTACTGGTACCACATGCTGGCGCAGGAAGGCTACGTGGTCTTCTGCTTCGACGGACGCGGTACCGGCGGCCGCGGTGCCGACTTCAAGAAGCAGACCTACGGCGACCTTGGCCGCATGGAGTGCGAGGACGCCATCGAGGCCGCCCGCTGGCTGGGTCAGCAGAGCTGGGTCGACAAAGACCGCATCGGCATCTGGGGCTGGAGCTTCGGAGGCTACCTCTCGACGCTCAGCCTCCTGAAGGGCAACGACGTCTTCAAGATGGCCATCGCCGTGGCCCCCGTGATGAACTGGCGCTACTACGACAACATCTACACCGAGCGTTTCCTCGGTCTGCCCAAGGACAACGCCAAGGGCTACGACGACAACTCGCCGCTCAACTTCGCCGACCGCCTGAAGGGCAACTACCTTCTCATCCATGGCACCGGCGACGACAACGTGCACTTCCAGAACAGCGCCGAGATGGTGGAGAAGCTGGAGGAGGCCGGCAAGCAGTTCGAATTCCGCATCTACCCCAACAAGAACCACAGCATCTACGACCACACGGGCAACACCCGTCTCAACCTCTACCAGCTGATGACGGACTTCATCATGCGCAAACTGTAGTGAGGGGCACATCATCAAGAAAACAATAATACAGAACATATCATGAAAAAGAGAGAGTTATTACTGATACTGATGCTCCTTACGGGCACCACATCGTTTGCACAATTCGGCGACTTCGGAGTGAAGCTCGGATTGGGTATGGCCACCTTGCGCGACGACCTGGCCACCAAGTCGCCGACATGGGGAGCGAACATCGGCGGATATGTGAACTTCAATTTCTACGGTTCAGAAAGTGCCTTCGGCGAGGTGTTCTACCTTCAGACGGGGCTCAACCTGATCCACCGTGGCAGCCATTTCAGAGAGGTGCTCGAAAACGGCAACAATTTCTCGATCCGTACGGGCTTCTACGATGCCTGGTATGCCCAGCTACCGGTGCTGGCATGCATTCATTTCGAACTGCCCGTGCGCGAGGAAGGCCATGTGGTGGGTGCATTCGTGGGGCCAGCCGTCAGCTGGGGCCTGTTTGGAAAATACGGCGACCGTAAAATCACCCCCGGCATTCCGACAGCCAACGCCAACTATGACGTCAACTTCAATGGCGCCCCGGGCGAAAACAAAGTGTTCAACCACATCAACCATCTGGACGTCAGCGCCATCGCCGGCCTTTCGTACGAACGCGACAACCTGAACCTGTCTCTGTATCTCGACTATGGTTTCATCGCCACCTCCGACGGCGAAGACATCCTCCGCATCATCGAGAACAACCAGTACGGCAACCAGGGAGAGAACAACGTCAACGTGAAAATCCCCAACGGATACAATCTGTCGGTGATGCTGATGTTGACCTATAAACTTGGCTCTCTCTTTTAATAATCAAACCAATAGACAATCACAACAGACACTTTAATTCATGAAAGTAAGAGTCAGATTTGCCCCGAGTCCTACGGGGCCACTACATATCGGCGGCGTCCGCACAGCCCTCTACAACTACCTGTTTGCCCGACAGAACGGCGGGCAGATGATACTCCGCATCGAAGACACCGACCAGACGCGCTTTGTGCCGGGAGCAGAACAGTATATCATCGAGGCTCTCGACTGGCTTGGCATCAAATTCGACGAAGGCGTGCATATCGGCGGCCCCTACGGCCCCTACCGCCAGAGCGACCGCAAGGCCATGTACAGGCAATATGCCGAACAGCTGGTGAACGACGGTTGGGCCTACTATGCCTTCGACACCCCCGAGGCGCTTGATGCCAAACGCAAAGAATACGAGGCTCAAAAACGCACTTTCCAATACGACTGCAACACACGCCACGAAATGGACAACAGCCTGACGATGACTGCCGAAGAGCTGTCGAGCCGTCTGGCCAGCGGGGCTCCCTACGTGCTGCGTTTCAAATTTCCCGAGAACACCGACATCACCGTCCACGACCTGATTCGCGGCGACGTGACCATGAATTCGCGCCTGCTCGACGACAAGGTGCTCTACAAGAGCGACGGCATGCCCACCTACCATTTGGCCAACATCGTCGACGACCACACAATGGAGATCACCCATGTGATCCGTGGCGAGGAATGGCTGCCCTCTGCCCCGCTCCATGTGATGCTCTACCGAGCCTTTGGCTGGGAAGACACCATGCCGCGCTTTGCCCACCTGCCCCTTCTGCTGAAACCGGAAGGCAACGGCAAACTGAGCAAACGCGATGGCGACCGTCTCGGTTTTCCCGTATTCCCCCTCGACTGGCACGACCCAAAAACTGGCGAACTGAGCAGCGGCTATCGCGAGAAAGGCTATCTGCCACAAGCTGTGGTCAACATGCTGGCCCTGCTGGGATGGAACCCCGGCACCGACCAGGAGATCATGTCGATGGACGAACTCATCAAGTTGTTCAACATCGAGCACATCAGCAAGAGCGGCGCCAAATTCAACGTCGAGAAAGCCAAATGGTTCAACCATGAATATTTCCAGAAACTCTCCGACGAGGCTGTTGCCGACATGATGGAGCCTCAACTGCGCGAACACGGCATCACAGCCGACCGCGACTATGTGGTGAAAGTGTGCGGCATGATGAAGGAGCGCATCACCTTCCCCAGCGAGCTGTGGGATACCTGCTGCTACTTCTTCCAAGCCCCTACCGAATACGACCCCGCCGCCATCAAGAAACGCTGGAAGAGCGGCATGACCGTCCACATGGCCAAAGTGATCGAGATCCTCAACACCGTCGATTTCGACTACGACACCATCCACAAGGCCCTGCTCGACGACTACATCGTGGGCAATGGCCTGAACATGGGACAAGTGATGAACTCGCTCCGTCTGGCCGTGGTGGGCCGCACCGTGGGCCCGGACATGCTGACGCTCGTCATGATGCTGGGCAAGGACGAAACCATCCGCCGCGTGCAACGCGCCATCGACACCATCGGAGAAGTCGAGAATTGAACAAATAATACATATTTATTATAGCAATGAAGAAAAACACCATCGTCATGATTGCGGCCGGACTGCTGATGCTCTGCACCACGGCCTGCAACAACAACACAAAAGAGAACCCCAACGCCACGGCCCCCGTGGTTTCCGAAAACGGCCTCAAGATAGCCTATATCGACACCGACACGCTGCTGGCCAAATACCAGTATGCCATCGACATGCAGAAAGAGATGGAGGCCTACACCGAGAAGCAGCGCAGCTACGGCCAGCAGCAGGTCGACGCCTTCCAGCGCGACTATAACAACTACCTGCAGAACGGCTCCACCATGACCCTCACACAGCAGCAGCAGAAAGAGGCCGAGCTGAAAACCCGCGCCGAGAAAATGCAGACTCTGGAGCAGGAGCTGATGGCCAAAATCGCCGAGAAGCAGAACGCCGAAACGCTCAAAATCATGAATGCCATCTATGCCTTCGTCCGCGAATACAACGAGGCCAACCAGAAGTTCGACGTGATCCTCACCAAGCAGGCCACGCTCTACATGAACTCCGGAATGGACATCACCAACGAAATCGTCGAAGGCCTGAACGCCGAATACAAAAAGGTGAAATCGAAAGAATAGTGTAGCCGTCACAGGCCACACCACCACAACGACGGAGGTCCGGCAAGGTGCATCACGCGATGCCTTCCTGCCGGACCTCCGGTTGTTTTATGCCACGGGTTATTTGCTCGGGCTGAAGCGGCCTTTCAGGTCGCTGAACCTGGTGCGTCTCAGCAGGTAGTACTCCAGCAGCAGCGATCCGCCATACACATGGCTCACCTTGTGGGGCGACAGCTTGCGGCGTTTCTCCTTCAGGCTGGCGTGCCATTCGCGATATTCCTTATGTGCCTTACGCACCGCCTTGTACTCGCCCTTGTGGCCCTCCAGCAGGAACTTCAGCGCCGCCACCTGGTCGAGCATCCAGCGCACCGCCAACACCCACCCCATGCGACTCTGGGGCAGATTCTTGTACAGCATCGACAGATTGTTGCGGAAATTCAACTGCGTCTTGAAGGGCGACGATTTCGGCAGCGTGCCGCCACCGACGTGATACAGCACCGACTGCGGGCAATAGCGCACCCGGTAGCCGCAATTCTTCGTGCGCCAGCAGAAGTCGATCTCTTCCATGTGCGCAAAGAAGTCGCCGTCCAGGCCGTCCATCTCCTTCCACACCGACGAGCGGACAAACATGGCGGCGCCCGTAGCCCAGAACACGTCGCACTCGTCGTCATACTGGCCCTCGTCCTTCTCCACCGTCGAGAACAGGCGTCCACGGCAGAACGGATATCCATAGGCATCGATAAAGCCGCCGGCACCGCCGGCATACTCGAAGGTGTCCTTCTGGTCGTACATCAGCAGTTTGGGCTGCGCGATGGCCACATCGGGGTTGCGATCCATCATCGCCACCACGGGCTCCACCCATCCCGGCGTGCACTCCACATCGCTGTTCAACAGCACATAATAGTCGGCATCCACCTGCGCCAGCGCCCGATTGTAGCCTTCGGCAAAGCCATAGTTCTTGTCCATCAGGATCAGGGGCACCTGGGGATAATGGCTCTTCATGAACTCGACCGAATCGTCGGTCGACCCGTTGTCGGCCACTATCACTCGGGCGTTGGTATGCTCCATCACCGACGGCATGAACTTCTCCAGCATGCCGCGGCCGTTCCAATTCAATATGACTACAGCTACGTTATCCATTAGGGTTCTTCAATATCTTGACACTTCCGTCTTTCATTATCCTTCCATTGCGTGTCAGCTTCCACCGACGGTGGCTCCACAGCCAGTATTCCGGCTGCTCGCGGATATCCTTCTCCAGCCTCCGGGCATATTGCTCCACAATGGTATATTGCTCCGCCGACGACGGATCCTCGCACAGCGGGCTGAATGTCACCTCATAGTGGCCACGACGCACCTTGCTGACCGAATAGTACAGCACCGGATAGTTGTACTTCCGCGCGAAATATTCGGCTCCGTAGAGGAAGGCCGTGTCGTGGTTCAGAAACTGCGTCCAGTAGCTCCGGTACGGGTTCGACGGCGACTGGTCGCTCAGCATCATCAGCGCACACGGCACATCGTGGCTGTCATAATAGGCCACCTCCTTGCGCACCGTGTCGGCATACTCCACCTGGGTGCCGAAACGCACCCGCTTGCGGGCCACAAACGATGCCACGCCCTTGTCGTTGAGCGGTTTGCCCACGCCGATGCCGTGATGCAGCAGCTGCATGTTCAGCGACGTCACCATATACTCCCAGTTGTTGTAGTGGGCCGACATCAGCACCACGCTCCTCCCCTGCTCATAGTAGCGGTCCACCATCTGCCGGTTGGTAATGCGGTAACGCTTCTTGATAGCCGCCGGCGACGCAAACAGATTGTACACCCCCTCCACCAGCAGGTCGCTCATGTGGCGGTAGTAGCGCCGCTCGATCGTCTTGATCTCGCGCCTGTCCTTCTCGGGAAACGACGACACAAGGTTCTCCCTCACCAGCCTACGCCTGTAGCCCACCACATAATAGACTATCAAGAATAAGATGTCCGACAGGAGATACATGCGTCAAATATCAATAGCCACGGTTGAACTGCTCGCCCACTTCGCCCACCACGTTCTCGTTCAGCTGCTGGCGGCACAGACGGCGTTCCCAGCCCGGATCCTGCACCTCGCCGCGCGCGTTGCTGTTCAGCAGCGTGTAGTAGCCGCTGCGGTGCTCGTCCCAGAACAGGAACACACGGTTCGGGTCGTCGGTGGCCAGCTTGTTGTAGCGCCACAGCTGATACGGCAGATAGTACACATGGCCCTGCGACGTGCCGCTGTACATCTCGTCGGGCGTATAGCTCTCCTGCTGGTTCAGCTGCATCGTCTCGTATGGCTGCTCGTTCTTGCTGCCGATGCGGTTGGCCGACACATAGTTTTTCTCGTCGCGCACAAAATCCGGCGGGCCGTACTGCAGATACACCCTGCCGCGGTCGGTGTGGATGCCCGGCGTGCGGGGATACGAGAAATGCGCCTGCACATAGTCGATGCGCTCCTTATATTTCAGCCACTCGCTCTCGGGACTCATCGCGTTGCGCGCCTGCCAGAAGCGGTAGAGGAAAGCCTGCTTCTCCGTCAGTCCCGGACGGCGTATCAGCGACGCCGCCACCGACTTCTCCATGTCCGACGCAATCGGATACAGCGCATCCAGATACACGTTCATCTCGTCCTCGTTCGTGATGCGGCCCACAAACGTCATCGCAAAATCGTTGATCTCGCGGCCCTTCACGCCGGGGTTCGAACGGTAGAACGGCATCTTCTTGTACAGCATCGTCTGGTTGTCGCGGTTGCGCACCTCCACCACCAGATTGTAGTTGCCCGACGGCAGCTGGCTGATATCCATGCTGCCATACACCGGCACCAGCGGCGCGCTGCTCTTGCGGCTCACCTGCTGCAGCCCCTCGAACCTTGCTCCCGTCTCCATCTCCTCCACATAGGCCAGCGCCAGGAAAGGCTTGTAGCCAATCTCGCGGCCGATATTGTACACCTCATAATAGAAGTTCAGCTGCTCCACCTGCTCGGGATAATAGTCGCTCACATACGGCTCCATGTCGTAGCCGTTGCGCGACAGGATATTCTCGCTCACCGTCGGCGTGGCATCGGCCATAGCCTGCACCGACGACAGCATCGGGTGCTCGTCGTCGTAGTACATCACCAGCTTCTCGTATATCGTCGACTCCGGAGCCTCCTCGTTCTTGTCCCTCACCGACAGCTGCAGGTCGTAGACGCCGTTCTTGAGCGAGAAGCGCTGCACATCGATGAAATTGAAATCCAGCTCGTCGTCCTCCGACACCGTCGGGCTGTTCAGGTCATATTTCTTCACATAGCACACCGAATCCTGCTGTCTCACCACCAGCGTCACCTCCACCGTGGCGCGGTACACGCCAGAAGGCTGCTGCACAAAACTCACCGTCCAGGCGTCAAACGACAGATACGTCTCCACGTAGGCCGTCCCCTGCTCCGGCAGATAGAATGTGCTGTATCCGAACATCGCCTGCAGCTGTGCACGCGCCGGCAGCGCCAATCCCATCAGCACCGCCATCAGTATCAACACCTTTTTCTTCATGACAAAATCCTTATTATGCTATTAATATTAAAATTCAACTTAATTCTAACGCCCGACCCCTCCATTTTATTGTGTCCCCCTTGAAAATATTCCGCCTGTAGATTCCACAACGGAGTGCCACACCATCGTGCATCACATACTCGACCAGGCCCGATCCGCCGCCCCCAAAACCAAAATTCCATCGCCCCATCCCCTCCTACCCTTCTCCCTATCATCTCCCTATCATCTCCTACCACAGTAGGAGTTGGTAAGGTGTTGATATGTGGTTGTCAAGGAGTTAGGCCGTTTTTAAGCAGTTATCGATCTGAAAACATGCAAGTTATCATCATTTTTAGGCACTTTTTGGTGGCAAAAGCTCCAAAACGACAAATGTATGCAGCCACCATCGGAATGATGAAACAAATAAATATTTTGCCATTCCGCTCAACTTTCGTAACCGTGACCCGGCACGCTCGTCGGCGTTACTACGTTTCGGGAATGTCAAAATAAAAATTTTGCCATTCCGCTCAACTTTCGTAACTTTGCAGGCGAAAAAAAGCTACCGGAATATGAAAGAATTGAAATGTCCCCATTGCGGACAGGTGTTCCAAGTGGATGAAGACGACTATGCCAGCATCGTCAACCAGGTGAAAAACGCCGAATTCCACAGCGAGATCGAGCGGCGCCTCAAGGAGCTGGACGAACGCCACAAAGCCGAGCAGGAGCTGGCCACCGCCAAAACCAAGCAGGACTATATCATACAGCTGAACCAGAAGCAGCAGGAGCTGGGCGACAAAAATGCCGAGATCGAACGGATAAAATTCGCCGCCAGGTCCCAGATGGATAAAATCCGTGGCGAGAAAGATGCCGAAATCGCCCGTCTGAAAGACCAGCTTGCCAATATCGAGAGCCAGAAGAAAGGCGAACTCGCCCTGGCGCTGTCGGAGAAAGACAAGACCATCACCCAGCTGAATGCCGACATCGCGCAAAACGCCAACAAACTCGAGCTGGCCCTGATGGAGGAGCGCAACAAGGCCCAGCAGCTTGTGCAGGACAAAGACGTGGAGATCCTGAAGCTGCAATCGGCCGCCCAACAGATGAAAAACGAGGCCAAAATTCACGAAGAAGCCCTCGAAAAACGCCATCAGGAAGAGCTCCGCATGAAGCAGGAACAGATCGACTACTACAAAGACCTCAAGACCAAGCTGTCCACCAAGATGGTCGGCGAGACGCTGGAGCAGCATTGCAGCATCCAATTCGAACAGTATATCCGTCCGCTGATGCCCAACGCCTATTTCGACAAAGACAACGATGCCGCCGACGGCACAAAGGGCGACTTCATCTTCCGCGACTCCGAGGACGGCACCGAATACATCTCCATCATGTTCGAAATGAAAAACGAGATGGACAAAACCGCCACCAAGCATAAAAACGACGACTTCCTGAAGAAGCTCGACGAAGACCGGAAGAAAAAAGGGTGCGAATTTGCCGTGCTGGTGAGCCTGCTCGAAGCCGACAACGACCTCTACAACAACGGCATCGTCAACAAGTCGCACCTCTACCCCAAGATGTACGTCATCCGGCCGCAATTCTTCGTGCCGTTCATCAACCTGCTGGTGCAAGCCTCAAAGAAGAGCCTGGAATACAAAAAGCAGCTCATGCTGGCCCAGAGCAAAGAAGTGGACGTGACCAACTTCGAAAACCAGCTGGAAGACTTCAAGGACAAGTTCGGAAAGAATTACCGTCTCGCCAGCGAACGGTTCCAAACCGCCATCGACGAAATCGACAAGACCATCGACCACCTTCAGAAAGTGAAGAGCGCACTCATCGGAAGCGAGAACAACCTGCGGCTGGCCAACGACAAGGCCGAGAACCTCACCATCCGCAAACTCACCTACAAAAACCCCACCATGAAGGCCAAATTCGACGAAGCCCGCAAAAACAACGAGGCTGTCGAGGTGGAAGACGGCGCCGACAGCGATAGCCAGTGAACAAGACCCACCCTGCAGCCGCACACAAAGGCTCACGGGGCAAGAATCTTCCGCATAGCCGCAGATCGAGCTGCCGGAACGGTGGCTATCTGCGGCATATCATCTTAGTGCCCCCCTCGGCGGATGAAAACACCAGCGACATGCGCGCTGCGCGAGGACGATAGTGTTTGTTTCTTCGTCCAAATGATGTTTTTTTTCATGCAAGGATAATATGGCTTGTTTTTCAAAACGCCAGATGCCATATCCATTCACCGCATATTTTGCGGCGAATGAACATGCCATTCTCCGCATCATGTTTTTTTTCTTCATAATTCATCATTTTTTCGTATCTTTGCAGCGTGAAAATGACAAAATGAATATGACATAAAACGTAGAAATATAACAAAGACGACATAAAAGAATAACGCAGCTCATTCTCTGTCTATAGATCTGGAAAATCAAAATATAATCATAATAATACCGTCGTACGGATATATCCGCGCGACGGTATTTTTTCTAATGAAAAAGAATGAGTTTATTTACTATTCTTAATTAGTTCTATTTCCAATTACGAAGGATCGTAGTACTTCCAAGTTAGCGCAGGCAAAATAGGATACCCCATTGTTGGTGCATTGAATAAAATAGATATCTACTTCTGAAAGTTCCCTGCCACCATTCCAAAATGGTGTTTTAAATTTATAAACACTGAAACCCTCGGCCGCATCTCCTGTTGTTATGTATGGTCGGAATGCTTCTAAAACCTTGGCATAATCGGGAATAGGAAGGAGATTTTTTGAAAATTCTTCTTGTATGTCAACAGGCCCATCGCCTCCAATTATCCAAAGGTCTAGTTCCTCTGCGAAAGCAAATTGAAGCCTATCGTCAATATTGAGGGACTTTCTAATTTTTTCAATCCGTTCTTTATTCATTTCATTCTACACTGGTTTGTGTCGTGCGCAACCTCTAATTGTTTATTAATTGTTTTAAATATGTTTACGATTTCGATTTGCAAAAGTACAAGCTTTTTCTGACGTGAACAAATTGCACATCCCAACTTACAAGTAACTTATCGGTTTTAACATTTCAAAGACGGAATTATAGTGTTCATTTGTTGGCATTGAAACATTCTCGTTGTTATTTCAAAAATAATGCGTATCTTTGCACCGTGAAAACAGAATGATAAATAACAATTAATTAGACAATAATATAGGAAGATAAAGGCATTAAATACATAATTTAGAAGCGATTTCGCTTTTCTTTGTGTCGTTGAAATCTCGACAATTTCCATTGCCACACTTGAAAACGGAACGCTCGCGAATATCCGTGAGCTTTCGTGTTTGTGGCAAAGGTAGTCGAGAACCTCAACGATAGACAGAAAGACCTCACGGATGTTTTTTATCTCATGTTGCAAACAGAATAATAACACATAAATAATAGTCACGATGAAACACAATGTTTTTTTGATTGCCGCTACAATGATAGCGATGATAATTCCTCAAGTGGCATATGCCCAAAAGTGGGATACCACATTCTTTGCAGCTGACGAGCTTGAAGGAATCGAAGCTTACCATGCTTACCATATTACGGATTCTACTGGAAATGTGTTTAACTTTTGGTCAAATGATAATAAAAACTTTAGAGTTGTCAGTAGTTCTGGTATTTTTGATTGGCATGGCAATTTCCAAATAGTAAAAGCTACTGTAGGCTATTATGATGCAAGTAATAAACTGATTGAAAAAAGTGACATTCAACTTGTTGTTGCAGATGGGAAAGGTGATATGGCAGAACCAAATACGAGCATAGGTATCAGCTCAATTTCAAACAAGAAAAAAGCGATACAATTGTTGAGTTACTTGCAGAATGAGGAAGGATTCATTAGAATACTTATTCCCTTATACGGAAGAATTGATAAGTTTGAATTGACGATTCCTTGTATAAGAAATACTAGTAACAGATGATACACTTTCTCTGGGACATGGTAAAATTCATTTCGCAATTCAAATAAAATTCGTAATTTTGCAGTCGTTTTTTTTACAGCCAAGATTAAACTAAAATATGATTTCAATTGCGCATAGAATAGAACTGAAACCGAACAATAAGCAGAAGACTTACTTCCGCAAAGCATTTGGTTGTGCGCGATTGGCATATAATTGGGGATTGGCTGAGTGGAAACGAATGTACGAAGCTGGCGAGAAGCCCAATGGCAGAAAACTCAGAACACAGTTTAATGCCATCAAAAAAGAGCAGTTCCCATTTGTTTATGAGGTAACGAAATGTGCAACGGAGCAACCCTTTGAAAACCTACAAAGTGCATTCGACAATTTCTTCAGAGACCTGAAACAAGGTAATGTGTCCTATCCGCAGTTCAAGAAGAAAAGGGACAATGAGGGTAGTTTCTACATACAAGCAGATAAGATTAGGCTGTCAGAAACTAATAAAAACTCAAAGAAATTTGCCAAGTTGGCCCATAATGAACGCGGAAAGCATCAATACATCTGCATGCCTAATCTGCGTGGCGGATGGGTAAAGATGGCCGAGCACATCCGCTTCAACTATGTCAAGATAAATAATGTATGTATCTCACAAAGTGGTGACAAGTTCTATGCGTCGTTCAGTCTTGAAATAACCGAGGACGAATATCGCAGAACACATCGACACGTAGAAGCTGTTGATGCCAACCGAAAAGTAGGCATCGATATGGGCATCAAGTCAGCATTGATACTCTCCGACGGCATAGCCATCGAGAACCCCAAACCACTGAAAAAGAACCAGAGAAAAATAAAGAGACTCAGCAGACAGCTCAACAAGCGGTTCCATCCGAAAACCAAAGAGGAACGGCTGAAGGGCGTCAGGAAGTCGAACAATTATATGAAAATGTCTGTGCGGCTGGCTCACGCACAAGGTCGTGTGGCAAATATCAGACGTGACTTTTTGCACAAGGTCACCTCGATATTGACTACCCACTATGGAGAAATTGCCATAGAAGACTTGAATGTGAAAGGTATGGTTAAAAACCACCGTCTGGCTCAAGCTGTAAACGATGTCTCGTTTGGTGAACTGCGCAGACAAATAGAGTATAAGGCCAAGACAAATGGAGTGAAAGTCGTGAAGGCTGACCGATTCTTTGCAAGTAGCAAGACGTGTTCGGTTTGCGGAGAGAAGAAAGAAATCCTGTCTCTCAGCGACCGCATCTATCGTTGCGAACATTGCGGAGCAGTCATCGACCGCGACTGGAACGCAAGCCTGAATCTGCTGGGACTATTAGTGAACCACAAAATAGGGACGGATTATCCCGAATCTACGCCTGCGGACTTGACGGCTCTGCTCTCCCGCTTTGCTTTAAGTGGGATTGCAACCAGCAAGGTTGAAACAGGAAAACAACATAAATCCTATGTATGATGTACCTGCATAGATTTTGTAAGGTTGTTACATCCGGAGCTGCCGGAGAACGCCAAGGTGGTGGGATGTACCTGCATAGATTTTGTAAGGTTGTTACATCCGGTGCGTATCTCCTTGCCGTTGTTGGTGGGATGTACCTGCATAGATTTTGTAAGGTTGTTACATCTGACAAGATGTTGCCCGAGTACCTACATGGATTTTGTAAAGTTGCCTTTTGGGTAATATTAATTAACTGGTGTAAAAGGAGTGTATCTTCCGAATCATTCCAATTGTTGTCCAAAAACCAAATCAATCATGCATTGACAATCCGACACCTAATCCTAATAGAAATATAATAGACTATTATCAAGCAAGATCATTTTCCTGCCCTGTAATATGCCCTACACAACCAACTTTCTGTGCTACAATAGTACCTTACATTAGTGCACGACAAAAATTGCGAATATAAATAAAACTTCTCATTTATTGTAAAGGGCATTGGCTTTCCGTAACAATAGGAATGCTTAGCATACCTCGTTCGTACATAAGCGATTTGACCATTCCATAGGAATTTCTGCCACACGTTGGTCCAATTACAACCTCCTTAAGAGCATCTATTGGAAAAGAGACATTAATATAGGGGACATATACTCCCTTCGTATTTTTATAGTATTTAACAATAGGCCCAAACCCAGCTGTGGAAAAACGGAATTCGTTTTCATTGGACCACATATCAAGTTTGTGGAAAATACTATAATAAGTTACCAAATTAAGAAGGATATATCCTTTGAATCTGAAAGCCATTTCCTCTTTATTTTCTTTTGATAATCCAACGAATGCTTCCTTCGCCGCAATATTGGTCATCATTATATAGTTTTCTTTCATTGATTCAAATAATTCATGCGAGATGTTCTCATTTTGTTCAGTGAGAGTGTGCTGGGACCAATAAGTGCATTTTTGTTTGTATGTATTAAAACCTTTATTATATGGTATTGTCAAAAACGAATCGTCTACTCCTAAAGCCACGCCATCACCTTTATTACCATACATAGACCACATAACCAAGCTATCTTTATCGCAAGAAAACGAGACTATGTAATTATCAGTCGATGAATTATGGTCATCGAAAGTTTTCTGATGTTGGTAAATGCGATTAATGTATCCCGGAATATTTAATAATGAAGAAACTCTATCTTCCTGCTTAATATTCAAATTGTCTTCAACCAAAGATAGGAATTGAGATACAATTTTAATTCCTAATGTGTTTTCTGTGCCATCGTTTAAAAACTTACAATTTGTTGCTCGAAAGATCAATTCTGCCTCTCCTTCAACATTCTTACATATTATTTTCTCTAAATTGGCAATGTCCGTATAGTGATAAACCATCATATTACGATTGTTTTATAGCAAAAGAGGTGCAATCATAAGGTTGCACCTCTTTCATGGATTCACAATGTGTATTATTTCACTTCTTCGTAGTCGACGTCGGTGACGTTGTCGTCGCCGTTGCCACTCTGCTGGTTGGTGTTGGCGCCAGGGTTACCGCCCATGTTGTTGGGGTCGAAGCCGGCGGCGCCTCCTTGTTGTCCGGCCTGCTGCTGAGCTTTGTACATGTCTTCGCTGGCGGCCTGCCAGGCGGCGTTAATCTTGGCCATGGCGGCGTCGATCTGCTGGACGTTGCGGGCGCTGTGGGCGGCCTTCAGCTCGGTGAGGGCGGCTTCGATGGCGCTCTTCTTCTCGGCGGGGATCTTGTCGCCGTAGTCCTTCAGGTTCTTCTCGCTCTGGAAGATCATGCCGTCGGCGTTGTTGATTTTCTCCACCTCTTCCTTGGCCTTCTTGTCCTGGTCGGCGTGGGCCTCGGCTTCGGCTTTCATGCGCTTGATTTCCTCCTCGCTCAGGCCGCTGCTGGCCTCGATGCGGATGTTCTGGCTCTTGCCGGTGGCCTTGTCGAGGGCGCTGACGTTGAGGATGCCGTTGGCGTCGATGTCGAAGGTAACCTCAATCTGGGGCACTCCACGCGGTGCTGGCGGAATACCGGCCAGGTGGAAGCGGCCGATGGTCTTGTTGTCGTTGGCCATGGGGCGCTCGCCCTGCAGGACGTGAATCTCGACCTCGGGCTGGTTGTCGGCAGCGGTGCTGAAGACCTGGCTCTTCTTGGTGGGGATGGTGGTATTGGCATCGATGAGCTTGGTCATCACGCCGCCCAGCGTCTCGATACCCAGCGAAAGGGGAGTCACGTCGAGCAGCAGCACGTCCTTCACCTCGCCGGTGAGCACACCGCCCTGGATGGCGGCGCCGATGGCGACCACCTCGTCGGGGTTGACGCCCTTGCTGGGCACTTTGCCGAAGAACTCTTCGACCTTCTTCTGCACGGCGGGGATACGGCTGGAGCCGCCGACGAGGATGACCTCGTTGATGTCGCTGTTGCTGAGGCCGGCATCCTGCATAGCCTTGCGGCAAGGCTCGATGGTGGCGCGGATCAGGTCGTCGCAGAGCTGCTCGAACTTGGCGCGGCTGAGCTTCATCACCAGGTGCTGCGGCACGCCGTCGGCCACGGTGATGTAGGGCAGGTTGATTTCAGTCTCCATGCTGCTGGAGAGCTCGATCTTGGCCTTCTCGGCAGCCTCTTTCAGGCGCTGCATGGCCATGGGGTCCTTGCGTAGGTCGATGCCCTTGTCGCGCTGGAACTCGTCGGCCATCCAGTTGATGATCTTGCGGTCGAAGTCGTCGCCGCCGAGGTGCGTGTTGCCGTTGGTGCTCTTCACCTCGAAGACGCCGTCGCCGAGGTTCAGGATGCTGATATCGAACGTGCCGCCGCCGAGGTCGAAGACAGCGACGTTCATATCCTGTGCCTTCTTGTCGAGGCCGTAGGCCAGAGCGGCAGCCGTAGGCTCGTTGACGATACGACGGACTTTCAGTCCGGCAATCTCGCCGGCCTCCTTGGTGGCCTGACGCTGGCTGTCGTTGAAGTAGGCGGGGACGGTGATGACGGCCTCGGTGACTTCCTGACCAAGGTAGTCCTCGGCGGTCTTCTTCATCTTCTGCAGCACGATGGCGCTGATCTCCTGCGGGGTGTACTGGCGGCCGTTGATGTCGACGCAGGGGGTGTTGTTGTTGCCGCGCACCACCTTGTAGGGCACAGCCTCAATCTCCTTGGTCACCTGGTCGTAGGTCTCGCCCATGAAGCGCTTGATGCTGTAGACGGTGTTGTGGGGGTTGGTGATGGCCTGACGCTTGGCGGGGTCGCCCACCTTGCGGTCGCCATTCTCGAGGAAGCCCACCACGCTGGGGGTGGTGCGGTTGCCCTCGCTGTTAGCGATAACTACGGGTTCGTTACCTTCCATGACGCTCACACAGCTGTTGGTTGTGCCGAGGTCGATTCCGATGATTTTGCTCATATTCTTAATGTTTTATTTGTTTGACTCTTGATTTGTGTGCCGGTCCATTTTGCCGACCGACATCATTCCTTCAACAACAAATGTGCCAAATCAGAAAACTGACAACCCGACTGACAAAATGTCAGCCATCCACTCCGGTATCCGATGCTGCCGGACCATGACAAGACCATCTCAGAAATCTTATTTGTGCATGTCAAAGAATAATCGTACTTTTGCAGACGCAAACCGACTGACAGACGGTTTGGCATATTGCACACCACATAATCATAATAAAGACTATCACACAATGCTGAAAACAGGAACACAAGCCCCCTACTTCGAGGGCACAGACGAAAACGGCAACACCATACGATTGAGCGACTACAGCGGCAAGAAGCTGGTGCTCTATTTCTATCCCAAAGACAGCACGCCGGGCTGCACGGCCGAAGCCTGCGACCTGCGCGACAACCACGAGCGTTTCCTCGCGCTGGGCTACGAGGTGGTGGGCGTGAGCCGCGACAGTGCCGCCAGCCACCAGCGTTTCCGCGAGAAATACCAGCTGCCGTTCCACCTGATCTCCGACCCCGACCACAAGATTCTGGAGGCCTACGAGGCATGGGGCGAGAAAAAAAACTACGGCAAGGTGACAATGGGAACCCTGAGGACCACCTACGTGATCGACGAAAAGGGCATCATCGTCGATGCCATCGGCAAGGTGGACACGAAGAACCACACGGCGCAGATCCTGAAATAGCGGTCCACGCCAGCTGGAGAGCTACACCAGTTTGAAGCGCATACGCCACGTGCGGGTCTCGGCATTGTAGTCGTGACTGATGATCTTGAAGGTGCCTATCTCAGCGGTGTTCTTCACATGGGTGCCGACACAAGCGCAGAGGTCGTAGTCGCCGATGCGCACCAGCCGAAGTGTGTCACTTGCGTCGTCGGGCAGCTTGACGAGGTCGACCTCGGGCGGCACCTCTGCCCTACTCATATATTCATAAGAAACATCCAGCGCACGACGGATCACCTCGTTCACACGGCGCTCCAGTTCCTGCACCTGCTCCTCGCTGGGGCAGGCCGCCAACTGATAGTCGCATTTGCTCTTCTTGCGCTCGATGTGGGCGTTGCGCGAGCGCGGACAACCGAACATGCGGACCATCGTCTGGTTCAGTATATGCTCTGCCGTGTGCATCGGCGGATACTCCTCTTTGTTATGGGCATTGAGAATGGGATTTTTCATAATATTTAACCTTTCTGGGCATACACTGGGGTATGCCCTTACTCTTTATAGGCATACACTGGGGCATGCCACTACTTTTTATAGGCATACACTGGGGCATGCCACTACTCTTTATATTTGACACATTCCCAGTCGGCGGGGGTGAAGTCGCTGGGGTCGTCCTTGTATGTGGGGTCGGGCATATACCACCACAGGCCCTCGAAATATTCACGCAGGCGCTTGTCGCGAAACACGTGGCCACGGTTTGCGTAGGGCAGGTTGCGGACAACGCGCTGGCGGAAGGCCGCGTCGGCCGGCACCCACTGCATTCCCTCGTAAGGTCCCCAGTTGATTTGCATGGAACGGTCGTAGGTGCCACCCATGATGCATTGCTGACCTACGTAGCAGCCATCGATACCCACGGCGCGGATGCAGAGCTCGGCACGCGGCGCGAAGTCGGTGGCGTGGAGTGTGATGGCGCCGTTGCGGAGGCTTACCTCCATGGGGTTGCCGTAGGTGGACGAACGGCGCAGTTTGCCCATGCCCTCGCTGACGGCGAAGGGGGTGCCTACAAACGCACTGTCGTAGACGTAGAAGTGCTTGGCCGTGCTGTCGGCGCGGATGGTGAGCGTGAAGTCGCCGATTTTGCCTCCGGCCCAACGGGCGGCTGGCGTCAACTTGTAGTCGACAATGAACGGACTACCCACATTGATCGACATGCGGTAGACATACGTGTGGTGCACCCGGTTGAGACCCGGCTGGAAGTCGGCGTCGAAATAGTAGACATAGGCGAAACGGATGCCGGCATCGTAGTCGAGAGGGTCACTGTAGTTGGACTTCGGGTCGACGTTGGCGGTGTCGTAGAGCCAGTTGTTGTCCCACAGGTAGAGTCGCTCGGGGTCTTCGATTTTCGTCAGCGGCAGCGTGTCGGCCACGCAGGCGGCAGTGCGATATTCCAGTTGACGGCCATTCATCACCACCGTGAAGCGCCTGATATTGGGATGTCGGCCGTCAGGGTGGAAACGATAGTCGCTGTTGTATGGCGGGTCGGCCTCGAAACCCATCGTGACCCGCTTGGCGCCGCCAGGATTCCAGAACTCGTACTGCACATCCACGCGGGCGAAGCCGTTGTCCATCAAGCTGATGGTCAGCACCTCGCACCTCACGCTGATATCCGTCTCCTGCAGGGGAACAAGCTGGTTGCCTTTGGTGTAGTAGGTGCCGTCGTTAGCAGAAACCGACAACAGACATGCCATGCAAAACACAGCCACCATACACATTTTCAACATTTTTGCCATCTTTACAGAATTCTATCAGAAAAAACAAAGATACAAAAAAAAAGTTACTCCCAATATCGAATGATTTTCGTAACTTTGCAAAACGCGAGATGGCGCATCCGATTCAAGAAAAGCATTGATAATCTTTTCTCTGCTTATTCACAATGAAGCACCGGCCGACATTTGTCGACGGGCACGCCAGCCCACAAGCCACATCGCATCCGCATTAAACGCACAACCGCTTGCCGTCCTACTGCAAAAAAACAAGGAAGAATATGGAAACAATCAAGAAAATCTACAAGATAGGCCTCGGTCCCAGCAGCAGCCACACCATGGGGCCCCACCGTGCGGCCACGATGTTCGCCACCCGCACGAAGAGCACTGCCACGCGCTACCGCGTCACCCTCTACGGCTCCCTCGCCGCCACGGGCCGCGGCCACCACACCGATATGGCCATCATCCGAGGCCTGGCGCCCAAAGAGGTGGAGATCGCGTGGCGGCCCGACGTGGTGAAGCCGTTCCATCCCAACGGAATGTTCTTCGAGGCATTGGATGCGGATGGCGGTGTGGTCGACAAATGGCTGGTCTACAGCATCGGCGGCGGCTATCTGGCCACCGAGGAAGGCGAGGTGCCGCTGGGCATCACCCCCGAAGGCGAGGTGTACCCTCACAACACCATGAAAGAGATCATGACCCATATCGAAAAAGAGGGACTGAGCTTCTGGGAATATGTGGAACAATGCGAAGACGGCACGCTGTGGATCTACCTCGACGAGATGTGGCGCCAGATGCAGCAGACTATCGAAGAAGGACTGCAGGACGACCGCGTCATTGCCGGCGGGCTGCACCTGCGGTCGAAGGCTCACCAATATCATGTGCGCGCCAGCGGCTTCAAGCCGTCGCTGCAGAGCCGCGCCCTGGTCATCGCCTATGCGCTGGCCACCAGCGAGCAAAACGCCTGTGGCGCCCGCATCGTCACCGCCCCCACCTGCGGGTCGAGCGGCGTGCTGCCGGCGGTGCTCTACCATCTGAAGACCGCCCACGGCTTCACCGACCGCGAAATACTGCGCGCCATGGCCACCGCGGGCCTCTTTGCCAACGTGATCAAGACCAACGCCACCATCAGCGGCGCCGAGGCGGGCTGCCAGGCCGAGGTGGGCAGCGCCTGCGTGATGGCCGCCGTGGCCAGCAACCAGCTGTTCGGCGGCAGTCCCCAGCAGATAGAATATGCCGCCGAGATGGCCATGGAGCACAACCTGGGCCTCACCTGCGACCCGCTGTGCGGACTGGTGCAGATACCCTGCATCGAGCGCAACGCCATGGCCGCCCTACGCGCGCTGGACATCAACATCTACGCCATGATGAGCGACGGCCGCCACATCATCAGCTTCGACAAGGTGGTGCGCACCATGAAGCTCACCGGCCACGACCTTCCGAGCCTCTACAAAGAGACCTCGCTCGGCGGCCTGGCCCTCGACGACTGAGCCCTTCCTCACCCCCATCGCGGCTCCCCCACCTGCCCCCTCCAACCGTTGTACGACTGTTGTACGAAAAAAGTTCGTACAACAGTCGTACAACAGACATCCATCAAACGGGCATCGGCAAGATGCGGAAAGAAATTAATGAGACGAGCACAATATATTATATATTGTTGCGTTAATAAGACAGCAAAACGACAAAACACAAACATCCATAAACCATGAAAAGCATTGCTATACTGACGGGCGGCGGTCCCGCACCGGGAATGAACACAGTGGTGGCCTCAGTGGCCAAAACCTTTTTGCGCGACGGCTACCGCGTGATAGGGCTTCACGGCGGCTATAGCGCCCTGTTCACCGACACGCCCCGCATGCAGGAGCTGGACTTCCTGACGGCTGACGAGATTTTCAACAAAGGCGGCTCGATACTGAAGATGAGCCGTTTCAAACCCACCGACGAAGACTTTGAGCAGCGCTTCAACCTGAAGTTCTTCACCGACAACGAGGTGAAGCTGCTGGTGACGGTGGGCGGCGACGACACCGCCTCGACGGCCAACCGTGTGGCTAAATTCCTGGCCGACAAGCATTACCCCATCGCCAACATACACGTGCCGAAGACCATCGACAACGACCTGCCGCTGCCTAACAGCAGCCCCACGTTCGGCTACAACTCGGCCAAAGCGCAGGGTTGCGTGCTGGCCACCGCCGTGATGGAAGACGCCCGCACCAGCGAGAACTGGTTTGTGGTGAGCGCCATGGGCCGTTCGGCCGGCCATCTGGCTCTGGGCATCGCCGGCGCCTGCCACTATCCGATGGTGATCATACCCGAATTCTTCAACAAGACCGAGATCACCGTCGACAAGATCATCAAGATGGTGGTGAGCTGCATCGTGAAGCGCAAGCTGATGGGCATCAACTATGGTGCCGCCATGATTTCGGAAGGTGTGTTCCACAGCCTCAGCGACGAGGAGATCCGCAACTCGGGCATCCACTTCTCGTATGACGAGCACGGCCATCCCGAACTGGGCAAGGTGAGCAAGGCGCACATCTTCAACGACCTGCTGGAGCGCAAAGCCAAAGACATAGGCCTCAAGGTGAAGACCCGTCCCGTGGAGATCGGCTATGAAATCCGCTGCCATACGCCTATCGCCTTCGACCTGACCTACTGCTCGCTGATGGGCATGGGCGTACACACGCTGTTCAACCAGGGCTGCACCGGATGCATGGTGTATGTGGACCACAAGGGCAACGTGTCGCCGCTCTACCTGAAAGACCTGCAGGATCCGACGACAGGCAAGATTCCGCCGCGCCTGGTGAATGTGAACAGCAACAAGGTGATGTCGTATGTGAACGACATTATGGACTACATCACGCCTGCCGACTATGAGGCTGCACGCAAGTATCTGCCCAACCCCGAAGAATATGACTTCAAGAAAATCCTCGGCTGGTAGCCACACAGCTTGCCGGCCAAGACACACCAGCATACTGACGAGACTATGGGCCGGAGTGCTCATAGTCTTGTTGGCATGTGGCGCAACCGGCACTGCGTCGGCACAGAGCAAAGCGCAGCTCGAGAAAGAAAAGACGCAGGTGGAACAGGAGTTAAAGAAACTCAATACGCAACTGGCCAAAGCCAAAAAGAACACCAAAAGCGACAAAAAGCAGCTGCAGCTGATCGAGCAGAAAATCAACCAGCGCACCAAGCTGATCAACAACATCAACGGCCAGATGAACCTGCTGAACATCAAGATGGCGCTGACGCGCGACAGCATCGCGCTGATGCAGACCAAGGTGGACAGCCTGAAGACCGAATATGCGAAGGTGGTGCGGACAACCTACGGCGAGCGCTACCGGCTGGATCCGCTGGTGCTGCTGCTTGACACAAAGTCGTACAACTATGCCTACCTGCGGATGAAATACTTCCGCGACTACAGCCGCTACCGCAAGCGCCAAGCCTCGTACATCAAGCAGAAAGAGCAGGAGCTGACCGACGCCGGTATCGACCTGATGCGCCAACAGCAGGAGAAATCGACGCTGCTTGCCCAAGAGAAAAAGCAGAAAGACGAGCTGGCCCGCGAGCAGAAGCAGAAAGAGCAGTCGCTCAAGAAGACCCGCCAGCAGGAGAAGAGCCTGCAGCAGCAGATAGCGCAGAAAGAGAAACAGAAGCGCCAGCTGCAGCAGCAGATCCAGCGCATCATCAATGAAGAAATAGCCAAAGCCAACAAGAGCAAGGGTGCGGCCTCGAGCAGCACCGGCAAGGGTGGCGCCACCACGACGAGCAAACCCGCCTCGGCTGCCGAAACGGCGTTGAGCAACGACTTCGCATCGAACAAGGGACGCTTCTCGTGGCCGGTGTACTACACCAAAGTGTCGCGCGAATATGGCCGCTACTCGCACGAGTCGGGAGGCCAGAACATGAACTACGGCATCGACCTGGTGTGCAAATCAGGCACCACGGTGCAATGCATCTTCAACGGCACGGTGAGCCGCGTGTTCACCTGCCCCAACGGCACCAAAGGCATCATCGTGCGCCACGGCGACTACATGACCGTCTATGCCAACCTGGGGTCGGTGGCCGTGAGCGAAGGCGCCAAGGTGAGCACCAAGCAGAACCTGGGCACGGTGTACACCAACAGCGACGGCACCGCCGACTTCTCGTTCCAGATATGGAAAGGCACCGCCTCGCAGAACCCGCGCTCGTGGCTGAGATGACCCCGACAGTAACCGACGGCGATGAGAGACAATATCTACTTCATATCGGACGCCCACCTGGGCAGCGGCAGCGACACGCTGGAGCGTGAACGCGAGCTGTGCGCATGGCTGGACAGCATCGGCGACGACTGCAAGACGCTGGTGATGCTGGGCGACATGTTCGACTTCTGGTTCTCCTATCGCCACCTGGTGCCCAAGGGGCATGTGCGCCTGCTGGGCAAGATGGCCGAGCTGTCGGACAAAGGCATAGAGCTGCATTTCTTCACCGGCAACCACGACATGTGGATGTTCGACTATCTGGAAGCGGAATGCGGCGCCCGGATGCACACCGAGCCCGAGCCCATGACCTTCGGCAACAAACAGTTCCTGGTGGGACACGGCGACGGGTTGGGACACCTGGACCATTGGTTCGACTTTGTGAGGGTGTTTTTCCACTCTCGCTTCTGCCAGCGGCTGTTTGCCCTGCTGCCGTCGGCATGGACCTTCCCCATCGCCCATCGCTGGAGCGACAGCAACAAGCGCAAGCATGCCCGAAAAGACTCGCTGCACTATCTGGGCGACGACCGCGAAGGCATCGTCATCTACTGCCGCCAGCGCCTCGAGAAGGAGCATTTCGACTATTGCGTGTTCGGCCACCGGCACACGCCCCTTTCCATGAAACTCAACGACAGCTGCACCTACGTCAACACCGGCGACTGGCTGAACAACCGCAATTACGCCGTCTACAGTCCCGATGCCGACTCCCTGCAGCTCTTCGACCTTAAAGACAAAAAACAAACCAATCAATAATCCAAATTCCCCAACATTATGAGAAAACATATCATCGCAGGCAACTGGAAGATGAACAAAAACTTCAGCGAGGCCGACGACCTGCTGAACGACCTGATGGAGCAGCTCGAAAACGTGAAACTGCCCCGCGAGACGCAAGTCATCGTGTGTCCGCCGTTCCCATTCCTGGAGATGGCTTCCGACTATGCCAACGACTCCTACTTCCTGGTGGGAGCCCAGAACGTGAGCGACAAAGAGAGCGGTGCCTACACCGGCGAAGTGAGCGCCGAGATGCTGGCCTCGTGCGAGATCGACTGCTGCATCGTGGGCCATTCCGAGCGCCGTTCCTACTACGGCGAGACCAACGCCATTGTGGCCGCCAAGGTGGACCAGCTGCTGAAGCACGACCTGATGCCCATCATGTGCTGCGGCGAGGTTCTGGCCGAGAGAGAAGCCAACCGCCAGTTCGACGTGGTGAAAAGCCAGATTGAAGAAGGCCTCTTCCACCTCTCGGCCGACGACATCAAGCGCGTGGTGATTGCCTACGAGCCCGTATGGGCCATCGGCACCGGCCGCACAGCCACTCCCGAACAGGCTCAGGAGATGCACCACTACATCCGCACCCTGCTGGCCGAGAAATACGGCTCAGCCGTGGCCGACGAGATCAGCATCCTATATGGTGGCAGCTGCAAGCCCTCCAACGCCAAAGAGCTGTTTGCCAACCCTGATGTCGACGGTGGACTGATCGGCGGCGCTTCGCTGAAAGCCGACGACTTTATGGGTATCGTCACCGCATAAACGTGCGACTCTGGCAATAGTCAAAAAAAATGTCGTTCGAGCGTTTTATCGCACAGCGGTTCATGCCGCGCAAAAATGCTGAAGGGGGCTTCGCAGGCCCCCTTTCGCAGGTGGCTGTCGCCAGCATTGCCTTAGGAGTGATGGTGATGGTGATGTCGGTGTGTATCCTGCGAGGATTTCAGAACGAAATCACCAACAAGGCCGTAGGCTTCGGCAGCCACATCACCATCCACAGCTACGAGCTTGTGGGAGCCTACCAGGAGGAGCCTGTCGCTGTCGACAGCGGACTTGTGGCCCGCATCAGCGCCGTCGACGGCGTGCGGCATGTGCAGTTTTTCGCCACCAAGGGCGGCATGGTGAAGACCGACGAGCAGATCCACGGCATCCTCTTCCGCGGACTCAGCAGGGGCTACGACTCCTCGTTCTTCAGCGCCAACCTTGTTGAAGGCCATCTGCCTGACCTCGACAGAGGCACTTCTAACGAGGTGCTCATCTCGTCGACCATCGCCGCCAAATTGCGCTTGCATGTGGGCGACAAGATGCGCACCTACTTCTGGCAGGACGACAGCTACCGTTCGAGAGCCTTCTCCGTCGCCGGCATCTACAGCACCGACCTCAACGAGTTCGACGAGAAATATGTCGTCGGTGACCTGCGCCAGGTGCAGCGTCTCAACAACTGGGACAGCCTGCAGGTGGGCGGCTACGAGGTGCTGGTGGACAACTTCGGCCAGCTTGACCACACGGCACGTGCCATCCGCGACGAGTTGCCCTACGACATCACCCTGACCACCGTCACGCAGGCCAACCCCGCCCTCTTCTCGTGGCTCGACCTGCTCAACTCCAACATCACCCTCATCCTTGCCATCATGTGTGTGGTCAGCGCCATTGCCATCATCTCGGCGCTGCTGATCATGATTTTCGAGAAAAGCTCCACCATCGGCGTGCTGAAAGCCTTGGGCGCCAACAACGCCTCGGTGCGCAAAATCTTCATCATCAAGGCCTCACGCCTGATTGCCACCGGCATCGTCGTCGGCGATGCGTTGGCCCTCCTGCTATGCATCGTCCAAAGCCGATGGCACGTCGTGCAGCTCGACCCCGAGTCGTACTCGATGAGCCACGTGCCCATTGACCTCAACCCCTGGATCTTCATCGGCGTCAGCATCGGCACAGCCGCTGTCTGTATGGCAGCGCTGCTGCTCCCGGCGGCCTACATTTCACGCATCAACCCCGCCGTCACCGTCAAAATCGACTGAACGGCGCCACCCAAAAACCGATCCGACAATGAAGACGAGACTCAAATGGTTCATCACCATCCTCACCATCGCGCTGGCGCTTCTGGCCCTGTGGCAAGTACAGCATGTGGCCAGCCAGGTGCGGCAAAGCGAAACGGAGAAAGTGCGCCTATGGGCCAACGCCATCGGGCAGCGCGCGCGACTCGTCGATGCCACACAGCAGTTCTTCCAACAGGCCACCCTCGACGAGCACCGCAAGATGGAGATGTACACCAACATACTGCAGTCGTTCAACGATCCCGACCTCACTACCGACCTGCAGTTCAGCCTCGCCTACGTCAACTACATCGTCGACAGTTCGCACACACCCATCATCATCACCACCGCGCGCGACTCGATGATCACCGTGCCGCAAGAACTCAAGGGACAAAAACTTGAAGGCCCACTGCTCGACGAATTCTCGCAGAATCCGCCCTTCAACTACCGCATCTGGGGCATGCCCATGACTCTCTACTACAAGGAGTCGCAATACTACACCCAGCTGCGTCAGGTGCTCGACGGCTTCATGCGCTCGTTCATGAGCGACATCACCAACAACTCCATCTTTGTGCCCGTGATCATCGTCGACAGCACCCGCACCCATGTGCTGGCACAGGGCAACATCGACTCGGCGGCCATCGCCAATCCGGCCCACCTGCTCACGCGCCTCGAGAAGATGGCCGATGCCAACACGCCCATCGAAATCACCCTGCCCGACAACCATCAGGCCTTCGTCTACTACGAAACCACCCCCCTGTTGAAATCCCTCCGTTGGGCTCCCATCTTCTACCTGTTCATAGCCTTCGTGCTGCTGCTCATCAGCTACTATCTGTTCCGCACCGCCCGCTCGGCCGAGCAGAACCGCATCTGGGTAGGTCTGGCCAAGGAGACTGCCCACCAGCTGGGCACGCCCCTCTCGTCGCTGATGGCATGGACGCAATATCTGCGCGACAAGGAGTTCACTCCCGAATATGCCTCCGAGGTGGAAAAGGACATCCACCGGCTGGAGACCATCACACACCGATTCTCCAAAATCGGCTCCACGCCTGAACTGAAAGACGAGAATGTGCGCGACGCCACCCTTGCGGCTGTCAGCTACCTGCAGAGCCGGGCCCCGCGCCGCGTGAAATTCGACGTCACCTTCCCCGAAGGCGAGGAGTTTGTGGCCCCCCTCAACGGCTACCTTTTCCAGTGGGTCATCGAAAACCTCTGCAAAAACGCCATCGACGCCATGGACGGCGAAGGCAACATCGGCATCGTGGCCTCGCAGGACGCCCGCAAGATATACATCGACATCAGCGACACCGGACGCGGCATGACGCCGGCCATCCAGAAAAAGATCTTCCAGTCGGGATTCACCACCAAGACACGCGGCTGGGGCCTCGGCCTGCCGCTGGCGCGCCGCATCATCAACCAGTACCACCGCGGCCGCCTCTACCTGAAATATTCTGTTCCAGGACAGGGCTCGGTGTTCCGCATCGTGCTCCGCAAATAGCACCAAAACATAAGGCTGGCCGCCTTGCCCGCCCCTCCAACCCCTGTCCATCTGTCGTACAACAGTTGGACAGGATATGGACGAAAACAGATGGCGGCAGATGCCGACAAAAAAGGGGGCCTGAAACCATGGTTTCAGACCCCCGAAAGGTATAATTCTTAGCTGCAAGGTCAATCCTTGATAGCTTTGATTCCGGGGAGCTCCTTGCCCTCGAGATACTCGAGCATGGCACCGCCGCCGGTGGAGACATAGCTCATCTTGTCGGCGAGACCCATCTGCTTGACGGCAGCCACCGAGTCGCCGCCGCCGACAGCTGCGAAGCAGCCCTGAGAACAGGCTTTGGCCACATAGTTGGCAATTTCGCGTGTGCCCTTGGCGAAGGAGGGCAGCTCGAAGACACCTGCTGGACCGTTCCAGAGGATGGTCTTGGAGCCCATGATGACATCGTAGAGCATCTTGCAGGTCTCGGGACCGATGTCCATGCTCTCCCAGCCGCTGGGCACGGCACCGGCAGGAACCACCTGGGTGTTGGCGTTGTTGTCGAAATTGTCGGCGATGACGCTGTCGGAGGGCAGATAATAGTGCACACCCTTGTCGTCCATGCGTTTCATCAGCTCGCGGGCGAGGTCGAGCTTGTCGTCCTCGCAGATCGAATTGCCGATCTGTCCGCCGAGAGCCTTGGTGAAGGTGTAGCGCATGCCGCCGATGATGACGATGTTGTCGACCTTGTCGATAAGGTTCTCCAGAATGCCGATCTTGCTGCTGACCTTGCTGCCGCCGATGATGGCGGTGAAGGGGCGCGGGGCGTTCTTCATGAGCTTCTCGAGGTTGTTGACCTCATGCTCCATGAGGAAGCCGAAATATTTGTCCTTGGGGAAGAATCGGGCGATGACGGCCGTGGAGCTGTGCTCGCGGTGGGCAGCGCCGAAGGCGTCGTTGATGTAGCAGTCGCCGAGGTTGGCAAGCTGGCGAGCCAGTTCTTGTCCGCCCTTGGTTTCTTCGGGATAGAAGCGGATGTTCTCGAGGAGCATCACCTGGCCGGGCTGGAGGCTGCGGGCCATCTGCTCGGGCTCGCCGCTGCCGAGCAGCGCTTGGGTGAAGAGCACGGGACGGCCGATGAGCTTCTCAAGATACTGCGCGACGGGAAGGAGGGATAGCTCAGGCTCGAAACCGCCCTTCTTGGGACGGCCGAAGTGGGCCATGATGATGATGGAGGCGCCATCAGCGAGGAGCTTCTCGATGGTGGGCAGGGACTCACGCATACGGGTGTCGTCGGTGATGCGCTTCTGGTCATCCATAGGCACATTGAAGTCGACACGCAGGAGGACTTTGCGGCCTTTGAAGTTGATATCTTTAATCGATTTCATAATATTGGGGTTTAAGGGTTCGGTTGGAAAAGCGTGAATTCTTCAGCGAGTTGATGTTACGTAGTGTTGCTTCAACAGATCATTCAGCAGCGGTGGCGTCGCCATGGTTGGGTTCGGCCACGGCCATGCCGATATAGAGGGCGGTGAGCATCGTGAAAACGAAAGCTTGGATGTAGGCCACCAGACATTCAAGCAAGCTAATGAAGACGGCAAAGAAGACGCTGACGACGCTGACAGCGCCACCGACGGCTGTGCCGAAGAGGTTGCTCAGAATGAAGATAATGACGATGAATCCGAGGATCACGATGTGACCGGCCGTCATATTGGCGAAAAGTCGGACCATAAGGACGATGGGCTTGGTGAACACACCGACCAGCTCAACCACAGGCATGAGGGGGAATATCTTGAGCCAGGCAGGCACGCCGGGGGTGTTGAAGATATCGACCCAATAGTGGCGGTTGCCGCTGATGTTGGTGATGAGGAAGGTGATGATAGCCAGAGTGGCGGTGACGGCGATGTTGCCCGTGATGTTGGCACCAGCTGGGAAGAAGGGTATCAGGCCCAGGATGTTACAGAAGAAAATGAAGAAGAACAGGGTGAGCAGATAGGGCAGATATTTTTCATAGTGCTTCTCCCCTATCATCGGCTTGGCGATGCTGTCGCGCACAAAGACCACGAGCATCTCGACGAGGCTCTGCAGCCCTTTGGGCGACTGGTTGGGACGGCGCTTGTAGCCGTTTTTGGCCACAAGGACGATGACAATGAGCAGGACAACGGCAATCATGATGGCTGCCGAGGTCTTGGTGATGCTGAAGTCGAGAGGCTTCTTGTCGAGAACCGCGCCCGACTCGTCGACACATACCACCTCCTCTTTCTCGGCACCGCCCCCCACAAGCCGGTATCCCTTATAATCGGCATGTCCATGATGAAATTTGGAGGACATGAAGACATCGAGGTGACCGTCGTTGAGAAGGATGACGGGGAGCGGAATGGCGACGGCATGTTCGGTGCCGTCGGAGCCATAATAGTCGAAGAGGTGCCACGAATGGGCATCGGTGACATGGCCGATAATCATGGCGCCGGGATTGAATTGCTCGGCTTCTTCGGCATCAGCACGAAGTGGCATGAACGCCAGCAAGGCTGCAAAAATGAGGGAGATATAGCGTTTCATGAAATCTGTTTTGTTGGGGTAATCAGGAATTAGCCTTAGACGTGTTGGCGAAGATGTCGATCTGAACCGAATCGAACAGGCCCAGCTGGTTGGCATCGTGCACCTCGGGGCTTCCCATATTGGAGGCAAAGGCCCGCAGCGACTGGCGCACAATGCGATGGAGCGCCAATGGGCGGTCGATGCCGAAGGATGCCGCATAGTGGTTGAGGCGGCGCATTTCCACCTCGTTGAGGGTGACGGTGTAGCGTTTCAGCTTGGGTTTCTTCGCTTTTTTCATAGGACAAATAATTATTGGTACATGGGCCCGAAACCGGCCAGCAGGTTGGAAGCCTGCTGGGCCAGTTCCTGGTCGTTAAGGGTGCGAGTGGCGATCTGCGCCAGCAACGAGACATACTGGAGGTCGGCCTGGAGCTTGTCGCGCACACCGGCAGCCTTGTCGCCTTTGAAGCGGGCAAGGTAGTTGATTTCCTGGCGGTAGTACTCGAATCCGGCCGTCCACAGTTCTCGGGCTTCTTCGGCGCCATAGACCTTGTTGTAGAGGTCGACCACATCGACATACTGATTGTTGCCGGTGTAGATATAGAAGGCATAGATGTCGATGGGGAAGTTGGGTGCGGGGAAGTGCTGACGCATATTGTCGAGGATAGCGCGTGCGGTGTCGAGGTTGCCGCGATTGGCCTCGTCGTTGGCCAACAAAAGCATGGTCTGGCGCTGCACGCTACCCATATTGAGGCTGATCGGGTCGACATAAATATCAGCATTCAGATTGCCCCATTCCAGCGGCTTGCCGTCAACGCCATTGAGAAAATATTCGGCAGTGGCCGGCGTGTAGCGGTCGCCCTGACGCGGATAAGGCAGCAGCTTGTAGTTCATGCCATCCTGCACCATGCATGTGGAAGCAGGCGGGAAGACCTTGCGCAGTTCCTTGGCGGTTGGGTTCATGATGTTGATATCGCGCATGAACTTGTTGGTACCCAGCACATCGAGGAGCATGAGCTCGTGACGGTAGAGGGTCTGCGAATTGATTTCCCAGCGAATCTCGGGGTTGACGCGATCTGCCAACTCGGCGGGGATGACGCCCTTGGCCACCAAAGCGGGGATATCGAGGGTGATCTTAAAACGCTTGGTGGGGATGTAAATGGTCTTTTCACCACGGGTTTCAAGCATGAAGCGCTCGGGATAGTCGCGCATCAGGCCAAGCACCTCGGTGACCTCCATATAGTCCTCGGAGCGGTCAAGCACCACGGTGTAGTCCTTACCGAGACCATAGAACTCCTTGGGCAAGGTGAACGGCAGGGGATCGCTCTCGTAGAGCTTGTTGAAGAGCTGCTCGACATACCAATACATGCCGGAGAGGGTCAGGTTGAGGATACGCACATCGGTGCGGGTGCCTTCGACCTCCTGGGCATACCAAAGCGGGAAGGTGTCGTTGTCGCCGAAGGTAATCAGCACACCATTATTGTTGATGCTCTTGAGATAGTTCTGAGCAAAGTCGCGGGCGGCGTACTTCTGCGAACGGTCGTGGTCGTCCCAGTTTTCGGAAGCCATCAGGCAGGGCACTCCGGCCATGCAGGCCACAAAGACCACAGGCAGGACCACCTTGTAGGCTTTCTCCTCGTTCTTCTTGAACAACTTGCTGATCCATTCGGCCAGGCCCATCACGCCCAGACCGATCCAGATGGCGAAGAAGCTGAACGATCCCACGAAGGCATAGTCACGCTCACGCGGCTGGCGCGGAGGCATGTTCAGATAGATGGCGATAGCCAGACCTGTCATGAAGAACATGATGAAAACGATGAAGGCATCCTTGGGGTGTTTGCGGATATGATAGACCAATCCGATGAGACCCAGCAGCAGGGGCAACATATAATACTTGTTGCGGCCCTTGTTGTTTTCCATGTTGTCGGGCAGGTTGTCCTGGGGTCCAAGACGGGCCTCGTCGATGAACTTGATGCCGGAAATCCAGTTGCCGTTCAGATAGTCGCGGGTGCCATCGTCGTTGAAATAATGGCCCTGGATGTCGTTCTGACGGCCGGCGAAATTCCACATGAAGTAGCGCCAATACATCCAACCCAGCTGGTAGCGGTTGAAGAACGTCAGGTTCTGTCCGCCGGTAGGCTTTTGGTCACCGTAGACTTTGCCAGCCCAATACTCGTAGAACTTGGGATGCTGGCGCGACTGGTCGTCGCTGTACATGCGGGGGAAAACGCCGGTATGGTTCTGACGGTAGACATATTTCTGGGCATGGGCAGCCACAATGTAGCGGTCCTTTCCGCTTTCGCTCTTGCCGCGGACATACTTGGTGTAGCCCTGCTTGACGTCGATGGGCGAGCCGGCCGTGTAGAACTGACCTGTCAGCAACGGCGTCGACCCGTACTGCTCACGACCCAGATAGGCACGCATGGCGACGGCATCCTTGGGCGCATTCTCGTTGAGCGGCGTGTTGGTGTTGGCACGGATCACAAGCACAAAGAATGTGCTGTAGCCGATCACCAGCATCGCGAAGCTCAGGATAGCCGCATTGATGATGGGTTTCTGCTTCTTGTGGGTGAACCACAGCCCCCATACCACAAGCGCCGCCAGCAACGTGAAGAAGAAGATGGTGCCGCTGTTGAAGGGAAGTCCGAGGGTGTTGACAAAGAAGACGTCGACGGCAGAATCGACATTGACAATGCCGGGGATGATACCCCACAGGATGATTCCGAGGGTGACAATGCTCAGCACACCGGTGACGATGAAGCCTTTCCAGGTGGTTTTGGGCCACTTCTTGAAATAGACCACATAGAAGATGGCGGGCACCGTCAGGAGGTTCAGCAGATGGACACCGATGGCCACACCCACCAGCAGGCTGATCAGGATCAGCCAACGGAGCGAATGGGGATCGTCGCTCTGCTCTTCCCATTTCAGGATAGCCCAGAACACCAGCGCGGTGAACATCGACGACATGGCATAGACCTCGCCTTCGACGGCCGAAAACCAGAAGGTGTCGCTGAAAGTGTAGGCCAGCGAGCCCACGATGCCGGCCGCAAACACGGCCCATGTGCGCCAGTCCTTGAGTGAGGGGTTTTTCGGATCCGGCAGCAGGTGCTTGCCGAGAAGGGTGATGCCCCAGAAAAGGAACAGAATGGTGAATCCGCTGCACACGGCGCTCATCACGTTGACAGCATGGGCAGCGGTCTCAGGCGACGAGAACATGGAGAAGAGTCGGCCAATAAGCTGGAAAGTCGGTGCTCCCGGGGGATGACCCACCTGGAGTTTGAAGGCGGTCGAGATATACTCGCCGCAGTCCCACCATGAGGCGGTGGCTTCCGCCGTCATGATATACACCGCACAGGCAATGGCACATATCACCCAGCCTATGACACTGTTAGCGATTTGATACTTTTTCATTCTTATGTTTGTAATTTAACAGTTTGTCAGATAGTCAAAATTCCACGCGGATCAGACACGGTCCCTCAGTATGGGCATCGTCATGCAGCGGGCGCCGCCACCGGCACGGGGCAGCTCCGAACCCGGGAAGGCCGCAACAAACTTGCTGTAGCTGTTCATGTCCACCTTGCCGCTGACGATGTCTTCGGCATTGAGGACGGCAAACCCGGCCTTGTCGAGGGCGTCGATGGTGTGCGTGTTGCGTCGGTAGCCCATGATCTTGCCGTCGCCGAGGGCGAAGAAGTTAGCACCGCTGTGCCACTGCTCGCGCAGCTGGTTCCAGGGGTCGCTTCCGCCGCCCAACACGGGGTTGATGTCCCACCCCAACTCGCGCAGCGCAGCTACCATATTGCTCACCTTACGGTAGCGGATGTTGCCGTTGTCGATGGTGATGAGCGTCGTGTCCTTGCCTGCGAAAAGGCCAGTCTTTTTCAGCATGGGTTCGAATGCCATGCATTCGTGCTGGCCGAGGAAGGTGAACACCATGTCGAGGTGGATGAAACTCTCGGGACTTTTGGGAAGTTCCTGCACCAGAATATTGAAATGGGGACGCTCTTGGGCAAAGGTCTGCGCCAGATATTTGATGCCCTTGGTGTTGGTGCGGATGCCCTGGCCGATGCAGAGGAGGTCGGATGAGGCAATCTGCACATCGCCGCCTTCGGTCCGGGCGTCGCGGTCCCAAGCCATCGCATTGAGGGTGGGGACGCGGAAGAAATGTTTGAAAATGGCCTCGTAGATAAGCGTCTCGCGCTCGCGCACCTCGAAGCTCATCGAATTGATCAGCACACGGTCGAAAACGGTGCTGGAAGCATCGCGGGTGAAAAACAGATTGTAGAGGGGCTTGAGCAGATAGCGGTCGTCGTCGACGCCGTCCCATTCGGGATCCTCATAGCCCTCGATCAGCACTTTGGCCAGTTCTCCGGAAGTCAGCTCCATCAGCTCGTCGCTGAGGCCGTCGTCGCAGTTGTCCATGTCGCAGCTCTCCTCCACCAGGTGGCGGCGCACTTCGGCATCGTCGAGCAGCTGCTCAAGAATGTCCTCCACATAGTAGACATCGGTCCAACGCTCAAGCACACCGCAAAAATTGCTGTATTCGGTATCGACGATGGGTTTGTTCAGGATATCGCTATAGAGGGCATGTGCCGCATTCATGGGAGTCATTCGCTCGATTTCAACACCGGGACGATGCAGCAACACTGCCCGCAACCGGCCCGTTTCCGAGGAGACATCGACATTACAAGGTTTGATATTATTTCTGTCCATACAGTCTTACTAATTAAAACACAACACCTTCGCCCCTATGAGGCGGAAAAGGTATGACTGCAAATATACAAACATTTTCGCAATATATATATAAAACTTTCGGGATGTTGAAAAAAAACATCCCATCGGTAGTCACAGCCGCCCGACACAACAGCGCTGCCGGACTTCAACGGCTGTTGCCCGACTGTTGTACGACTGTTGTACGAAAAATGTTCGTACAACAGTCGTACAACAGAAGTAGAAGAAACGGCCAATTAGGGGTTGGCCACAGAGATGCGTATGGCGGGGGCTATGGAGCGGAACTCGGGAGCGTAGATGCACTGGGCGACAAGCGGTCCGGAGAGGAAGCAGCCGGGGTTGGTGACGTAGATGTCGTATTCGACGGTGTAGTGGCCGCGGTCGATGTGGTCGATGAAGAGCCGCGTCTCGGACGAGCGGACGTCGAGATAGCAGGAAAGGCCACCGGCGTAGACACGGCGTGAGCGCGTGGAGAGGGGCTCGAAGGTGGATGGCCGCGGATCGGAGATCATGACGTGGTCGAGGGATCGGTCGGAGTGGATGTCGATGCGGATGGTGACCCTGTCGCCAACGGCAAAGGCTGTGGCTGACGCATCGGGGTCGGCGTCGGATGCCAGACGGCATGTGCGAACCACACGGAGCCCCATGTCGGTGGCAGGAATGCGGTCGATGCGGTCGGCAAACTGATAGTAGACGGCACCCCAGGCGATGCCGGGAGTGGTGCGGGCGATGACCAGCCGGGGATTGTCGGCGGCAGCAGCCATGAGGGTGTCGAGTCGAGCACCGGAGTAGCGGCTGGAACGATAGCCTTCAAGGCCGGCAGCGGGAGCTTCGAGCGGCTGGCCGAAGAGCGTCAGCGTGACCGAGGAATCGGCCTGTGCGGCAGCGGGAAGCGGAGCACCTATGGTGAGGGCCTGGATGGCCTCCACGGTGGCCACATCGTTGCCCCAGTGGGTGGTCTGCTTCTGCTTGAGGAGCCATTGCTGCATACGGGCGATGTAGAGGGTGTCGGTAGGCTCGACCTCGGCAAAGGCACGGATGAGCATGGCCTGCGTCTCGATGGGGCGCTGATAGAGGGAAAGGAAGCCGCGGTTGTCGCGCCAATAGATGCCCATCTCGTCGGATTCGAGCGAGCGCTGGCGCAAGCGATGGAGTATGTCGAGGGCCTGACGACGGTCGCCGGCACGGTGGAAAACAACGGCCAGCTGGGCCAGCGAATATAGATTATCGAGGCGGGTATAGAGCGAGAGCGCCGAACGGTAGTGGTAGCGCCAGGCCTCGGTGGAGGCTTCGCCATAGAGGGAGCGCACGTAGAGATATTCGATATCGGCGTATTCGGGCGTGCGCTTGTTGCGGAGATGGGGCTTGATGTAGCGCTCATAGTCCTGCTGCACACGGGCATCGGTAAAGCGGAGGGCGCGCTGCTGCACATCGTCGAGGCCGTCGATGCCGGAGAGGCGGCGCAGAACGGAGAGCGTGGCCCAAAGCGAACTCTGCCCGTCGGGCATCCACGACCATCCGCCGTCAGGATTCTGGCGTTGCACAAGCTGGCTGCGGAGCGTCTGTATGGAAGCCGACATACGGTCGCGGTCGAAGTATTGGGCCACCGCCTGGTATTGGCGTTCCTCGTCGAGGGCATCCACCACCCAAGGTGTGGTCTGGAGGAGGGTCTGCTTGACATCGTCGTTGAGGTGCAGCGGCGACACGGCGGTCTGCGACATGAGTTTCCATGCCGAGGTGTCGTAGCCGCTGAAAAGCCGCGAACCCGTAGTGGAGACGTAGAGCTGGTTGGCCAGATAGACCGACGACGGCGACTCGAGGTCGGCAAGATGAGGCATCGACTTGAGGGCCAGCCAAATGGGTGTGGACGTTACCTCGGCGGCCATGAGGATAGGCTGGCGCGAAGAGTCGGCAAGAGCGGTGGCGACGGGCAGGGTGTATTCGTGGCGTCCGGGACCATTGACATAAAGCGACTGGGATACGGTGACCACCTGGCGGTTAGAGAGAACGGGTATCTGGCCGCGTTCGCCGTCGGACCATGCCGGAAGCTGACCATTGTCGGTGGTGGCCACACGGATGGTATACTGCGCCACATAGACATTCTCGGGCATCTCGATGGGGAATGCCACAGGCAGGGTGCTGCCTGCGGGAAGGTCGAGCGTGGTGGCATGGGTGGCAATGGTGCCGCCAGTGGCAGCGTCGGTAAGGTCGAAAGTGACGGCTACAGCACGTGCCGATTCGCCGAGGTTGATCACCTTGGCGAGGAACGCGAGCGTGTCGGCCTGACGGATGAATCGCGGAACGTTGGGCTGGACCATAAGCTGTTTGCGGGTGACAAGCGTACGGTTGAGCGTGCCAACCTTAATGTCGCGAGTGAAGGCCACCCCCCGAAGGTTCCACCGGGTGAGGAGGTCGGGCATGGTGAAAGCAAAGCGAGCTACGCCATCCGAGTCGGTGCGGATGTCTGGAGCGAAGAAAGCCAGCGTGTTGAGGTTGGTGCGGATGTCGGGAGCGGGAGCTTCCGGAGCCGACTCCATGGCGGCAACTGTCGGCTGTGCTCCGTCGGCAAGGGCATCAACGGTGGCGCGCGCGTCCATCGACTGCACGCTGAACGCCTCATCCTCTTCCACGGCTTCGGTCACAAACACCGTGTTGGCATTCATCGATTTGGAATACATCCGCTTGCTGCCGAAACGGGGCCAGTAGTGCGGCAATGCGTCGACAAGGCGCCACACGGTGGGATAGTCGCCATTGTAGTGGCTGTAGTCCGGATGGTCGAGATAGTTGGCACTGGCCATATAGATTGTGGCGAATACATGGGTGAGGGACGGGTGCATGCGCCACGGGTTGAAGGCCCACTGGGGAGCGGTGCCGTAGCTGTTGAGGGCATCGTCGTAGAGGGTGAGGATGAGGGCCGAGGGTTCGGGAGGCGTGCGCAGCCCCTGCACACGGAGCGTCCACTGCTCGGATTGACCCGGGAGGAGATGGTCGCGGAAAGTGGCCACGTCGACCGTCAACTGTTTGTGTACGAAGGGCACCTCCACATGATGGTTATGGTGCTCGTAATGGCCACCCGCAACGGCGAATATCTCGATATTGAAGCCGCCCAGCATGGTGCTGTCGACAGGGATGACGAGGCTTTCAAGACGGTCGGTGATACGGTAACGGCGCATGTATCGCTGTTCATTGCCCACATGCAGCAGGAGCCGCACTTCGACATCGCGGAAGCGGGTGCCGAAGCGGACCACCACATTCTGCCCCACTTCGGCCGTGGTATGGTCCACATCGTCCCAAAGGAGCTTCTGGCTGGCAACATGGGTGGCTCCGTTGGGTGTCACGGTGCGGTACTCGACAAGGGTGTCGGCACCGTCAGCGGTGAGGGTGATGCGATAGACACCGCCTCTACCCTTCCACCCCTGTTCGGCCACGGGCCACTTGGAAGGGTCGTTGTAATCCACATCGTAGGCCATGAGGGGGAATGCTTTGCGGAATGCTTCACGGTCCATCGTGTGGTGGATCTCCGGAAGCGTATATGGTAATGACAGCAACGGCTTGTCGGGCTGCTGCAGGCGCTCGATGCGGATGTCGACAGACCCCGGCAGGCGGTTGCCGTTGATGTCTATCAGTTCGGCTTGCAAGCCAGCCAACGTGCGGCCGTCGTTGATGGTGTCCTCCAACCGGATAAAGGCGTTGCGATAGCCAATGCGGAAGGTGGTGGATGCCGGATGGCTCTCGCCGTTGATGTCGGTCACGTCGACAGAAACTGTGTACTGGAAGCTGGGGTGTACGGAAAGTTCTACCGCGCTGTCTGGCATCGGGACAAAGGGGATGACGAAGGTTCCGTCGTCGGAGGTGGCGACTTCGCCCGTAGCCACTTCGGTGTTGCTGAGCACCGGATACCACCACCAACAGCGGTGCATCAGGCTGCGGGTGACGGTGTAACGCACTCGGGCACCGCCAACAGGCACTCCGCTATAGCTGCTGGCCATTCCCTCAACGCGGTACTCGCGACCGAAAGCCGGCGCTGTGTCGCGCTGGCCTTCAAGGCTAACCATAAATTTGGGCTGCTTGTAGTCTTCGACACGGATTGTGACTGTGTTGCCGGTCGACTTGTCGTCAACACGGAGATAGTAGATGCCTGCCAGGCGGTCGGTGGGAATTGTCATTGTGCAGGCGGCCAAGCCGAAGTCGTCGGTGGTGATGCTATCCGTCGCCACCTCTTCCATGTTGGGGTCGAACAAGTGGAGCGTCGCCTGACGGTGGTCGGCCACTAGGGCCTCGACGCCGTCGGTGTAAAAGCCTACCACAGCCAGATGGACAGTGTCGCCGGGCTTGTAGATGGGCCGGTCGGTGCGGAGTTCATAATGGAGCGTTGTGTCGGAAGATTCAACATGGTTATATGCCCTTTGGCGAAGCACCACGCCGTTGCGTTCCACTTCGATCATGGTGTTCCATCGGTAGTCGTTCGAATTGCCAAAGTCAAAACGGCCTTCATTGTCGGTGGTGCGGGTCTCAACTGTGACCATCTCCCCTCTCTGCTGACGACACAAGCGCACCTCTTGGCCCACAATGGGTTGGCCGCTGTGGCGTTCGAGCAACATGCCGCCATTCATGCATGTGGCCAGCAGCATGTCGGTGCAGACGATCTCGCTCACCTCAAAGCCTTTCGCCGAGAAGTTTTTGTCGGGCGATATCAGCAAAAGGTAACGGCCCTCAGGCAACGGCGGGAGCGCCAGATAGCTATGCTCCCTGCGGTGTTCGGCATTGCTGGCCACCGGCAGGTCCCACTGCGTGATAGGCTTCATTTTCTGCAGCCGCTTTTTTGTTTCGTCACGGCCCCATGTATAGTCTTTGTCATAGTCCACTACCCTGAGCCACATGTGGTCCAGATTCCTGTAGGTCACCCTCCGCAAGCTCATCTCGCCCGGCAGAGCGAACGACTGATCGCCCACTATGTCGATCTCTGTGCGAAGAATCTCTTTCCGCAGGTTGGCACAAGCCGTACCTCCCTCGCTGCAGCTATTGAAGGCAATGGCTTTGTCGCAGTAATCCAGCGCCTTGAGATATTCTTCCCTGGCATTGTAGCGTGTGGCCATCAGGTGATGCAACAAGGTGTAATAGGGGCTTTTCGTGGCGTTGAAGACTTCGATACAACGCAATATCGACGTGTCTTCCAACGGATGGTTGGGCACATTGTCCATCATCTGCAACAGACGCACTTCGTGCCAGATACGCACGTCGTCGACATCTTGCCGGTGGAAGTCGCATAAGCGTTCCTGCCATTCCACCATGGCCTGTGGAGAAAGCACACCGGCATCCTGCATCTGCAGCACTATCATGTCGTAGGCCGTGGGGGTGACGTTCAGCGTGGTGCCTCCTTGGCAGAACGGCTTCACCTCCTCCACGGGTGTCCGCTTCAGCACCTCGTCGAACGCCAAAGCGCTGTCATATTCCCCAAGAAATGCGTGGCACAAGGCACGCTCCAGCGTGTCAAGGTCAGGAAGCAACCGTCTGTAGCGCGCTGCCGACGAGTCGTAGGCATCCTCCTGATACCGACCTGCAGCCATGGCCATATAGTAGGCCGCCGTCAGTCGCTGCCGTCCCGAGGCGTTCTGGTTGTAGACGCTCTCCGCAGCTGCGTAAAGGTTTTTGTATTCACCCTTCTCCAGCATCCGGTCCCACTTGGTCGGGTCAATCTGTCCCATTGCATGCATCCCCATCATCATGGCTATCACGATTATGATTGTCTTTTTCATGCGTATCTGCATTGTTTCGGTCTATAGCACACAACAAAAGAACCATCAGCAGCGCTGTGCCCCTCTGACAGTTCTTTCGTTGATTGCTGTTTAATAAAATAATGATACGCGAACATCAGCGCCTATCGGCCAGACGTCCGCTGCAGCTGTCATTCTTTTTTTCCGGTGATGATCAGGTCCACCTTGATGCCGCTGAACTTGGCACCCTGGTCCAACACGGCGGCTGCAGCCCGCTTGATTTCGTTTTTGGTCATACCGGCTGTCGAGATGCGGTCGGCTTCTATACCGTGGTCGATGAAGTATTGCTTCACGGTTTTGGCCCTGTTGAGCGACAGCAGCATGTCCTCTTCCACGTTGACGCCATAGCTCTGAACGTAGCCTTTCACCAAGAAGGTAATGTCAGGATGGTTCTTGAACATCGCCACATAGTTCATCAGCACCGAGTCGGCTCCGCCGATCAGCGTAGCCTCGCCATCCTCGAAATAGATGTCCTTGATCGAGAAGGTCGACCCCCTCTCCGTACGCTCCATCTGATACAGCATTAGCGTGTCGCGCATCATCAGATCGCGGGCGCTGAACTCGCGGTACACCGAGAAGTAGCCTTCGCGCTTGGCATACAGCGTGTAGCTGAATCCTGGCACGAATTTCACCTTCCCGCCACGATAGTGCGCGTCGCGAATCAGCGGACGTTCGGCACCCGTCTCGCCACGCTCCAGAATCATCAGGTCCACATCCACATAGCGCTTGCCTTTCTTGTCATAGAAAAGCACCAGGGGCTCGTAGGCGTCGGCATGCACCGACACGGTGATCGTGTGTCCCTGTCCGCGATACGACAGATTGTCAAGCACGATATAGTATTCTTCACCCATGCGCACTGGTATCGACTTGATGAATCCGCCCACTTGCTTCTTCGTCAGCATCTTGTCTTTGGCATCGATGCTCATGCCGATATGGGCCTTCGGGGCGGGAGCCTCCACGAAGGGCAACTCCTCTTCGTCGGCTTTTTTCTTCTTTGTGGTCGTGGTGGTGGTTGCTGTGGTCGTTTTCTTGCGGTCGCCGCCTCGCAACACTTCGGCAGCCAGTGTGTTGCTGTCCACCATGCCCATGTTCACCGCCACAGGCATCACCTTGTTCTGGATCACCTGGTTGGAAAAATATGTGCCCGTATTCTTGTACACCAGAAAGTCGTAATCGTCCCACTGGTTTTTCTGCACTATGCTGATTTCCAGCTCCCCGTTGTAGGGCACTTTGAATTTGTACCACACCGAATTGTGCTCGCGTTCAAAAATGTTCGGATGGGCCTTGTCGGCCACCACCTCCTGTATTCGTCCACCCCCGTCGGGTGCCGTCGTAGGTCCAAAAGGCTTGTCAGGCTCCAGCGTCAGCGCAAACAGGCAGTCGTTGCTAGTCAGCGGTAACTCCACATCCTGCGACACCGGTGCCGGCGCAGGTGCTTTTTTCTTCTTTGTGGTCTGCGTCGTCGTCGCTTTTTTCTTCTTTTTCTTCGTCTGCGCCTGCACGTCGGTGCACACACCGAAAACCAGTGCACAGCACAAAAGACCCATCAATATTTGCTTCGTTCTGAACATAAGCATACATTTTTAATCGTACCGCAAAAGTATAAAAAAAACATCATTCTGCCAAACATTATTTTCTTAACAATATATAATTCACTATCCCACAGCCATATACAAACACATTTCCGGCCCCGCATCACCCCTGACACGCATCCACAAAAGTCCATCACGGCACCTCTTCCGGGCCATTGTAGCCTTCTTTCTGTCCGTCTGACAACCGTCATCGCCGGCGGCGGAACGCCCGCCCTTCCATCCGGCATCATCACCACTTGTGGTGACCATCCCGGAACGAAAAAAATGTGTAATTTTGCAATCCGAAAACATTCAACAACAAAACATTAAAAATACAACAATATGGAACACGCCCACACCCACGACGCCTCCCACGGCCATCATCACCATCACCACCACCACACCATCCAAAAGCTCTCCACCATCTACATCGTCGCCGTAGCCCTCAACCTTCTCTTCGTCATTATTGAGGCAGTGGCGGGCCTCGTCGGCCACTCCCTCGGACTGCTCTCCGACGCCGGCCACAACCTCAGCGACGTCTTCTCGCTCCTGCTGGCCATGATAGCCCTCAAACTCGCCGCCTCGATGCCCACCAAGCGCTTCACCTATGGCCACCGCAAAACCTCCATCCTCATCTCTCTCCTCAACGCCATCATCCTCCTCGTTGCCGTAGGCGCCATCATCGTCGAAAGCATCCAGAAAATCATCCATCCCTCTCCCGTCAACGGCACGCTCGTCATCTGGACCGCCGCCGTCGGCATCCTCATCAACGGACTCACCGCTTGGGCCCTCAGCCGTCAACAGCAGCACGACATCAACACCCGCGGCGCCTTCCTCCACATGCTTGCCGACACCCTCGTCAGCATCGGCGTCGTCGTCAGCGGCATCGTCATCAACCTCACCGGCTGGCACCTCGTCGACCCCATCGTTGGCCTCGTCATAGCCGTCGTCATCCTCGTTTCCACCTGGAATCTCCTCTCCGAAAGCCTCTGCATGAGTGCCGACGCTGTGCCTGAAGGCTTCGACGTCGACGAGATCGCTCACAGCATCGAAGCGCTCGACAACGTGACTGATGTCCATCACCTGCATGTCTGGCCCATCTCCACCACCGAGACCGCCCTCACCGCACACATCGTCATCCCCGACTCGTCGCACCTCGAAACCGTCACCGACAGCGTCAAGCAGCTGCTCGACAGCATCGGCATCCACCACAGCACCCTCGAACTCGAAACCTCTCGCTCCCACTGCCATGACCACGAGTGCACCCCGCACCCCCACGACGACGACCACCATGACCACGACCATGACCACGACCATGACCACGACCACGACCATGACCACCACGATCACCATCACGACCACCACGATTAACGACCCACTCTGTCCATAGCCCCTCCAACTCTACTACGACTGTTGTACGAACATTTTTCGTACAACAGTCGTACAACAGTCGTGCATCAGACGGCGCGGTAGCGTCAGGGGGGTGACGATGCATGGCATCAGGCGGGGCGATGCGGCATTATTTTGCGGCGTATGAAATATTTTTTGTATATTTGCCGCAGTATAGAACCCTGACATCACGGCCGGAAATGAAGCGTATCGTATTGATATTATTATTGTTCGCCTGCACGTGCACGTATGCGCGCAATGTGCGCGACACCCTCGGCACAGGGCTTCGCGTGACCTTTGTCGAGAACCTCGGACAATGGGACGAGCACGTGCGTTTCGAGGCTCAACTGCACAACGCCGCCATCTTTCTCGAAGACGACGGCATCACCGTGGCGCTGAGCGAGCCCATCATGCATCCTGCCCCTGCAACGAGCCTTCGGCGCCACGCCTACAAGATGCGCTTTGTGGGATCCACCCCGACGGAACCCCATGCGCTACAGCAGCAAAGCGACTACTACAACTATTTCATCGGCAACGACCCCAGCCGCTGGCGCTCGAAAGTGCCGGCCTACGGCATGGTGCGCTACAACAATATCTACCCCGGCATCGACCTGGAGCTGTTCACCGCCAGCAACGCTCTGAAATACAACCTGGTGGTGGCAGCCGGCGCCGACGCGACGGCCATCGTGATCGAATACGACGGTGCCGACGGGGTGACGGCCAGCGGCGACCTGCGCATCGCCACCAGTGTGCGCGATGTGGTGGAGCTGCATCCCTACGTCTACCAGCACATCGACGGCAAGGAGGTGGAGGTGCCCAGCCGTTGGAAGACGCTGGGACACAACCGTGCTGCCATCGAGATCGGGACCTACGACCACAGCCGCGAGCTGGTGATCGACCCGACGCTGATTTTTGCCTCCTACACCGGCTCCGTGGCCGACAACTGGGGCGCTTCGGCCACCTACGACTCGCACAAGAACACCTACACCGCCGGTCTGGTGTTCGCGATAGGCTATCCCACCTCGCTCGGCGCCTACGACCAGTCGTACAACGGCAACACCGACATCGGCATCTTCAAATTCGACACCACCGGCAGCGAACGCCTCTATGCCACCTACCTGGGCGGTGCCTATGCCGACATGCCGCACAGCCTGTATGTCAACTCGTTCGACGAGCTGCTGGTGTTCGGCACCACCGGATCGTCCAATTTCCCCACCACCGAAGGCGCCTACCAGCGCAACTTCCGCGGCGGCCAGGTGATCAACTACGAGTCGGCCATCATCCCCTACCCTTCCGGCAGCGACATTTTCGTGTGCCGCCTGAGCGCCGACGGCAGCCAGCTGCAAGCCTCCACCTTCGTGGGCGGCACGGGCAACGACGGCCTGAACTATCGCAACTATTACAACATGGATCCGCAAATCATCATGTTCGGCAACGACTCGCTGTACTACAACTACGGCGACGGTGCCCGCGGCGAACTCATCACCGACTATCTGAACAACGTCTATGTGGGCTCGTCGACGATGAGTTTCGACTTTCCCACCACGCCGGGCTGCGTGCAGCCTGCGCGCGGCGGCAAGCAGGATGGCGTGGTGTTCAAGCTCGACTATAATCTCCGCAATATGCTGTGGAGCACCTATCTGGGCGGACAGGACGACGACGCCGTGTATTCGATCGACGTGGATTCGGTCTACAACCTGCTGGTGTGCGGCGGTACGGTGTCGCACAATTTCCCCGTGACATCCGGCGCCTACCAGACCACCTTCGGCGGCGGCAACACCGATGGCTTTGTGAGCAAGATATCATACCACGGCGACCGCCTGCTGGCATCGACATATGTGGGCAGCAATGCCTACGACCAGCTCTATTTCGTCCGTACGGGCCGTCGCGACGAGGTGCTGCTCTTCGGACAGACCAAAGCCACCGGCAGCACATGGATCCACAATGCCGCCTACAGCGTGCCCGGAGCCGGAATGTTGCTCGTGCGTATGCAGCCCGACCTTTCCGACCGCGTGTGGAGCACCGTGTTCGGCACTCCCGGCCGCGTCAACCTGTCGCCGACAGCCTTCGCCGCCGACATCTGCAACCGCGTGTATGCAGCCGGTTGGGGACGCGACTTTGTAGGCTACAACGGCGTCACATGGAACTCGCAGGGCACCTGGGGCATGGAGACTTCATCCGGTGCCTACCAGGATGCCACCGACGGTCAGGACTTCTACATCCTCAGCCTTGATGCCGATGCCAACACGCTGGAATATGCCACCTTCTTCGGCGAGATGCACAACCCCTCCAACGGCGGATCGGACCATGTGGACGGCGGCACGTCGCGCTTCGACCGCATGGCCACCCTCTATCAGGCCGTGTGCGCCTCGTGCGGCGGCAACAACATGTTTCCCGTCACCACCGGTGCCTGGAGCAACGAGAATCTGTCGGCCAACTGCAACAATGCCGTTTTCCGCTTCAACGTGACCGACGACTTCCCCGTGGCGGAGTTCATTCCTCCGGCAGCAGGTTGCGCCCCCTACACGGTGGCATTCAACAACACAGGACGAGGAACGTCGTTTGTGTGGGATTTCGGCGACGGCACCACGTCGACCGACCGCAATCCGACACACACCTACACCGAAGGCGGCATCTACACCGTGACGCTGGTCAGCCTGATGCAGAACGGATGCGCCACCAGCGACACCCAGCGGCACTCGTTCCAGGTGCTTTCCGACGAAGGGAAGATGCAGATGCCGCAGATTGCCTGCAACAATACGCAGATACAGATCGGACCCCGCCCGCAGCTGGGCGCCACCTACGAATGGATACAGGGCACAGTCAGCGACTCGACGGTGGCCAACCCGTGGGTGAGTCAGGCCGACACCTATATACTTCGCATCAGCGCCGAAGGATGTGTCGAAACCGACACATTCCAGGTGACGACCCTGCAGCTTGTCAGCGAGGTGAATGTGGACCCCAACTCGTGCCATGATTCCGTCGACGGACGGGCTCGAATCACCCTCGAAAGCAGCATCGACACGGATTCGTTGAACATCAGCATCGTGCCGCCGGCACCCTACAGCATCAGTGGCCATATGCTGACCATCGACAGCCTCATCCCCTCGCAGCACTACCTGTGCGTGGTGACAGGCTATGGATGCAGCTATGAGGTGGACATCACAGCCTACAACAAAGTTGAGCCGCTCTACAAAAAGGAGTCGTCAACCATCCTCTGCACCGACAGTTGCTCGGCCTGGATACACTATCTCTATGGAGGCACTCTGGGCGCACATCCCACACACGACACCACCATCAGCCATCTCTGCGAGGGCATGTATATCGTCCGTCTGACCGACGACGACGGCTGCCCGATTGTGGACACCACGGTGGTGACCCGTAGCCACACACTCGACAATTTTTCGGCATGGGCCGACCGCTACGACATCTATCTCGGCGAGAGTGTGCAGTTGCACGCCAGCCACCCGGCCGAGGGCATCACCTATCGCTGGGAACCCGTCACCGACCTGGACAACCCCACCATCGCCGATCCAACCGCCACACCCGCCGCTTCTTCGTGCTACACGGTTGTGGCCGTCGACACCGCCACCCAATGCACCGCCGTCGACACGCTCTGCATCACCTGCACGGAGGTCATCTGCGGCGCGCCGCTGTTCACCATCCCCAACGCCTTCACCCCCAACGGCGACGGCATCAACGACCGCCTGTGTTTCAACAACGAGAACATCACGTCGTTCTATATCGCCATCTTCAACCGCTGGGGCGAAAAAGTGTATGAAAGCCGCGACGTGAACCAGTGCTGGGACGGCACGTTCCGCAACACGCAATGCCTTCCCGGCGTGTACACCTACACCTGCCAGATCCGCTGCCACACTGGCATCGAGAACGATTTCAAAGGCGATATAACCCTCATCCGATGAAGCAGAAGAAAGACCAATTCATCATCGTGTGTCTCGAGAGTGCCGACAGCGCCCCCATGCTGATGCCCTATGCCAAACTATGCGCCGAGAAGCTGGGAAAGGAGATCATTCTGATGACCGTCGGCAATGACGGAGAGGACTGTTCTTGGATCGAACATCTGGGAGCCCCGTATGTGGCAATGAAAGGCGACTGGAAGGTAGCCATCAGCGGATTGGCAACGGCGCTGAACGGCGTGCTGGCCATCACGGCCGTCGACCGCAAGGCTCCGCGCGGCAGCATCACCCATCCTGCCCGGATGCTGAACATCTTCAGCCAATGCCGGTCGGCCTATCTCTGCGTGCAGCATCCGCTGCAGTCGCAACTGCATAACGTCTGCCTGACGCTGGACCATCGCCGCGAGAGCAAACAGAAACTGATCTGGGGGTCGTACTTCGTGCGCTTTTTCGGCAGCCAGCTTTCGGTGGCCTCGCCGGACTACAGCGATGCTGGACTGAAGGCGCGATGGGACGACAACCGCCGTTTTCTCGACAAGATGTATGCGTCGCTGGGCATCGGCTATTCGCCGGTAACGCTCGCCAGCCGCCATTCGCTGGTCGACCATCCGGACAGGCTTGCTTTGGACCAGCTGCATCCCGACCTGCTGATAGCACTCACCACCGACCGGCGCGACCAAGATGTGGGCGACTGGCTATTGGGCACACCTGAACGGCGTCTGCTGCAGCTGGGACAAAATCTGCTGCTGCTCAACCAGCGCGACGACCTCTACGTGCTGTGCGACTAGACACAAAAAATCATAGAAAAAGCATTCGATCTTGGGCCACAATGAAAAAGGAAAGCGGCCCACCATGGTGGGCCGCTCAGCCATTGTGACCATTGGTTCCAATCCACAATTCTATATGTACGACAATGACTTTCAATTAATTGCCAAACGCATATCGTTTTGGCGGGTATAGTATCTGATATGCAAATATACTAATTTTTCTTAAATGTGCAAAATGATGTGCGAAAGACGACATGAAAGAAGCCGCGGGACTCAAAAAAACTGTGAGTCCCGCGGCTCGGTTTTATGCCAACGATGGCTGTTGACAGGTCTTATTCTGACCAGACGGCCTGTAGGTTACGGTCGCCATAGGCGTCGTCGATCTTGCTGATAGTGGGCCAGTATTTCTCGACATGAGGCTGCGGGAAGGCGGCCTGCTGGCGGGTGTAGGGCAGCGTCCACTCGTCGGCACAGACAACCTGCATGGTGTGAGGCGCGTTGCAGATGGGATTGTTGTGCTCGTCGCTGCGGCCGGCCATGATGTCGTCAATCTCTTGACGGATGGCAATCATGGCATCGCAGAAACGGTCCATCTCGGAGAGAGGCTCACTCTCGGTGGGCTCGACCATGAGTGTGTTGTGGACGGGGAAGGCGACGGTGGGTGCATGGAAACCATAGTCCATGAGACGCTTGGCGACGTCGCCGACGCTGACCTTGAGGCTGAACTCGCTGAAGTCGACAATCATCTCGTGGCCACACATGCCGTTCTTGCCGGTGTAGAGTATCTTATAGTATTTCTGCAGACGGGCGCGGATGTAGTTGGCGTTGAGGATGGCGTGGGTGGTGGCGGAGGTGAGTCCGTCGGAGCCAAGCATAAGGAGGTAGCCGTAGGTGATGGGCAGGAGCATAGCACTGCCATAGGGGGCTGCCGCCATGGTGTTGCCCAAAGATCCGCCAACCTTAACCACGGGATGGGTGGGCAGGTAGTCGACGAGCTTCTGGCTGACGCAGATGGGACCGACTCCGGGACCGCCACCACCGTGGGGCATACCGAAGGTCTTGTGAAGGTTGAGGTGGCACACATCGGCACCCATGAAACCGGGGCTGGTGAGGCCCACCTGGGCATTCATGTTGGCACCATCCATATAGACGAGCGCTCCGGCGGCGTGGATAATGGATATGATGTCGAGGATTCCCTCTTCGAAAGCACCGTGGGTGGAGGGATAGGTGATCATGAGGCAGCTGAGGGTGTCTTTATACTGCTCGACTTTGGCACGGAGATCGTCGATGTCGACATCGCCGCGATCGTTGCACTTGACAACGACGACGGTCATACCGGCCTTAGCGGCAGAGGCAGGGTTGGTGCCATGGGCCGAAGCCGGAATGAGACAGACGTTGCGCTGCGACTGGCCGTTGGCAATGTGATAGTTGCGGATCACCGTGAGGCCGCTGTACTCGCCATAGGCACCCGAATTGGGCTGGAGCGAGCAGGCGGCGAAGCCGGTGATGACTGACAGACGGCGCTCGATGTCGTGGATCATCTCAAGGTAGCCCTCGGCCTGGTCGGCAGGAACAAAGGGGTGCATGCCGCCAAAATGGCTCCAGGACAGGGGCATCATCTCGGCAGCGGCATTGAGCTTCATGGTGCAGCTTCCGAGGGGGATCATGGCGCGGTTGAGGCTGAGATCCTTTTCCTCGAGGCGCTTGATATAGCGCATCATCTCGGTTTCGCTATGATAGGTGTTGAAGACTTTTTCCTTCAGATATTCCGACTTGCGGCAGAGGTCGTCGGGAATGGCACCGGCAATGGCGCTGCAGTTGCCGCCACAGACGAGAGGCTCGGCTGTCTTTCCGGCAGCTTCGGCCAGGCAATTGATGATGGCTTCAACGTCGGCATGTACCACGGTTTCGTCGATGGAGATGCCGATACACTCGTCGCAGATATAGCGGAAGTTGATCTCGTGCTTGAGGGCCACCTCGCGCACTTTCTCCGTCGGCACGGGGCACTGCAGGGCGAGGGTGTCGAAGAAGACGCGGTTCCACTGCTTGTAGCCGTACTTTTCAAGTTCGGCGGCCATTCGGTGGGCCTTGGTGTAGACGGTGGTGGCAATCTGACGGATACCTTCGGGACCGTGCCAGACGGCATAGAAGCCGCTCATGTTGGCCACGAGGGCCGATGCGGTGCAGATGTTGGAGGTTGCCTTGTCGCGTTTGATGTGCTGCTCACGCATGCCGAGAGCCATACGGAGGGCGGGGTTGCCTTTGGCGTCGATGGTCCAGCCGATGATGCGGCCGGGGAATGCGCGCTTGAAGGCTTCGGTGAAGGCGAAGAAGCCGGCAGCGGGACCACCGAATCCCATAGGAATACCGAAACGCTGGGCCGAACCGATGGCACAGTCGGCACCCATCTCGCCAGGAGTCTTCATAAGGGCCAGGGCGAGAAGGTCGGTGGCCATGGCAACAAAGATGCCTTTCTCGTGACAGGTGGCGATGAAGGAGGTCCAGTCGGTGGCCTCACCGAACTGGTTGGGATACTGCACAAAGGCGGCGAAGTACGATCCGTCGAGCTCGGTCTGCGCGGCTTTGCCGGTGACGATCTGGATGCCTCGCGGTGCCGCGTTGGTCTGCATCACGGCCAACGTCTGGGGCAGGATGCCTTCGTCGACGAACACTTTGCAGACGCCGTCCTTGACAGCCTGACGCGAGCGGCTGTTGAAGAACATGATCATTGCTTCGCCGGCAGCGGTAGCTTCGTCAAGCAACGAGGCGTTGCTCAACGGCAGTCCGGTCATATCGGCCACCATGGTCTGGTAGTTCATCAGGGCCTCGAGGCGCCCCTGGCTGATCTCGGTCTGATAGGGTGTGTAGGAGGTGTACCAGCCGGCATTCTCAAAGACGTTGCGCATGATGACGGCTGGAGTGATGGTGCCATAGTAGCCCATGCCGATGTAGGTGCGGAACAGTTTGTTCTTTTTGGCCAGATCGCGGCAATGGTTCAGGAATTCATACTCGCTCATGCCCTCAGGCAGCGGAAGTGCTTTGTTGGTGCGGATGGCGGCGGGAACGGTCTTGTCGATAAGCTCGTCAAGCGTCTTCACTCCGATCGTCTGCAGCATTTTCTCCATTTCGGCATCTTTCGAGACACCGTTGTGGCGAGAAGCAAAATTATTCGATTTCATATTAATGTTAATGTGTTGATTTATTTATTCTTGGCATGGAAGAATCGCAGAAGGTAGCGCTGGGTCAGCGTGGTGACTCGGATCATGTAGTTCCCCGAAGGATACCGACGCATGTCGATATGCCCATGTCTGGGTACTCCCGAGCTGATGCACTGTCCCGCAGCATTGTAGAGGTCTACGCCCATCACGCTCCGCTTCGGAAGGTCTATCTCGACCCGCTGTTTGGCTTTGTTGTAGGTGATCTCTTGCTGCGACGCGATGGGCTCCGCCACATCGTTCATCTCATAGTATTCGTATTTCACCTGCACTCCGTCAACATAGGTCGTGTCGTGGATGTACTCCACCTCGTTGGGCTGCATGATGGCGTGATACGTCACCGTGTCGTCGGCCGTCACCTGACGCGGGTTCTGCTTGTTGCCGTCGGACCAACCCAGGAAGCTGTATCCGGCATTGCAGACAGCCACCAGGTTGACTTTGGCTCCCACGGGATAGGTGCCGCCGCCCATCACGGTGCCACAGGCGGCATCATTGACGCTGGCCGCGATGTTCACCATGCACGGCTGCAGCGTGCGGATCGTCACAAACGAGTTCCACCCCAGCGCGCTTTTATATCGGCGCTCGCTGATGCAGGGTATCTCCAACACGGCATTGCTGCCGGCAAAGACATCCTCCGCCATCGTCGGCGGCACCAGCGCCTGCACCGTCACCTGACGCAGGTTGACACACTGGTAGAAGGCCCGCTGGTCAATCCGCGTCAACCGTTCCGGCAGTGTCACCTGGTTGAGCGAATGGCACTGCGCAAACGCATACGGGCTGATCACCTGCACTCCTGTCGGGATGCTCAGCGACCCCCGCATCTTGGAGCAGTAGGCGAATGCGTTTTCGCCGATATACTCCAGTTCCTCGGGCAACGACCATTCGGTGTCCAGCTGGTCCATGCCGTAGAAGGCATAGTCCGGTATCCGCTTCACCTTCGGCCCGAACAGCAACCGCGTCAGCGACCGGCAGCCGCCAAAGGCCGTCGAGCTGATCGTCCCGCCCATCGTCTCACACTGCACTGCGTTGAACTGCACCGCCGTGATGCCGCTACAGGCGTAGAACGCCGATCGCCCCACGTAGGTCACCCGCTCGCCGATGGTCACCAGCCCCTGGATCCCGTAGCACTGGCTGAAGGCATAGTCGCCTATGCTCACCAGCGTATGCGGCAGGTACAGCGTGGTGATTCCATCGCATCCCGAGAAGGCCCGCTCCCCTATCGACACCACCACGTATCCTATTCCGTCGTGCTCCACAAGCGCCGGCACCGTCAGCGGCCCCGTCGGTCGCACGTGTCCGTACCAATAGCCCTCTTGGGGGGTCGCGGGATAGGTCACCTCGACCTTGTTCTCCTCCCTATTGACTATCGTGAAATAGAGGGAGTAGCCCGCTGCCTGCGGCACTTCAAAATCATACGCCCACACGGGCGCCGCGATCATCAGCAGCATGAGGATCAGGAGTGGTCGTCTGTTCATATTCGCTACCTTTTTTTTGCGTTTGTGCGTCTTTTGTTTGCCTTCTTTATGGGTGAACGGTTTAGCCGATATGCGGCCCCGCGGTCACAAGGGCTTTGCCGGCTTCGTTGTGGGTGAACTTGACAAAGTTTTTCATGAAGCGCTGGGCCAGGTCCACGGCTTTCTCGTTCCACTCCGCCTCTTCGGCATACGTGTCGCGCGGATCCAGTATCTTCGGATCCACTCTGGGTAATGTCGTCGGCACCTCGAAGTCGAAATACGGTATCTTCTTCGTCGCCGATTTCAGTATCGACCCGTCCAGGATGGCATCGATGATCCCGCGCGTATCTTTTATACTGATGCGCTTGCCCGTGCCGTTCCATCCGGTGTTCACCAGATAGGCCTTTGCTCCGCTTTTCTCCATCCGCTTCACCAGCTCTTCGGCATATTTTGTCGGATGCAGCTCGAGGAAAGCCTGTCCGAAACAGGCGCTGAAGGTCGGCGTGGGCTCGGTGATGCCGCGTTCCGTGCCGGCCAGTTTCGCCGTGAAACCGCTCAGGAAGTAGTATTTGCACTGCTCCGGTGTCAGGATCGAAACCGGCGGCAGCACACCGAAAGCGTCGGCCGAAAGGAAGATCACGTTCTCGGCGGCAGGTCCGGCACTCTTGCCGTGCACCGGCAGCACGATTTTCTCGATGTGGTCGATCGGGTAGCTCACGCGCGTGTTCTCCGTCACGCTCTTGTCCTTGAAGTCGATCTTCCCGTTGCCGTCAACGGTCACGTTCTCCAGCAGGGCGTTGCGTCGGATGGCATTGTAGATGTCAGGCTCGCTCTCTTTGTCCAGGTTGATCACCTTCGCATAGCATCCACCCTCGAAGTTGAACACGCCCTCGTCGTCCCAGCCGTGCTCGTCGTCGCCGATGAGCAGACGCTTGGGGTCGGTGCTCAGCGTGGTCTTTCCCGTGCCGCTCAGTCCGAAGAAGATGGCGGTGTGCTCTCCCTGCATGTCGGTGTTGGCTGAGCAATGCATCGCGGCGATGCCCTGAAGGGGCAGGTAGTAATTCATCATCGAGAACATGCCTTTCTTCATCTCGCCACCGTACCACGTGTTCAGGATCACCTGCTCGCGGCTGCTGACGTTGAAGGCAACGCATGTGTCGCTGTTCAGTCCGAGTTCCTTGTAGTCGTCCACCTTGGCTTTGCTGGCGGCATACACCGTGAAGCTCGGCTCGAAGCTTTTCAGCTCTTCGGCACTCGGCTTGATGAACATGTTGGTCACGAAGTGCGCCTGCCAGGCCACCTCCATGATGAACCGCACGGCTATCCGGGTGTCTTTGTTGGCACCACAGAAGGCGTCCACCACGAAGAGGTTCTTGCCGCTCAGCTCGCTGCAGGCCAGATCTTTCACATGCGCCCACACTTTCTCGCTCATCGGATGGTTGTCGTTCTTGTATTCCTCCGTCGTCCACCACACCGTGTCTTTCGACTTGTCGTCCATCACGATGTATTTGTCTTTCGGCGAACGGCCGGTATAGATACCCGTCATCACGTTCATCGCGTCCAGCTCCGTCAACTGGCCTTTCTCATATCCGGTAAGGCTCGGATCGCTCTCGAACTTGAACAGTTCCTCGTACGAGGGGTTGTAGTGAATCTCCTTCACCCCCGTGATGCCCAAGGCCTCCAGGTCTTTTCTGATTTTTTCGTTCATAGTGCTTTCGATTTTGCGTGATGAATTTTTATTTCTCGCGGGCTTCCTTGATGGCGGCCTGGGCGGCTGCCAGTCGCGCCACCGGCACGCGGAAGGGCGAGCAGCTCACATAGTTCATGCCGGCCTTGTAGAAGAACTCGGCAGCCGTCGGGTCGCCACCGTGCTCGCCGCAGACGCCGCACTTGAGGTTGGCGCGGGTGCCACGGCCACGCTCGATACCGATCTTCACCAGCTCGCCGACGCACTCGGTGTCGAAGTTGTTGAAGGGGTCGGCGGGGATAATCTTCTCGTCGACGTAGGTCTTGACGATGGCGTTGACGTCGTCGCGGCTGAAACCGAAGGTCATCTGCGTCAGGTCGTTGGTGCCGAAGCTGAAGAACTCGGCCACCTCGGCGATCTGGTTGGCCACCAGGGCAGCGCGCGGAATCTCGATCATCGTGCCGAACTTGTACTCGAACTTCACGCCGTACTGCTTCTCCACCTCTTCCTTCACCTCCGTCGCGATAGCCTTCTGGTTCTTCAGCTCCGCCGCGTTGATCGTCAGCGGCACCATGATCTCCAGCATCGGGTGCATGCCTTCCTTCATCAACTCGCAAGTGGCGCTGAAGAGGGCGCGGAACTGCACACGCGTGATCTCCGGGTATATGATGCCCAGTCGCACGCCTCTCAGGCCCATCATCGGGTTCACCTCGTGCAGGCTCTCCACCCTCTTCTTCACCTCCTCATAGCTGAGACCCAGCCGTTGGGCGGCTTCTCTCATCTTTTCTTCGCCCTGCGGGGCAAACTCGTGCAGCGGGGGGTCCATCAGGCGGAAGGTCAGGGGCTTGCCGTCCAGCACCTTCAGCGTGCCTTTAGCGCTCTCTTTGATGTACGGCTCCAGCTCGTCGAGGGCGGCGATGCGCTCTTCTTTGCTGTTAGCCAATATCATGTTGCGCAGCTTCTCCAGCGGTTTCTCGCTGTTCTCGCCGTAGAACATGTGCTCGATGCGGAACAGGCCGATGCCTTCAGCGCCGAAGTCGATGGCCTTCTGTGCGTCGGCGGGGTTGTCGGCGTTGGTGCGCACACCCATCTTGCGGTATTTGTCAACCAGCTTCATGAACTCCTGGAACAAGGGGTTCTCGGTGGCGTCGATCATCTTCACCTCCTCGTCATAGACGTAACCCTTTGTGCCGTTGAGGCTCAGAAGGTCGCCTTCTTTGAACACTTTGCCGTTCATCGTCACGGTGCCGGCCGCCATGTCTATCTTCACGGCGTCGCAGCCCACGATGCAGCATTTGCCCCAGCCGCGGGCCACAAGGGCGGCGTGGCTCGTCATTCCGCCGCGGGCGGTGAGGATACCGTCGGCGGCACGCATGCCCTCGACGTCCTCGGGGTTGGTCTCCTCGCGGACGAGGATATTCTTGATACCGGCAGCCTGGTACTCTTTGGCTTTCTCGCTGGTGAGGGCTATGACACCCACGGCACCGCCGGGTCCGGCGGGCAGACCCTTGGCCAGCACTGTGTGCTTCTTCTCGTCGGCGGCATCCAGAATCGGGTGCAGCAACTCGTCGAGCTGGGCGGGGCTTATGCGCATCACCACCTCGCTCTCGTCGATGAGGCCTTCCTTGAGCATATCCATGGCCATGGTGAGGGCGGCCACACCAGTACGCTTGCCCACGCGGCACTGCAGCATGTACAGCTTGCCGTCCTGGATGGTGAACTCGATGTCAAGCATGTCGTGGTAGTTCTTCTCGAGGATGCTGCGGATGTCGCACAGCTCCTTATACGTGTCGGGCATCAGCTCCTGCATCGAGTGCATGTGCTTGTTCTGCTCGTTCTTGGTGTCGTCGTTCAGGGGGTTGGGGGTACGGATACCGGCCACCACGTCTTCGCCCTGGGCGTTGATGAGCCACTCGCCGTAGAACTGGTTGTCGCCGGTGGCTGGGTTGCGGGTGAAGGCCACGCCGGTGGCGCTGGTGTCGCCCATGTTGCCGAAGACCATGGCCTGCACGTTGACGGCGGTGCCCCAGTCGTCGGGGATGCCCTCGATCTTGCGGTAGCTGACGGCCTTCTTGCCGTTCCAGCTCTTGAAGACGGCCTTGATGCCGCCCTCCATCTGGGCGCGGGCGTCGTCGGGAAACTCGGTGCCAAGCACCTCTTTCACGCGCACCTTGAAGGCGTCGGCCAGCTTCATGAGGTCCTCGGCGGTCAGCTCCGTGTCGCTCTTGTAGCCCTTCAGGGCCTTGTATTCGTCCAGCATATCGTCCAGCTGCTTGCGGATGCCCTTGCCGTCGGCAGGCTCTATGCCCTCGCTCTTCTCCATCACCACGTCTGCATACATCATAATCAGGCGGCGGTACGAGTCGTAGACAAAGCGGGGATTGTTCGTGCGGCGGATCATGCCCGGAATGGTCGACGAGCAAAGGCCGATGTTGAGCACCGTGTCCATCATGCCCGGCATCGACGACCGCGCACCACTCCGGCAGCTCACCAGCAGGGGGTTCTCGGCGTCACCGTAGCGCATCCCCATCAGGCGCTCCACATTCTGCATCCCCTGCCACACCTCGTCCATGAGGCCCTCCGGCAGCTCGCAGCCGTTGGCATAGTAGGCGGTGCAGCACTCGGTCGTGATCGTCAGGCCGGCGGGAACAGGCAGCCCAAGCAGGCACATCTCGGCCAGGTTGGCACCCTTGCCGCCCAGCAGGTTCTTCATTTCGGCATTGCCTTCGGCGGTCTTGCCGCCGAAAGTGTAAACAAATTTCGTCATCATTCGGAATAAGGGTTTAGTTATTAATCAATTAATTATCGTTTCACCAGATTTGAAGTTGCAAAGATACGAATTTTTTTTTGATACCGCCCCATAAAAAATATTTATTATTCTTACTTTACCACAAAAAAGCCCCGCAGAGGCTTAATCCCGTTTTGCCGGTGCGTCGGTTCTGCCGCTCCCCCCTGGACAAAACGAAGTGCAGTCTGAGAATTGAAAACAAAACAGTATGCTGCCGGGCATCTAGACGCCCGGCAGCATCAAAATGCCATTTGCGGACAATCATGCAATTAACGCATTAACGCATTCTGCCCGTCTCCAAAAGAGACATGGCCTGCATGCTATGCCTGCGAGCACCGCTGAAATAAAAAAAATGCAGCGAGTCAACGAAGTGGCGCAAACGCACTAACGCATTAATGCACTAACGCACCACCTTGTGGCCCTCACACCAAATTTCCACCTGCCCTCAGCGCGTCAGCGTCTGAAGGACGACCAACGGACGACACTTGTACGACTGATGGCCGAAAAAAAAATCGGTCACCAGTCGTACATCAGTCGTACATCGGTTGGGGGGGGAGATCGGAAGAGCACACGTCTGAACTCCAGTCACGATCAG
>CAKZZD010000008.1 GCA_937886715.1 uncultured Bacteroidales bacterium | reverse complement strand
AGTTGTCCTCGCCAGTGTTGATGATGACGCCGGCAAAGCCGTTGATGATGCGGCTGAAATACTGGTCGATCAGCGTACGCTGCATGTTGATGTCGCGGAAAAGAATGCCATAGAGGGCATCGTTGAGCATCACATCCAGACCTTCAAGCGCACCCATGGCAGCGATCTCGGGCATGCAGAGGCCAGAGCAATAGTTGCACAAACGGATATAACGACCCACTTCTTCGCCCACTTCGTCGAGCGCCTTGCGCATGATGCGGAAATTCTCCTGGGTGGCGAAAGTGCCGCCGAAACCTTCGGTGGTGGCGCCATAGGGCACATAGTCGAGCAGCGACTGGCCCGTGGTGCGGATCACCGCAATGATGTCGGCGCCCTGGCGTGCACCAGCCTGGGCCTGCACCACATCTTCGTAGATATTGCCTGTGGCCACGATGATATAGAGATAGGGCTTGCTGCCCTCTCCGATTGTTTCGATATATTTCTCTCGGCGCAAACGGTTGCCGCGCACCCGTTTGATCGTGGCGTCGATCACGGGCTGCAGTACGGCATCGATCTCAGCCTTGCTGTGGACGGGGAGGTGGGAAATGTCCAGCTTCCCTGCTGATATGGCTTCGGCTATCTGCTGCGGAGTCATTCCTGTCTCCACCATGGCATTGCCCACATAGAACATTACGCCCTCTCCCAACAGGCCTTTGCTTTTCAATTCGTCGACCACCACATTCGGCATGGGCACCTCATTGGAGTCAATACCGTCGATGCCGAGAAAACGGCACAAGGTACGCTCCACGGCCACCGTTGTATAGTCCTCGACGAAATCCTGCACCTGTGCTGCGATTTTGCGCGCCACGGATCGGGCATGTTCGACTTCCGTAAAATCAAGTCCTACTTTACTTTTTTGCATTGTCAACTATATTGTATTGTTATCGTTAGACATTATGAATTGAACTGCAAAAATACAACTTTTTTATTAATAAATAAAAAAAACTGATCCAACACCTCACAAGACATGCAGGACTCGTCTGATCCTCAAAATATTAAATCACAAAAAAGAGGCAGGCCGGACGATCCGGACCTGCCTGTCGATTGCTTCAAAATGCAGTTTGGCCTTAAAGAAATGCCTCCGTCATGATCATTTCGCGCCGGAGGAGTCGGCCGATGCTGGTGCTGCCGCCGAATCCGCCGTCTTGTTCTTGGGCTTTGGTTTCGGCATCTTGATGTCGCTGAGACTGTGGTTTCGGTGAAGCCTGTTGAAGTCGACATACCCGCTGATGCCGTTGCAATGGCCTCGCTCTGTGTATTGCCACAACGTGAATCGTGTCGAGGGATAGCCGCGATAGTTGGCAATAAAGATATGATATTTGCTGTATTTCTTCGTTGCAAAATGCGTCTTGTAGAGCTTTTCACTCGTGTAAATGATCGGCTTGACGCCATATTCCTTCTCCATCAGCTCGAGCAGCTTGTCGACACGCTCCATATAGAGCCGTCCGGAATGGTGGCCCTCGATGTCGAGCACCGGCACCAGGTCCTGTTCGCTTTTCTTCACCACCTTGCGTATGTTGGCCATCTGCTGATAGGCTGTCGTCTTGCTGCTGTACAGGTGGTAGCTGCCCACCAGCAATCCCGCCTTCTTGGCCTTCGTGATGTTTGTCCGGTACATCGGATCTTGGATGGTGGTGCCCTCGGTGGCTTTGACATACACGAACTTGATCGTGGAATCTTTGGCCACTTTGGTCCAATTGATATTGCCTTGATATTTCGACACATCAATGCCGCGCGTCCGCACCTGTGCCGACATCACCATCGGCAACAGCGCAAGCAGCAACACCGCCGCCATTCGTCTCAACACTGCGTCGGCCTGCAGGCCGACGCTACATCTCGATTTCATCGCCGTTGGCATGAAAGAATTTGTACTCTAACAGGTTATACTTCTCGGCGGGCTTGATGTCGAGCCACACGTGATAGGTCCTCATCCACTTCATGCGGAGGCTCTTGAGTCCTCCCTTGGTGAGGTAGGCCTGAATATAGGGGTGCGTCACGATAGTGTATCGCTTCTCGTTCTGCGACGACTGAAGATATTTCAGATTCGACTCTATCTCGTCAATCACCACCAGGCTTTGTTTGATATGCCCTGTGCCGTCGCAGAAGGGGCATTTTTCCTGCACATCGACCTCCATGGCCGGACGCACGCGCTGGCGCGTGATCTGCATCAGGCCGAACTTGCTGAGCGGCAAGATCGTGTGGCGGGCCTTGTCGCGCTTCATTTCCTCGCTCATCACGTCGAACAGCTTCTTGCGGTTCTCGGCCTTGTTCATGTCCACAAAATCGATTATCACGATGCCGCCCATGTCGCGCAAACGCAACTGGCGGGCGATCTCTTTGGCCGACTCGATATTCACCTGCAGCGCGGTGTCCTCCTGGCCGGTTCCGGCCTTGATATGGTTGCCGCTGTTGACGTCGATCACATGCATGGCCTCCGTATGCTCCACATACAGGTAGACACCCGACCGGATGGTGACAATCTTGCCGAAAGCCTTGCGTATGTCACGCTGCACGCCAAACTGTTCGAAGATGGGCGTCTCCATCTTGTAGTGCTTCACGATGTCTTCCTTGTCGGGAGCGATACCCTTGATGAATTGGCGCACCTCGGCATACAAGTTGGCGTCGTCGACATAGATGGTGTTAAAGTCGTCGGTCAGCACGTCGCGCAGCAGCGCCGTCGTCGTCGACAACTCGGCATAGACCTTTGTGGGGGCATTGGCACGCTTGAGTTTTTCGGTCATCAGCGCCCACGAATTGAGCAGCGCGTGCAGGTCGGCATCCAGCTCGGCCACCGTGCGTCCCTCGGCCACCGTGCGCACGATGACGCCGAAGTTCTGCGGACGGATGCTTTGCAACAGCCTGCGCAGGCGGTTGCGTTCTTCCGACCCCTTGATCTTTTGCGAGATGGATATTTTGTTGGAAAACGGCGTAAGCACCAGATAGCGTCCGGCAATCGATATGTCGCCGGTCAGCTTGGGGCCTTTGGTAGAGATGGGTTCCTTGGTCACCTGAACCAGCACAGGCTGGCCCACTTTCAACACATTGGTCAGGCTTCCCACCTTTTCGAGCACAGGCTCGATTTTGAAATCGTTCAATGTGGCGGCAGAGGCATCGCCGTTCATGGCGAGTTTCAGGTACTTGGACACCGAGTTGTAGTCCGGGCCGAGATCAAGATAGTGCATAAAGCCCTCCTTGTCGCCTCCCACATCGACAAACGCCGCGTTGAGTCCCTGCATGATTTTTTTCACCTTGCCAAAATAGATGTCTCCGACAGCATATTGGCTCGTGTTCTTCTCTTTATGCAGTTCGACCAGACGCTTGTCTTCCAGCAGTGCCAGCTGCACCCCGTCGTCCTGTGAAGATATGATTAGTTCTTTGTCCACTTATATTATAGTCTTGTTGGGCAGTTTGATTCTAAAAATATAGCAAAACAAATTACATTCCAGCCCTCTACGGACCGGCATGTAATTTGTTTTAGCCTTTAGTTTTTCTCGAAGTTGGCGGCCGAACCTCCGCTGGGGTTCACGCCTTACTTCTTCTTATGTCTATTCTTGCGCAGACGTTTTTTGCGCTTGTGGGTAGACATCTTGTGACGTTTGTGTTTTTTTCCGTTAGGCATTGTTATTGATTTTTTGTATTATCCTTCATCGTCTGGTAGCCATCATTTCCGCATGGCGCCCCAGACCATATAATTCACACTCTCTGTTATTTGACCTTCTTTTTCACATCCTGCATAAAAGTCTTGGCCGGCTTGAAGGCGGGGATATTGTGAGCAGGGATGATAATGGTCGTATTCTTGCTGATGTTGCGACCGGTCTTCTCAGCGCGCTTTTTCACGATGAAGCTGCCAAAGCCGCGAAGATACACGTTCTCGCCCTCGGCAAGGCTCTCCTTAATGACGGTCATGAACTCTTCAACAGTAGCCTGAATGGCAACTTTCTCGATACCGGTTTTCTGAGCTATTTCAGCTACGATTTCTGCCTTTGTCATTTTTCTACTAATTTTTTTGATATTGTTATTCTATCTGTCTGTTTTTCTAATCGAAATCGAATTGCAAAAATATGATTTTTTTCTCACTCATCGACTTTTTTTTTGAAAAAAAATATCACATTTAACATTTCAACTCACAACAACATTCTATATATCAGCATATTAAAACAATAGCAAACACCTTGTCTTAAACTATCAAAAAAACAATAATCTCGGGTCAGAACGGCCTTTTATTGGCTATCTTTTAGCATTTTATGCCCAACAGTCGCCGCCCACCGTCACTGCACCACCAGCCTCTTCATGGTGGTGCCCATGTCGGTGCCGATTTTCAGCACATACATTCCTTTCGCCCACGACGACACATCCATCTTGTGCATCAAGCCCGACGCCTCCTCTACACACACCTTCACCCCCGACTCATTGTATGCCTCGATGCCCCGCAGCCCGAAACTCGACACCACCTTCACCACGCCTGTCGCCGGATTGGGCGTCACCTGCACATATCGCGCCACCACGGCCGGGTCCACCCCCAGCTTGTGTATCCAATCGTTGCTGTCCCTCTCCATATAACCATCCTCTATAGCGCGCCATGCCGCCGTGTCCACCGCCGACCCCGTGGTGTCGATGCTCGCCGAATCTTGCGGCGTTAGTATCGGAAATATAAAATGATAATACCCACCTATTGGTGAAAAGTAGTAATGCCATCCATGTATTTCTTGAGCTGTATAATCATCATAATAATCAAGATACACTGCAATAGAATCCCCGGGAGATTCTATATTAGTGACAATGACTGGGAGTTGAATCCTTGTGTACCACCTGCCGGTAGGGCCAAATCGGCGTCCGACATAAAACGAGTCGACCACTGCATGCGGCTCCGAAAAATACAGCTCATACATCGGAATCAAAGGCAACTTTTCCGTCCCCCACGTATGGTACAAATCCATGTCCACATAATACGCCACCGGCGTGCTTTGCAAATTCACCTCCAGGTCTTCGCCTATAGGACGCAGCTTGTCGGTCTTCGCCTCGTATAGCCGCCACCATTCATACGACATCGCATGCGATGTGTCGCCGGCCGCACGCGCCGCAGCCGAGTCGCGCGGATTGGACCGTAAAATCGACGTCAAGCCCACCGCTATCCCATACACCTGCAGCGTGTCCTCCGTATACATCCGCCAGGCCAGCTGCTTCGCCTGATTCCGGTCAAACCCTCTATGAAGTTTGTAACCGGCATAATACACTTTCCTGGCTTCACTATAAGGGAATGTGTCCGGCCACGTATGGACGTAGTAGTTCTCCATCAGCCGCATATCCCTCATATGCAGCGTGTCCTGCGCCACTGCCGACCCTAGGGCCGTTCCGGCCAACATCAACAGCATGAATATCCTTTTCATATCCTCATGGTTTTTTATTGCTCGATTTCGTCCGTCAAAGAATTGCACAGCGTTTCCACCCTCATGTCCTTCCTGTCGCCCATTGCCTCCTCAGGAAGCTGCAATATTTTTGTCAACGGGATGTCATGACGATCACCATCATGATCGATCCCGAAATCCTTGATTTCATTATAATTCCTATACAGACAATGCCCGCCAAAACTGCCCTGCCTGAATTTCACCGTATATTGCGTCCCGACAGCGCTCTTTTTCTTGCCGCAAAAATACACCGTGTCGTCATATATCTCGAAATCCGCAACCGTGTCCATGTCCACATACAAGCGCATACAGCATGGTCGTACCCTCGTCATACATGACAAAATACGGCCTGGAGTACGGCACATTGCAACAAACAACATCCTGACCTTGCTGATAACTCCTTATTATCGTCCCCATTGCGGACACTTCATCCGCGTTGAAACTCACCAGCTCGTCGGCCTTGGCCCAATCCGACATGGACGCCAACGCCACAAACAATATACAACAAATTGATTTCGAAATAGTTCTCATAGTATATCTGCAATTGGTTTGTTCACTGCAAATATACTAAAAAAAAACGGATTATGCAAACTTTTTTTCACTCGCCTTTTCGGGAGAGAACAAACGTGGCATAGAAAATGCCGGCGGCGGCCAGCGCACAGCAGGTCGTCAACAGCCAGGGCATCGCCATCGGATCATCGGGAGCCACTCCGAGCGCCCCTCTATAATAGAGCCAATAGGCCACAACCAGCACTGCATTGTTCACAAAATGGACCACCATATTGACAATCAGCGATCCGGAAAAGACATACAGATAGCCCAACATCGCCCCCAACAGGAACCGCGGCAAAAAAGCGAACACCTCGCCGTGCCCCAGGCTGAATATCGCTGCCGCCACCCAAATGGCGCAATGCGCATTTCCGAACCAGCGCTGCAGCAGATTCTGTATGCCCGCACGGAAAAACAGCTCCTCGCTGACGGCAGGCACCAAGGCAATCACCAACAGGTTGACGGCCAGCGCTCCCACGCTGTCACGGTGCAGAAACCGCTCGATCAACGCCTCCGACTGTTCCCCCATCGACCGCAAAGCTTCCTCTAGCCTGGCCCACACACCGCCCCAATGCCACGAGTCGTTCCACACCGTCAGCCAGTCCACCAGCGGCACCAGCAGCAGCCACACTGCCACTCCGGCCAGCGCCAACAGCCACTTGCGGCCGCCGAAATCCAGCCTGTAGTAGGCCTTCTCTCCGCCACGGTAATACAGCTTCGTCATCGCCAGCACCGGCACGACAAACGTCAGCACCTGCGTCACGCCCTGCAGCCACAGCATATTGCCCGTCGACATCACATCGACGCCGACCACCGCCAGCACCGACGTGAGCACCGTGGTGAACAGCAACATCAATAGCGAAAACATCACCATCACCAACAGCTGCACAAAAGGATGTGTCGACTTCTTCATCTGGGAAACATTCATCATATATATAATAATGATAGCGAACTGCTTTCACAATCCACTATCACATTTTCTGTCCAGTGACCCCGGCGGGATTCAAACCCACGACTTTCGGAACCGGAATCCGACGTTCTATTCAGCTGAACTACGGGGCCAAAAACTATATTAAAACTGCAAAAAAAGAATATTATTGTGCGCCGCCGATTTTTTTTTTGAAAAAAAACTTTTCTCTCATCCCAAAAGGCCAAAACCGGCGTCATTCCACCGGCATTCTTATCCGCACGCAACCCCCTGTCTCTCAATACCATCTCCATATCAACTCCTACCCATCTCCTACCATAGTAGGACTTGGGTAGGAGTTGGGTAGGAGATGGTAGGTGGAAATCAAGCAGTTGCGATGCACAATGACTTGCGTTACATGCGCCGGCATTTCGGGCGGGTGCACGTGGCCGGCAACAGGGCCAAAAGCATGCCGCCAACGGGGGATGTGCCGCACGTCGCCGCCAGTTGGTCCATCCTATTTTTCAACTGTTTCGAACAGCGCAACTCACTGTTTTTCAAATAGCCACATACAATCTTATTTCTTGTTGTGAAAAAAAATTCAGACATTTTCACAAAAAAAACGTACCTTTGCAGTAGTATTTTTAACTGAAATTAAGATAACAAAAGCAATTATTAACCCCAAAAACCTTATCCTATGAAAAAAAATTATTATTTGCAGTGCTGCTGCTGGCCACAACGGCAGGGCTGAAGGCCCAGACCAACATCCAGGAGATGTACGATTTCAACCGCGGGCACCTGACGACGACCCTTGAGATGTTCAAAGGCGATCCGTGGGGAAGCACCTTCTTCTTCAACGACATCTACCACCCCTTCGACATGCACACGCCGACGGGCTACTACACCGAGATTGCGCGCGCCATCAACCTGTGGCACAACACGGCTCTGGCCCCGGTGAGCCTGCATGTGGAATGGAACGGAGGCATGTATGCCAACAACGCATGGCTGTTTGGCGTGGAATATTTCCTGCACAGCCAAGACTTCCGCAACACGTTCACTTTTGAACTGATGTACAAGTATTTCAAGCAGACGACGCAGCCCGACATCCCGCTGCAGTTCACCTTTGTGTGGGGCATGAAAGACCTGTTCGGGGTGCGCGGACTGGCGTTCAGCGGATTTCTCGACATCTGGGGCGAGAACCAGAGATGGCAGATGGACGACCTGTCGACCGAGGAGACGCAGCTGGTGGTGCTCAGCGAGCCGCAGCTGTGGTATTGCATCGGCCAGCATTTCGGCTGCCCGAACCTGAACATCGGCGGCGAGGTGGAGCTGGCCTACAACTTTGCCGGCGGATGGAAGGAATTCGCCGAGATTGCCCCGGGCATCATGGCCAACCAGAACAAGGGCTTCACCGTGGCTCCGTGCCTTGGCGTGAAGTGGGTATTCTGAACATCCAACACGAAATAGGAGGACACATCGATGCTTAAAAAACTGTTCGGATTCGATCCGGCGCAGCACAACGTGCGCACCGAGATCATAGCAGGTATCACCACCTTCCTGACGATGGCCTACATCCTGGCCGTCAACCCCAACATCTTCGACGCCCTGGGCGGTGCGATGAGCAAGAGCAACGGGGCCGTGTTCACCGCCACGGCGCTGGCGGCCGTCATCGGCACGCTGGCCATGGCGCTGATCGCGAAAAAGCCCTTCGGTCTGGCGCCGGGCATGGGCCTCAACGCCTTCTTCGTCTACACGGTGTGCCTCACGATGGGCCACTCGTGGCAGTTCGCGCTGACGGCTGTGTTCATCGAGGGTATCATCTTCATCATCCTGACGCTGACCAATGTGCGCAAATGGATAGTGGACGCCATCCCGATATCGCTCAAGCACGCCATTGGCGCCGGCATAGGCCTCTTCATCGCATTCATCGGATTCCAGAATGCCGGCATCGTGGTCAACAGCGACGCCACGCTGGTGACCCTTGGACTGAAGCTGGCCGACGGATCGTTCAACGGAGTGGCGCTGCTGGGCATCATCGGCCTGGTCGTTTCGTGCACCCTGGTGATGCTGCACGTGCGCGGCGGTATCCTGTGGGGCATTCTGGCCACCACCGTGATTGGCATGATACCGATGTTCAACGTGGTGGGCGCCGACGGCGAGGTGACCCGTGCCGCCCTGACATCGTTCGGCGGTATCGTTTCGCTGCCGCCCGCCATCAACGACATCGCCTTCAAGTTCACCTGGAGCGAGCTGACCACCAGCAAGGGCATCGTGGACATCATCGTGGTGGTGTTCACCTTCCTGTTCATCGACATGTTCGACACGATGGGCACCCTGATCGGCGTGAGCGAGAAGGCCGGCTTTGTGGATGAGAAAGGCAATGTGGACGGCATCAACAAGTGCTTCTTGGCCGACAGCATCGGCACGGTGTGCGGCGCCGCCCTGGGCACCAGCACCACCACCACCTATGTGGAGAGTGCCGCCGGCGTGGGCGCCGGCGGACGCACGGGCCTCACCGCCTTCTCCACCGCCGTCTGTTTCGCTCTTGCACTGGTGTTTGCACCGTTGTTCCTGGCCATACCGCCGGCAGCCACGGCACCGTCGCTGATCATCGTCGGCATGATGATGATGAATCCCGTGACGAAGATCAACTGGCTGGACTACCGCGAGAGCATCCCGGCTTTCATCACCCTGGTGGTGATGCCCTTCGCCTACAGCATCAGCGACGGCATCCTGATCGGCATGATCTCGTATGTGGTGCTCAACGCATGCTGCGGACGCTTCAGCAAGATCACGCCCACGATGTGGGTGCTGGCTGTGCTCTTCATCCTGCGATACATATTCATCTGAGCCCCATATTGAAGGCTATGGCCCGGGGGCGCCGCTTCTGCGGCGCCCCCGGGCATTTTTGTGCACAGCAGAGCCTCCTTTTCCGTCGGCAACAAAGATTATTTTGCCACTAAGAAAAAAAAACGTATTTTTGCACATTCAATAATCCGCAAACAATAAAACAATCTAATACCCAAGCACAATGAACATCATCGTCACCGGCGGCGCCGGCTTCATAGGCAACCATGTGATACGCCTTCTTGTGAACAAATACCCCAACGACCTCATTGTCAACGTCGACAAGTTGACCTACGCCGGCAATCTTGAGAACCTTCGCGATGTGGAGAAATGCTCCAACTACCGCTTCGAGAAAGTGGACATCTGCGACCTGGACAGCATCCTGGCCCTGATGAAAAAATACGAAATCGAGGGTGTGATCCACCTGGCCGCCGAAAGCCATGTCGACCGCTCGATCAAAGACCCCTTCTCGTTCGCACAGACCAACGTGATGGGCACGCTGAGCCTCCTGCAGGCAGCACGCCTCTATTGGGAAAGCCGTCCCGAACGCTACGAAGGCAAGCGTTTCTACCACATCTCGACCGACGAGGTGTACGGTGCACTCGAAATGAACCATCCTGAAGGCGGCAACGAGCCGGGTGGCGGTCCCTGGGGCAGCGAATTCTTCACCGAAGACCGCCGCTACCAGCCGCACAGCCCCTACAGCGCCTCCAAAGCGTCGAGCGACCACTTTGTGCGCGCCTTCCACGACACCTACGGCATGCCGACCGTGATCAGCAACTGCTCGAACAACTACGGTCCCTACCAGTTCCCCGAGAAACTGATACCGCTGTTCATCAACAATATCCGCCACCGCCGCCCGCTGCCCGTCTACGGCAAGGGCGAGAACGTGCGCGACTGGCTGTATGTGGAGGACCACGCACGCGCCATCGACCTCATCTTCCATGAGGGCCGCGTGGCCGAAACCTACAACATCGGCGGCTTCAACGAATGGAAAAACATCGACCTGATCAAAGTGCTCATCACCACCGTCGACCGTCTCTTGGGACGTCCGGAAGGGGCCGACATGGACCTGATCACTTTCGTCACCGACCGCGCCGGCCACGACATGCGCTATGCCATCGACAGCACCAAACTGAAACAAGAACTGGGCTGGCAGCCGAGCCTGCAGTTTGAAGAAGGCATCGAGAAAACCGTCAAGTGGTACCTCGACCACCAGGAATGGATGGACCGCATCACCTCGGGCGACTACATGAAATACTACGAGGAGATGTACGCCAACCGCTAGGTCTCAGCCAACGGTCTGGCGCTGCCGCAAGACAAGGCCGCCCGACGCGTAATACCCCAAAAAACCAAGACCCTGACTCCCACATGAAGAATATCATATTCGACTTCGGCAACGTGCTGGTGCGCTGGCAACCGGAAAGCGTCTACACCGATTATTTCGGCGACGAGGCCCGGAGCTGGTGGTTTCTGCGCCATGTGGCCGACAACAAATGGCGCGGCCGCATCGACGCCGGCGAAAGCACAGCCTCCTGCATCGATGATCTCTCGGCACGCTATCCCGAATATGCCGAAGCCATCGCCCTCTACGACACCCGATACGCCGAGATGCTCACTGGCGAGATGCCCGGCATGCGCGACGTGCTGGCCGAGCTGAAAGCCGACCCCGACTACAGCATCTACGGACTGACCAACTGGAGCATGGAAACATTCCCCGCCGCACGCGAACGCTTCGCCGTGCTGCAGATGATCGACCGCTATGTGGTGAGCGGCGCCGAAGGACTGATCAAGCCCGACCGTCGCCTCTTCCAGGTGCTGCTTGACCGATACGGACTGAAGGCATCGGAATGCACCTTCGTGGACGACAATGCCGCCAACGTGGAAGCCGCCCGATTGATGGGGATGGAGGGCATCGTGTTCAAGGGTGCCGACGACCTGAGAGAAAAATTGGGAATGATGCGCACTGTGAACGCCGACATGGCTGCCAGGCTGGAACGCCAAGGCAACCGATGCCGCGACTGGTCGCAGATCCGGCTGGCCAGCGCCGACGACATTGCCCACATCTTCGACAACCGCTTTGAAGGCCATGTTGACATTGGCCGCGGAGCTACCGTGACAGGCAGCCACCTGGCCGACTGCGTCATCGGTGAAGGCAGCGTGGTGGAAGACGTGCGACGGATGCGCAACTATCGCATCGGCCGCAACTGCCGCATCAGCAATGTGGGCGAGATGAGTTTCTCGGCCGAAGGTGCCTGGGCCGACGTGATGAACGAGAACGGCGGCCGTCGCATACGTCTGGCTGCCGGCATGACCGTGGGCGACGCCTACCTGTGGGCACGCTACCGCGACCGCAAGTGCATGCTGCAAAGGTTCGAACAATGGTGCGGAACACCCCGTGGCGCCGTGGGTGACGGCAGCGAGATACGCAACGCCACCGCCGTGATCGACGGCATCGTCGGCGCCGGATGCGAAATCGGCCACGGCGTGATCGCCGAACGCTTCCTGACCGGCGAAAATGTGAAACTGGAAGCCGGACTGAGGCTGAACGACAGCGTGGTGGGCGACAACAGCACGCTGGCACGCGGCGAGGTGGGCTGCAGCATGATATTCCCCGCCCACGAGCAACACCACAACAATTCGTTCCTCATCGCCGCCCTGGTGCAGGGGCAAAGCAATGTGGCCGCCGGCGCCACGCTGGGCAGCAACCACAATGGCCGCACCGCCGACGGCGAGATGTCGGCCGGCCGGGGTTTCTGGCCCGGACTGTGCGTGAGCATCAAGCACAACTGCCGCTTCGCGAGCTACACGCTGCTGGCCAAAGGCGACTATCCCTCGGAGCTGAACATCACCCTACCCTTCGCGCTGGTGAACAACAATGTGGCCAAAAACCGGCTGGAGGTGATGCCCGCCTACTGGTGGATGCACAACATGTACGCCCTGGACCGCAACAGCACCAAATTCGCCCGCCGTGACAAACGCACCCTCAGGCAGCAGCACATAGAATTCAGCCCCCTCGCGCCCGACACCGCCGAAGAGATGCTGGTGGGGCGCGGCCTGCTATACCTCTGGACCACCAAAGCCTACCAGAACGGCGGACAGACCCGGGTGGTGGCCCACGGCATGGAACGCGGCAAGCGCGAAACCGTGATACTGAAGCCCGGCGAAGCCTATCGCGCCTACGAGGAGATGCTGGTGTACTACGCCATGACACAACTCGACGGCACCGAACATTACGACGGCGAGCGGACACAGCGCTGGGTGAACATCGGCGGCCAACTGGTTGCCGGACCCGACATGGACCGCCTGACCGACGATGTGGAGCAGGGGCGCATAGCCTCATGGGAGGAGCTGCACCGGCGGATGGACACCCTCTGGGCCGAATACCCCGAGCAGAAACGCCGCCACGCCTACGGGGTGCTGTGCGAGTTGGCGCAGAAAAAAGCCCTTGATGCCGCCGACTGGCATCATTTCAAGACAGAATACGCCCGTATACGGCAACTGGTGCGCGACCGCATCGCAACGTCGCGACAGAAAGATGCCGACAACGAATTCCGCCAGACAACCTTCTGGAATACAGAGGAGATGGCCGAAGTGATGAAACACTAAACCGAAAACAACGATCCATGAAGAAGATAATGCTAGCAATGGCCGCCTGTCTGACGATAGGCCTCGCAATGGGGCAAACCCGCTTCGACGCCTGCCTGATGGGCGGATTCAACATGAGCCAGATCGACGGCGACGGTGCCGGCAAATACAACCACCCCGGCTTCCGCGTGGGCGTGGGCAGCAGCTTCACCCTGTCGGGCGACACCGACTCACCTTGGCGGATGGTGGTCGAACTGGCCTACACCCAAAAGGGTTCGTACATCAACGCCACCGACCGCAACCTGTCGGTGAACTACGTTGAGGTGCCCGTGATGATCTCCTACAACATGATCGACAACCGCTTGCGGTTCGCCGCTGGCGTGGCGCCGGCCATACAGGTGGGCGCATCGGTGACCACCAACGGGGTGGACGAACCCCAGAGCGCGGCCAACTTCACGCGGATGGACTGGCTGCCCCTGACGGCCACGGCGCGCTACCGCTTCGCCACTCACACTTGCATCGAACTGCGCTACCAGAACTCGATGCTGAGCATCACCAAAGAAAACGGTTCGGGCACCTACCGCATTTTCCGCAGCAATACGGGTGCCTTCAGCCGCCTGCTGACCATCGGACTGGCTTACCAATTCTGACGCATTATGGACTTGACCGAAAAAGCCAGAGTGGTGTTCTGCAAGGACCGCTATGCGGTGGTCACCTCGGGCATCCACATCGTGCGGGTGACCGACGACCATGAGGCCGACTGCGAAATGCTGGTCGACGACCGTCACCGCAATGCCCGTGGCGTGGTGATGGGCGGGGCACTGTTCACCTTGGCCGACTTTGCGGCGGCGGTGGCTGCAAACAGCGACCACATCGAGAGCGGCGAGCTGCATTGGGTGTCGCTCAATGCCTCGATCCACTATCTGAGTCCCGCCACCGGCAGCTGCCTGCGGGCCCACAGCCTGGCGCTGAAACACGGGCGCACGACAGCGCTCTACCTGACGACACTGACCGACTACGTATCCCACAAGGAGGTCGCCATTGTGGAAACGACGATGATGGCGGTGCAATAAAAAACCAAATATCTGTTACAAGAGCCGACAATCCCCTCAGCCGCCCTTGGCCGAAGGATGGACGTTTGTTGTACATCAGTCGTACATCAGACAGACAGGAGCTGGACCGGAAGCGGGCTACTCTGATTTCCGGACCGAGGTGTAACCGCGGAGAAGGCCTGTGTTGGCATTGCCGATGAAGGCGAGGATCTGCTTGCCCTCGTCGGTGTGGCCGTAGTTTTCCTTCACCAGTTCGACGGCATCGGTGACATTGAGGCCCTTCTGGAAGATGCAGCGGTAGATGTCCTGGATGTTGTTGATGCTCTCGCGCGTGAAGCCACGGCGCTGCAGGCCGAGACTGTTGACGCCGGCATACTGGATGGGGTAGCGCGCGGCCTTGACGAAGGGAGGAATGTCCTTGTCGACGAGGGCGCCGCCCTGGGTGATGACGTGCGAGCCGATGTGGATGAACTGCAGGCAGGCCGTTTTGCCGCCAAGGATGACATAGTCGCCCAGGATGATGTGGCCGGCAAGGGTGGCGTTGTTGGCCAGGACACAGTTGTCGCCGACGACACAATCGTGGGCCACATGGACGTAGGCCATCAGCAGGTTGTTGTTGCCGACGACGGTGCGGCCGGAGGCGGCGGTGCCACGGTTGATGGTGCAGCATTCACGGATGACGTTGTTGTCGCCAATCTCGACGGTGGTGTATTCGCCCGCGAACTTGAGGTCCTGGGGGATGGCGGCGATAACGGCGCCAGGGAATATCTTGCATCCGCTCCCGATGCGGGCGCCGGGGAAGATGGTCACGTTGGGACCGATCCAGGTGTTGTCGCCGATCACGACATCCTCGCAGATGGTGGAGAAGTTGCTGATGGTGACGTTGGTGCCGATTTTGGCATCGGGATGGAGGTCGTAGAGGTTCATATTGAGTATTGTTTATGCGTTAATTCGTTAATGTGAGGGACTATGTATGGGTACGGTGCGGTCGGTTTTATTGCGGGTTCTTTTTGATGTAGTCGGTCAAGAAGCGGGCGAAGGCGTTGTTGGCGCGGTGGCCGGGCTTGTAGATGTTGAACTGGGCGTTGAGGGGCAAGCCGACAAGACGGACATCGCCGATGAAGTCGAGCAGCTTGTGGCGCGCGGGTTCGTTGGGGAAATAGGGGTCGGTGGTGTTGAGCACGCCGTCGTGGACCTTGAAGTGGGAGACGTCCTTGTTGAATGTCTTGGCCAGACGCTTGAGCTGCTTGGAGGTGAGCTCTTTGTTGACGAAGACCAGCGCGTTGTCAAGGCTGCCGCCCTTGATGAGGTTGAGGTGCAGGAGGGGCTCGATCTCGTGGAGGAAGACGAAGGTGCGGCAGGGGGCGATGCTGGCGGCGTATTCGGAGAAGTCGTTCATGACGGCTTCCTGATGGCCGATGACGCTGTTGGGAAAATCGATCTCGCAGCGGACGGTGAAATGGTCGCAGGGCTGCACATCGAACACCGAGCCGGTGGGCTTAAACTCGAAATGGAGGGGATCATTGATGGTGTAGACCTTGCGGGGAGCCGCATCGCGATGCAGGCCGACACGGAAAAGCTGGAGCAGCCATGGACGCGCAGAGCCGTCGAGGATGGGCACCTCTCCCCCATCGAGTTCGACAAGGGCGTTGTCGATGCCGAAGCCATGCAGGGCCGACATCAGGTGCTCGACGGTGGCAATGGTGTTGCGGCCGGAACCGATGGTGGTGCCGCGCGACGTTTCGCCCACGTTTTCTGCCAAAGCGGGCTGGGTGATGATATTGTTGCGGTCGGTGCGCCGAAAGGCGATGCCGAAATTCTCTGCAGCAGGTTTGATGGTGACGGTCACGGTGCGGCCGGTGTGGAGGCCGGGGCCGGTGACGCGAAACTCTTTGTTGATCGTTTGCTGGAATTCCATCGTGAGGGGGAGTGATTATTTGACTGGTGCCGGCACAAAGCGGAAATCTTCGAGCCGATAGAGCTGAGCGCTGGCGTTCTCAAGACCCTCGCCGGAGCGTTGAAGCTGGATGGGGTGGGTCATCGCCGGCAGCGAGCGCGTGGGGGTGCTCCAGAACTCGGTGCCGCGGTGGCTCAACCCAGCCACGAGGTAGACCATCAGGTCATATCCGGTAGAGGCCAGCGACGTGGTGGGTTCGCTGCCAAAACGGGAGCGGAAATCCTTGAGGAACTGCACATGCACCTCGTTCGTCATGTCCCATGAAGTGGAAAAAGTGTGATAGTTCAGCAACTGGAGCTGGGCGAAGTCGAGGTCCATGTATTGCGTGGTCCAGTCGGTGAGGGAATACAGCATGGGGGTGCGGGTCTTGAAAGCGGAGAGCTTGTTGAGGATGTTGCCGACAAAAAGGCGGTTGTTGTCCTTGCTCTGGTCGTAGATGCTGACCACGTTGCAGTCGGGAGTGGCCTTCATCACGTTGGTCAGCTTGGCGCTTTGGGTCCAGTTGAAGATGGTGTAGCGGATGTCTTTGCGCTCGTCAAGCTGGCGTTTCAGCTCGTCGAGGACAGGCTTCTCGGCTTTGGAGTTGGAATGGATGACATAGAGGTGGCCGTTGGGCCGCTCAAGCTTCATATTGTTGAGCATCAGCTCAACCATTCCGGCTACCGAGGGCTGGATTTTCACCATATATGGGTTGGTGTCGCAAATCTCGCTGCGGGTGGCCATGGGGTTGACGATATAGACGCCGGCCGCTTGGGCCAACTGGGCGGCACGGTCGAAGGCATCGCGGAAAAGCAGCGCCACCACGAAGTCGCTTTCGCCCACATGATGGCTGGCGAAAGCCTCCTCGACCTTGGCGGGCGAATTGTCGGACACGTCAACCACGTTCAGTTCGACCGACATGCCCCGTTCGGCCAGTTTGTCCAGTGCAAGCAGCACTCCCTCGTAGAACTCGATGAACTCGAACTGCTTGTAGCTCTTCTTGCCGCGCTGCTCGATGTCGAATTTCGATGTGGAGATCTCGTCCAGCTGGTCAAGGTGCAGCGGCATCATCAGCGACACTTTGAGCGTGGTGCCCAGCTTGCGCACCGGTGGGGTTGTCCTGGGGGCAGGAGCCTGCTGCACGACTGTCAGTTGTGGCTTGGCCGGAGATTCCTTCTCTACCGGTGTCGGCGTGGGACGCTTCTCTTCAGGCTTAGGCGCCACAGGCTGCGCCGAAGGCTGGGCGGGTTGCGAAGGCTGGGCTGCAGGTTGAGTGGGCTGGACGGTTTCGTTTTCCTCGGCGGCATTGGAAAACTGGCCGCGGCACGGCAGCCACACGGTGTCGCCAGGATGCAGGAAATGGATGTCGACATGCGTCACGGCATCGTAGCTCTCCACCTTGTAGGCCTTCGATATCGAGTATACCGTCTGTCCTTTTTCCACAATGTGGATATAATACTTCCGCCCATTGAGCATCTGCGTCTTATAGCTGATCTTCACAGGCGTCGTTCCGGGAGCCTGCGCCACAGCCGCAAGATGCATCAGCAGCACTAATGCCAATATGGCTATCTTCTTCATATTCATAACAATCTGGGTCGATTACTCCCATTCAATGGTTGCCGGTGGCTTGGAGCTGATGTCGTAGACCACACGGTTGACGCCCTTCACGCGGTTGATGATTTCGTTGCTGACTTTAGCCAAGAAATCGTATGGCAGATGGCACCAATCTGCAGTCATTCCGTCGACGCTCTCCACTGCGCGCAGCGCCACCACGCTCTCGTAGGTGCGCTCGTCGCCCATCACGCCTACGCTCTGCACCGGCAGCAGCATCGCGCCGGCTTGCCACACCTTGTCGTAGAGGCCAGCCTCGCGCAATCCGCGAATGAAGATATCGTCCACTTCCTGCAGAATGTGCACCTTCTCGGGCGTCACGTCGCTCAATATGCGGATGGCCAATCCGGGACCGGGGAAAGGGTGCCGACCTATCAGTTCGTCTTTGATGCCCAGCTGACGGCCCACGCGACGCACCTCATCCTTGAACAGGCTGCGCAGCGGCTCCACCAGCTGCAGTTTCATATAATCGGGCAAGCCGCCCACATTGTGGTGGCTCTTGATGGTCTGGCTGGGCCCTTTGACCGACGACGATTCGATGACATCGGGATATATGGTCCCCTGACCGAGCCATCTGGCATCGGTGATCAGCTTGGCTTCGGCATCGAACACATCAATAAACGTCTTGCCGATGCCCTTGCGCTTGCGCTCCGGATCCTTCACGCCGGCCAGCACTTCATAGAATCTGTCTTTGGCATCGACGCCCTTCACATTCAGCCCCATATCCTTATACGACTCCAGCACACCCTCGAATTCGTTCTTTCGAAGCAGGCCGTTGTCCACAAAGATACAATGCAGCTGATGGCCGATGGCACGGTTGAGCAGCACAGCCGCCACCGTCGAATCGACACCGCCACTCAGCCCGAGCACCACCTTGTCGTTGCCCACTTTGGCGCGCAACTCCTGCACGGTGGTCTCGATGAACGACTCCGGTGTCCATTCCTGACGGCATCCGCAGATATCCACCACAAAATTGCGCAGCAGCGTCGGACCGTCGGTGGAATGGTGCACCTCGGGATGGAACTGTATGGCGTAGGTCTGTTCACCCTCAATCTGGTAGCCCGCATACTTCACATTCTCTGTCGAGCAAATGGTGCGGTAGCCCGCAGGCAACTCCTCAATGGTGTCGCCGTGGCTCATCCACACCTGGCTTCCCCTCGGGACTCCCTTCATCAGCGGATTGTCGGCATCAATGAAACTCAGGTTGGCTCGACCATACTCGCGTATCTTCGACTGCTGCACCCGGCCGCCTCCCCATTTGGCCAGATACTGGGCTCCATAGCACACCGCCAGCAACGGCAAGCGGCCTTTGATGTCCTTCATGTCGGGCACCGGCGCATCGGCAGCATTGCAGCTGTAGGGGCTGCCCGAAAAAACGACGCCCTTCACGTCTGACGTGAGGGCGGGAATCTTGTCAAAAGGATGTATTTCGCAGTACACATTCTGCTCGCGAATCTTGCGCGCAATCAACTGAGTGTATTGAGAGCCAAAGTCTAAGATGATTATTGTATCCATTCTATATTATTTATTTAAATTGCAAAGATACATTTTTTTCATTATTGCGACAAAAAAAATAATCACCAACTTATCAACCCCGCCATTTCCCTGCCCGATACACAACCCATTCGGCAACAATCTTTCAATTTGATTTTGCCGCCTCAAAAAAAAGTTGTACTTTTGACCTTTCAAAACCAACACTCAAGCAAAACAAATGACTGACACCCAGCTCATTGACGACTTGAAGGACGGCAAGCATGCACCTGTCTACCTTCTCACCGGCGAAGACAACTACTACATCGACGTGGTCTCGGATTATATCGAAAACAACATCATCGACCCGTCGCTGCGCGACTTCGACCAGACCGTCCTCTACGGCAAAGAAACCGACATGGCCACCGTCATCCTCAACGCCAAGCGCTATCCCATGATGTCGCCTGTCCACCTCGTGCTCGTCAAAGAGGCCCAGGAAATCGACCTTCGCCAATGGGACGCCCTCGCCGCCTACCTCAAAAGCCCTCTGCCTGAAACCATGCTCGTCTTCTGCTACCGCCACAAAAAGCTCGACAAGCGCTCCGCCGCCTACAAGGCCATCAGCAACACAGGTGTCGTCTATGAAACTAAAAGCCTCTACGACAACCAGGTGCCATCATGGATTCGACGCCATGTGGAAAAACACGGCTACACCATCAACGACAACGCAGTGATGATCATCGCCGCCAGCCTCGGCAACGACCTCGGCAAAATCGCCAACGAACTCTCCAAGCTCTTCCCCCTCATCCCACAGGGCGGCACCATCACGGAACAAATCGTCGAAGAGCAAATCGGCATCAGCAAAGACTACAACGTCTTCGAACTCCAGAAAGCCATCGGCCAGCGCGATCCCCTGATGTGCGCCCGCATCGTCAACTACATCGAGGCCAACCCCGGCAAAAACCCCATCATGCCCATCCTGGCTTCACTCTACAGCTACTTCATCAAAATCATGGTCTACCACCAGCTCGAAGTCAAAAGCGACGCCACCAAAGCCCTCGGCATCGCCCCCACCTTCATCAAAGAATACGCCCGCGCCGCCGACAACTACCCCCTGCCCAAACTGGCCACCTGCATCGGCTACCTCCACCAGGCCGACCTCCGCACCAAAGGCGTCAAAAACTCAGGTCAGGTCACCGAAGGTGAAATACTCAAAGAATTGGTATTCAAAATCATATACTAACCCATGCGGCACCCCGCCGCACCAAACCATCCATCACCCCCCAACACCCCATCCCCATGCGCAGAATCCTCACCCTCCTGACACTCCTCGCCATCACCGGCGCCTCCCTCGCACAAGGCACCGTCAAAGGCGTCCTCTTCGACGAAGCCAACGGCGAAGCCATCCCCTTCGCCAACATCGTCATCGTCGGCGAAAACGACCGCCAGGACGCCAGCTCGGCAAAATCCCTCTTCGGATGTGCCACCGACATCAACGGCTTCTTCCTCATCAACAAAATACCCCTCGGACGCTACATCCTCCGCATCCGCTACGTAGGCTACGACGAATACACCCAAACCATCGACCTCACCACCACCAAAGTGCTCACACTCAACATCAAACTCAAACCTGCCTCCACCGTTCTCGAAGCCGTCAACGTCACCGACAGCAAAGTCGAGGAACGCCGCATGCAGACACAGGTGAGCGTCGAAAAAATCACCTCCTCGCAAATCCAGCAAATGCCCTCCATCGGCGGGCAGGCCGACCTCGCACAATACATGCAAGTCCTGCCTGGCGTCAGCTCCACCGGCGACCAGGGCGGACAGCTCTACATCCGTGGAGGCTCCATGATCCAGAACCTCTGCCTCCTCGACGGCATGATCATCTACAACCCCTTCCACTCCATCGGCCTCTACTCCATCTTCGAAACCGACATCATCCTCAACGCCGACATCTACACCGGCGGCTTCGGCGCCGAATACGGCGGACGCATGTCCTCCGTGATGGACATCACCACTCGCGACGGCAACAAAAAACGCCACTCCGGAAAACTCTCCCTCAACACCTTCGGCGCCTCCGCCATCCTCGAAGGCCCCATCAAACGCGAATCACCCACCTCAAAAAGCACCCTCTCCTACCTCATCTCGGCCAAAAACTCATTCCTCTCCCACAGCTCGAAACTCATCTACCCCTACATCCAGGGCGGACTCCCGTTCGACTTCCTCGACATCTACGCCAAACTCTCGCTCAACTCCGGCACCGGCAGCAAAGTCAACCTCTTCGGATTCCGCTTCGACGACCGCGTGACAGGCTACCAGGCCATCGCCAACTACCACTGGCTCAACTACGGCGGCGGCACCAACTTCACCCTCGTCACAGGCTCCTCCGCCATCCTCGAAGGCAGCATCGCCTACTCCGACTACCACATCACACTCGACGACGGCTCCGGCTTCGACAAATACAGCTCCATCGGCGGCTTCAACACCACCCTCCAGCTCACCAACTTCATCGGCACCAACCGCCTCAAATACGGCATCAGCATGGAAGGCTACAACACCGAATACCACTTCGTCAACCAATACGGCAAAGCCACCGCGCAAGACGAACCCACCACCAACCTATCACTCTACGCCACCTACAAATACGCCCACGGCCGCTGGCTCTTCGACCCCGGCATCCGGCTGGTCTACTACGCCACCCTCAACAGCCTCAAACCCGAACCCCGGCTGGCCGCCAAATTCAACGCCACCCCCGACCTCCGGTTCAAATTCGCCGGCGGATTCTACAGCCAAGTCTTCCTCGACGCACGCTCCGACAACGACATCGTCAACCTCTTCACCGGCTTCCTCACCGGCACCGCCGCACTCAACATCCCCTCCACCTTCCTCGGCCAGCCCGTCTCCTCGTGCGTCCAACAGGCCAAACACATCGTCGCCGGCGCCGAATACGACATCACCGAACACATCACCCTCAACGCCGAAATCTACTACAAACACTTCGACCAGCTCCTCAACGCCAACCGCAACAAACTCTTCGACGAAAACGACCCCGCCTACCGACCCTCTGGCGCCTTCCCCAAACCCGAATACCTCATGAAAGACTTCATCATCGAACGCGGCTTCGCCACAGGCTTCGACATCTCCGCACGTGTCGACCTCCAGCGGCTCTACCTCTGGGCCACCTACTCCCTCGGCTACGTCCAGCGCACCGACGAAATCCAGTCCTACAACCCACACTACGCCCGCCGCCACACCGTCAACATCCTCGCCACCTACGCCCTCGGCAACCAGCGCCAGTGGGAACTCAGCGCACGCTGGTCCTTCGGCAGCGGATTCCCCTTCACCCAGACCCAGGGTGTCTACCAGATGCTCGACTTCGACAACACCATCATCAACGACTACACCGCCAGCAACGGCAACTACGGCATCCACTACGCCGACCTCTACCAGGGCCGCCTCCCGAGCTACCACCGTTTGGACCTCGGCGCCAAACGCAAATTCTCTATCGGCAAACGCTCCACCCTCGAACTCAACCTCAGCGTCACCAACGTCTACAGCCGCCAGAACATCTTCTACTTCAACCGCACCACCCACACCCGCATCAACCAGCTGCCCATCCTGGCCTGCTTCGGCGCAAGTTTCACATTCTGAGCCCCTTCGCCACACCCCCTCCAACCCCTCTCCAACCCCACTCCAGCCATGCCCAGGCCATCGCCCTCGGCAGGCCTCCCCTAACCCATTGTCCCTCAACACCTTCTCCTTATCAACTCCTACCCATCTCCCTCCATAGTAGGAGTTGGGTAGGAGTTGATAAGGAGAAGGTACGGATTTACAACGCATTACGAAGGCGGGAAAATTGGGCTCGACGGGGATACTTTTTCGGGCCGGAGATGAGGGCTTTCGGGGGAAATTTTTGGGGTAATTAATAATAAAATTCGCCCATTTGTAAAAATATTCGTATTTTTGCAGTTTATGAAAAACAGGACGACCCTCATTGCAATCATCGCAACCTGCTTGCTGGCAAGCAGTTGCAGCAACTTTGACAAATTGCTCAACAGCAACGATTACGACGCGAAGTTCGCTGCCGCCATGCGCTACTACAACGAAAACAGCTTTTCGAAAGCCATCCAGCTGTTCGAAAATCTCTCGCTCCACTACCGCGGCAGGGACAATGCCGAGAACATAGCGTGGTATTATGCCCAGGCCCTGTACAAGGAGAAGGACTACTACACCGCCGGCTACCAGTACAAGCGCTTCGCACGCCAGTTTCCCTACAGCGACCGCGTGGAGGAAGCCAGCTTCATGTCGGCGTACTGCAAATACTTGGAGTCGCCGGTCTATTCGCTCGACCAAAGTCTGACCAAGGAGGCGATAGCCGAGTTTGAGGCCTTTGCCGAGCGCTGGCCCCGCAGCACCCGTATGCCCGAGGTGATCAAATATCTCGACGAGATGCACCGCAAACTGATGAAGAAAGACTACGAGATTGCCTACGGCTACTACTACATCGAGGAGTATCACGCAGCCTACGAGTCGTTCAAGAACTTCCTCAACCTCTACCCCGACGCACCTTCGCGCGAGGATGCCATGTACTACATGCTGCGCTCGAGCTACCTGTATGCCATCGGCAGCCGCGAGGAGAAGAAACGCGAGCGCCTGCAGCAGGTGGTGAACGATTTCGACCGCTTCAGCAGCAGTTTCCTGGAGTCGAAGCACCTGAGCGAGGCGCAGGACATCTACAACAAGACCAAAGCCGAGCTGGCCAAGATGGAATAGCGCCGGCCAGAAAAAAAAACACGCAAACAACAAAACAACAGAACAATACACATACAATGGAAGAGAAGAAAAAAGTGGTAAGCACCACCATCACCCGCAACACTGCCGACTTCAGCAACATGACCGGCAACATCTATGAAACCGTAGCCGTGCTGACCAAGCGTGCCAACCAGATTGCCGCCGAGGAGAAGAAGGAGTTGCACAACAAGATCGACGAGTTCAAGAGCACCACCGACGCCCTCGACGAGATGTTCGAGAACCGCGAGCAGATTGAAATCGTGCGCCGCTATGAGCAGCAGCCCAAACCCACCCTCGAAGCCACCGAAGAATACCTCGAAGGCGACATCTACTACCGCAACCCCATGAAGGAGGACCAGCAGATGCACAAGATCGAGGCCATGGAAGACGAAATCATCAACGCCCAATAAATCCCCTAACGGCAACCCCACTCTGAAGCCATGAAAATCATTGTCGGAATCACGGGAGGTATCGCTGCCTACAAGACCCCCGCACTGGTGCGGCTACTGGTGAAGGCCGGCCACGAGGTGCGCTGCGCCGCCACGGAGCATGCCCTGCAGTTCGTCACCCGCCCCACCCTGGAGACTGTGAGCCAGCACCCCCTTTACTGCGACCTGTTCGAGGGCAACGGCACTCGCACCGAGCATATCTCGCTCAAGGACTGGGCCGACATGATCGTTGTGGCACCGGCCAGCGCCAACATCATCGGCAAGGTGGCCTCCGGCATCGCCGACGACGCCTTGAGCACGCTGCTGCTGGCCATGAGCGGCAAGCGCGTGGTGATGTGCCCTGCCATGAACAGCGAGATGTGGGCGCACCCTGCCGTGCAACGCAATGTGGCCACCCTGCTGTCGTGGGGCATCGAGATGGTGGGGCCTGCCGACGGACACCTGGCCTGCGGCACCAGTGGCACCGGCCGTATGGTGGAGCCCGAGGAGATAGCCGAAGCCGTATGTGGCACGCTGCCATTGACGGGCAAGCGCTGGCTGGTCACTGCCGGGCCTACATACGAGCGCATCGACAGCGTCCGCTTCATCGGCAACTACAGCAGCGGCAAGATGGGGTTCGCTCTGGCCGAAGCATTGGCTGAGGCTGGTGCGGAGGTGGAGCTGGTGACCGGTCCCACCGCGCTGAAGGTGCAACACCAGCGCATCCACCGCACCGACGTGGAGAGCGCCCGCGAGATGTACACTGCCGCCACCGGCCTGTTCCCCACATGCCATGGGGCCATTCTTTCGGCCGCAGTGGCCGACTACAGGCCGTCGGAATGCGCCGACCACAAGCTGAAGAAACAGGGCGACGAAGGGATGACTATCCAGCTGGTGCAGAATCCTGACATCCTGGCCACCCTCGGCGGAATGAAAAAAGAGGGCCAGCGGCTGGTGGGGTTCGCCCTCGAGACCGACAACGAGGTGCAGAATGCCGAACGCAAACTGCAGCGGAAGAACCTCGACCATATCGTCCTCAACTCGCTGCGCGACAAAGGGGCCGGCTTCGGTGTCGACACCAACAAGGTGACCATCATCGCCCGCGACGGCAGCCACACCGACAGCCCGCTGCTCAGCAAGAAGGATATCGCACGTCTAATCGTTAACACTGTCACAAGTTGAAGAGACTCTGTATCATCGCCATCATACTGGCCTCTTTGGCTATCGCCGGAGAAGCCTTTATTTTTGCCACCCACAAGGAGAAAAACGAGCAGGAGGCGCTGCACGCCCGCGCCATTCGGGCCGACTACAGGGTGTATGCGCCCTCGATTCCGGACACGCTCTATTTCTGCGGCGAGCGTGTGCCGCTGAACATCTACTATGTGCGCGAGGGATTGGATCGTGAGCTGGTGAGCAACATGTACTATCAGTCGAACACCACCTTCTGCATCAAGCGCGCCACCCGCCTCTTCCCCACCATCGAGCGCATCCTGAAAGAAGAGGGCGTGCCCGAAGACATGAAATATCTGTGCGTGATCGAAAGCAGCCTCACCAACGCCACCTCGCCTGCCGGCGCCAAGGGCTATTGGCAGTTTATGAAGACCACCGGGGCGAACTACGGCCTCGAGATCAGCGACGAGATCGACATGCGCAACGACCTTGAAGCGTCCACGCGTGCCGCCTGCCGCTTCCTCAAGACGCTCAAAAGCCGCCTCGGCGGATGGACCGAAGCGGCGGCAGCCTACAATTGCGGCGAGGGCGGGCTATCCACGCGCATTGCCAAGCAGGGACAGAGCAGCTACTACGACCTGTATCTCAACAGCGAGACGCAGCGCTACGTGTACCGCATTCTCGCCATCAAGCTCATTTTCCAGAATCCGCAGAGCTATGGCTACCATATCCGCCAGTGCGACACCTATCCCGAACTGCCCTACACCGAGGTGGAACTCAGCGGACAGAACGTCGACCTCTACCAGTTTGCCACGCAGAACGGCACGTCGTACAAGATGCTGCGTAACCTCAACCCGTGGATCACCACCGACAAACTGAAAAACAAAAACAACAAAACCTACACCGTGCGTATCCCGACGAAAAAGGGCACCGAATACAACACCATCGTCAAGGGGCGCCACGACACCACCATGATCAAGAAACTTTGAGTCTACGACGGAGTGTATCTTAACCGAACCTTACGATGAGCGACGACAATACAATCAAGATACTGGGGGCTCGAGAGCACAATCTCCAGAATATCGACCTCGTGATCCCGCGCGACAAACTGGTGGTCTTCACGGGTCTCAGCGGCAGCGGCAAATCGAGTCTGGCTTTTGACACCATCCATGCCGAGGGCCAACGCCGCTATATGGACACCTTCTCCGCCTATGCCCGCCACTTTATCGGCAACATGGAGCGACCCGACGTCGACTTGATTGAGGGCCTCAGCCCCGTCATTGCCATCGAGCAGAAAAGCACCAACAACAATCCCCGCTCCACAGTGGGCACCATCACCGACACTTACGATTTCCTCCGCCTGCTTTACGCCCGCATCGGCAAAGCCTACAGCCTCGACAGCGGCAAGCCGATGGTGAAATACAGCGAGGAGAAGATCATCGACATGATCCGCGAGAACTATGGTTCCCACGACATTGTCATCCTGGCGCCCATGGTCAAGGGCCGCAAGGGCCACTATCGCGAGCTCTTCGAGCAGGTGGCCAAGCGCGGCTTCCTCAAGGTGCGTGTCGACGGCGAAATCCGCGAAATCAGCTACAAGATGCAGGTGGACCGCTACAAGGTGCACGACATCGAGCTTGTCGTCGACCGTCTCCGCGCCTCCGGCAATGCCACCCGCCTTCGTGAGGCTGTACAGACGGCCTTCCGGCAGGGCAAGGGCATCCTCATGGTGCTCGACAACGAGGACCGCTCCGTGCGTTATTTCAGCAAAATGCTCATGGACCCCGACACCGGCCTTTCCTACCCCGAGCCGGAGCCCAACACATTCTCTTTCAATTCGCCCTATGGCGCCTGCCCCCACTGCAACGGTCTCGGCGAGGTGGCCCAGATCGACATGCAGAAGCTCATCCCCAACCCGAAGAAAAGCATCCGCGACGGAGCCATCGAAGTGCTGGGAAAGTATTCCCCCACCAATTATATCTATCGCAAGCTCGAGCTGATGGGGCGCCACTATGCCTTCTCGCTCGACGATCCTTTCGACAGCCTCAGCGACGAGGCCGTCAACGCCATCCTCTATGGATCGAACCATTTCACCGGCATCGAGGATCCCGAAGACCCTGGGTACCTGAGCGGATTCCAGGGTATCGTCAACTATATCGCCTCGCTCAACGCCGACGACAGTCCCGCTTCGCTCCAGAAGTGGGCTACCAGCTTTATGAATACTGTGGCCTGCCCAGAGTGCCACGGACGACGACTCAAGCCGCAGTCGCTTGCTTTCCGCATCCTTGACAAAAACATCGGACAGCTGGCCGAAATGGACCTCATCGAGCTGCAGCAATGGCTCGAAGATCTGCCGAAGAAACTCGGCGAGCGCGACCTGGCCATCGCCCGCGAGGTGTTGCAGGAAATCCTCAAACGGCTTTCGTTCCTCAACAATGTGGGCGTGGGCTACTTGTCCATGAACCGCAGTGCCAAGAGCCTTAGTGGCGGCGAAGCCCAGCGCATCCGCCTGGCCACCCAGATCGGTTCCCAGCTGGTCAATGTGCTCTATATTCTCGACGAGCCCAGCATCGGACTCCATCAGCGCGACAACCGCCGCCTTATCGATTCGCTCTGCGCTCTACGCGACTTGGGCAACAGCGTCATCGTAGTCGAACACGACCGCGACATGATGATGGCCTCCGATTTCCTGGTCGACATCGGTCCCGGCGCCGGCATCCACGGTGGCAAGATCCTCTTTGCAGGCAACCTCAAAGAGGCCTCTTCGGCTCTACAGACGGGCCGGCCGTCGCTGACGTTGCAGTATCTTGCCCGCAAGCGCGACATTCCCATCCCGCAGCGCCGTTCTGTCGAAGGACGTGAGCACATCGTCCTTGAAGGGGCCACTGGCAACAACCTCAAGGATGCCACCCTCGACCTTCCTCTCGGCATGCTGGTCTGCGTCACCGGTGTCAGCGGCAGCGGCAAGTCCACCCTCATCAACGACACCCTCCAACCCATCCTCAGCCAGCATTTCTACCGTTCGCTACGCACCCCTCTGCCCTATCGCTCCATCTCGGGTATCGACCATATCGACAAGGTGATCCAGATCGACCAGAGTCCCATCGGCCGCACGCCCCGCTCCAACCCCGCCACCTATGTCGGCCTCTTCGACGATATACGCCGGCTCTTCGCCGACATTCCCACCGCCCGCATCCGCGGCTACAAGCCCGGCCGCTTCTCGTTCAATGTCAGCGGCGGTCGCTGCGAGCACTGCAAAGGTGCCGGTCTGCGCACCATTGAGATGAATTTCCTCCCCGACGTTTATGTCAACTGCGAGGTGTGCAACGGCAAGCGCTACAACCGCGAGACGCTCGAAATACGCTATAAAGGAAAATCCATCTCCGATGTGCTCGACATGACCATCAACGATGCCGTCGACTTCTTCCAGAATATGCCCAAGCTCCACCGCAAACTGCAGACGCTGCAGGATGTGGGTCTGGGATATATCACCCTCGGACAGCAGAGCACCACTCTCAGCGGCGGTGAGGCCCAGCGCATCAAGCTGGCCACCGAACTCAGCAAGTCCGACACCGGCCGCACCCTCTACATCCTCGACGAACCCACCACGGGCCTCCATTTCGACGATATCCGCGTGCTTCTCGATGTGCTACAGAAGCTCGTCGACAAGGGCAACACGGTTCTCGTCATCGAGCACAATATGGATGTTATCAAGGTGGCCGACTGGATCATCGACCTCGGACCCGACGGCGGTCGCGCAGGCGGCCAGGTGGTCTTCAACGGCACTCCCGAACAACTGGCACAGCAGCCCGACAATTTCACCGGCCGCTACCTCGCCGAGGAGTTCCAGGCTATGGGACACCCTATCGGCTGAGCCACTCCCTCACCTCGTCGGGTATGGCCTCCGAAGCCGACGTGCTGCGACGATAGCCCGCCATCACTGTGCGGCACTCCACACACACGTCGCCACTCTCTTCGTCCACCACCCGCTGCATCAGCGTCAGGCTCTTTGTCCCGAAGCGCTCCACTTCCGTCGACACATGGATGGTGTCGTGATAGCGAATTTGTCGGCGGAAGTCCACCTCATAGTGCACCACCATCACGGTGAAGTCGGACTTCACCGGAGAGAGACCGTGCGACGAAAAGAAGGCATCTTTTCCAAGGTCCAGATATTCCATAATGACGGCATTGTTCACATGCCCCATCTGGTCCACGTCGTTGAAGCGTATCTGTATCGGTGTAATATGCATGATGGTTTTCTGTTTTTCTTGATTCTATATGCTACTTCTATATTGGTCTTTCGCCCTTTTCATCGCTGCTATCGGAACTGTCGATTGAAATCATTGGGGTTATCGCTTGAGCGAGAAGAAGAATTCCAGTCCCCCGCCTTCGCGGTTGCGGGCGTATATCTCGCCGCCGTGGAACATGACGGCGTGCTTGACGATGCTCAGTCCCAGACCGGTGCCGCCTCTGCGGCGTGAACGGCCTTCGTCGATGCGAAGAAATCGGTCGAACAGTTTCGAAAGGTACTCGTCGGCGACACCGGCGCCGGTGTCGTAGAAGTGGATGTAGTAGTGGGTGGGGCTCTCCTTGTAGGTTTCGATGGTCACGCTTGCGCCGGAGCCTGCGTATGCCACGGAGTTTTCAATCAGGTTGCGGAAGATGCAGTAGAGCAGCTCGTGGTTGCCCATGAGGGGCATCGGCTGGGGCAGATTGTCGGCGACCGTGATTCCGGCAGCGTCGGCCTTTTCGCGCAACTCACCGACGGCTTCTTCGGCCACCGCTCGCACATCCTCGTGCCGGCGGGGGAAAAGGTCGGCCGACTCTTCGGCCTTGTTGATCAGCGACACGTCGTGCACGAGGTCGCTGAGCCTCAAGGTCTGGCGGTAGCAGCGCTCAAGGTAGTAGCGCTTGCGTTCGTCGTCGACGGGGTGTTCGCCGAGGAGTATCTCGAGATAGCCACGGATGGAGCTCACGGGTGTCTTCAGCTCATGGGCAATGTTGGAGGTCATCTCCTGCTTCAGCTGGCGGTTGCGCTGCTCGGTGGCCTCGGTCTGCAGCCGGAGCCGCTCCGATTCGGCTGCGAGATGTCGCAGACGACGGTTCTGGCGGAAAAGCCTCAAGAGCAAGGCGGCGGCCACCCCGAGAGCCACTATGGCCACCCATACAGCCCAGTCAGTCCAGTCCATAGCCAAATCCGGATTTGTTGACAATATGGAGACCGTAAGGGGCAACCTTCTTGCGGAGGCGTGCGATGTGGACGTCGACGCTGCGTTCGGTGACACAGGCGTCGTGGGGCCAGACGGCCTCCATGATCTCGTCCCTGCTGAAATAGCGCCCCCTTTGTTGTTGCAGCAGGTGGAGTATCTCGTATTCGCGACGCGTCAGCTGCTGGCGCAGGACGGAGTTGGATTCCGAGAGTGGCGCCGGCGGCTGCGAACGGCGCAACACGGCGGCCACACGTGCGGCCACGCTGTCGAAGGAGAAGGGCTTGGTGATGTAGTCGTCGGCGCCGGCGGCGAAGCCTTCCAGCTCGTCGCAGGGGGCATCCTTTGCTGTCAGGAACACGATGGGTTCGTTGTGGCCCAGAGCGCGCAGGTGACGTGCCAACTCGTAGCCGGACATACGCTCCATCATGACGTCAAGCAGCAGCAGATCGAACCTCTCGCCGCCGGACATGAGACGGAGTGCTTCTTCGGCGCTGAGGACGGTGCTGACCGCGTAGCCTTCGGCCTCGAGGTTGAAGCGCAGGATTTCGCAGAGGTCCTCTTCGTCGTCGACAACCAGAATCTTTGCCATAGTATTGTCTTTTTCTATTCCTTTTTTTCATAACGCGAGCCCCCTCTGAAATATTGTCCGGAAAGGGGAAAAACGTTTTCCCAGGCCTCGACCATGAATACTCCTCGCCTGCCTTTCTGCGACTGTTGTACGTCTGTTGTACGAAAAATGTTCGTACAACAGACGTACAACAGACGCTCATCAGGGGGAGGGGCGATGGGCAAATGAGGCAGCGGAGAGTGCGAGATGGGAAGAAAAACGACAAAAAGGGCCAATCGGATACGTTTTTTTTCGTATCTTTGCAGTTGGAAAAGTCGCAGGAGACGAATAATTTAATAATAAGTAATTGAATAATAACGACAAGAATATGAAAAGAGGATACCTGATGGGGATTGTCGGCCTGTGGGTGCTGACAATGGTGGGTCTGGGCTGCGAGGCGCAGGCGACGGAGCGGCAGCAGAGCCCCGACGGGCGGCTGGAGGTGAGGTTCGATCTGGAGGGAGGTGCGCCGCACTACAGCGTGTACCGCGACGGCAAAGCCGTTGTGCTGCCGTCGAGGATGGGTTTCACCGTGGAATGGCGCAAGAGCGATCTGGCGAGCGGATTTCGCGTGAAAGAGGTTCATCGGAGCAGCATGGACGAGGTGTGGCAGCCGGTGTGGGGTGAAGAGGCGAATGTGCGCAACCACTACAACGAATTGCTGGTGACCCTGGAGCAGGACCACTATCTGGACCACGAAGGAAAGCGAGTGGAGCGGCCGACGGTGATGCGAATCCGCTTTCGTGTGTACGACGACGGGGTGGGATTCCGCTACGAGTGGCCTGATGTGACCGGGAGCGACGAAATGGCTCAGAGCCCGATCTATAACTCGCTGGTGTATTTCTGGCTGACAGACGAGTTGACGGAGTTCCGTATGGCGGGCGACCACACGGCATGGTGGATACCCGGCGACTACGACACGCAGGAGTTCAACTACACCAAAAGCCGACTCAGCGAGGTGGGCAGCCTGCACAACAAGCCCCACCTCACCGGAGGCTGGCCTTGGAAGAGTTTCTCCGACACCGGCCTGCAGACGGCCCTCCAGATGAAGACCGACGACGGCCTGTACGTCAACATCCACGAGGCCGCCGTGCTCGACTTCCCGACGATGAACCTGAATTTGACTTTCAACGAGGAGGTGTATACCCTGAAAGTGCACCTGACACCGGATGCCACGGGGTATGTGGGGAGGTTGCAGACGCCATGCGTCAGTCCGTGGCGCACGGTGCAGGTGTGCGAGAAGGCCACCGACGTGCTCAAATCGCGCCTGACGCTGAACCTCAACGAGCCCTGTGCGCTGGAGGATGTGTCGTGGATCCACCCGGTGAAATATATGGGCGTGTGGTGGGAAATGATCAGCGACAAGAGCTGCTGGAGCATCACCAACGACTTCCCGTCGGTGCGACTGCCGGGCGACCCGAGCGTGCCGCCGTCGCTGGCGGGCTCGTACACCGACTACACCCAATGCAAGCCCCACGGCCGCCACGCCGCCAACACAGAGAATGTGAAGCGCTACATCGACTTCGCCGCCGCCAACGGCTTCGACGCCCTGCTGATCGAAGGGTGGAACATCGGCTGGGAGGACTGGTACGGCAAGGAGAAGGATTTCGTGTTCGACTTCGTCACTCCCTATCCCGACTTCGACCTGCCGGGCCTGAACCGGTATGCCCACGAGAAGGGCATCCGGCTGATCATGCATCACGAAAGCAGCTCGTCCATCTCCAACTACGAGCGCTGGATGGACACCGCCTACCGCCTGATGAACCGCTACGGCTACGACGCCGTCAAGAGCGGCTACGTCGGCAAAATCGTCCCCCACGGCGAGCACCACTACAGCCAGCCGATCATCAACCACTACCACCGCGCCATCGTCGAGGCCGCCAAACACCATATCATGGTCAACGCCCACGAGGCGGTTCGCCCCACGGGCCTGTGCCGCACGTGGCCCAATATGATTGGCAACGAGAGCGCTATGGGCACCGAGTTCCGCGGCCGCATCCTCCCCGGCCACACCACCATCCTGCCCTTCACGCGCCTGCAGGGCGGCCCGATGGACTACACCCCCGGCATCTTCGAGACCGATATGGAGAAGAACGCCCCCTGGAACCACGACCTGATGCGCCACACCATCTGCAACCAGCTGGGCCTCTACGTCACCTTCTACTCGCCGCTGCAGATGGCCGCCGACTTCCCGGAGCACTACGAACCCTATATGGACGCCTTCCAGTTCATCAAGGATGTGGCCGTCGACTGGGACACCAGCATCTACCTTTATGCCGAGCCCGGCGACTATATCGTCACCGCCCGCCACCCCAAGACCGCCACGCTGAACCAGGCCGCCGAGGGGGTCGGTAAGCTGCCCGACGGCAAGCAGGGTGTCATCAACAGCGCCACGCGGTTTGTCTATGGTCTGACCGGTCCGACCAGCCTGACCGGTCTTACTCCCCTCGACACCTGGTTTGTCGGCGGCGTCACCGACGAGCAGGCCCGCGAGGTGGAGGTGAAGCTCGACTTCCTCAAGCCCGGCGTCAAGTACGAGGCCACCATCTACGCCGACGCCAAGGACGCCAGCGGCTACGTTTCGGATGTGCATATCGGCTGGGAAGCCGCCCGCGCCGAGGGCTACAACCCCAAGGCATACACCATCACCAAGAAGAAAGTCACCAGCAAAAGCAAGCTGAAGTTCCGCATGGCACCCTGCGGCGGCTTCGCTGTTTCGATTCGTGAGATAAAATAACCCCTCTTCCCTATGAAACCCATTAAGCCCATCCTCCTGAGTTTCCTGCTTCTGCTGACGCTCACGCTGTCGGCCAAAGAAAAGACCTACACCCTCGCCTCGCCCGACGGACGGCTGGTGACGCACATTGCCGCCGATGATTTGGGCTTGGGGCTGACCTACGACGTCGAATACAACGGCGAACAGATGATGCTTCCGTCGCAGCTCGGTCTTTACGGTACTTCGCGCAAAAAAGAATTTGGAACCCTGACGGTGAAGCGCTTCTCACGTCGCAGCGTCGACGAGACCATTGCCTCGCCCTTTATGCGGCAGGCCACGATGCGGAACCACTACAACGAGCTGACGTTGAAGCTGTATCAAGGGTTCTCCGTCGTCTTCCGAGCATACAATGAAGGCATTGCCTACCGCTACGTTTGGGAGGATAATGTTCCGTGCTGGATTTGGCATGAAGAGGTGCAGTATATCTTTGCCCGCAACTGGAATACCACGGCGGCCTACGTCAGCCAGTTCGACTCGACTCGACACAATGTGCAGTACAGCAGCTCATTCGAGAACCAATACACCCATACGACCCTCTCGCAGCTGGACAAACGCCGCCTCTGCTTCTTGCCGCTGATGGTGCATTGCGACAAGGGCGTGAAGGTGTGCATCACCGAGTCGGCCTTGCTCGACTATCCCGGACTCTATCTGCACGGCACCGGCGAGAACGGCATCCTTGTCGGAGACCACGCTCCGCTGCCCCGCCGCGTGGAGCAGGGCGGCCACAACAACCTGCAGCTGCTGGTCAAGGAGCGTGAAAACTATATCGCCGATATGGACCGCAGCAAGGTCTTCCCCTGGCGCATCATGATGGTGGGCACCGACACCGAGATTGCGATGAACAACCTGAGCTACCTGCTGGCGGAGCCGTCGCGGGTGGATGATATCAGCTGGATAAGGCCTGGCAAGGTGGCCTGGGAGTGGTGGAACTGTTTTAATATCAGTGGCGTCGACTTCCCCGCCGGAGTGAACAACGACACCTACAAGCACTACATCGATTTCGCCTCCAAGTACGGCATCGAGTACGTCATCCTCGACGAGGGCTGGGCCGTCAACGGCGAGGCCGACCTCTTCCAGGTGGTGCCGGAGATCGACCTGCCCATGCTGGTGCAGTATGCCAAAGAAAAGAATGTCGGCATCATCCTCTGGGCGGGCTACTACGCCTTCGAGCGTGACATGGAGCGCGTCTGCAAGCACTACAGCGACATGGGCGTCAAGGGGTTCAAAATAGACTTCATGGACCGCGACGACCAACTGGCTGTCGACTTCTACCGCCGCGCGGCGGAGACCTGCGCCAAGCACCACCTGCTGGTCGACTTCCACGGCGCCTTCAAGCCCGCGGGCTTCACGCGCACCTACCCCAACGTGCTCAACTTCGAGGGCGTCTTCGGCCTGGAGCAGATGAAGTGGGCCCCCGCGACGGTGGACCAGATGCGCTACGACTGCGAGATCCCCTTCATCCGCCAGGCCGCGGGCCCGATGGACTACACGCAGGGCGCCATGCTCAACGGCGGCCGCTGGAACTACCACCCCTGCTGGATGGAGCCCATGAGCCAGGGCACCCGCTGCCATCAGCTGGCACTGTACATCGTGCTGGAGTCGCCGCTCAACATGCTCTGCGACTCACCTACGCACTACGAGCGCGAGCCCGACTACACACGCTTTGTGGCCGAGATACCCACCGTGTGGGACGAGACCCGCGTGCTGCAGGGCGAGGTGGGCGAGTACATCGTCACCGCCCGCCGCAAGGGCAAGACCTGGTACGTCGGCGGCATCACCAACTGGACCCCTCGCGACATTGAAATCGACCTCTCCCCCTTCGGCTCCGCACTTTCCTTGCTCTTCTCCGACGGGGTCAACGCCCACCGTCGCGGCAGCGACTATATTCTTTCAACTCTCGACCCGCATCTTTCATCCCTCAAGATCCACCTTGCTCCCGGCGGCGGCTTCGTGCTGCGAATCAACTGATTGTGATGAAACTGCATACATTATCTCTATGCCTGATGCTGGTGGTTGCCTCACAAAGCTTCGCCCAGAATTTCATCGGCTGTCGCCAGAACGACCGCTGGGCCGAAACGCCCATGCTGCGGACCACCTTCCATATCGACCACGGCGAACTTCGCCACTCTGAGTTCCAGTCCATCAGCTTCCAGGTCTCCGTCGCCTCGCTGGGCTACCACGAGGTGTATGTCAATAATACAAGGGTGGGCGACCAAGTGCTGCAGCCTGCCGTGTCGCAACTCGACAAGCGGGCGCTGGAAGTCACCTACGACATCACCAACCTCGTCCACGAGGGCGACAACGAGCTGATGCTCTGGCTCGGACAAGGCTGGGGACGCATCTACGGCACCCCGGCGGTGGTGCAAGCCGAAGTGTCAAAGACGGTCTCCGACGGCGAGTGCGGACTCATCTACACCCTTGCCCTCACCGACAGCACCTGGGAGGCGTCGCCCTCCCCCTACAGCTACACCGGCAGCTGGCAGCCCATGCAGTTCGGCGGCGAGCGGTATGACGTCCGTGTACGGGAGCAGTGGCGCCCGGCATCAATATATGACGCAAAGGATATTTCCATCTCGCGGCAGGAGTTTGCGGGCAACCGCATCGTCGACACTCTGGACCCCGTCGGGCAAACGACGTTGCCAGACGGCTCGACGCTGATTGACTTCGGCCGCGTGGTGACCGGGTGGTTCTATGCCTTATATGGCCTGATGGATTCGGGGCAGGCGGTGACAATGGAATACCTCGACCACCTGGAGGCGAAACCGCCTTTCACCGAGACCGACGTCTTCGTCTCCGACCGCGCCCCGTACAACATCTTCCGCAACCGCTTCCACATGCACGCTTTCCGCTATGTGCGAGTGAAAGGGGCTGGTGTGGGGCATGCCCGTGCCTTTCAGATTAGCGCCATCGACCCTGCCGCTGGTGCCACTTTCTCCTGCTCCGACCCTCGGCTCAACGCCATCCACGACATGGTGAAATATACCCTCAGCTGCCTGACCTTCAGCGGCTATATGGTCGACTGCCCCCACATCGAGCGCATGGGCTACGGCGGCGACGGCAACTCGTCCACCATGACGTTGCAGACTCTCTGGGATATGCGCCCTACTTATGCCAACTGGCTCACCGCTTGGGCCGACGCGATGGACAGCACCGGCGACCTCCCCTACGCAGCTCCCGCTTTCCGCACCGGTGGCGGCCCCTACTGGCAGGGGTTCATCGTCAAAGCCCCTTGGCGAACCTATCTCAACTATGGCGACCCCTCACTCATCTACCGCCACTACGACCAGATGTGCCGCTGGCTCCGTTTCATCGAAAGCCATTGCGTCGACGGCATCCTGCACCCCTGGCCTGATACCGAACGGCGCAGCTGGTTTCTCGCCGACTGGGCCGTCCCCGAAGGCGTCGACAAGGGCGGCGAAAGCGTGCTCCACGCAAGCAACTGCTTCCTCGCCGAGTGTCTGGCCGATATGGTGCAAATGGCCCGAATGACTCGCCATCCCGACGATGCCGAACGCTTCGCCGCCTGGCGTAACAGGCTGGTTAGCGACATACACCGCCATTTCTACCACCCCGATTCCCACACCTACGCCAACGGCACTCCCCTCAACCAGTGTTTCGCCCTCCTGCAAGCCATCCCGCCCGACAGCGCCACCGCCGCCGCGGTTAAGGAACAACTGCTCAACGACTGTCACAACAAGTATCGCGACCACATCGCCGCCGGTCTCCTCGGCGTGCCCGTCTTCACCGAGTGGTGCATCCGCGAACGGCAGGCCGACCTCATGGCCTCCATCCTCCGCCAACCCGACTATCCCGGCTACCTCCACATGATCAACCAAGGCGCCACCACCACCTGGGAGTCGTGGGACTGCGGACGCCCCGACCACGAGGACCGCAGCCGCGTCCACAACTGCTACAACGGCATCTCCATCTGGTTCTACCAAGCCCTCGCCGGCATCCGCCCCGACCCTGCGCAGCCCGGCTACAAGCACTTCTTCGTCGACCCGCAACCATGCGAGGGTGTCGACTGGGTTCGCTGCACCAAGCCTACACAATACGGCGACATACGGGTGGAAGTCAGCGGCGATACGCTGAAGGTCACCGTCCCCGAAGGCACCACGGCCACCGCGTTCCCCGGCGCCCCCAACGAGCGCACGCTCGGTGCCGGACAATGGACATTGAACATTAAACGCTGAATATATGAAACGACTTATTCCTATACTGTTCACATTGATTCTTGCCGCCTGCGGCAGCAAGGTGGAGATCACAAACCTCACCGTCGAGATGCAGGACGGAAGTATGCCGTTGGCTACTGCCATGCCGCGCTTCAGTTGGAATTATGAGGCCCGTGTGAATAATGTCATGCAGACGAACTACCGCGTTATTGTATCCAGCAGTGAGGAGAAGGCACGCCGCGGCGAGGGTGACCTGTGGGACTCGCAGAGCGTCGACATCTCGCAGATGCTATACATCCCCTACGCCGGCAAGACGCTGAAGAGCCGCGACCGCTGCTGGTGGCGTGTCTACACCACTGTGACCTACGGCAACGGCAGGAGCAAAAAGCTCAAGAGCCCGGTGCAGTACTTCGAGATCAGCCTGCTCGACCGTAGCGAGTGGCGTGCCCATTGGATAGGCCGCAACTATGAGGACGACAAGATAGAGGGTCATACCGTGGTGGCCGCCCGCTATCTGCGCAAGGAGTTCCAGCTGCGACAGAACATCGACCATGCCCGACTTTACATCAGCGGCCTCGGCCAGTACCAGGTCTTCTTCAATGGGCAGGAGGTGGCTCCTGACGAGCTGATGAAGCCCGCCCTTTCAGATTACACCCGCCGCGTCTACTTCAACGCCTACGACGTGACCGACCTGCTGCAAGCGGGCGACAACGCCGTCGGCGTCATCCTTGCCCCCGGCCGCTTCACCACCCCCCGCCACGACACCAACTACCTGGAGTGGTGCGGCATCAACCACGCCGCCCATTACGGTCGTCCGCAGCTGCTGATGCAGCTGGAGGTGTTCTACAAGGACGGCACCGCGGACACCATCGTGTCAGGTGAAGGCTGGCATATCACCAACCGCGGCCCTGTCCGCAAGGCCAACGAGTTCGATGGCGAGACTTTCGACCAGCACCTCGACGCAGCCCTTGGGGCCTGGCTCCACACCGACTACGACGACAGCCAGTGGCAGGATGCCGTCGTCGACTACGACCGCTACAACATGAACCTCGAGGACCGCTTCAACCCCCGCTGGAAACGCCGCGACGACAAGTACGACGCCTCCATGCCTTTCCCCGACAGCGCCGAAATCGCCGCCAAGCGCTTGGAATATGAACTGACGCCGCAGCCCAACCCCAACATCCGCGTGATGGAGCGCCTCAAGCCCAAGGCCATCTTCCGCAAGGGCGACAAATGGATTCTCGACATGGGGCAGAATATGGTTGGGGTTCTGCAAGTGAACGACATATCATCTTTGCTTGCTAAAAAGGGCGACAACACCGGCACCGACACCATCACGTTCCGCTATGCCGAACTGCTCACCGCCGACAGCACACTCTACATCGACAATCTGCGCTCCGCCGAATGCACCGATCGCTACATTGCCTTCGCCAAGTATGAACTTCCGTGGCACCCGCAGTTTGTCTACCACGGCTTCCGCTATGTCGAAATCAGCGGCCTGCCTGAAGGCAGCAAGCCAGCACTCAACGACTTCACCGGCCTCGTCCTCTACGACCAGATGGCCTCCACTTCCACCTTCGAGACCGACAACGACATCATCAACGCCGTGCACCGCAACGCTTTCTGGGGCATCCGCGGCAACTACCGATCCATGCCCACCGACTGCCCCCAGCGCGACGAGCGCATGGGCTGGACCGGCGACCGCACCACCGGCTGCTACGGCGAGAGCTTCCTCTTCGACAACCACCGCCTCTATGCCAAGTGGCTGCAGGACCTTGAGGACTGCCAGTGGCCCAACGGGCAGCTCAGCGACGTCGCCCCCGCCTACTGGCGCAACTACACCGACAACATGACTTGGCCCGGCGCCTTCATCACCGTGGCCGATATGCTCTACACCCGCTTCGGCGACATCGAGCCCATGCGACGCCACTACGACGCCATGCGCAAATGGCTGTTGCACATGCGCCTGTGGTACTGCAAAGAGGGCATAATGACGCGCGACTGTTATGGCGACTGGTGCATGCCGCCCGAGAGCCCCGAAATGATCCACTCCAAAGACCCCAGCCGCATCACCGAGGCCGCCGTCATCAGTACACCCTTCTATGCCTATCTTTGCAACATCATGAGAGGCTTCGCCATCTGGCTTGACAAAGACGCGGATGCCGACTTCTTTCAGCGGGAATACGACACCATAACAGCCGTCTACAACAGCCGCTACCTCGACACTGCTTCGGGCAACTACGCCAACGGTACCGTCACCGACAACATCCTGCCGCTATGGTTCGATATGGTGCCCGACGTACTTGAGGACAAAGTGTTCGCCAATATCATCAACAAAACGATGAACGACTTCGACGGCCACGTCAGCACCGGCGTGGTCGGCATACAGCAACTGATGCGCACCCTCACCCACTACGGCCGCACCGACCTGGCCCTCCGCCTGGCCACCGACACTACCTACCCCTCGTGGGGCTATATGGCCAGGCACGGCGCCACCACCATCTGGGAACTCTGGAACGGCGATACGGGCGACCCCTCGATGAATAGCGCCAACCACGTCATGCTCCTCGGCGACCTGCTCCTTTGGGAATACGAATACCTCGGCGGCATCCGCCCCCTTGAACCAGGCTACACAAAGATTGAGCTGCGCCCCACCGTGCCCGACGGCCTCAACCGCGTCGACTGCACCTACAATTCTGTCTCCGGTCTCATCGAAAGCAACTGGCGCCGCAAGGGCGACCGCTTCGAATGGGACATCCTCATCCCGCCAAACACCTCCGCCGAGGTCTACCTCCCCACCGCCGACGGCTATGCCGAAAAGCAAGTCCTCCCCTCCGGCCACCATCACCTGACCAGCTTTTAAAAAAAACACCAATGACCATGAAGCGATTCATCATCATCCTCTCTGCCTTGCTGCTTCTCTGCAGCTCCAGCAAGCCTGCCGACGAACTGAAAATCATCTCGTTCAACATCCGCTACAATTCGTGGAACAATATCGACGCCCCCAACGGCTGGCCCTCCCGCAAGGAGGCCGTGGTCCGCATGATCAACCAGGAAAAGCCCGCCGCCATCGGCCTCCAGGAAGCACTCCTCGACCAGCTGCGCTATCTCGACAGCAACCTGCCCGCCTACCGCCGCATAGGCGTCGGCCGCGACGACGGTCTCGAGGCCGGCGAGTTTATGGCCATCTACTACGACACCGCCCAGCTCCAGCTGCTCTCCTCTCGCACCCTCTGGCTCAGCACCACCCCCGACGTGCCCTCCTTGGGTTGGGACGCCGCCTGCTTCCGCACCGCCACCGTCGCCTGCTTCCGCCACCGGCCTTCGCTCCGCAGCTTCTACTACATCAACACCCACCTCGACCACATGGGCACCACCGCTCGCTCCGAGAGCGTCCGCCTCATCGCCTCCCTCCTATCCCCCTCCAACAGCGGCCCCATCGTCCCCGCCATCGTGGGCGGCGACATGAACACCACCATCCTCGACACGGCTCTGCTGGCTTTCGATGATGCCCATCTCTCCCCCGCCTGCGCACAACCGGCATCTCTGCTTTGCCACCATATCACCTACAACGCCTTTGGCAAGGGCCCCGGTTCCGCCATCGACCACTTTTTCGTCCGCGCCGTCAACCTGAAAGACTATCGCATCCTCGACGGCAACTACGGCGTCCCCTACCTCTCCGACCACTTCCCCGTCCAAATCGTCTTCTCCCTCCTCCCCCAATGACCTCTCCGCCCATCGAAAAAAAAATCTTCCCCCGACTTCTCTTCCCGCCCCGATATTCTTTTTTTTTCGTATCTTTGCACCCTGTCACCAGCAAGCACCTCCACAGCCCCCATCAGGCACAATTTTTTGTAACATAGACAAATATATCAATAATTAATCAATCTAACAGTTTATCATCATGAACAAATTCGATCCCGCAACAGCTATCCAGCGTCTCGATGGTCGCGACGCCAACCGTGGTGTCAACCCCGCCATCTGCGACAGCGCCACCTTCACCTTCCCCGAGGCTCACCTCATGACCGACACCTTCCACGGCGAAACCGAAGGCTATTTCCTCTATAGCCGCCACTGGAACCCCTCCAACCTCGCCCTCTGCCAGGCCCTCGCCGCTATGGAAGGCACCGAGGCCGCTTGGGTCACAGGCTCCGGCCTCGCCGCCATCACTTGCGCCCTCCTCCACGAGGTCAAATCCGGCGACCACATCATCTCTTCTATGACCACCTACGGCGGCACCTTCGCCTTCATGGCCAACTATATGAAGAAGTTCAACGTCGAAACCACCTTCGTCAACTTCCAGGATCTCGACGCCGTCCGCCGCGCCGTCCAGGAACACCCCAACACCAAGGTCCTCTACACCGAGACCATGAACAACCCCCTCCTCCGCATCGCCAACGTCCCCGAACTCAGCAAAATCGCCCACTCTATCGGCGCCAAACTCATCGTCGACAACACTTTCACCCCCATGATCTTCAGCCCCTACCGCCTCGGTGCCGACGTCGTCGTCTACAGCATGACCAAGTTCATCAACGGTAAGAACGACTGCGTCGCTGGCGCCATCTGCGGCTCCGCCGACTACATCGGCAGCCTCATCGACGTCAACAACGGCACCTGCATGCTCCTCGGCCCCGTCCTCGACCCCATGCGCAGCTCCTCTATCCTCAAAAATCTCCACACCCTCCACATCCGCATGCAGAAACATAGCGCCAACGCCATGTATCTCGCCAAACGCTTCAAAGAGGTCGGCTTCAAATACAACTATCCCGGCCTCCCAGAACACCCCGACTACGAACTCTTCAACAGCATGATGAACCCCGGCTACGGCTACGGTGGCATGATCTCCATCGACATGGGCACCGCCGAAAGCGCCAGCCGCATCATGGAAATCATGCAGAAGAAAGGCGTCGGCTACCTCGCCGTCAGCCTCGGCTATTTCAAAACCCTCTTCAGCAACAGCGGCAAGAGCACCAGCAGCGAAGTCCCCGAGGACATCCAGCGCGAAATGGGCATGAGCGAAGGCCTCATCCGCTTCAGCATGGGCCTCGACAACGACATCGAAGCCACCTTCCAGCTCATCAAGGAAAGCGTCGACGAAAGCTGCCGCTAACCCCACTTGCCTCCTTATGTAATCTTCCAGGGGGGACTGCGGGTCCGGCACTGCACCTCGCCGCCCCCCTTTTTCTTCCCTCCCCATTCCGTCCATCAATTGATCAACCCTCACCCCATAAAACATCTCCCATGAAAAACATCGCCATCATCCTCAGCGGTTGCGGCAACCGCGACGGCAGCGAACTCCAGGAGTCCCTCTCCCTCATGCTCGCCATCGACCGCCGCGGCTGGCACTACCAGTGCTTCGCTCCCGAAGGCTTCTTCGAAGTCGTCCCCCATGTCGACGTCATCGACGACGACGACGATGCCGGCACCATCGTCGACACCGAACAGCGCGACATCTTCCTCGAAAGCGCACGCATCGCCCGCGGCAACCTCCTACCCATCTCCGCCTACCGCCCAGCCGACTACGACGCGCTCGCTCTCCCCGGCGGCATGGGCGCCGCACGCAACCTCTCCTCCTTCGCCTTCGACGGACCCCGCATGACCGTCATCGACAGCGTCACCGACGCCATCCTCGACACCTACCGCGCCCATCGCCCCATCCTCGCCATGTGCATCGCACCCATGGTCCTCGCCAAAGTCCTCGGCCGCTACGAGGTCCTCCTCACTCTCGGCCCCGACGACAACCAGGCCTCCCATATCGCCCGTCAGCTCGGATGCCGCATCCAGGCCTGCGGCCCCACCGACGTATGCGTCGACGACGAACACTCCCTCTTCTCCACCCCAGCCTACATGGCAGCCACTCACATCAGCCAGATCTTCCAGGGCGCCGACAACCTCGTCCAAGCCCTCCAAACGAAAATCGGCCTCTGACGCCCCTCCCTCCGCATTCCCCCGCATTCCCGCATTCTATGATCCGGAAACTGATCCCCTTGCTCTTGGCCCTCTTGGGCACCGCCGTAGGTGCGGCCAGCGTGCCCTACGACTTTTCCTCCGTCTCGCCCTCCGGGCACACCCTCTTCTACAAGGTGCAGTATGGCCATGCCGTCGTCGTGGCCGAAATGTGGGCCAACGGCACCGTCCGCTTCCAGCCCCAGAATGTGCCCACAGGCCATGTCGTCATCCCCGCCACCGTGACGCACGGCGGCCACTCCTACCCCGTCACCCGCATCACCGGCTACGTCTTCTCCTACTGCAACGCCATCACCGCAGTCACCCTCCCACCCTCCCTCGACACTATCGGCGACGGCGCTTTTCGCAGCTGTTTCGGGCTGCAGCGCGTGGTCTCTCTGGCTCCCGCTCCTCCCACCCTGCTCTCTTCTGCCTGCTTCCAGGGCGTGGCTCCGCTGGATCTGACGGTGCCCGCAGGTTGCGTCGCCGCCTACTCTAGCACCGGCTGGGCCTCGGTGGCTAGCTCCATCCACGAGCCCCTCCCCGACTATTACAGCCTGTCACTCTCAGCGTCGGACACCTCGTGCGGGACCGTGGTGGGCGGCGGCATGTTCCCCGCTGACACGGTGGTGGGTTTCTGGGCCCTACCGAAATGCGGCTGCTCGTTCGACGGCTGGAGCGACGGGGAGGCAAGCAATATGCGCCACATCACCATCGCAGGGGACACGGCGATCACGGCGCTTTTCCACCCCGCCAACATGACGACGGTGCGCGACACTATTCGCGACACGGTGTACGGCGACACGCTCTGGTTGCGCGACACGCTGTATGTGAGCGAATATGTCTGGGTGCACGACACGGCATGGAGGGACACGCTGGTGGTGACGACGCACGACACGCTCTGGACGGAGCGATGGATGCACGACACGGTGTGGATGGACACACTGATGATGACGCTGCATGATACGGTGTGGATGGAGCTGACGGTGCACGACACGGCATGGGTGCACGACACGGTGACGGAGGTGCGCTACCGATGGGTGCACGACACGGTGTGGGAGCTACTGACGGTATGGGACACGGTGTACGAGACAGATACGGTGTACAGGACAGCGTGGGACACGGTGTGGTTAACGGACACGGTGTGGTTGACAGACACGATATGGATGACGGACACGATATGGGTGCGGGACACGATATGGGTGCGGGACACGATATACAGGACGGGCTTCGACGTGCTGGAGGATGGCGGCGAGGAGGTGAAGGTGCGTGTGGAGGAGCGGCGGCTGCGCGTGACGGCGCCGGAGGGACTGCGTGTGGAGGTGTTTGACAGTACCGGACGCCGCGTGGGCGAAGGACGAGGAGAGTGCACGATAGGGCTGCCGTCGGCAGGGGTGTATGTGGTGCGCGTGGGCGGATGGACGAGGAAGAAGATAGCGGTGAGGTAGAGGGGCAATAGCTGGCGACAACGGCAGCGGCGACAGCGGCGAACCAGGACAGCCTGAAGGCTTTGAAAAGGGCGACCACCGGAGGGCTACCCAATGGGGAAAGGGCCTACTCCAGGCCCAGCATGATGCGGATGTTGTCGATATTGTCCTCGCGCCGGAGACGGTTGTCGTTCTCGTTGGCATATTCGCTGCGCATCAGCTTGAAGAAGGCCTCCTGCACGCGGATGAGATAGGCACACTGCCGCTGGTAGCGACGAAGGTCGTCGAGATTGTTGATCTCGCTGACGGCCTGATAGACTTTTTCCATACGGGAGTAGGCGCGAGCGATGTTACGATAGGGCTGGTCCTTCTGGGTGATAGTGCGGGCGTTGGCGGCGATGGTGTCCAGCTGGCGCATGGCCAGCACGCAGAGGCGCTGCATCTCGATATGCCGCTGAAGGTCGGCCAGAAAGAGCTGACCCCGGTCGAGGGTGGCGAAAGAGGGCTTGAGGTCGGTCTGCCGGCTGAGGAGGCGATAGCCATTATAGAGCACCCTGTCGGCCTTGCGGGTGGCAGAGAGAGTGTCGTCGAGGCGGGCGATGAGCATGCGACGGTCGATGACCTCGAGATAGCAACGCTGCACGTCGACGACGGCATCGAGCTGATCCTGATAGTGCTGAGCGCCTGCGGGGTCCTTGAAAGCGGGCAAAGGCACCAGCATCGACTCGAGGCTGCGGTAGGTGTTGGCCACATCGGAGAGCTTGGTGCCGCAGCGGCGGATGATGGTGTCGCTGCGGGCGGAAATCTCCTCAAGGTAGGTGTAATCGTCGATATAGGTCTGCTGGGCGGCGACGAAGGCGTCGAGATCCTGAATGAATCGGATGCTCTCGGCGTTGGTGGTGAAGGCGGGCAGCATGTTGATGGAGTGGAGCACCTCGCGGTAGGAGGCCAGCGCCGCCTTGTAGCGTTTGCCGTAGAGCTGCTCGATGGCGGCAGAGCCGGAGGCGATGGTGGCGCGGAAGTCGAGGGTCTGGAGATAGCGCTGCTGGACATTGATCATGGTCTGCATGCGGCTGATGTAATCCTCATACTCGGCGATGTCGGCGAAAGAGATGGGCACGGCGGTGCGCTTGAAGACCTTGGTGTAGCTGCGGTAGACGTCGTTGTTGTCCTTTTCGCAGCGGAGCTTGAGAACATTCTTGAAATTCTCGATCTGATAGGGCAGCGAATTGTGGCCGAGGACATTGTCGAGGAGGTCGGTCTGGAAAGCGTTGAGTTCGTCGAGACGGGAGATAAGGTCGTGCGTAGCGGGGCCGGAGGAGAGGTCGTACTTGTTGTAGACCATAAGGTAGGAATAGTAGAGGTCCTTGAGATCCTTGAGCTGAGTGCGGTCGGTAATGCCGGCGCCGTCGCAGGCGGTGATGATGGAGCGGTGGTGGACCTCGATAGAAGAGCGCAAGTCGGCCGCGATGCGGTCGCGTTCGTCCTGCTCGCGGCGGGCCTGCTCAACAGCGCGCTGGCGGGCAGCCTCCTTCTCGGCCTCGATACGCTGCTGCTCAAGGCGCGAATAGCGTATGCTCATGCGCCCCATGAGCTCACGCAGCCGCCGCAAACGATATTCATAGATGGAATAGTCGGAGATGACGGTAGCGGAATCGATCCAGATGAGGCTATCACGATGGTCGTAGTCGCGCTCGATGGAATTGATGGCACGCTCGGCATTGGTGCGGATGGAGACGCAGAGATTGGTGAGCGCGACATAGTCCTGAGGCTGGGCGTTGAGATGGGCGATGACGGCTGACGTGTCGTTGACCCAAGCAGAATCGAGGCCATAGTTGCCCAAGATGTCGCCGACGGAGAGGACGACGACAGAGGAAGAGGGCTTTTGGGCGAAAGCGACGGCGTTGCCCAGAAGCAGCGCAAAGACAATAGCAAAGACTCGTCTGTTCATCAACAACCTGATTCTTGAAACCTGAAACCTGGAACTTGGAACCTGAAACTTGAAACTTGATATTAATTGAAACCTGAAACCTTATTCTCAATCGCCGTAGGAAGAGGCGTCGAAACAATGCGTGCAGATGCGCTCCTTGGGGAGGCCGATAGCCTCGCAGACATCGTCGATAGCGTTGAACTTGAGTGTGTCGACACCGACATGCTGGCGGATGACCTCGACCATGCGGGCATACTGCGGGGTGGTGTGGTCGTGGTAGGCTTCGAGATTGCGGATGGTGCCACCCTCGAGCTCCTCGATGACGCGGCGGGTGATGAGCTCGCGGTCGGTCTTGGAAGCGGAGAAATTGAGGAAGGTGCAGCCGTGGACGAGGGGCGGACAGCTGATGCGGACATGGACGCTACGGGCGCCGTAGTCGTAGAGCATCTTGACATTGTCGCGCAGCTGGGTGCCGCGGACGATCGAATCGTCGCAGAAAACGATGTCCTTGCCCTCCATGACGGCGCGGCTGGGGATGAGCTTCATGCGGGCGACGAGAAAGCGGTCGGACTGGCTGACAGGCATAAAGCTACGGCTCCAGGTGGGGGTGTACTTCAGCAGGCCGCGTTTGTAGGGAATCTGCCGGCCGTTGCTGTAGCCGAGAGCCATGCCGATGCCGGAATCGGGGATGGGGCTGACGAAATCGGCGTGTACATCGTCGCGCTGACCCATGAGCCGACCCAGGTTGTAGCGCACCTCTTCGGCGTTGATGCCCTCATACTCAGTGCAGGGGTAGCCGTAGTATATCCACAAGAAGGAGCATATCTGGAGCTTCTCGTTGGCGGGACGGAGCACCTGTAAGCCGCCGTCGACCGACACCTTGACAATCTCGCCGGGACCGACATAATAGCAGGTCTCATAGCCCAGGTTGACATAGGAATGCGACTCGCTGGCGACGGCGAAATCATTGCCGCGACGGCCGATGACGATGGGCGTGCGGCCATAGTTGTCGCGTGCAGCAATGATGCCGTTGGGGGTGAGGATGAGCATGCTGCAGCTGCCCTTGACGCGATGGTAGACATTCTCGATACCCTCGACGAAATCCTTGCCCTGGGTGATTTGGAGGGCGATGAGTTCGGTGGGGTTGGTGCGACCGATGGAGAGGTCGGTAAACTGCTGGTGCTTGCTCAGGCAATCCTGCTCAAGCTCGTCGATATTGTTGATTTTCGATACGGTGGCGATGGCAAATCGGCCGAGGTGCGAGTTGACCATGACGGGCTGAGCCTCGGTGTCGCTGATGATACCGATGCCCACATTGCCGGTCATCTCGGCCAGGTCCTTGGAGAACTTGGGACGGAAATGAGAGTTCTCGATATTGTGAATGTTCTGATGAGCCTGCCCATTGTCAAAGGTGGCCATACCGGCACGCTTGGTGCCCAGATGTGAATGATAATCTGTTCCGTAGAACAAATCGGAGATACAAGGACGTTCGGAAACGACGCCAAAAAATCCACTCATAAGATTGAACGATTAATTAAAAGATGATACAATATATTGATAATTAAAACTTTGCTCCGATTTCACATATTCAAAGAAAAAGCAAATGTACATCTTTTTTTGGGAATGGGCAAAATTGTTGATAAATTAATTCCGCAAAGGTGACGGGGGAGGGGAGAATACGGATTGAAAGCTGTACAGGCGCAGCCTTCAGGAATGACGGACTTGAGCAGGAGGGGTGTTGATGCCAATCAGCGCCCGAAGAAGCGGGCCATCTGACGCTCGTTGATGTTGCGGAAATGATAGGTGGCCACCACGTTGCCTCCATCGAGAAGCAGCACCAGTGGACGGGCACCGTAGGTGATCTCGACGAAAAGGTCGTCGGGGAGTTCACGTGGCTCATAGTAGTGGAAGAGAGTGGTGTCGATATCGTGCCTACTGGCAATCGAGGAGAGTTTCTGGCGGGTCATCTGGCAGTATTGGCAGCCACGTGTGACGAAAGCCACCAGCTGCCGGCCTTCGGTGAGCCGGTCGCCCTCGAGGGCTCCCCCCTCGCCTATAGCTTCGGCGAAAGCCTGCTTGTTGTAGGGGCCATCGCTGCCGCGGAAGAGCCAGTTGTCGGGCACCGAGATGGAGAACACCGCCACAAGGACGGCAATGCCGGCAACAAGCGACACCGGCAGGTGAAAACGGCGCCGGCACCAAGGCTGAGCATAGAGAAAATGGAGTCGATAGTATAAGAGCACCGTCACGAGCAGCAGCGCATTCTTGAGGAGCGACTGGGCCGGCTTGATGTCGACCCACTGGCCGAAACACTGGCACGAGTCGGTGCGGTGGATAAGCAGCGTGTAGCAAAGGAACAAGGAGAAAAAGAGCAACAGGCCGATGGTGAGCATCCGGGTGGTGCGGGGAAACCAGCCCAAGGCGATGAGCAGGCCCACAAGAAACTCGGCCGCAATGCAGATGCGGACGAGGATGTAGCAGAAATTGAGGGAGAAAAAGCCAAAAGAAAAGACATAGAGCTCGAAATGGTCGATACCGGCAAGTTTGGCCACTGCCGACACGACGAAGAGGGCGCTGAGCGCCACTCTGAGGAGTATACGCAACCAGAGGTGACTCTTAGTCGCCATAGTCGCGACAATTCACTTTGTACGAGTCATAGCGCACAAGCGTCTGGGTGCCGTCTTCCGACACCACCTTCTTCTCGAAGGCCATCTCGGTGATATCGGAACATTTGAGCGACTGGTCGACAACCAGGATATGCAGTTTGCCGAGGTCTTCGCCTTCGGTGGCGACACACTTGCACTGGTGTTCCTTGCCGCACGACACGGCCAGCATAGCGACGGCCGCAATCGACATTGCCATAAAGATTTTCTTTTTCATAGCGGGGTCAATCATTAAAGATGGAATCAATAGCAAACTCATAATCGGTGCAGAGCAACGAATCGACCTTGAGCGAATCGTACATGTCGTGGTAGCGCAGCACGCGGATCTGGTCACACTCGCCGTGCTCGATCTTGATGATGCGGACGTTTTGCGAGCCGAGTACCGAACAGCGGCACGTTTTCTGCTTGGAGCATCCCGCCATTGACAACAGCAGGAAAGCACCCATGATGACAGCAAATGTCTTGTGTTTCATTATCGTATCAATTATTATAGATTCTTAAGCAATTCCTCGAGGGTCACCTCGTCGTGGATAAGCACGTCGCGGGGCTTGGAGCCGTTGGAGGGTCCCACGATGCCGGCGGCCTCGAGCTGGTCGATGATGCGGCCGGCGCGGTTGTAGCCCAGCGACAGCTTGCGCTGGAGCAGCGAGGTGCTGCCAAACTGCGAAGCCACCACCAGACGGGCGGCATCGTTGAAGAATTCGTCCTTTTGTTTGGCGTCGAACTCCTTGTTGGGCTCCTCGTTCTCGTCAAGGTATTCGGGAAGGATGAAGCCGTCGGGATAGCCGCGCTGGTCGCTGATGTAGCGCACCACACGGTCGATCTCGTTGGTTTCGATAAGGGCACACTGCAGGCGTACCATATCCTTGCCCGCCAGCGATATCAGCATGTCGCCGCGACCGATAAGCTGCTGGGCGCCACCGGTGTCGAGGATGGTGCGGCTGTCGATGCCGCTGGTGACGCGGAACGCCACACGTGCCGGGAAGTTGGCCTTAATGGTGCCGGTGATGATGTTGGTGGTGGGTCGCTGGGTGGCGATGATCAGGTGTATACCCACGGCACGTGCCAGCTGCGCCAGTCGGGCAATGGGCAGCTCCACCTCCTTGCCGGCCGTCATGATAAGGTCGCCGAATTCGTCGATAATCAGGACGATATAGGGCAGATATCGGTGACCATGCTCGGGATTGAGCATGCGCTTGCAGAACTTCTCGTTGTATTCGGTGATCTTGCGCACCTTGGCCTGCTTCAACAGGTCGTAGCGGGTGTCCATCTCGATGCAGAGCGAATTCAGCGTGCGCACCACCTTCTTCACGTCGGTGATGATGGCCTCGTCGGCATCGGGCATCTTGGCCAGATAGTGGTTCTCAATGGCCGAATAGAGCGACAGCTCGACCTTCTTGGGGTCGACCAGCACAAGTTTCAGCTCGGAAGGATGTTTCTTGTAGAGCAGCGAGGTGATGACGGCGTTCAGCCCCACCGACTTACCGGTACCGGTGGCACCGGCCATCAGCAGATGCGGCATCTTCGCCAAGTCGGTGACGAAGGGCTCGTTACTGATGGTCTTGCCCAACGCGATGGGCAGTTCCATCTTGGTGTCGTCCTTGAATGCGGGACATTCCAGCATGGTCTTCATCGACACCACCTGCGGCTTGGCATTGGGCACCTCGATGCCCACCGTGCCCTCGCCGGGCATGGGGGCGATGATGCGGATGCCGAGGGCTGCCAGCGACAGCGCGATGTCGTTTTCCAGACTCTTGATCTTGCTGATGCGCACGCCGGGAGCCGGCTTGATCTTGTAGAGGGTCACCGTCGGTCCGGGAGTGGCGGAGATGTCGGTGATCTCGATGCCGTAGTCGCGCAGCGTCTGCACGATGCGGTCTTTGTTGGCCACCAGCTCCTCTTTGGTCACCTTGGTGTTGGCCACCTCCCAATCCTCAAGCAGATCGGTGGTGGGCATGATATAGTCTTTCAGGTCCAGATGCGGATCGTAGGGGTCGTCGATACCGTAATGGCGGCGGTAATCGTCGGGGTCGAGTTCGTCGACATTCACCTCTTCGGCAGTCTTCTCCGCCACGGCAGTGGGCGTTTCCTGCTGCTCGTGGATGGTGAAGTTCACACCATCGGCGGCATCCTCCGTCGGCTTGCCCTGCACCTTGGCGTTGAGGCGGGCGAACTCGTCGTCGATGTCGAACTTGATCTCGGCAGCGGCGGGAGTCTCGGGGGCAGCGGTATGGAACAGCTTCATCGCCTCCTCGTCGAAGTCGGCGCCCTCGTCCTTTTCCTCCAACGGTTGTTTTTCAACAGGCGAGGCCACTGCGGCCACAGGTGCCACAGACTCGGCTTTCTTGCGCTGGGGTTTGCGCTCGGCCGCCAGGTCGTCGTCGTGATGGTCGGTGACCACCTCCTCAAGCTCGTGTTCGATGGTGCGGACGGTCTTCGAGAGGTCCACTTTGGGCATGTGCACCTCGGGCAGCTCCATCTTGTGGACCAGCACCAGGAACAGCACCGCCACAAACACCAGCAGCACCAGCGTCCACCACCTGAGCAGGTTGTGCAGCGGTGCCGCCATCTGCAGGCCGATGCCGGCATAGGGCTCAAAGTCGGGCGACTTGACCCACACGCCGCCGATGTAGCCCAATGTCAGCGACGTCCACAGCATCCAGAACAGGGTGCTGCCGAAGGTCTTCCACCAGGGCAGCACCACCACACCCCACAGCCGCATGCCGTAGACAAAAAACAACAGGGAAAAGCCCAACGACCCGATGCCGAACAGATTGACCGAGAAAAATCCGGCCACAGCCTCGGGCAAACGGCCCATGCCGCCGCCCCGCGAGCCACAGTCGGTGGCATAGTAGCCGATCAGCGACACCAGCAGGAACAATGCAAAAAGCACATACACCGCTCCTCGGATATGTGCAAACTGTTTGCCGCGGAGAAAAGCGCCGAAACCGGCACCTTTCTTCGCGGTCTTTTTCTTTTTTGCGGATTTCGACGTTGCGCCTTTACCCTTTTTAGCCATTATTCTCCTTGCAACAACTCAATAGCCTCGTTCAGTTCCTCACCAAGGGTGTTCAGCTCCTCCTCCGAGAGGGTGTCGTAGCCGTCGGGCAGCAGGAAGTCGGCTTCCTTCACCTTGCCCTTCACAATCTCGGTGGCGGTGTAGGTGATGGCGCGGCCCTCACCCTGATCCATCGTGCACTCGAGGGGCATGCCCTTGATGCCGCCGAACAGCACATTGATCTTCGGGCCGATCTCGTCGCTGTACCACATCACCATCGGATGGTCGACGCCTTCGTCGTCGTAGCGGTGGCGGACAATCTTCTTGGCGGTCATGCCGGCAATCTGCTTGGTCTCGCCGGCCACATACTCATAGTAGAAATGGCCCGGTTCGGTGTCGGGAATGTCCACGCTGTCGAAGTCGCTGGCCTTGTACTCATTCTTGATCATCAGCTTGCCGCTGCCTTCATAGGTGAACTCAAAGTCCTGCGAGCGCAGATACGAGAGAAACTGGCTGTAGTCCATGCAGGCCGTCTGCTTCAGGTTCTGCACCAGCACGCACTCGGTCAGGCCGCCGGCAAAAATGGCACTCTTGGTGTACATGTCGTCGCCCGACACCTTGACCTCGGCCGTCGCGGCCTCCTCCGGTATCGACATCGACACTTCGCCGGTGGATTCAACTTTGTACTTCACAATGCCCTTGAACGTGTTCTGGGCCATAAGGCTGCCAAAGGTGATCACCATCGCTGCAGCCAGTGTCAAGACTTTCTTCATTGCTATTTTTCAGGTTTTATTGTTACACTATTTGGTACGTTCTAAACATAGAAAACTGCAAACGCGATTATTTATTGTGCTAAATAATAAAAAAAATCTCTTGCCGGCCTGCAAAGGCTCCGGCAAGAGATTGGGTCCATTCTGGGTCGATCGGGCATCAGCGCAGCACCAGGCGCTTCGTCGTGTCGCCGCGCGGCGTCAGTATCCTCACCATGTACACCCCTCGCGGCAGGCCGCACACGTCCACGTCCGCCGCCAGGCCTTCCAGCCGCTCGTCACGCACCTTGCGCCCGTCGGCCCCATAGATCTCAAGCCCCACAAGGCCGAACGACGAGATCACCCTCACTCGATCCTCCGCCGGATTCGGCATCAGCTGCACATACCGCTCCAACAACACATCCTCCACCCCAAGCTTGTGGATCCACACATTGCTGTCCATCTCCATGCTCCCCTCTCCTCCGACGTGCCATCCCGTCGTGTCGACCACGGTGGTGTCAACCACCGTCGTGTCGATGACCACGGTGTCCGGATTCGGCGTCAATATCGGAAAAACAAAGGCAAACACTTTACTCCTGTAAACACAAGCCCAATAGTTTGTGTCTTCCATACGACGATGAAACAGAGGCTCCGACTTGGCGTAATATGTCGTGCCCTTGTCCAGCAAACGCACCTGCCAGGTTTTATACGGATAAATCCTCCCGGCGGAATCGTAGACGTTCCTTTCCCACGAATATATTGCGGTGAACCCGACATAGAACGAGTCGAACACCACCGACGGCGTGTCGAAATAGCGCTCGTAGACGGGCACCGCAAACGATTGTAAATCAAAATACTCAGGCATCGGCCCCAGTATGCCCAAATCCTGATAGTACGACACCGGCGTCTGACCCAGATTCACCAGCAGACGCTGGTTCGCCTGAACCTTCTGCCCTGAGGCATCCCTCGTGTACAACACCAGATACTCATAGCTGCTGTCGAGCGAAGTGTCGCGCACTTTGAGAAGTTCTCTCTGGAAATCTTCCTCAACATCCCAATAGGCCGACTGCGGATTGTCTCGCCGCAAGTGGTCTAGAGAGAATAAAGATGCCGCTATTCCGTACACCGTCAGCGAGTCCTTTGTACACAATCCTTTAACATCCACCCCTTCGCCCCACATTCCAGCCAGCCCCCACATCGTCGAACCCGCATACGACGTATCGTCCCAATAGTTGTAGAAATAGTTGTCCGCAGGCCATTTCGAAGAGATTGTGTCCTGCCCCACCGCCGGCGCCACAGCCGACAGCGCCATCACCATTAAAACAATAATTTTTTTCATAATCCTATGATTTTAGTGCAAAACATTCACTCAATAACAGACCCTACAAGAATCTGTTTGTCGGTGCAAAATTAAAAAAAAAAACGATTCCTGCAAATAAATTCTAAAAAAAAGCTTTTAATTTAAAAAAAAACGCCCACCACACTGATTATCAACACGCATTTGCACCATCAGGCAAATTCAGCATCGATTTCCCGAGTGGCTCGATACGTCACTAATGTTTGATTGCTCCGCTTGACTGTGCAAAGAGCCCCCCCCGGCTACTCCTTGACGAGGACCTTGGCTGTGGCGCCGTGGTGGGTGTGGATGATGAAGACGTAGC
>CAKZZD010000007.1 GCA_937886715.1 uncultured Bacteroidales bacterium | reverse complement strand
CCGTGGCCGCATCCGATATCGCGCAGTCCTCGTCGAGCACCACAAAGGCAATATCATCGGCCGGCAGGCCCCACGAGGCATCGATGGCCAGCGTGGTGTCGCGCCCGTCAAGGGCAATCCACCTCTTGTAGGGTACAAAATCATAGGTGTAGAACGTCACCGGCACGCGGCCGCTGCGCACCAGATTGTCGGTACCCACGCCCTGCTGGCTCACCTTCAGCCGCACCCTTTCCTCCAACGTGGGAGGCAGCAGCTCTGCCTTGTAGTCCACAAAGCCCGCACCAAAGACATGGAAATTGAAGAAATCGTCGAGTGCCACACCCGAAAACAGGCTCAGCGAATCGCGCAACTCGGCCGCGTCGATGTTGCCGAAAGCCTTGCTCGCCATCAGCCGCCGCATCGAGGCATAGAACAGCGAATCGCCCAAATAGCCCCGCAACGAGTGCCACACCAGCGCTCCCTTGTCATAGGTGGTGGATCCATAGGTGAGGCTGTGCGGCATGTCGTGCAGCGGCAGGTAGCCGCCGTCGGTCAGGTGCGTGTAGCGCAGCACCGACTCCAGATTCTGCTGATAGTAGCGGTTCGATGCGCGCCGGCCGTGGGTCGACTCGCGTGCAATCTCGCTGCAGAACGTGGCGCCACCCTCATTGATCCACATGTCGCCTTCCGTCGCACAGGTCACCAGATTGCCGAACCAGGCATGCCCCAACTCGTGGGCAATGGTGCTCTGCGCCCGCACATCGGTCGACGCCATGAAGTCGCGCGCCAGCGCGATGTTGTTCACATGCTCCATCGACCCCTGCCGCGTGGCAATATATCCAATCCGGCCCCAGCGGTAGGGTCCCAGACAGCGTTCATACATCGGCACCACCGAATCGAGCAGCGCAAAGGCCCGCTGCACACCGGCGCTGTCCTGCGTGGTGTATCCGAGGGTGACGGGATAGGTGCCGCCGACCGACGCCACCGACGTCTCGATCAGCCTGTAGTCGGCCTGGCTCACCGACACCAGATAGGTGGGCACCGGATGGTCGATACGCCACACCGTCAGCTCGCACCCTTCGTCATCCACCGTGCGGCTCTGCAGCATGCCGCCGCACTGCGCTGTCCATCCGCTGCGCGTCTTCACACGCAACGTGTAGGTAGCCTTATCGGTGAAATTGTCGCGGCACGGAAACATCGCCCGGCCGAACACATGCGGGTTCTCGTTGAACGCCACACCCAGGTTGTAGCTCATATCGGCATCGAAATGGAAACCGCCCCATCCGCGGCTCTCCACATAGTTGAATCCGTGATACCACACCTTCACCGCAAAGGCCTCCGTCGTCGACGGCACCGGCACATGGGCCAGATTCGCGTCATGATATATCACCCCCGCCACCTGCATCGAATCCACCGTGCCTTTCAGGCTCAGTTCAAATTCCGCAGCCTCGCCCACAGGCATCACCGTCAGCGTGGCCACACCGGCAAAAGGCGAGCCCTGGCTCAAGTCAAGCTCCAGGTCATAGTCCAGCACATCCACCGCATCGGCCGACTGCGCCGCCGCACTGCCCCCGGCGGCCATAGCCGCCAGCAGCATCATGGAAAACAGCATCCTCTTCATCATATCAGCAAGTTTGAAATGCAAAAGTACAAATAAAAAACCACACACACAAGTCCGCTTTGCATCGCAATGATATTCCGCCCATTACGCCTCCCCCACCCCATCGCTCGTCCATGCCGGCACAATAAAAAAGCGCCCGTCGCCGTTATCCTCATACAATCAACACACCACACGCCATGAAGCGCCTCCGCACCACCCGCCTGATAGCCCTCCTCCTGCTGGCATGCCTTGCCCTGACGGCATGCAAAAGCAACGTCAACATGTACCGCCACAACCGCAGCCACTGCGACTGCCCCACATTTTGACCCCGCAGGAACAATACACGGCCATCCTCCAACGCCACCTGCCCGAGACCAGCGTGGAGTGGGTCTTCAACTTCCTCAACCGGCACGCCGTGCGCCTCCACATCACACGGCAGCGCCGCTCCAAACTCGGCGACTACCGCTGGCCGCAACCGCATCACCCCTCACATGAAATCTCCGTCAACGGCGACCTCAACCCCTATTTCTTCCTGTGGGTATTCCTCCACGAAGCGGCTCACCTCAACACCCACCTCAAACATCCCCATGCCCAGCCCCACGGACACGAGTGGCAGGACGAATACCGCCAGCTGCTGACCGAGCGGCGGGGCGACTTCCCCGCCGACGTGGCCGAAGCCATTGCGCGCTACACCCGCCGCATACCCCTGCCGCGCGCCGTAGGCCGCGAAATAGAGGCCCTGCTGCGACGCTACAACCCTGGCAGCGACGGCAGCCTCGCCACCACCCTCGACCAACTGCCCCCCGGATCGCTCTTCCGGCTCGGGCAAAAACCCGACCTTCTGTTCCGTTCCGTCGAACGCCACCGCACCCGCTGGACATGCATCGAACAGCGCACCGGCCGGCGCTACCTTGTCAACGGCCAAGCCCCCGTCATCCCCCTCGACCCCTCCGGCACATAACATCCGCTCCCTATCATCTCCCTACCATCTCCTACCACAGTAGGAATTGGTAAGGCCTTGATAAGTGACTGTCAAGGTGTTGGCACGATTTTCACAGGCAACTGTGCTGAATGTCTTGCTTTTATGTCTTTTATTGCGTATCTTTGCATACCGACATTCAAGCGACGTGAAGATACTCAAAACACTGATAGCATGCCTGTTAATAGCCTTGTCGACTGACGTGGCGGCCCAATTTTCGCCCTTGCCGCCGGCAGCTTCGTGCAGCGAGTTCGACTGTCGCGTCAGCCTTCCCGACGAGCATCTGGGCCGATACCTGGGCCTCGACTACAGGATGGAATTCCACACCCTCGGGATGGCCACCCGGCAAGTCCGCATGCAATGGCCTGTCGCGGGACTGGGCTACCTAGCGGGCAACTACAGCCATTTCGGCGACAACGACTACCATGTGCAGCGCGCATGGATGGAGTACCGCCTGAGGGTATCGCCCACCTGGCGCATCGGTGCCGGTGCCGAATGGTGCCACGCCGGCACGTCCGACAGCTGGTACCGCCCCGAACAATGGCTTTCGGCACGGCTGTCGCTTCAATATGTGGCCGGCAGCAAGCTGAGTTTCGGACTTTTCGGTGCCACAGCCCCCTGGAAAGCCAGCCAGCGATGGGTGGGCCAAGCCGAGATGCGCTACAGTCCCGGCACCAAGCTGTGCACCTATGTCGGGGCCATCCACGACAGCGGATGGCGCCTCTATGGACACACCGAATACTGCCTCACACCGAGCCTCGTGGTGGGCGCGGGAGTGTGCAGCAACCCCCTGCTGGCCAGCTGCAACATAGGCCTCCGCACAGGACGCCTGCGCATCGACATCGGCAGCTCATACCATAGCCGCCTCGGCCTCACTCCCCAAATATCGATAGCCCTATGCATCTGAAAACATGGATATTGACGATAGCCCTGTTGCTGCCAATAGCGGTCGCGGCCCAAGTGTCGGGCGACGTGGACGAGTCGATAGAACAATGGGTGGAAGAAACGGGCGACGATGCTTCGGCGTCGGAGTTGACCGACCAGCTGCTGGAGCTGCGCGACTCTCCCGTGAACATCAACGACACCACGGCCGTCGGAAGGCTCCCCATGATCACACCCTTCATGGAAAAGGCGCTGCGAAACTATATCCTGCTCTACGGCCAGATGGAAAGCATCAAAGAGCTGTATCTGATTCCCGGGTTCGACAGCGCCACTGTGGAGATGCTGAAACCCTATATCGTGGCCGAGCCCATCGAAACAAAACGGCGCTGGCGCCTGTCCGACGGACATGTGTCGTTGGTGAGCGGCATCGGCGGCACGGTGGAGCAGGCTGTTGGCTACCAGGACGGCCGATACGAAGGCGACAATCTGAGAGCCTATACATGCTTCAACTACAACTACCGCAACAAGATTTTGCTGCGGCTGGCCTACGACAAAGATCCAGGCGAGGCTTGGGGAAAGAACAACTTTATAGGCTACCACCTCATGCTGAACGACATGGGTCGGTTGGAGAAGCTCATCGTGGGACGCTACAACCTGCAGTTTGGTCAGGGGGTGACGCTGTGGACGGGCTTCGCCCCATTCCGCATGATGGGGCAAACCCCAGTGCGGTTCGGAGGCGGAGTGCGCGCAGCCAGTACCTTCTACGAGCAGGACTACCAGGAAGGGGTGGCGGCAACGCTACGGCTGGGGCGATCGTGGCACGCCAGCGCTTTCGCCTCCAGCGTGTCGGGGGAGAAACTGATGGGTGGGCACCTCGACTACCGTAGGGGCGACCTGATCCTCGGCGCCACCGTGAGCCATACCGCCCTCGACGACAGCAACGCAATGAGCGACCTGGTCTACAATCAGGACTATTTCCGCGGTCGGACGCTGACCAACGTGGGCGTGGATGCCGCGTGGCAATACGGACGCCTTCTGCTGTATGGCGAAGCCGCCGTCGACGACTCGCTGGGGAAAGCCGTCATCGCCGGCGCACGGTACGCCTTCAACAGCCACCATTCGCTGGGAATCAACTGCCACCACTACGATGCCCGATACCACAACCTGCACGCGGAGGCGCACAGCGTGGGGTCGACATGGAACGAAAAGGGGGTGTCGCTTGATGCAAAAGTGCGGCTGCCGCTGCGGATAGATGCGATGGCGAGCCTCGACCTGCACTCGTCGCCAGGACTGCGCTATGGATCCTACAGCCCCTCGTCGGGCGACTGGCTGCGGGCACAGCTGCGGCGGCAAATAGGGCGCCGGACGCATGTCACGGTGCGGTATGCCTACCGACGCAAAGAGCGCAACATACCGAATGTCGACAGCACCCTGTATCTCGGAGAATCGACCATAAGACAGCAACTGCAGGTCGAGGCCAGCTCCACAATGGGCCCCTGGACGCTGAGGGCAAGGGCAATAGCTACCTCGTTCGACAGCGAAAACGGCGTGCAGGAAACCGGCTGGCTGGCACTCCTCGACGGCCGCTATAGCGGGGAACGGCTGCAGATCAACGCCGGTGCCTCATACTTCGACATCAACGGCTACTATGCCCGCATCTACCTCAACGAGAGCCACCTGCAATATGCCTTCTCGATGCCGACGATGAACGGACAGGGGGTGAGGGCATATATCGTGGTGCGATACAGCGTGAACGAGCACCTGGCGGTGAACGCCAAATACGGCCTGACGCTCTACGCCGACCGCGAAAGCATCGGCAGCGGCGCCGCGCAAATCGACGCCAACCACCAGCAGACGTGGATGATACAAGTGAGGCTGAAATACTAGGCGTGCTGTTCCTCGGCGTGCTGGATGATGCCACTCTCGACCAGCGCCTTGTAGGTCTTCTCGGCAGCAAGCTGCTCGGAAGCCTTGATGGAATAGTCGATGGCCGCCTTCTGCGGTTCGCCGTCGATCAGCACTTGCGTTTCGTAATGGCGTCGCGAGCCGCTGCCCTGCACGAAAGAACGTATCACCTCGAACGAGACCTTTCGCTTGTTCTTCTGGCCCCAGTCGATGAGCTTGCTCTTATAGTTCCAATCGCTGGCCGAGATGGCGTCGATGTCGAGGTAGGTGCAGAGCAACTTGTCGACGATGATCCTGCGGGTGAAGCGGTAGCCTTTTTCGAGATACATGGCGCCCACGAGGGCCTCGAAGGCGTCGCCCTCGAGCGACTTGAATCCGCCACCCGAATCGCGCTGATAGTCGACCAGCTCGGCAAGGCCCATCTTGTGGGCCAGCTTGTTGAGACTGGCGCGGCTGACGATCTTCGATCGCATGATGGTGAGGTAGCCTTCGCCCTGATAGGGATACTTCTTGTACAGGAATTCGGCGACAACGGCACTGAGTATGGCGTCGCCCAGATACTCCAGGCGCTCGTTGTTGATGCGGTGGCCCTTCTGCACCTCAGAGTTGGAGCGGTGGATGAAAGCGATGTGGTAGAGCTCCGTCCGGATGGGGATGTAGCCCAGCACATTCTTAAAGAAGCGATAGAAAGCCGAAGATTCTGTTTTCTTGCGGAACAGCGACATCGTCAAAACTTTCTGAAGGCCAGACAGACATTGTGACCACCGAAACCAAAGGCATTGCTGATGGCGAAGTCGACATTGCGGCGCTGGGCCTTGTTGAAGGTGAAGTCGAGCGCAGGAATGTCAGGGTCGTCGGTGAAATGGTTGATTGTCGGGGGGACGATGCCGCTCTTGATGGTGAGGATGGTGGATATCGCCTCGACAGCGCCGGCAGCGCCGAGGAGGTGGCCAGTCATCGACTTGGTCGAATTGATGGCAATCTTATAGGCATACTCGCCAAAGAGGCCCACAATGGCTTTGGGCTCGGAGATATCGCCGATAGGTGTGGAGGTGCCGTGCGTGTTGATGTGGTCGACATCGGTGAGCTGCATACCCGACTCCTCGATGGCCTGACGCATGGCGGCGATGACACCGATGCCGTCGGGATGCGAAGCCGTGATGTGGTAGGCGTCGGCCGACATGCCGGTGCCGGTCAGCTCGGCATAGATATGGGCACCACGGGCTTTCGCGTGCTCATGTTCTTCAAGGACAAGACAGCCCGAGCCCTCGCCGAGGACGAAGCCGTCGCGATCCTTGTCGAAGGGACGCGAAGCCGTTTTGGGATCGTCGTTGCGGGTGGAGAGGGCTCGCATATTGCCGAAACCTCCGATACCCGATTCCATCACGGCGCATTCCGATCCACCGGCAATCATGGCGTCGGCCTTGCCGAGGCGGATGAGGTTGAACGCGTCGTTGATGGCCGCTGCCGACGAAGCGCAGGCGGCAGCAGTGCAATAGTTGGGACCGCGGAAACCATGACGGATGGCGATGTGGCCGGCACAGATGTCGAGGATGACCTTGGGCACCCAATAGGGGCTGAAGCGCGGCACCTGGCCGTGCGTGGCATAGTCGATAAGTTCATCCTGGAAACTGGTGACTCCGCCCATGCCGGAACCCCAGATTACGCCCACGCGCGACTTGTCGATGTTGTCATCGGTCAAGCCGGCATCGCGGACAGCCTCGTCGACAGTCACCAACCCATAGATGGTGTAGCCGTCGAGGAGACGCATCTCCTTCTTGTCGAAAAAATCAAGTGCCGAGAAGTTTTTCAGCTCGGCAGCAATTTGACATCTGAATTTGGAAGCGTCGAAACGTGTTATAGGCCCAGCGCCGCTCACTCCGTTGACCAATGCCTCCCAAAGGTGGGGAACATCATTTCCAATCGGGGTGAGCGCGCCCAGACCCGTAACGACAACTCTTTTCAACTCCATAAAGCGGAAAGAGCGGGTTAAATTAAGAAAAGGTTACTTCTTGGCGTTTTCAATGAAAGCGATAGCGTCGCCAACGGTGACGATTTTTTCGGCTTCCTCATCAGGGATCGAGAGGTCGAACTCCTTCTCGAGCTCCATGATCAGTTCAACAGTGTCCAAGGAATCCGCACCAAGATCGTTGGTGAAGCTGGCCTCGGGGGTAACCTGACTTTCTTCAACACCCAATTTGTCGGTGATGATGCTTGCTACTCTGGTTGCAATTTCTGACATTTTCAATAGATTTTAGTGATAAAACTGGGTGCAAAGAAACGTATTTTTTCCGATATGTAAACAATTTTTAACATTTGCAATATCTGTTAAAATACCTAAAATACTGATTGCAAGCTGAGTAATCGAAATAAAAAAATATCAACACAGGCGTTGAAAACCGTCATATCTCGACCCTTGGCACCACGATTTGTCCAAAATGGCAGGTGTGGCGGTGCAGGAAATGGAACAAAAATGACAAATTACTGAAACACAGTATACTGTAAACTGCACTAGACATATTTCCCTCGATGGCTGGGAATCGTGTCAACCTCATGCGGGGGCCACCTCGCAATGATGCGATTCGCGGCAGCAACGGCCGTTGGACGATTCCGGGACGTTTGTTGTACGACAACCGTACATCAGAGGGAGGGGCTAAGGGTCGCGGCACCTGGCCGCAGGGCGGACAGGCCGTGGCAAAGCATTTAAATTATGGTACATATTATATCAATATCGGTAAGGGACCGAGAGGGTTGAAGAAAAAAAGTGGGAAAATATCGCGAAGGAAGCGTTGCGGATTCAAATTTATTTCGTACTTTTGGAGAGTCCACAAAAGAGCGGGACAGCATGAATACAATTAACAATCAATCATTTATAAGGAATATGAAAATATTAGTTTTGAACTGCGGAAGCTCGTCGATCAAATATCAGCTGGTCGATATGGCGAAGAATGCCGAGGTGATGGCCAAGGGTCTGCTGGAGCGCATCGGTCTGGAGATGGGTGAGTTCACCCACAAGTGGAACGGACAGAAGCACTATGAGCAGCTGCCTATCCCCGACCACACGGCCGGCATCAAGATTGTGCTGAATGCGCTGATAGATCCCGAGATGGGTGTGATCAAGAATTTCAACGAGATAGGTGCCGTCGGCAACCGCGTGGCCCACGGCGGCGAGACATTCGACAAGAGTGTGCTGGTGACCGACGAGGTGATCGAGAAGATCAAAGCCCTCACCCCGCTGGCTCCGCTGCACACCCCCGGCAACCTGGCCGGCATCTACGCCATGCGCGAGGTGCTGCCCGGCGTGCCGCAGGTGGCCGTGTTCGACACCGCCTTCCACAGCACGCTGCCGCCGAAGAGCTACCTCTACGGCGTGCCCTACGAATACTATGAGAAATACGGCGTGCGCCGCTACGGCTTCCACGGCACGAGCCACAAGTTTGTGGCCGAGAAGGCCGCCAAGATGATCGGCCGTGATTGGAACGACCTGAAGATCATCTCCTGCCACCTGGGCAGCGGCGCCTCGATCTGCGCCATCGACCACGGCAAGAGCTTCGACACCACGATGGGCATGACCCCGCTGGAGGGCCTGCTGATGGGTTCGCGTCCCGGCGATGTGGATCCCGGCGTCATCGAATTCATCATCAAGAAAGAGATCGTGGACAACGGCAAGGACTGGAAGGACATCACGAAGATCCTGAACAAGCAGAGCGGCCTGGTGGGCATAAGCGGCGGCAAGCAGGACATGCGCGACATCCGCGCGGGCCGCGATGCCGGCGACGTGCGTGCCACCTACGCCTTCGACATGTTCGCCCAGCGTGTGAAGCGCTACATCGGCGGCTACATGGCCGAGATGGGCGGCTGCGACCTGCTGCTCTTCACCGGCGGCATCGGCGAGAATGCCTGGTTCATGCGCCGTCCCATCCTGGAGAACATGGAGTGCCTCGGCATCAAGGTCGACTTCTCGAAGAACGACAACGTGATGGGCGAGGACATCATCCTCAGCACCCCCGACTCGAAGATGGCCGTCGTCGTGGTCACCACCGACGAGGAATACGTCATCGCCAGCGACACCTATGCGTTGGTGAAATAATCCGATTCAAGGTTTACAGTTTAAGGTTTAAGGAGCTGCACAACAGGTGCCACCCTTAAACCTTAAACTATAAAATAAGCATTCCCATGGACGAAATACCCAACGTTCCCGACAATCCGCAGATAGACAAGGGAGGCAACCTGTGGAAGACGCTCTTGCTCACCTTCCTCGGCACCACGATGTCCATCCTCCTCACCTTCGGCACCAGCCAGCTGGTGGCGCAGCACCGCCGTGCACAGGAGCGACATCTCACGGCCTCGATGGTGATGGGCAACATCGAGAAATTCGCCTCCACCATGGAGAACTTCTCGGAGAAAATGGCTGTGCGCGACACTTTCGCTGCCTATTTGCTCAGCATCCCTATGGATTCGCTCGACAATCCCAAATCCGAGAATCTCCTAAACAAGTTCCTGTCTTTGAATTATCCACTGCTCAAACACGACAAGTCGGTGGAGAAAGTGTTCTCCAACTCCATCGACACGTGGAAAAACACAGGCAATTTTCGGTTTATTGAAGGAGTGGGGCAGATGTTCTCACAGATGGACTACTGGGAAGAGTTGCACAATGGGCTTTTAGATGAGATGCAGCAGGAAATAGCTGAGATAAATAAAAATCCCGATGCACATCCCGGCAGGACGAGTACCGCCAAACTGATGCGCGACCCGAACTTCCGCCGTATCTTGGGTCGTTTCCATAACCTTGCCATCCAGGAACGCTATGTGGCCGACCACATGCGATACATCAACCGCTACCTCATGAAGCTGATGGACATCTCGGAAGAGGAGGTGATGGCATTCGCACATAAAGACGAAGACAATGCTGAGGCTATCGTGGGCGAGCCAAAAAAACGCTTGTCAGAATTCGTTACCCCGGAGCTCAACATCGACAGCCTGCCTGCTATGGAGGAGTGGCTGGGAGAATGACATTTTTGTAAAAAGGCATTCCGCATTCGCTCGCCTGACAATGACAAGCGAGGATGGGAAAACCACCAACAAGAATATGAAGCGAATAGTACTTATCACTCTGGCCATGGCCTCTCTCATGGCCTATGCACAGTATCAGCTGCCCAATCCGGGTTTCGAGCAGTGGGACGGCGGCAGCACGTCGGAACCGACACACTGGAACTCGTTTGCGACATCGGACGGGTCGTTTTCGGGCCTGGCCTCGTCGCCTCACCACTATCGCCGCAATGGTGGGCGGCCAGGCACCTCCGGCAGCCAATACCTGACCATCTACACCATGTCGGTTTTCGGCATCAAGGCCAACGGCAACATGACCACCGGACGCATCCACGCCGGATCGATGTCGGCCTCGAGCAGCGACAACTACAACTACACCCAGCGCTCGAACGCGGCCCATTGCCAACCATTCACGGGCACGCCAGACTCGATGTATGTGTGGGTGAGCTTCTATGCCGCATCGGGCAATTCCGAGGCCCAGATATCGGCCATACTGCATGGCGACAACGATTTCCGCGCGCCCAACCAGGAGTCATCCCCAAGCCTCTACTGCGCCAAGGCGGTGGCCCGCTTTGCACGCACCACCACGTCGGCCGGCACGATGCAGTGGCAGCAGATGAAGGTGCCTTTCGTCTACGACGGCAACGCTGAAGCGGCCTATATGCTGGTGAACCTGACCACCAACGCCATCCCCGGTCAGGGCGATGGCAACGACTCTCTCTCGGTGGATGACATCGAGTTTGTCTACAGCTCGTGGCTGAACGGTATCGGTGTGAACGGCGTGCCCGTGGAAGACTTCTCCAAAGGCACAATGGACTATGCCGTTCATGTAGGCGACACGGCGATGCTCACCGCAGCGGAAGTGACATGCACGACCGAGGTTGCCGACGCTACCATCGACATGGAGCGTCACCGCGTGGACGACACCACTGCCCTTGTGACGATCGCCGTCACCGCCGAGGACGGCGTGAGCATCCACACCTACCATGTCACCCTCTGCGCCAGCCTGACCCCCGCGCCTGTGGGCATCGAGGCGTGCCAGGAACGCCGTTTCCAAGTCTACCCCAACCCGACAACGGGTGTGGTCGTCGTTGAGACCGAAGGAAACGTCAGCTTGCATACTACGGATGGGCGTCTGGTCGAAAGCCGTTTTGCTGCCGGCAGCACCACATTCGACCTCACACCCCTACCGGCAGGCATGTATCTGCTCCGCCACGGACCGACCATCCACCGGCTGATAAAGAAATAAAGCATCAGGGCGCCGTGCAATAAAGCACGGCGCCTTCGCGTTATTATGGCATGAAGAAACTGACATTGATGCTTCTGCTGCTGCCCATGGTGGCACTGGGGCAGACCAAGAAGAGCGAGCCGCTGTTCGAGCAGGCGGTGGAGAAGAGCATCGTGGGGCAGTACGAGGAGGCCATCCGCCTGTTGCACAAGGCCATAGATATAGACCCCACCTATGCTGAAGCCCACCTGATGCTGGGCAAACAGCATCTGGCGCTGGACCAATACGACGAAGCCATCGCATGCTTCGACCAATGCATCGGCTTGCCTAACGCCCCGAAACTGTGGGTGGAAGAATCGCGCCAAGGCAAAGCCACCGCCGAATGGCGACGTGAGGCCGTGGCCAATCCGGTGCCGTTCCGCCCGGTGAATCTGGGTGCCAACGTCAACAGCGATGCCGACGAATATATGCCTGCACTGACAGCCGACTACCGCACGCTGGTATTCACACGGCGAGTGCCACGCAAGGCCACAACCCAGCGCGGACTGCCCCAAGAAGAAGACTTCTACGTGTCGTACTACGACACAATGGAACTGGATTGGGGTCCGTGCGAACGCATGCCCGAACCCCTCAACAGCAATGGCAACGAAGGGGCACAAACCCTCTCGCACGACGGCCGAATCGTGATCTTCACGGCTTGCGGTCGCGGCGACGGCCATTCCGGCTGCGACCTCTACATGAGCGTCAGGCAAGGCAAACGGTGGAGTCGTCCCCGGACGATGGGACCTCCCGTCAACTCGGTGTATTGGGAGTCGTTCCCTTCACTCAGCATCGACGGCTACACGCTCTACTTCGCCTCCAACCGCGCCGGCGGCTTCGGCGGCACCGACATCTGGTGCTGCACGCTGGAAGAGGGCCGGTGGAGCGAGCCGCGCAACCTGGGACCGGAAATCAACACCCCCGGCAACGAAACTTCGCCATATATCCACTTCGACGACCGCACGCTCTATTTCTCGTCGAACGGCCATCTGGGCATGGGAGGCAACGACCTCTATGTGGCACGTCGCACCAGCGACACCACGTGGGGCGAAGTGACAAATCTCGGCTACCCCATCAACACCTCGGGCGACGAGGTGAACCTGATTGTTGCCCCCGATGGACGCACGGCTATCTTCAGCAGCGACCGCTATGGCGGCTACGGGCAACAGGACCTCTACAGCTTCATCATGCCTGCTCCGGCACGTCCCGAAGCCATCACCTTCATCGACCCCGTCAAACAGGCGGAAAATCTGCTCACTCTCGGCGACACCGTCACGCTGAAAAACATCTTCTTCGAAACTGCCAGCGCCACGCTGGTGGAAACCTCGCTGGCCGAACTCGACCGGCTGGCCGAAGCGCTGAAACGCCATCCCTCGTTGCGCCTGGAAGTGGGAGGCCACACCGACGATGTGGGCCGCGACGAAGACAACCTCTTGCTTAGCGAACGCCGTGCCAAATCGGTATTCGACTACCTCATCCTTTGCGGAGTGGATCCCTCAAGGCTGACCTACAAAGGATATGGCGAGACACGACCGGTGGCCGACAACAGCACTCCCGAGGGCCGTGCCGCCAACCGCCGCACCACCCTGACACCTCTGAAATAACAAACTTACGAATTCTCTTCGCGGAAGCGGCGATTGGCGATGCATAGCGCATCGTCGGCATTGATACCGTGGCGGCGTGCCCAATCGACAAGCTGGAAAAGCAGTTGGCCGAAGTCGGCCTCAGTCATCTTGTCGTCGAGCCTGACATTGTCGGGAAGCGAATTGTCCGTCGGCTTCACACCGGCCACCTTCTCCTGCATCCGTATCGCCTTGACAAGGGAAGGAAGGCTGTCGGGAACCCCTTCAAGCACATTGCGGCGCCCCTCACGCATCTTGAGTTGCTCCCAGCTCTCGCCGTGATACTCTTCCTTGCGATAGATAAAGGGGTGGCGTTCTATGAGCTTGTCGCAGATGGCATTGTATACATCGGCCAGGGTGAACAGGCCCCGGTCGGCAGCAATCTTGGCATAGAAAACGATATGCATGGCGATGTCGCCAAGTTCCTTCTTGAGGTTGGAGGCAAGCCGGGCGATGTCGTCAGGCGAAGCCTCCGGGCGGGAAGACTCGTCGTCAAGGGCGATGATGGCCTCACTCAGCTCGTGCACCTCCTCGACCGTCAGATAGCGGAGACTTTTGAGGGTCTGCACACGGTCCCAGGGACAATCCTGTCGCAATGTATCGAGGATCAGACTGAGACGGCGAAAGGCACTTTCGTCGTCGGGAGCCGTCTGACGGGGATCAAATGCGGTGGACATCTTCAACTCCATCGATAGTTTTCAGTTTATCAATCAATCCATTGAGGCTCTGTACATTATTGACATAGAGCATAATAATGCCGCGAGCCACACCCTCCGATGCTTCAAGAGTGATGGCACGCATATTGAGGTCCATCTCGTCCGATATATGGCGGGTGATTTCCTGCAGCAAGCCATGACGGTCGATAGCCGTGAGGGCGATACCCGTGAGAAGCGACAGCTGCTCACCGGGGCGCCACTTGGCACGGACAATATGGTTCTCGTGGTTGGCCATTTCATCGCGGGCCACTCGACAATTGGTGCGATGAACCATAATCTTGCCATCGCTGACGATGCCAATCACCTGGTCGCCAGGAACAGGCTTGCAGCAAGGCGCACTCTCGGTAGGCAAGTGTTCATACTCCTTGTCGAGGAGGAACGGCGCAGCAGCCGTCGCGGGATCGTCGACGCGGGGCTCGGCAGGGACAACACCATCGCCTGTGCGACGGGAATTTTCAAAAACATCGCGGTAGGGGTCGAGGAAAAAAAGTCGCGGCGCAGGACGGGCCTTGCCAAAGCATTCGGCCACCTGCTGCTCCGTGATAGTGCCGACAGCAAGATCATAATAGAGGTCGATATCCGACGCACGGTTGAAGTAGCGCTTGAGTTGTCCGAAATTCTGGGGATTAGCCTTCAGGTGAATTTTCTCATAGTAGGTATTGAGCCTGCGCTTGCCTTCGGCAACAAACTCTTTCTTGCGCGAACGCAGGAAGTCTTTGATGGCCTCCTTGGCGCGCGGCGTCTGGCACTGCGTGAGCCATTCGGTCTGCGGAAGGGTGCGCTTTGAGGTGAGCACCTGCACCTGGTCGCCGGTATGCAGGCGATAGCCGATGGCGACAGGGCGGGCATTGACCTTGGCCCCGATGCAATGCATGCCCAGGTCGGTATGGATGGCATAGGCAAAATCCAGCACCGTGCTACGGGAAGGCAACACGATGGTTTTCCCCTTCGGGGTGAAGAGATATATCTCCTTGGTATATAGTGTCTCCTTGAACTCCTCGACAAGGTCGAGCGCACTCTTGTCGCTCTGCTCAAGCGAGGTGCGTATCTGCTGCAGCCACTCTTCGACCGGATTGTTCTCGATCTGCTCTTCGGGGTGCGCCTCTTTGTACAGAAAATGCGCTGCCATGCCTTTTTCGGCAATCGTGTCCATCCGCTCGGTGCGTATCTGTATCTCCACCCAGCGCCCTATGGGGGTCATCACCGTGGTCTGCAGCGACTCGTAGCCATTATTCTTCGGCCGCGTGATCCAGTCGCGGAACCGCGTGGGGTTGGGCGGAAATTGCTCCGAAATCAGGGCATACACCTTGAAGCACTCCTCCTTTTCGTGCTCACGCGGCACATTCTGGAGAATGATGCGCATCGCATACAGGTCATATATCTCGTCGAAATCCACATGCTTGTTCTCCATCTTCTTCCAGCACGAGTAGACCGACTTGACCCTCGTTTTGAGGCGATAGTCATAGCCCGCAGCATCGAGCATCTGGCGCACAGGGATGGTCAGGCACTCCTCCAGGCGCTCGCCCGTGCCTGCGGTGGCGGCAATGCGGGCCGCTATCTCGTTGTAGCAGTCAGGATTGGTGTAGCGCATCACCAGCTCCTCCAACTCGGTCTTGATGGAATAGAGGCCCAGGCGGTGTGCCAAAGGTATGTAGAGATAGGACGTCTCGCTGGCGATGGCCAGCTTCTTGGTGTCCTTCATCGACCCGAGGGTACGCATATTGTGCAGACGGTCGCAAAGCTTCAGGAAAATCACATACGCATCGTCGCACATCGAAAGGAGAATCTTGCGGTAGTTCTCGGCCTGCTTGCTGTCGGTATGCTGCATCACCATCACGTCGTCGATCTTGGTGACGCCGTCCACAATCGTGGCCACTCGGTCGCCGAACACCATGCGGAGCTCGTCCAACGTGATGTCGGTATCCTCCACCACATCGTGCAGCAGCGCACAGATGGCCGCTATCGGCCCCAGCCCCACTTCCTTGACAGCAATCAGGGCCACCGCCAGGGGATGGAAGATATAGGGCTCGCCGCTCTTGCGGCGCGTGCCGGCATGGGCCGTCTTGGCAATCTGATAGGCGCGCAGGATGCTGGCCTCCTCGTCGGGGCTTAGCGGCTTCAAGGCGCGGCATGCTTCAATCAGCTCGTCGTAGCGGGCTTGCATCTCGCGCTCCTCGCGCGCTTCGTCGATGACATACTCTCCCATTGACCCTCCTTGAATAAGAATCCTACCAGAACAGCACTACCGGAAGAGTCAACAGAGCCGACAGCTCGAGACTCATGCCGCATGTGACAAACGAACGGCCGTTGACAACCGCCATGCCCAGGGATGCCGAAGTCCAGCAAAAGCCCCCGCCAGAGCGCGGAGCGGCACAGCGGAAACCGATCTCGCCACCCACATGACGCCCCACCATCAATCCGGAGTAAAGATGCCAGTCGACGCCGCCCTCACTGGACGAAAGTCTCAGCGCCGGTCCCACCGACAGATAGTCGTGGTGAATACCGAAAAGCGCCGATCCATATACACCCCAACGGTTGGGCAGATAGGTGAAATTGGCACCCCATGCCAGATCGCTGTAGCCGAACAGGCCTTCCATCTCAAAGAAAAACGAATTGTAGCGGTTGCGGAGACTGTTGAGGTAGTGGCGCTCCGGACGGCGGTATTGGTTGTCGGCCGGACGCTTGGCACCGCGCTCATTGCCGAAGCGGTCATAATAGATCGGAGCCCCGAGCACATTCTGCTCCTTCGACTGGTGATACTTCACCACACGGCCACCAATCACATTCTCCTCGGCAGTATCGGCATCGGCCTTGGCCGGCACGCTGTCGCGCACCACATCCTGCGCCCACACCGCAGCGGATGCAAGCATCAGCATAATGACAATGAGTCGTTTCATAAGCAGCAACATAAAAAATTAATTCTTCACTGATGATTAGTCCTCACTGTTCTGCTTTTCTTTCAGGGCAGCGCGAATCTTCTGCTCCAGCTCTTCGCACAGCTCGGGATTGTCGCGCAACAACTGCTTCAGCGCCTCACGGCCCTGCGCCAGCTTCGAATCGCCGTAGCTGAACCACGAGCCGCTCTTGCGGATCACCTCGAGATCCACACCCAAATCGATAATCTCGCCCAGCTTGGAGATACCCTCGCCAAACATCAGGTCGAACTCGCAAACACGGAACGGCGGCGCCACCTTGTTCTTCACAATACGCACCTTCACACGGTTGCCGATATTCTGGTCGCCATCCTTGATCGCCTGGATGCGGCGTATGTCGATACGCACCGAAGCATAGAACTTCAACGCGTTGCCGCCCGTGGTGGTTTCAGGATTGCCGAACAGCACACCGATCTTCTCGCGCAACTGGTTGATAAAGATACAGCAACAGTTGGTCTTGCTGATCGTGGCCGTCAGCTTGCGCATGGCCTGGCTCATCAGGCGAGCCTGCAGACCCATCTTCGAATCGCCCATGTCACCGTCAATCTCAGCCTTCGGCGTAAGGGCCGCCACCGAATCGATCACAATAATGTCGATAGCACCCGAACGGATCAGGTTGTCCGCAATCTCAAGAGCCTGCTCGCCATTGTCGGGCTGCGACACAAGCAGATTGTTGACATCCACACCCAGCTTCTTGGCATAAAAACTGTCGAAAGCATGCTCCGCATCGATAAAGGCAGCAATGCCGCCCTTCTTCTGGCACTCGGCAATGGCATGGATCGCCAAAGTGGTCTTACCCGACGACTCCGGACCGTAAATCTCAATCACACGGCCGCGCGGGAACCCGCCCACACCCAAAGCCGCATCAAGACTGATGCTGCCGGTGGAAATCACCTCCATCTCCTCGTCGGGACGGTCGCCCAGCTTCATGATCGAACCCTTGCCATAGCTCTTCTCTATCTTGTCGAGCGTGCTTTGCAGTATTTTCAGCTTTTCTTGGCGCAACGCCTCGGCATCGTTCACTTCTTTTGCCATAACATTCAAATATTTAGATTATTATTATTCCTTATCGGACCATATATCAACCTGCAAAGATACACTTTTTCCGGAATAGTTGCAACAAATATTTTCAACCCCCACCCGCCCCCCCTTCCCGGAACCCTGCCGACAGCGCTCCCACACCCACCCTGCCCACCCTTCCGGACCCGAAAAAACGAGCATCCGCAAAACACTGGCACTCAATACCCTCTCCATATCAACTCCTACCCAACTCCTACCACAGTAGGAGATGATATGGAGAGGACAAGGCGAAGGGAAGGACCGGAATGGGGAATAGCATGCACAAACAAATGAGGCACAACAGATTACGCCATGCCGATAGATTTTTAGCGAAGGTATCAAAATAAATGCGTATCTTTGCACTTTCATAACTACCATTCAAAGAATCATGGAAATAATAGCGAACCGAATTCTAAATATGGCCGAGAGCGAGACCCTGGCCATGACCGCCAAAGCCCGCGAGCTGAAAGCGCAGGGCAAAGATGTGATCAGCCTTTCGATCGGCGAACCCGACTTCAACACGCCCGACGCTGTGAAGGAAGCCGCCAAGAAGGCCATTGACGACAACTTCACGCACTATCCCCCCGTGCCGGGATACCAGGATCTGCGCGAGGCCATCAGCGAGAAATTCCGCCGCGACAACGGCCTGGACTACAAGCCGGAGCAGATCGTGGTCAGCACCGGCGGCAAACAGGCCATCTACCAGGTGGTGCAGGTGCTGGTGAACCCCGGCGACGAGGTGATCATCCCGACGCCTTTTTGGGTGAGCTACAAGGAGATTGTGCGCGTGGCTGGCGGTGTGCCCGTCTACGTGAAGACCAAACTGGAGAACGATTTCAAGGTGACTCCCGAGCAGCTTGAGGAGGCCATCACCCCGAAGACCAAACTGATCATGTTCTCGTCGCCCAGCAACCCGACGGGCATGCTCTACAGCAAAGAGGAGCTGCGCGGCATCGCACAGGTGGTGGCACGCCACGAAAACCTCTTCGTCATGTCGGACGAAATCTACGAGCACATCAACTTTGTGGGCCGCCACGAGTCGATCGCCCAGTTCCCTGAAGTGAAGGATCGCGTGATCACCGTCAATGGTGTGGCCAAGGGCTTTGCCATGACCGGCTGGCGTATCGGATTCATCGGTGCCCCCACCGTCATCGCCAAGGCCTGCAACAAGCTGCAGGGCCAGGTGACGAGTGCCACTTGCTCGATTGCCCAGAAGGCCACGGTCTGCGCCATGCTGATGGACCCCGCCACGAGCGACGACATCATCAACATGCGCCGCATCTTCTTGGAGCGCCGCGACATGGTGTACAAGCTGCTGTGCGACATTCCCGGTCTGAAAGTGCGCCTGCCGCAGGGAGCCTTCTACTTCTTCCCCGATGTCAGTTCGTACTATGGCAAGTCGTTCAACGGCAAGAAGATCGAGAACTCGACCGACATGGCTTTTTACCTGCTCAACGAGGCCAATGTGGCCACGGTGATGGGGTCGGCCTTCGGTGACGACAGCTGCATCCGCCTGAGCTATGCCACTAGCGAGGATCTGCTTCGCGAGGCCCTGCGCCGCATCAAGGAGGCTTTGGCCAAGCTGGTGTAACGCTTTCCGGCAATGAAAAAAAGCATCCGGCATGAACTTGACCTATGCCGGATGCTTCATTTTTTGGTGACAATACGGTAATAACACCTGCGGATGACGACAAGACGCACCAGCCATACGGCGAAAAAGATGTCGGAAACCATCTTGTATACCGGCGGCAGGGTGACGAACAAGGAAACCACCCACACCACGAGGTCGATGTCGAAAAGGATGTTCCAGATCATCTCGCGGTCATAGAACTCGACGATGGCGGGATTGTCGACGGTCACCCGTGCGGTTGACGAAAGGGAAAGGTCGAGCGAGCGTCCGCTGCGGCCCAAGGGCACGGCACCGCCAAACTGCACTCGCAACGAATAGGTGCCGCGCGGGACGTCCAGACTGATGGTGTCATAGAAGGTGCCGGCATAAAGGCCGTCGATGAAAAGGGCATGCGGCAGCCGCAGTTCGGGCCACCGGCGACGGTGGGTGACGGTGAGCATCATTCGGGAAGCTTGATCTCCTTGAAACGGCGCTGGCGCTGCTGCCAACGCTCGCGGGCATACTGCTGCATGTCGGCCACCTCGTCGCTTTCGTCAATGATCTCGAGGCCAAAGATTGTTTCAATGATGTCTTCGAGGGTAATGATGCCCTGGAACGAGCCGAACTCGTCGATGATGCCGGCGATTTGCTCCTTGTGCTTGAGGAGCGAGTCCCAGATATCGGCCACCGACATTTCCTCGTTGAAGAGGGGGATCTCGCGCTTGATGTCGCCCAGAGGCTTGCTGAAATGGTCTTCTGCTAGCTCCTCAAGAGCCTCGCTGCGAAGCACATAACCGGTGATAAAATCCTCCTCCTCGGCATAGACAGGGATGCGGGAGAAGTGGGAATACTCCTCGGTGCGGTAGAACGCTTTGAGGGTCATCGACTCGGGTGCGGTGGCGGCGACAACGCGGGGGGTCATCACGTCGTAGGCCTTGATGTCGTTCAGTTTGATGACGTTCTGGATGATCTTGTTCTCGTCCTCGTCGATCACACCCTCATCCTCGCCCATATCGGCCATGGCGGCCACCTCTTCGCGGCTGACAGCGGTTTCTTCCTCGTCCTTTTTGGTGATGAGTTTGGTGAGCCATTGCACCAACACCACGACGGGGAAGAGCACCACGATGAGCAGCCGGATGGTGTAGGCCGTGAAGCCCATCAGGCGGCGCCAGTTGTTGGTGCCGATGGTCTTGGGTATGATCTCGCTGAACACAAGGATGAGCACCGTGGTGACCGCGCTGACAACCCCGAAGGGGACGCTGTCGAGCACCAGAGCGGCCTGGCGTCCCACGCCTGCGGCTCCGATGGTGTTGGCGATGGTGTTGAGGCTCAGGATGGCAGCAATGGCCCGGGCATTGTCGAGCTTGTATTTTTTAAACAGGCCGGCAGCCTTGAAGCCCTCATCCTCGCGCATGGTGATATAGGACAGCGGGGTGGACATCAACACCGATTCAAGTATCGAACATAGGAACGATATGGACATCGCACCTAGCAGAAAAACAATCAGTAGCGTCATCTGGTCACGGAGATTGAAAATGCAAAGATACAACTAATTCGCGACATGGGTAAAAAATCAATGTCCGTAGTCGGCCAGGAACTTGATGCGCATCAGTCGGATTTCCTCCTCGGTGTAGTAGGGGTCGTCCTGGAATTCCTCGTAAGCCTCGTCGAGCGAAGCACTTTCAGAATTGCGCCAATAGTCGAGCAGCACCTCCTGGTGGTCGGCCTCGATCATCTCGTCAATATAGTAGTCGATGTTAAGCTTAGTGCCACTCGAGATGATGTGTTCCATCTCGGTGAGCAACTCGCTCATGGAGATACCTCGGCCGGCAGCAATGTCCTCGAGGCTTTTGCGGCCGTCGATAGCACGGATGATATAGACCTTCATGCCCGACTTGTTGACGGCGCTGCGCACCACGATGTCCTGCGGTCGCTCTATGTCATTGTCCTCGACATATTTCTTGATCAGTTCGACAAAGGGGCCACCATGCTTCTGGGCCTTGGCGATGCCGACGCCGACACAATGCGACAGCTCCTCGATGGTGCAGGGATACTGCAGCGTCATGTCCTTGAGCGAACTCTCCTCGAAGATCACATAAGCGGGCAGCTTTTCGCGGGCGGCGATACTCTTGCGGAGACTTTTCAACTGCACATAGAGCGCCTCGTCGCCGGCCGCCGAGGCATTGCCCGACACGGCAAGCATCTCGTCGTCCTCGTCGCTGCCGGCGGCTGTGTAGTCGTGGTCGCACGAAACATACAGGCTGTAGGGCTTCTTGATGAACTTGTGACCGGCAGGCGTCAACTTAAGCACGCCGTACTGTTCGATCTCCTTCTGCAGCAGATTCTCGAACTGGGCCTGACGGAGCACAGCCTTCCAGAAAAGGTCGTCACGGTCGGCACCGGAGCCGAACTGCTCCAGATGGTCCAGGTGATAACTCTTGGTGTTCGTATTCTTGCGGCCCATGAGCACATCGACGATATCCTTGGGCTTGAACGCCTGCTTCATGGCGAGAATAGTCTCAAGGGCCAGCACCATCTCCTCCTTCGCCTCAACCTGGGGCTTGGGATGCATGCAATTGTCGCAATTGCCGCAATAGGGCTCGTTATAGTCCTCGCCGAAATAGCGCAGGATATTGAGCCTGCGACAGGCCGAACTCTCGGCATACGACACCATCTCTTGCACCAGCTGCTTGGCCATCTCCTGCTCGGTGACATTCTTGTCGGTGAAGAACTTATATAGCCGCTCGACATCCTGCTCGCTATAGAAGGCTATGCAGTGGCCCTCACCGCCGTCGCGGCCGGCACGGCCGGTCTCCTGATAATAACCCTCAATGCTCTTGGGAATATCGTAGTGGATCACAAAACGCACATCCGGCTTGTCGATACCCATGCCGAAAGCGATGGTGGCCACTATCACGTCCACCTCCTCCATCAGGAATTTGTCCTGGTTCTCGGCACGCACCTTGTTGTCGAGGCCGGCATGATAGGGCAACGCGCTGATACCGTTGATCACCAGCAGCTCGGCCAAATCCTCAACGCGCTTGCGGGTGAGGCAATATATGATGCCGCTCTTGTGCGGGTTCTCCTTGATGAACCGGATGATCTCCTTGTGCAGCAGCATCGGATCGGATGGCTTGGGACGCACCTCATAATAAAGATTGGGCCGGTTGAACGACGAAATGAACGTGTTGGCATTCTCCATCCCGAGGTTCTTGATAATGTCCTGCTGCACCTTGGGCGTGGCCGAAGCCGTCAGGGTGAGGATGGGCACATCTGACGTGATGGCCTTCATCGCATCGCGCAAACGGCGGTACTCCGGCCGGAAATCGTGGCCCCACTCCGAAATGCAATGGGCCTCATCGATGGCAAAGAACGATATCTTGATCTGGTGCAAAAATTCAATGGTATCCTCACGGGAAAGCGTCTCGGGCGCCACATAGAGCAGCTTCGTGCCACCCTTGAGCAGGTCCTCCTTCACCTCCGCCGACTGGACACGGGTGAGCGACGAATTCAGAAAATGCGCCACAAAATTGCTCCCGGACGTATACCGCACCGCATCCACCTGATTCTTCATCAGGGCTATCAGCGGCGACACCACTATGGCAGTACCCTCGCACACCATCGCCGGCAACTGATAGCATAGCGACTTGCCACCGCCCGTCGGCATGATCACAAACGTATCCTTGCCGTCAAGCAGACTCTGTATGATGGCCTCCTGGTCCCCCTTGAAGTTGTCAAAGCCGAATATTTCCTTTAGTGCAGCGTGCAAGTCTACCATATTGTTACAATATTTTTTCCGCTTCTTCGTTATTACTTTCAGTTTTACAAAGATAGCTAAAAAAAACGAACTGCTAAAATATTTTTCACCGTGAAAAACCGAGACGAGCTTAAAAATATTGCTATTCAGGTTATTAGGGACGAAAAAAAAGCCATATCAAACCTTGAAAACCTCATCGGGGACTCCTTTGCCGACGCAGTCGGGACCATCTTTTCCGCCGAAGGGCGCGTCGTGGTGACCGGCATCGGAAAAAGCGCCAACATCGCCACCAAAATCGTGTCCACCCTCAATTCCACAGGCACTCCCGCTCTCTTCCTGCACGCCGCCGACGCCATCCACGGCGACCTCGGCATGGTCCGCCACGGCGACGTCGTGATATGCATCTCCAAAAGCGGAAACACCCCGGAAATCAAAGTCCTCGTCCCTCTCATCAAAAACTTCGGCAACACTCTCATCGCCATCGTCGGCAACACCGACTCCTACCTCTCACGCGAAGCCGACATCGTCCTCGACACCACCGTCGAACACGAAGCATGCCCCAACAACCTCGCCCCCACCAGCAGCACCACAGCTCAACTCGTCATGGGCGACGCTCTCGCCGTAGCCCTCATCGAATGCCGCAACTTCTCCGCACGCGACTTTGCACGCTTCCACCCCGGCGGCGCACTAGGCAAACAACTCTACCTCCGCGTCGCCGACCTCTACATCCAGAACGAACGCCCCGAAGTGTCGCCCGACGCCTCCATCGACGAAACCATCCTCGAAATGACCTCCAAACGCCTCGGTTGCACCGTCGTGACCGACAACGGCCACATCTGCGGCATCATCACCGACGGCGACCTCCGGCGCATGATGCAGACCTTCCACTCACCCTCCACAGCCGCCGACATCATGAACCACAACCCCAAAACCATCCTCGACACCGAATACGCCGTCAACGCCCTCCAGATGATGCGCTCCAACTCCATCACACAGCTCATCGTCACCGACAAAGACGGTCGCTACCTCGGCATCGTCCATATCCACGACATACTAAGAGAAGGCATATTATGAAACTCTACACCGACAAGGTGGTGAAAATCTACCGCTCCCGCACCGTCGTCAAAGAAGTCTCCGTCAACGTCAGACAAGGCGAAATCGTCGGCCTGCTCGGCCCCAACGGCGCCGGCAAGACCACCACATTCTACATGGTCGTCGGCATCATCAAACCCTACTCCGGACGCGTCTTCTTCGAATCCACCTGCGACGCCGACAAACAAAACCCCATCTTCAACAACCCAAAAGCCCTGCGCCCAGAAGGCGACAGCCCCTGGTCGCTCGAAATCACCGGCATGCCCATGTACCGCCGCGCACAGATGGGCGTCGGCTACCTCGCCCAGGAAGCCTCCGTCTTCCGCCAAATGTCTGTCGAGGACAACATCGCCTCCATCCTCGAATTCCGCAAAGACCTCACACGCGAACAACAGCAGGAAAAACTCGAATCGCTCATCGACGAATTCCGCCTCAACAAAATCCGCCGCAGCAAAGGCATACAACTCTCGGGCGGCGAACGCCGACGCACCGAAATCGCTCGCGCCCTCGCCAACGACCCCATGTTCCTGCTCCTCGACGAACCCTTCGCCGGCGTCGACCCCATCGCCGTACAGGACATCCAGGACATCGTCGCACACCTCAAAGACCGCAACATCGGCATCCTCATCACCGACCACAACGTCCGCGAAACCCTCGCCATCACCGACCGCGCCTACCTCCTCTACGAAGGCTCCGTCCTCCACACAGGAACCCCCGAAGAAATGGCCGCCGACCCCGACGTACGCGAAAAATACCTCGGCCGCGACTTCGAACTACGCCGCGCCCGCACAAAAGAAATCAACTGAACATCCTCAAAAAAAAAACACACAACATCATGAACCCCCGCTATTGCGTCATCATGGCCGGCGGCATCGGCAGCCGCTTCTGGCCCCTCAGCAAAAACAACTACCCCAAACAGTTCCTCGACATCCTGGGAACAGGCAAAAGCTTCATCCGCAGCACATTCGAACGCTTCCTTCCCCTGGTGCCCGCCGAAAACTTCCTCGTCGTCACCAACGCCGCCTACAAACAGCTCGTGCTACAGCACCTCCCCGAGCTGAAAGACCACCAAGTGCTCTGCGAACCCATGCGCCGCAACACCGCACCCTGCATCGCCTACGCCACCTACCACATCCTCTCCCAATGCCCCGAAGCCTCCATCGCCGTCACCCCCGCCGACCACCTCGTCACCAACGAACCGGAATTCCACCGCATCATCACCCAAGGCCTCGACTTCGTCGAAAGCCACAACGACGCCCTCATGACCATCGGCATCAAACCCTCACGCCCGGAAACAGGCTACGGCTACATCGAAGTCGACCAACCCCGCGAAGGCATCGTCCCCGTCGCCAGCTTCAAAGAAAAACCCGACCTCGAAACCGCAAAAACCTTCCTCGCCGCCGGACGCTACTTCTGGAACTCCGGCATCTTCATCTGGAGCAGCCACGCCATCATGAGCGCCTTCCGCCAATACCTCCCCGACCTCGTCGCACTCTTCGACCAAGGCAAAAACCTCTTCGGCACCCCTGACGAACAAGACTTCATCAACCGCCAATTCGAAAAATGCGAAAACATCTCCATCGACTACGGCGTCATGGAACGCAGCCAAAGCCGCTACACCATCGCCGCCGACTTCGGATGGAGCGACATCGGCACCTGGGGATCACTCTACACCCACGCCCGACACGACGACAGCGGCAACGCCGTCAGCGGCCACGCCATACCCATCGACAGCCAACGCTGCGTCGTCAACATCGAACCCGGCTACGAAGCCATCGTCCAGGGCCTCGACCACTGCCTCGTCGCCCTCCGCGACCACTCCCTCCTCGTCTGCCGCCTCGACGACGAACAGCAGATCAAACACTGGGTCGAAAAACTATAGCCCACTCCCCTCCAAAAAAACAACCAAACCATCCTAACCCCCTCATTATCATGCCGCTGGCCACAGCGGCATTTCTTTTTTCCGCACATTGTGCGCAACCTCCTGTATCCCAGCACATTCTCCAATCCCCCTCCAACCCCTCTCCAACCCTCCTCCATCCCTTGTCCGAAAAAAGCAGGAGAGGGGATGGAGGAGGGTTGGAGAGGGGTTGGAGGGGGAAAGTGCCGGTGCGTGGGAATCAAGCTGTTGCGGCGCCGCCACACTGCACAAGAAAAGGGCGCCATATCGCAGATATGGTGCCCTTGATTATTGTAACCCTTTTGCTGGATGAGCGAACTTTATTCAGCCTTGGGAGCTTCCTGGGCGGGAGCTTCGGTGGCGGGAGCCTCAGCCACAGGAGCCTCGGCTTTCTTGGCGCGGCTACGACGGGTGCTCTTGGCCTTCTTGGTGGTGGCGGCGGCGAGCATGTTCTCGTTGTAGTCGACAAGTTCGATGATGCACATCTCGGAGTTGTCGCCATGACGGATGCCGGTCTTGAGGATACGGGTGTATCCGCCGGGACGGTTGGCGATTTTCTGCGACACCTCGCGGAAGAGTTCGTTGACGGCCTCTTTGCTGTGGAGGTAGCTGAAAACCATGCGGCGATTGTGGGTGGTGTCTTCCTTCGAACGATTGATGATCGGTTCTACATAAACTCTGAGGGCTTTGGCTTTGGCAACGGTGGTCTCGATGCGCTTGTGCATGATGAGCGAGGTGGCCATGTTGGAAAGCATAGCTACGCGATGTGCGTGGGTTCTTGACAAGTGATTAACTTTGCAACCGTGTCTCATATTCTTATCTTATTCTTTATCTAATTTATACTTTGAGATATTCATACCGAATTCAAGGTTCTTTGAGGCAACCAGGTTTTCGAGTTCGGTAAGGGATTTTTTGCCGAAGTTGCGGAATTTCAGCAAGTCGGCCTTGTTGAAGGCGACCAGTTCACCGAGGGTGTCGACTTCAGCGGCTTTGAGGCAGTTGAGTGCCCGGACGGAGAGGTCGAGGTCGATGAGTTTGGTCTTGAGCAACTGACGGATGTGGGCGGTGGACTCGTCGAATTCTTCCTGGACCGGCTTGGTTTCGACATCGAGCGTGATGCGTTCGTCGGAGAACAGCATGAAGTGCTGGATGAGGATGGTGGCAGCTTCCTTGAGGGCATCTTTCGGATGAATGGATCCATCGGTTTCGATGTCAAAGGTGAGCTTTTCGTAGTCGGTGCGCTGTTCGACACGATAGTCGTCGACTGCGTACATCACGTTTTTGATGGGTGTGTGGATCGAGTCGATGGCGATGACTCCGATGGGGTCGGTCGACTTCTTATTCTCGTCGGCTGGGACATAGCCACGGCCCTTGTCGATGGACAGGGTGATATGGAGCACGGTGTCGGGTTCCATGTGGCAGATCTCCAATTCGGGGTTGAGGACCTGGAAGGCGTTGAGGTTGCTGTTGAGGTCGCCGGCTTTGAAGACTGTCTGGTTGGTGACGGTGAAAGAGATCTTCTCGTGGTCCGTGTCCTCCAGTTGGCGGCGGAAGCGGATCTGTTTGAGTCGGAGTATGATGTCGGTCATGTCTTCCACGACGCCCGGGAGGGACGAGAATTCGTGGTCGACGCCATCAATCTGGACTGAAGTAATAGCATAGCCTTCGAGCGAAGAGAGAAGGACACGCCGCAAAGCGTTGCCGATGGTCGTGCCATAGCCGGGCTCGAGGGGTCGGAATTCGAACGTTCCGCGGAAGTCATCAGCTTCGAGCATAACCACCTTGTCGGGTTTCTGGAATGATAATATTGCCATGTTTTATCCTTTCTTTCTTGGTTTGGTTGAAGCCCGCGCCCTGCCGGCACGGACTGCTGTGCTATGTATTACTTGGAATAGAGGTCAACGATGAGCTGCTCGTTGATGGTCTCGGGGATGTCGGAACGCTGGGGGAAGCTGACGAATTTTCCGCTCATGCTGGCGTTATCCCATTCGAGCCAGGGATAGTTGTTGGCACGCGATGCGAGCGAATCAACGATGACTTCGAGCGATTTGCTGCGTTCGCGGATGGAGATGACATCGCCTTCATGGAGAGAATATGAGGGGATGTTGACAACGTTTCCGTTGACAGCGATATGACGGTGGGAAACCAGCTGGCGAGCCTGAGCGCGGCTGCGGGCGATGCCGAGGCGGTAGACGACGTTGTCGAGACGGGCCTCGATCAGTTTCATGAGTTCCTCACCGGTGATGCCGCCGCGACGTGAAGCCTCGGCATAGAGTTTGCGGAACTGGCGCTCGAGGATGCCGTAGGTGTATTTGGCTTTCTGTTTTTCCTGAAGCTGGATTCCGTACTCGGAGGTCTTGCTGCGACGACGGTTCTGGCCATGCATGCCAGGTGCATAGGGTTTCTTGTCGAAACTTTTGTCCGGGCCATAGATAGGCTCGTGGAATTTTCTTGCTATTTTGGTTTTAGGACCTGTGTATCTTGCCATTGTTTAAGTTTTTTAGATTAATAATTACACGCGACGACGTTTGGGGGGACGGCAACCGTTGTGGGGCAGCGGGGTGATGTCGGTGATTTCGGTCACTTCGATGCCGCAGGTGTTAATTGCGCGGATGGCTGATTCACGTCCCGAACCAGGTCCTTTAACAAAAACCTTAACTTTTCTTAGGCCCAAATCATAAGCAACTTTACCGCAATCTTCCGCAGCCATCTGAGCGGCGTACGGAGTGTTTTTCTTCGATCCGCGGAAGCCCATTTTTCCAGCAGACGACCAAGAAATCACTTGACCGGCATTGTTCGTCAACGAGATGATGACATTGTTGAAGGATGCAAAGATGCATGCTCTTCCTTGAGGTTCAACTTTTACGACTCTCTTTTTGGTCGGTTTTGAAGTTTTTGCCATAATTGTTTTTTACTTGCTTGATTTTACTTTCTGTTTACCGCCGCTTCTGCGACAAATCTGGTCCGCGACGGGCGCTACATGCTTTTTACTTGGTAGCTTTCTTCTTGTTAGCGATAGTCTTTTTCTTACCCTTGCGAGTGCGGGCGTTGTTTTTGGTGCTCTGACCACGGAGGGGCAGACCGAGACGGTGACGGATACCGCGATAGCATCCGATGTCCATCAGTCGTTTGATGTTCATCTGGACTTCCGAGCGGAGGGCGCCTTCGACTTTATATTCGTCGTTGATGATGTTACGGAGAGTGTTCTGTTCATCATCGGTCCAGTCCTGCACTTTCTTGCCTTCGTCGATGCCGGCTTTGGCCAGGATCTCTTTGGCAGTGCTACGTCCGATTCCATAGATATAGGTCAAGCCTATCTCTCCTCTTTTGTTCTTGGGTAAGTCAATACCTGCAATACGTGCCATAAATAATTCTTATTCTGTTTGTTTAAATTATCCTTGTCTTTGTTTGAATTTAGGATTTTTCTTGTTGATGACATAAACCACCCCGTGGCGGCGCACCACTTTGCATTCGGGCGATCTTTTCTTTACTGAGACTCTTACTTTCATTGTTGTAATTATTAATCTGTTTTCTGTTTTCTGTTGGCCTTTGACAATCTTTATTTATGGCGATAAGTGATACGGCCTTTGGAGAGGTCGTATGGCGACATTTCGATCTGCACCTTGTCTCCTGGAAGGATTTTGATGTAGTGCATGCGCATTTTTCCGGAGATGTGGGCAATGATCTGATGTCCGTTTTCCAATTCGACGCGGAACATCGCGTTGCCAAGCGATTCGATGACGGTGCCATCTAATTGTATGGATGCTTGCTTTGCCATTCTTATCGTTATAAATTAATTGTTGTTTTCAATGTAGTCGAAGCTCGAAAGTATCTCGGGGCCTTCGGCGGTGACGGCGATGGTGTGCTCGAAGTGCGCGGCAGGTTTGCCGTCTTTGGTGCGGCATGTCCAACCGTCCTGCTGGGAGAACTTGACGTTCTTGGATCCCATGCAGACCATGGGTTCGATGGCAATCACCATGCCTTCTTTAAGGAGGGGGCCAGTGCCAGGGACGCCGTAGTTGGGAATGTTCGGCGACTCGTGCATCTTGAATCCGACACCATGGCCGCAGAGTTCACGGACTACGGAGTAGCCGTTTTTCTCGCAATGCATCTGGATAGCATGTCCGATATCGCCTATCCGGTTCCCTGGCTTCGCCTTGTCGATGCCAATATAGAGGGCTTCGCGCGTGACTTTCATCAGGCGGAGCACTTCGGGCTTCATTTCGCCGACGGGGAAGGTGTAGGCCGAATCCCCCACATATCCGTTGAGTTCTATCACACAATCAACCGATACGTTGTCGCCTTCTTTGATGAAGAGGTCGCCGGGGATGCCATGTACAACGACATCGTTGACCGAGATGCAGAGTGCGGCAGGGAAGCCTTCGTATCCCTTGCAAAGAGGGATACCTCCATTGTCGCGAATGAACTGCTCGCCTATTGAGTCAAGATAGGCGGTGGTTACGCCTGGGCGGATATGACGGCCCACCTCGGCGAGAGTTTTCCCGACGAGGAGGGCAGCGTCACGTATAAGCTCTATCTCTTCTTTTGTCTTGAGCAGAATCATTTCCGATTTGTCTGTTAGGCCTGAATAGACATTGATGTTCGACCCTTGATGCGACCAGTCTTGGTCAATCCATCATAATGACGCATCAAAAGATGGCTTTCGATCTGTTGCAGGGTGTCAAGGATGACGCCTACAAGGATGAGCAGCGAGGTGCCGCCAAAGAACTGGGCAAACTGAGTGTTGACTCCGAAGAGGCGCACGATGGCGGGAAGGATGGCCACGATGGCAAGGAATATCGATCCCGGCAGGGTGATCTTGGAGAGGATGCCTTCGAGATACTCGGCAGTCTTTTTACCAGGTTTCACACCGGGTATGAATCCACCGTTTTTCTTCATGTCGTCGGCCATCTGGTTAGGGTTGATGGCGATGGCTGTATAGAAGTAGGTAAAGAGAATGACGAGGATGGCGAAGACGAGGTTGTACCAGAAGCTGTTGTAGTCGGCGAAGGCCATGGCGAACTTGGAGCTCGCGTTGCCGGAGAATCCCATAAAGGTGATGGGGAGGAACATAATGGCCTGGGCGAAGATGATGGGCATGACGCCAGCGGCATTCACCTTGATGGGGATATACTGACGCACTCCGCCATACTGTTTGTTGCCGACGATGCGTTTGGCATACTGCACAGGAATGCGTCGTGTGCCTTGTACAAGAAGAATCACCAGAAGGATAACCGCCAGAAGGACAACCAATTCGAAGAGGAACATCACCAGTCCACCGCCTTCAGTCAGTCGAGAAGCGAATTCGGCCGAGAGTGCGAAGGGGAGACGAGCAATGATTCCGATCATGATGAGGAGGGAGATGCCATTGCCGACGCCTTTGTCGGTAATGCGTTCACCCAGCCACATGACGAAAAGGGTTCCGCAGATGAGGATGATAATGCTACTCACCCAAAAGAAGGGCGAGGGGGCACTGCCATCAAACGGATAAATGGCTGTGGAAGAGGCACCGAGTTGATACATCATGTTGGTGATGTAGGCCGGGGCCTGCATAGCGGTGACGATTACTGTTAACCAACGGGTGATTTGATTCATCTTTCTTCGGCCACTTTCACCTTCTCTCTGCATTTTCTGGAAATAGGGGACCACCATCACCAACAATTGGATGACAATCGAGGCGGTGATGTAGGGCATGATTCCGAGGGCAAAAATGGAGGCATTGGAGAAGGCTCCGCCCGAGAACATGTTGAGCAGGCCCATCAGTCCCTCCGATCCCTGCTTCTGCAACCCTTGCAGCTGGGAAGGGTCAACACCCGGCAGTATGACATAAGATCCGATACGGTAGATCAACACCAATCCGAGGGTGTAGAGTATCCGCTTGCGCAGATCTTCGATTGACCAGATGTTTTTAAGTGTCTGTATAAATCGCTTCATCGTTAAAGTAAGTATGTATTATTCAATGACTGTTGCAACACCACCTTTATCTTCAATGGCTTTTTTGGCAGCTGCCGAAAAAGCGTGGGCTGTGACGTTAACGGTCTTGGACAGTTCGCCGCGGCCAAGGATCTTGATGCGGTCCTTGCCGGAGATAAGGCCGTTCTGTTTCAGCACGTCGATATTGAAATCGGTGATATTCTTTGTTTCGGCCAAGTTGTTGAGGGTGTCGATATTGATGCCGACATATTCAACTCGGTTGAGGTTCTTGAAACCAAATTTGGGAACACGACGATAGAGGGGCATCTGACCACCTTCAAATCCGACTTTCTGATGGTATCCGGAACGAGCTTTGGCACCTTTGTTACCACGAGTAGAAGTGCCACCTTTACCGGAACCTGCACCACGACCGATGCGTTTCGAATGTTTGATGGATCCTTCTGCTGGTTTTAGACTATTTAAGTTCATTATCTTTTCCCTTTCTGTTTTTTTTTAGATTTCTTCGACGGCAAGGAGATGCTTGACGCTGTTAATCATACCCATAATCTGAGGGGTCGCGACCACTTCACGAGTGTGGTTGATACGACGGAGACCAAGAGCCTCCATTGTGCGTTTCTGTCTTGCAGGACGGCCGATAATGCTTCTGACCTGCTTGATTCTGAGTTTCTTTTCTGCCATTTCTTAATCTCCTATTTTAGCCATTAAACACTTTATCGAGAGAGATGCCGCGCAACTGAGAGACCATATAGGGGTCTTTCATCTGGAGCAGAGCATTGATGGTGGCCTTGACCACACTGTGGGGATTCGAAGAGCCTTTGCATTTGGCCAAGACGTCTTTCACTCCGACGCTCTCGAGAACGGCACGCATAGCACCACCGGCGATAACTCCAGTACCAGGGGCAGCAGGCTTCAAGAAGACTTTGGCTCCGCTGTACTTGCCACACTGCTCATGAGGAATGGTTCCCTTTAGAACAGGAATACGGATAAGATTCTTCTTGGCATCGTCAATACCCTTCTGAACAGCGGCCTGCACTTCCTTGGCTTTGCCCAAACCGTATCCAACGACTCCATTTTCATTTCCGATAACAACGATGGCAGCGAAGGTAAAAGTTCTACCGCCTTTGGTTACTTTCGTTACTCGGTTGATTGCAACGAGACGATCTTTGAATTCTATCTCGCTCGATTTTACTCTGTTTACGTTAACTTCTGCCATGACTTGTTAGAATTTTAAACCACCTTCTCTTGCTCCATCGGCCAAACTCTTGACGCGGCCGTGATAGAGGTAACCGTTACGATCAAAAACGACTGTGCTGATGCCTGCAGCAAGAGTACGTTCTGCGATTGCCTTTCCAACCTTGGTGGCTATTTCACTCTTTGTACCATTCTTCTCGAAGCCCTTCTCTTTAGAAGAAGCTGCGGTTATGGTGACACCTTTTACATCGTCAATCACCTGGGCATATATTTCCTTATTGCTTCTGAACACCGACAGGCGGGGCATTTCAGCGGTTCCGCTGACATTGTGACGAATGTGGAACTTAATCTTTGTTCTTCTTATATCTTTTTTTGTTGCCATAATAATATTATTGGGCTTTTAAGAGTTTTCTCTCTTATTATCTATTATTTAGCCGCAGCTTTACCAGCCTTCTTGCGGACTTCTTCACCCTGGAATCGAATACCCTTGCCTTTGTAGGGTTCAGGCTTGCGGAGCGAACGGATTTTGGCAGCTGCCTGTCCGAGGATCTGCTTGTCGCAGCTGGTCATGGTGATAATCGGGTTCTTTCCTTTCTCGGTAACAGTCTCGACTTTGATTTCGGGAGCCAGCTCAAAGAAAATCTTGTGGGAGTACCCCAGGTCCATCTCGATAACGTTTCCGGTGGCTTGAACCTTGTAACCGACACCGATCACTTCCTGGACAGTCTTGAAGCCTTCACTGACACCTTTGACCATGTTGTTGGCGAGAGCACGATACAACCCATGCATGGCCTTTGTCTCCTTCTCATCATTGGGACGGTTGAAGTACAGAACGCCATCTTCTACTTTCATCTCCATGAGGGGATTCACCTTCTGAGTGAGCTCTCCAAGAGGACCCTTCACGGTCAACACATTATCATCAGAAATCTTAACATCAACACCTTTGGGAAGGTGGATAGGCATTTTACCAATTCTTGACATAATTAATTCCTCCTCTCTTGATTAGCTGATGTAACATAAAACTTCACCGCCGACATTGAGCGTGCGTGCCTCTTTATCAGTCATCAGGCCTTTGGATGTGGAAACAATGGCAATACCGAGACCATTGAGCACACGGGGCATTTCATCTACAGAAACATACTTACGAAGACCGGGGCTCGAGATGCGCTTGAGCTCGGCAATGGCCGACTGCTTCGTGACAGGATGATACTTCAAGGCAATTTTGATGCTCTGGTTGTGCTTGCCTTCGTTTTCAAATTTATAGTTCAAAATATAACCTTTCTCAAAGAGAATCTTGGTAATCTCTTTCTTGAGTTTTGAACCAGGAATTTCGACCATACGATGTTTTGCTGCAATAGCATTTCTCATACGGGTCAGGTAATCAGCTATAGGATCTGTAACCATTATTTTTGATTTTAAGTTTTGTAGTATTGGTGTTATGCCAACTTGCAAAGCTACCAATATGTATTATTCTGTTTATTAACTATCTACTACCAACTGGCCTTTTTGACACCGGGAATAAGTCCGGCAACTGCCATTTCGCGGAAATTAATACGGGAGATGCCGAATTGACGCATGTAGCCTTTCGGACGTCCAGTCAACTGACAACGGTTGTGCTGACGGATAGGACATGCATTCTTCGGGAGTTTCTGAAGGGCTATCACAGCTTTCTCAACCTCTTCAGGCTCACCGGTACGGACAATCTCTTTCAACGCAGCGCGTTTGGCAGCGTATTTGGCAACCATTTTGGCTCTTTTACGCTCTCTTGCTTTTATCGATTCTTTAGCCATTATAATTATTTTTGTTGATTCTTGAAAGGAAGGCCGAACTCTTTCAAAAGCGACATGGCCTCTTTGTCGGTCTTGGCTGAAGTCACAAACGTGATATCCATACCCTGGATACGATCGATTTTGTCGATATCAATTTCGGGGAAGATAATCTGCTCCGAAATACCGAAAGTGTAGTTTCCCTTTCCATCGAAACCCTTATCGTTGATGCCGCGGAAATCCCTGATTCGGGGGATCGAAGCCGTGACAAGGCGCTCGAGGAACTCATACATTCTCTCACCTCTAAGCGTAACACGGACACCTATCGGCATACCACGACGCAACTTGAAGTTCGAAATGTCTTTACGGGACTTAGTAGCCACAGCTTTCTGGCCAGTAATGGCAGTCATCTCCTCAATTCCTTTGTCAATGACTTTCTTGTCAGCGATGGCAGCCTTACCCAGACCCTGGTTAAGGGTGATCTTCAACAGACGAGGGCACTGCATAACAGTCTTATAGTTGTACTCCTTCATCAGGGCACTGACTATCTCCTCCTTATACTTGGTCTTCAATGTCGGAATATACGTCATTACTTGATCTCCTCCCCAGTTTTTTTAGAATAACGAACTAACTTGCCAGTCTTCTCATCAACACGACGGCCCACCTTGGTGGGTGTCTTGCCGACAACTACCATCAGATTTGAAAGATGAATCGGGGCTTCCTGCTCGACAATACCGCCCTGGGTGTTGCGTGCATTGGGCTTCGTGTGTTTCTTGTTCACGTTGACACCTTCAACGATGGCACAATTCTTTTCAGGATAAACTTTCAGGACCTTAGCGACCTTCCCTTTGTCGTCGCCGGCGATAACCTGGACCATATCCCCTTTTTTAACGTGCAATTTCATTGATCTCTTCTTTACTTTTTATATTTTACAATACTTCGGGCGCTAATGAAACAATCTTCATGAACTGCTTCTCACGCAACTCGCGTCCCACCGGTCCGAAGATACGGGTGCCGCGAAGCTCGTCGGCAGCGGTAAGCAACACACAAGCATTGTCGTCGAAACGGATGTAAGAGCCATCATTGCGACGAATTTCTTTCTTGGTGCGCACCACAACAGCCTTGGACACGCTACCCTTTTTCACGTTGCCGGACGGAATCGCATCCTTGATGGCCACAACGATGGTATCACCTATCGAAGCATAACGCTTCTTGGTGCCACCGAGAACCCGGATACATAGCGCACTCTTCGCTCCGCTATTGTCGGCAACAGTCATTCTGGTTTCTTGTTGTATCATTTCGTTCTGTTTTTTTTATAGTATTACTTAGCCTTCTCGACGATCTCAACCAAACGCCAGCACTTGTTCTTACTGAGCGGGCGCGTCTCCATGATACGCACGACATCGCCCATGGCAGCTTCGTTCTTCTCGTCGTGAGCCATGAACTTGGACGACTTCTTGACGAACTTTCCGTACTTGGGGTGTTTCACCTTGCGCTCGACAAGAATCACTATAGACTTGTCCATCTTATCGCTGACTACAACTCCGATTCTTTCTTTTCTTAAATTTCTTTCCATCTTAGAATTGGATTTTACTTATAATTGCCTTATCATTTATTCTCGGCGATCTCTCGCGCGCGGAGCTCGGTAAGATAGCGGGCAATATTTTTTCTACTTTCTTTGATTTTGTTGGGATTTTCAAGCGGGGAAACCGAATGGCTCAACTGCATCTTAAGATACTGGGCGCGTTCCGTCTCCAGCTTTTCCTTCAACTCGGCTGTTGAGAGCTCCTTCAAAACAATTTCATTCTTCATGACTATGGTGCTTCTAATTATTCTTCAATATAGTCTCGTTTGACGACAAACTTCGTCGAGATGGGCAATTTCTGGGCAGCCAGACGCAAAGCTTCCTTAGCGACATCCATAGGAACACCCTCACACTCAAAAAGAATGGTTCCCGGCATCACTCGAGCCACGAAATATTCGGGAGCACCCTTACCCTTACCCATACGCACCTCATTAGGCTTTTTCGTAATAGGCTTGTCCGGGAATATACGGATCCAAATCTGTCCTTCACGCTTCATGTGACGCGTCACAGCCTGACGGGCAGCTTCAATCTGGCGACCGGTAATGAAACAAGTTTCAAGCGATTTAATACCAAAAGTACCAAAAGCCAATTCATGACCACGGAAAGCATTTCCTTTAATTTTACCTTTTTGCTGCTTTCTATATCTTGTTTTCTTGGGTTGTAACATCTCTTCTTTTTCTTATTGTTTAGCAAATCACTAAACTATAGTTATTTACTATTGTTATTTCTTCCGTTTGACATACGGCGGCGGGGAGCACCTCCCTCAGGGCGACGCGAACCGGCAAACCCAGGCCTGTGATCCTTCTGCTGACCGCCAACAGTCGACGGAACCAACTCCGGACGTCCATAGATGACTCCACGGCAAATCCACACCTTGATACCGATGCGGCCATAAGTGGTATGAGCCTCGGCATTGGCATAGTCAATATCCGCACGCAAAGTATGAAGCGGAGTGCGACCCTCCTTGAAATGCTCACTGCGGGCAATCTCGGCTCCACCAATACGGCCACTGATAGACACCTTGATACCCTCAGCACCCGTACGCATCGTGGACGTGATGGCATTCTTGATGGCACGACGATACTGGATGCGGCCCTCAATCTGCTTTGCAATATTCTGGGCAACCAGCACAGCATCCATCTCAGGACGCTTCACCTCGCTGATATTGATCTGAACATCTTTTCCGGTAAGCTTCTTCAGCTCCTCGCGAAGCTTGTCAACCTCTGAACCGGCACGGCCGATAATCAAACCTGGACGAGCAGAATTGATCGTAACGGTAAGCATCTTCAGCGTGCGCTCGATGAAAATCTTCGATATTCCGGCCTTCGCCAGGCGGGCATTGAGATATTTGCGGATCTTATCGTCCTCAACAAGCTTCTGCTCAAAACGGCGGCCTCCAAACCAATTGGAATCCCATCCGCGGATAATTCCTAATCTGTTTCCAATAGGGTTAGTTTTTTGTCCCATTGTCGTTTCTTCTGATTAATTTACTTATTTGTTTCTTCTGATTCTGCTTTTGCAACAGGTGCATCCTCCAAACGGCTGCCCAACACCATCGTAATATGGTTGCTGCGCTTGCGGATACGATATCCACGCCCCTGAGGAGCTGTACGCATACGCTTCATCGTGCGGCCTTCGTCCACCATAATCTGCTTCACATACAGTTGTGCATCTTCCATACGGGCTCCCTCATTCTTGGCCTGCCAATTGGCAATGGCCGACAAAAGAAGCTTGCGTAACTTGGGGGCAGACTCTCTCGGGCTATACTGGAGAATACCCAAAGCCTTCTCCACATCAACGCCTCTCACCATATCAGCCACCAGGCGGGTCTTCTGCGGCGAGGTGGGATTGTTCATCAACTTGGCAAAATAGAGGGTCTTGTTAGCCTCTTTGCGTGCTTCTGCACTATTATGTTTTCTTCGTCCCATGTTCTTTTCTTATTTACTTTTTACCTTTATCTTTAGATCCAGCATGGCCACGGAACGTGCGAGTAGGCGCAAATTCACCCAACTTGTGTCCGACCATATTCTCGGTAACGTACACGGGAATGAACTTATTTCCGTTATGCACAGCAATAGTCTGACCCACAAAATCAGGCGAAATCATAGAAGCTCTCGACCAAGTCTTTATCGTAACCTTCTTGTTCGACTGCTGTGCCTCTATTACTCTTTTCTCCAATTTATGGAAAATATACGGACCTTTCTTTAATGAACGACTCATTTTATTTTCTATTTACTGAGTTACTTCTTTCTTCTTTCTACAATATACTTCGTCGACTGCTTCTTGGGAGCACGTGTCTTGTAACCCTTGGCAGGAATACCCTTGCGCGAACGGGGATGACCACCAGTCTGACGGCCTTCACCACCACCCATCGGGTGATCCACAGGATTCATCACAACACCGCGGTTACGCGGACGACGGCCCAACCAGCGCGAACGGCCAGCCTTACCGCCAACCTCAAGGTTATGCTCCGGATTGCTGACAATGCCCACAGTGGCTCTGCAAGCCTGCAGGATCATACGCATCTCTCCGCTGGGCATCTTGATAATAGCATACTTGTCGTCGCGAGACATCAACTGGGCATAGGCTCCAGCCGAACGCACCATCTTGGCACCCTGGCCAGGACGAAGCTCAATATTGTGGATAAGCGTACCAAAAGGTATCTCCGAAAGCAAAAGCGTATTGCCAATCTCAGGAGCGGCACCGGCACCCGACATCACAGTCTGGCCAACCTTCAGGCCCTGCGGGCACAGAATATAGCTCTTCTCGCCATCGGCATAAGTCACCAAGGCAATACGCGAGCTGCGGTTGGGATCGTACTCGATCGTCTTCACCACTGCGGGGATGCCGTCCTTGTTGCGCTTGAAGTCAACAAAGCGATACAGTTTCTTGTGACCACCGCCGATATAACGCATGGTCATCTTACCCTGATTGTTGCGACCGCCAGATTTGCGTTTGCCGTACACCAGGCTCTTCTCCGGCTTCGATGCTGTAATGTCATCATTCGTGACGACAAGCTTGTGACGCTGACCGGGAGTTGTAGGTTTAATCTTCTTTAAAGCCATTTTTGTTAATTCTTTTTGTCCTTTATCAGTGGACCAACTATATTATTACTTGTCTTTTAGATATTTGCATAGAAATCGATGCTGTCTCCAGCTGCCAAAGTCACAATCGCCTTCTTGTAGGCATTGGTTCTTCCAGTGAGGAAACCAGCCTTCGTATAGCGCGACTTCAGCTTTCCGGAATAGTTCATCGTATTCACATCCACAACCTTCACATTATAGAACTCCTCAACGGCGTTCTTAATCTGAATCTTATTGGCGCGTTTGTCAACAATGAAACCATAACGGTTCTGAGCAGGAGCAACATTGATACCTTTATGACGCTGTATGCGAGTCTGAATAGGATTTGCGGCAGCCTCGGTAAGGCGGCTCATCTTCTCACTAATCAGAGGTTTGACTATAATATTCATCATTGTTAAACTTTCTTAAAATGTTATTCTCTCACTCTTACTTGGTGGACAAAACGCGGTTAATTTCGTCCAAACAACCCTCACTTAACACGATATTGGTTGCATTAACAATGTCGTAAGTGTTTAATTGCGACACGTTTACAACCTTTACGTTCTTAAGGTTTCTGGCTGACAAAGATACGAAATTATTTTGATTCTCCATGACAAAAAGTGACTTTTTGTCATTCAGGCTCAAGTTATTGAGCACCTCGAGCATCTTCTTCGTCTTCGGCTCGGCAAACGTAAAGTTCTCCACCACCGTCATCGCATTCTCTCCAACCTTGTAGCTGAGAGCACTGCGACGAGCCAATCTCTTCACTTTGATATTCAGCTTGAAACGATAATCGCGAGGTTTCGGACCAAAAATACGGCCACCACCCACAAACACAGGGCTCTTGATATCGCCCGAACGCGCTCCGCCGGTACCCTTCTGGCGTTTCAGCTTACGCGTGCTGTGGGCTATCTCCGAACGCTCCTTGCTCTTGTGCGTTCCTTGACGGTTGTCGGCCAAAAACTGCTTGCAATCCAGATATATCGCATGATCATTCGGCTCTATGCCGAAAATGGATTCATCAAGATTGACGGCCCGACCCGTTTCACTTCCATTAATGCTATAGACCTTTAACTCCATCTTTCAAGTTTTAAAATTGAACCTTTGGGCCCGGGAACAGAGCCTTTTACTAACAACAGATTCTTCTCTGCGATGATCTTCACAACCTGCAGATTCTGAATCTTCACACGATGGTTACCCTTCTGGCCGGCCATACGCATACCCTTGAAAATACGCGAAGGATACGACGATGCTCCGATCGAACCGGGTGCACGCAGACGGTCATGCTGGCCGTGCGTCTTGTCTCCAACTCCGCCAAAACCATGGCGAGTGACAACACCCTGGAAGCCTTTACCCTTGGAAGTTCCTACCACATCCACAAACTCGCCTTCAGAGAAAACATCCACCGTAAGGATTTCTCCATATTTCTTCTTATGGCCTTCCTCAAAACGCGAAAACTCTGCCACATACTGCTTCGGCGTAGTATTGGCCTTCGCAAAATGACCTCTCATGGGTTTGTTGGTGCGGCTCTCTTTCTTTTCGCCGAAAGCAAGCTGGATGGCATCATAACCATCCTTCTCCACCGTTCTCACCTGCGTCACAACACAGGGACCAGCCTCAATCACTGTGCACGGAATCTGCTTTCCGTTGGCATCAAAAAGACTGGTCATTCCAATTTTCTTTCCGATTAATCCTGACATTTCTTAGATTGGATTACTTTAATTTGTTAGACACTTCAGCTTATCCTTACGACATTGGCTGATTTAAGTTCACACTTTGATTTCCACCTCCACACCGCTCGGGAGCTCAAGCTTCATCAATGCATCAATCGTCTTCGAACGGTCGTTGATCTCGATGTCCATCAGGCGCTTGTACGTGCTAAGCTCGAACTGCTCACGCGACTTCTTGTTCACAAACGTGGAACGGTTCACGGTAAAAATCTTCTTGTTGGTAGGCAGCGGGATCGGTCCGTTCACCACTGCGCCAGTCATCTTCACGGTCTTGACAATCTTCTCCGCCGACTTGTCGACAAGATTGTGATCGTAAGATTTCAGCTTGATTCTGATTCTTTGACTCATATTTTTTATTGATTAATTATTTTTATTCTTCAATATGCTTTCTTCCTGCACCTTCGACACCTCCGCATAATGCGAAAACTCCATCGTCGAATTGGCTCGCCCTGACGTGATCGTACGCAACGCCGTCACATAACCGAACATCTGCTCCAGCGGCACCTTGGCATGGATAGCCTGCACTCCCACCTTGGCCGTAATGTTCTCCAACATGCCACGGCGGCGGTTCAGGTCTCCAGTCACATCGCCAACATAAGCGTCCGGTGTCAGCACCTCAAGCTTCATGATCGGCTCAAGCAACACAGGATTGGCCTTGCGGCACGCCGCCTTGAAACCGATCTTGGCGCACAGCTCAAACGAAAGCTGGTCCGAATCCACCGGATGGAACGACCCGTCTATCACCCTCACCTTCATGCTGTCCATCGGATAACCGGCCAACACGCCATTCTGCATAGCCTCCTTGAAGCCCTTCTCTATCGCAGGAATATATTCTTTCGGGATATTGCCACCCTTCACCTCATTCTCGAACTGCAGTCCCACAACACCCTCGTCGGCAGGGCCGATCTCAAACAGCACATCGGCAAACTTACCCTTGCCGCCCGTCTGCTTCTTGTACACCTCATGGTGCTGCACCGTCGTCGTGATGGCCTCCTTATACGCCACCTCCGGACGCCCCTGGTTCACATCAACATTGAACTCCCGGCGCAAACGGTCAAGGATAATGTCAAGATGCAACTCGCCCATGCCGCTGATCACCGTCTGGCCCGAAACCTCGTCGGTCTTCACTCGGAACGTCGGGTCCTCCTCCACAAGCTTCATCAACGCATTCGTCATCTTGTCCATATCCGCCTGCGTATGAGGCTCCACGGCAATCGAAATCACCGGCTCCGGAAACTTCATCGACTCCAGGATAATCGGATGATGCTCGTCACAAAGCGTATGGCCTGTCTTGATATCCTTGAATCCGACAGCAGCTCCAATGTCGCCCGCCTCAATGCGGTCAAGCGGATTCTGCTTGTTCGAATGCATCTGCATGATGCGCGAGATACGCTCCTTCTTGCCCGTATTGGCATTGTACACATACGAACCGCTCTCCAGGCTCCCGCTGTAAACACGGAAGAAACACAAACGGCCCACATAAGGATCCGTTGCAATCTTGAACGCCAGCGCCGAGAAAGGAGCCTTCACACTCACCTCGCGAGTGTCCTCCTTCCCGGTCTTCGGGTTCATACCCTTCACCTCCGGCTTGTCAAGCGGACTCGGAAGGAAAGCAGCCACAGCATCGAGCAATGTCTGGACACCCTTGTTCTTGAAAGCGGAACCACACATCACCGGCACTATCTTCCGGGCCAGCGTGGCCTTTCGGATCTCGGCAATGATCTCCTCGGCAGTAATCGAATCCGGATCGTCGAAAAACTTCATCATCAACTCCTCGTTCTCCTCTGCCACTCCCTCAATCAGGCGCTGGCGGTACTCGCTGACCGTATCCTTCAGGTCATCGGGCATCGGAACCTCATAGAACTTCGTCCCGTTGGAACTCTCGTCCCAAATCAAAGCCTTGTTCGTAATCAGATTCACCACTCCCTTGAACAGATCCTCCTGCCCGATAGGAATCTCCAGCGGTATGGGATTCGCCCCCAAACGCTCCTTGATCTGATTCACCACCGAGAAGAAATCCGCTCCCGCACGGTCCATCTTGTTGATGAACGCTATGCGCGGCACCTCATACTTGTCAGCCTGACGCCACACAGTCTCAGACTGCGGCTCCACACCACCCACAGCACAGAAAATCGCTATCGCACCATCCAACACCCGCAGCGAACGCTCCACCTCAACGGTGAAATCCACGTGACCCGGTGTGTCAATGATATTGTACTTGTACCGATTCTCATTCCAGTCCCAATACACAGTCGTGGCAGCAGAAGTGATCGTGATGCCTCGCTCCTGCTCCTGCACCATCCAGTCCATAGTCGCCGAACCTTCGTGGGTCTCACCCAACTTATAGTTCTTGCCGGTATAGAACAGGATGCGCTCCGTCGTCGTGGTCTTGCCCGCGTCGATGTGAGCCATTATGCCAATATTTCTCGTGTACTTTAAATCGGACATGCTGTTGGTCGTGTATCCCTTTACTTATATTATATTAAAGACAATCTTGCTCTCACGCAGATCACACTCTGAAATGCGAGAACGCCTTGTTGGCATCGGCCATACGGTGGATATCCTCCTTACGCTTGAAGGCGGCACCCTCTTCCTTATAGGCAGCCTGAATCTCGGCAGCCAGCTTCAGAGCCATCGTCTTCTCACTGCGCTTGCGCGAGAATCCGATCAGGTTCTTCATACCGATGCTCTGCTTGCGCTCAGCACGGATCTCAGTAGGAATCTGGAAAGTGGCTCCACCGATACGGCGGCTGCGCACCTCCACAGAAGGCGTCACATTGGCCAAAGCCTTCTTCCAAACCTCCAGACCATCCTCTTTCGTACGGTCTGCAACCACATCAATTGCCTCGTAGAAAATACGATAGGCGATAGTCTTCTTGCCACCCATCATCAGATTGTTGACAAACTTGGTCACCAATATGTCGTTATATTTGGGATCCGGAAGGATTATGCGTTTCTTGGGTTTAGCTTTTCTCATTGCTAATCTTCTTTAAACAATTGTTTTTTTACTCTAAATCTTATAAACTGAATTACTTGCCTGCCTGTTTCGGACGCTTGGCACCATACTTCGAACGACGCTGGCGACGACCGTCAACTCCGCTCGTGTCAAGAGCTCCACGGATGATATGATAACGCACACCCGGAAGGTCCTTCACACGGCCTCCACGGATCATCACAATCGAGTGCTCCTGCAAATTGTGACCCTCACCCGGAATATAGGCATTCACTTCCTTGCCGTTGGTCAAACGCACACGGGCCACCTTACGCATGGCCGAATTAGGTTTTTTGGGGGTGGTGGTGTACACACGGGTGCAAACTCCACGACGCTGCGGGCAGCTGTCGAGAGCCGGAGACTTACTTTGGTACTCCATCTGCTGACGTCCTTTGCGAACTAATTGTTGAATTGTTGGCATTTCTTTCTTAATTGTTATTATTTTTATCGTTGATTTTCAATGTAATCTATGGACACAATGAGCCCATAATTGGACTGCAAAAATACTACTATTTTCCAAACCCACAAAACATCTCCCCCACTCATCTATGTTAAATAAAGTTAAAATTCTCCGGAGCCACTGTAAATCAGCGAAAAGCAAAATGCATTTTTTCGCCCCATAGGCCGCCTGGACACGACTTTTCAACAGGAAAAAACAGCCTCAAAATTGCGGTTTTCAACAGGTTTTCCACACCCGCGGACGCCGCAAAAACACCCCCTCCGTAACTCCCTCTTTCTCAGCGCCGAAGACCAAGCCCCTCCACCCCCTCTCCAACCCCTCTCCTATCCTTCCCTCTCCACAACGCCCACAAACAGGTCACCCGCACCTGATTACCAACCAGTTGCATCGCTCATAACAACCTCCTGTCCACCTGCTACCGTCTGCCCGGAATCCTCTCCGCCAGACCACAGCATCGTCAAAGACGGAAAAGCGAAACTGCTGAGCAGGTAGTCACCTCGGCCACCTCCTCTATTGGAATGCCCTTCAGCTCTGCCACCCGGGCTGCAATTATGGGGATATAGGCGCTCTCATTCCTCTTCCCGCGATAGGGCGCCGGACTCAGATACGGAGCATCGGTCTCAAGCAGTATCGACTCCAACGGCACCGCCTTCACCACCTCCGACAGCGTTGAATTTTTGAAGGTCACAACACCCCCCACTCCAAGATGGAACCCCATCTCGATGGCTCGCATCGCCTCCTGGACGCTGCCCCCGAAGCAATGCATCACACCCCTGTATGTGGGTCGGTTGATCCGTTTCATCAGGCCAAACACTTCATTGTGTGCCTTACGGATATGCAGCGCCACTGGCAGGTCCAGATCTATAGCCCACCGCATCTGGTGCTCGAGCGCCGACACTTGCTGCTGCTCATAAGTGCGATCCCAATAGAGATCCATCCCTATTTCGCCGACAGCGACATATTTCCCCGTTTCTGACAATTGCTGCTGCACAAGCGACAGCTCTTCCTCAAAGTTGTCGTCAACCGAGGTGGGATGAAGTCCCGCCATCTGACGGAAAACATCGGGGTATGTCTTCGCCAACGCCTCTTGCGCCTGGGTCGACTTGCTGTCTATGGCCGGCAGCAACATCGTCCTGACGCCAGCTTCTACGGCGCGTCGCACTGCCGCATCGCGGTCTTCGGCAAACGCGTCGTCATAGATATGCGTATGGGTATCAACGAAGTTCATTTCGACATTATTATCTTCGTCATCATTTCATACAGCTCCTTCAGCTGGGGCATGTCGGAAAGCATGTCGAGATGCGACCCTATCGTGGCATTGTCCCGTCGGCGCGCTGGCCCAGTCTGCCGCTCCCAAAGGTCGGGTCCGTCGGCACGCAATGAGGTTTCTCGGATCAACGGCAACAGCATATCGTAGTCCAGTCCATGTGCCCTCATCATTTCCTGCGCGATGGCATTCACCGCATTGCCAAAATTGTTGACAAACACCGAAGCCAGATGGGCCCAGCGGCGCTGCTCGGAATCAAGATGATGGATATGCGGGGTGACCATTCGCGCCAGCGCCTCCACTTGCATCGCCACCTCATCCGATGAGGCTTCTATGCAGAAATGCAACTGCGAATAATTCATCGGAACTTCGCGTGCGAATGTCTGCGGTGGCCACATGACGGCACAGCGCGAACTTACGCCTGTCAACACAGACATGGGCGTGGTTCCCGAGGTATGGACCACCAGCCGATCCGGCAAATGCAACTCATCTGCCAAATGTGCCAAGGCATCGTCGGTGATGGCGACAATATACGCATCAGCGCTAGAGGATATTTGCGAGAACGAATCAATGGGCTCGGCTTTTACGCCATCCGCCAATCGTCGTGCGTTCTCAAGATGTGGGGAGTATATTTGGTCAACCACGCAGCCTGCTGCTGTAAAGGCTTGCGCCAGATGCGAGGCTACGTTGCCCGACCCTAGGAAGGTAAGGTGTTTAATATTCGTCTTCTTCAAAGAAAAAATCCTCTTTTGTGGGATAATCGGGCCATATATCTTCTATACTTTCGTACTGGTCGCCTTCATCCTCAATCTCCATCAGGTTCTCTATCACCTCCATAGGAGCTCCTGTACGTTGTGCATAATCAATGAGTTCTTCTTTCGTTGCCGGCCATGGGGCATCTTCCAGTTTTGATGCTAATTCAAGTGTCCAATACATAACTTATTCTCAAAAATTTTTGCAAAAGTACATCTTTTTGCGATACTCACAAATACTTTTTTCAATTAACTGCAACACGCTTTTCAATTAACTGATATACAGGTCTTCTTTCTTTCCGTCTGAAACAACTGCATATCGCGCCAGGACGAAAAGATAGTCTGAAAGGCGGTTCAGATAGCGCAGGATAACCTCGTCAACATGCGTCTCTCGGGCAAGACTCACCACACACCGCTCTGCACGACGGCACACGGTGCGACACACATGGCATACCGATCCCGATATGTTGCCTCCCGCTATGACGAAGTTCCGCAAGACGGGAAGCCGGTCTGTAATGGTGTCGATTTGCCTCTCTATGGTCTGTATCTCCTCGAGCGGCAATTGTGGCAAACGCGCATATATCTGCTCATCCTCCGTGGCCAGGAGCGTCTGGAGGGTGAAAAGATTGTGCTGTATGGCTTTCAGCTCATCATAAAAACCGTCACTCTGCGGGCGGAACAATTCTGCCAGCAGCCCGATATACGAGTTCAATTCGTCTACCGTTCCATAGGCTTCCACTCGCTTGTCGTCTTTTCTCACCCGGCTGCCACCCACAAGCGATGTGGTTCCGTCGTCTCCTGTCTTCGTGTATATCATATTTTTTCTACACTTTTTACTTCAGGTATAACTCGCTTGATAGCCTGCTCGATTCCCTGCTTGAGGGTGGCCATCGCATGGGGGCAACTCCCGCAGTGGCCTTTCAGGCGGACTATCACAACGCCTTCGTTCGTCATGTCAAGATATTCCACATCGCCCCCATCCTGCTGCAGGTAGGGACGTATCTGGGAAAGGGCGTTTTTCACTTTCTCCTGCACGGCAGCCTTGCCCTCGTCGGACAGGCTGGCGTAGTCAGCGGTGGGTTTGGGCTGTTCGTTCATCGTTTATTGTTTAAGTTTACAGATTTCTTTAACTGTGTTGGCGGCCAGCTGGTCAAAGGCGTCTCGCTCGGGATTCTTTTCCGGACTCCACAGGGCCACCGGCTTGCCGGAATCGCCACTCTCTGCTATGCCCTGCACCAGGGGGATCTCTCCAAGCAGCGGCACGTTCATCTCTTCGGCCAGTTTGCGGCATCCGCCATGGCCAAAGATATAGTATTTGTTCTCGGGCAGTTCTGCCGGGGTAAAGTAGGCCATGTTCTCCACAAATCCAAGCACAGGGATATTGATCGCCTCATTGCGGAACATCTCCACGCCACGCACCACATCGGCCAGGGCCACCTGCTGGGGGGTACTGACGATGATGGCACCCGTCACCGGCAATGTCTGCACCAGGGTCAATTGGATGTCGCCTGTTCCCGGGGGCATGTCGACGACCATATAGTCGATTTCGTCCCACCACGTCTCGCTGAGCATCTGCTTCAGCGCGCCGCTCGCCATCGGGCCTCGCCATGCCAACGCCTTGGAGGGGTCAACAAAAAAGCCCACGCTCATCAGCTTGATGCCGTATTTTTCAATCGGCAGCATATAGGTCTTCTCCCCTACTTTGTGGCCGTATATTTCTTCGTCCTGCACGCCCAGCATGATGGGAATGGACGGCCCGTATATGTCGGCATCTACGAGCGCCACTTTCGCACCGGTACGGGCCAACGAGATGGCCAGGTTCACCGCCACCGTGCTTTTGCCCACGCCGCCTTTGCCCGACGCCACTGCTATCGTATGCTTGATGTTGGGAAACTCATCTTTGGGATCCGGCGGCTCCACCTTGCGCGATGTCAGGTTCACCGTCACCTCGGCCTCTCGGTCCACCAGTTCGTGGATCGCATTCACGCAGTCGTCGCTCATGCGCTTTTTCATCGGACAGGCGGGCGTCGTCAACACCAGGTCGAACGACACCTTCTTGCCGTCAATGGCTATATTCTCTATCATGCCCAGCTCTGTCAGGCTACGTCCCAGGTCTGGATCGTTCACATGGCCCAAGGCCATCTCTATTTGTGTAGTTGTAATCATTTGCCAAGTATTTCTGATAATTTATGTTCCAGCGCCGCCCCACGCAAGTTGCGGGCTATCACCTTGCCGTCGGGCCCTATTAGCACCGTGGCCGGTATCGACATGATGCCATATGCACGTCCTCCTGCCGACGACCATCCTTTAAGGTCGCTGACATGATTGTCCCACACTAGGCCGTCTGCTTCGATTGCACGAAGCCATGCCTCCCGGTTATTGTCGAGCGAAACGCTGAATATCTCAAATCCTTTGTCATGGAATTGTTTGTACACCCTCACCACGTTGGGGTTCTCCTGGCGGCACGGACGGCACCACGATGCCCAGAAGTCCACCAGCACCACTTTCCCCCGAAGGTCACTCAATCGGCGGGTCACGCCATCTCTGTCGGGCAGTTCTATGTCCGGTGCATCCATTCCGGCCACTATCGCGGCCCTCAATTTGCTGTCGAGATGTCGCACAAAATCATTGTCGGGATAATCTGCTATAAGGGCATCCCGCACCGTACGGTACAAGGAGGCGTACTGCTCAAAAGCACTCTCGAAATAGGTCACCAGGAAGGCGCTCATCAGCACGTGGCTGTTGTCTTTGATCAGCTGTTCCACCTGATCGGCCAGCCCGTCACGTTTCGTGGGGTCTGCCATGGCTTCAAGCATCTTCTGGTTGTACTCCCTGTACACTTCCATATTCTGCGACCCTTTGGTGCTGTTGATCCTGAACACATTTGATGCCGGATCAAAGGCCACATCCATCGTCACCTTATCTTTCGGCAGCAGCATCACATGCAGCACCGGCGACTTGGGTCTTAACAGGCCCAACGCCAGGAACGAGCAATCTTGCTTCACTTCGCGCTCCAATTTGAAGCGGCCTTTGCCATCAAGTGTCACCGTGTCAACCGGCACCAGCCGCCCGCCACGGGCTTCATTGACCACTACGCGGTTGTCGGTGCCAAGGCCCGTCAGCGTACAAGTGAGGCTGCTCTTCTGCGCCACGACTGCCATCTGCAATGCCATCGCAGCCAGTATTATCAGTATCTTCTTCATATTCTTTCTACCACTTCATTTTCTTTACGTGATTCAAGTCGTCATCTTCTTGCATATACAGCCGATAGAATGTGTCGTCGCCATACAAGCACGAGCCGATGTTCGCCTTCAGCATCGTCTCTATCAGTCTGCGCTGGGCATTCAAACTCTTGGAGTTGCCGGGTATGCCGGCCTTCTCTCCTTCTGCCACCAGCCGCGTGATCATCGCTTGGTCAACTCGGAAATGCTCCTCAAAGTCTTCCGCTCCGCGATATTTCCGCAGCATCTCCGCAGCATGTTTCTTCACATAGCCGAAGGCCACCTTGTTGATCAGTCCGTTCGACATCAATCGGTTGTAGTACACAAATGATTCATCTTTCCTGTACGGGATCAATTCGTCGGGGAATATGCCGCCCCCTCCATACACCACTCGTTTCCCTACCGTATAATATGGGGTCGAGTCGGTCACATGCAGCACCGGATTGTCGGAATACGATTCTTCCACCAGCTGCTCGATATAGTCTCGGTAGTATTCGTCTGTGCCATTGTCGTACGGACGCTGTATGGATCGGCCCGAGGGCGTATAATAGCGGGCTGTCGTCAAAAACACTGCCGATCCGTCCTTCAGCCCAAATTCGTTCTGCACCAACCCCTTTCCGAAGGTTCTCCGGCCCACGATAAGGGCTCGGTCGTTGTCCTGCAAGGCACCTGCCACAATCTCACTGGCCGAGGCCGAACCTTCGTCGACCATCACGACCACACTGCCTGTGGTGAAAATGCCACCCGGTCGGGCATACACATTGTTGCGTGCCTGGTGGGCTCCTTGTGTGTACAGTATCAGCCGGCCCTCAGGCAGCAGTTCGTTGGCTATGCCCACAGCCGAAGCTAGCGACCCGCCCCCGTTGCCGCGCAGGTCAAACACCAGACGGCGCATACCTTGTCGTTTCAACTTGCGCAGCGCCTGTCTGAACTCGCTGTGGCTGGTGGAGGCAAAGGTCGACAGTATGATATAGCCGGTTGTATCGTCTATCATACCGCTATAGCTCACCGACGGTCTGTCAACAACACCTCGGCGTATGTCCACTTTATGGAACTCTCCGCTTCGAGAAAGGCCCACTTTCACATGGGTGCCTCGCGGACCCCTCAAGCGCATCACAAGCGAATCTATGGTGAGGCCTTTGCCCACTACGGTGTCGCCGTCTATCGTGGCAATCATGTCGCCCGGCAGCATATCTAGCCCTTCCGAGGGACCTCCCGCGATGACTTGTCCCACATACGAGGTGTCGCCTTCTGCACGAATCACAATCCCGATTCCCTCAAAATTGCCCCTCATCATCTCTTCTGCACGAGCGGTTTCTTCTGCTGTCATATAGCTGCTGTGGGGGTCCAGCTCACTCAGCATGACCGACACCAGGTGCTCGCTGACAGAATCGGCGTCAATGTTGTCCACATAATTGCCTTCCACCAGCTTCACCACCTCTCCTATCTTGCTCTGGAAGTTATTGCCACTGCGCCCCATCCCCAACAGGGGGTTTGATGAAAACATCACCCCTATCAGGATGCCCAGCACCATCGCCACCAGCACAAAAATGGCTTTGTCCGAGGATGTCGTATGTGGTTTTTCTTTCACTTCATCATATAACGGCGACTTACTCCTTATCGTATTTTCGCCGGTAAATTTTTTCCCAGTCGGCAACGATCTTCTCGTGGTCGAATGCCATCGGGGGTAATGCCTCCACATCAAACCATCTGGCCTCGGCTGCATCGTCCCCAGCCTCGGCAGCATCGTCTGTATCCGCCGCAAAGGCCACCGTCACGCAACGTCCGCGCGGATCTCGGTCCACTTCGCTGTACACGCCTACCATGCGGATCGACTCGACAGGCACCGTTATGCCGGTCTCTTCTTTCAACTCGCGGACGGCGCATTGCTCTATGGTTTCGTACATTTCCATAAATCCCCCTGGCAGCGCCCAAAAGCCTTTATACGGGTCGTTTTTGCGCTTGATGAGTAACAATCGGCCGCTCTTGTCGGCCACAACGCAATCGGCCGTCAACATCGGCCGTGGATATTCGTATGAATACATGTTCGGTTTAATTTTGTTTTGGCTCACGCTTCGGCGACTCTGCGGCACGGCTCTGGTTGACAACCCACACTCCTACAAAAACCAAGAGCGCTGCCAGCACCTTCGTCACGGTCAGCCGGTCCATACCGGACAATATCGAGGCCGTGATGGCAATGATCGGCTGCAAATAGCCATACATGCTCACTAGCGTGGGCCGGATACGCTGTTGCCCAATCGGTATCAGATAATATGCCACGAAAGTGGAAAAGAAAATCATGAAGGCAATCTCCCACCACACCAACACCGGCACATCGTCAAGGGCACTCACCTCAAAGCCGGAGGTCAATGAAAAGGGTATTGATATGACAAACGAAACCAAGAACATCCACTTCATCGACGACACAACAGAATATCTTGATATCAGCGGACGGCATGTGCCTAGATAAAGAGCAAACGTCAGGTAGTTCATAAAGCAGAACACAATGCCCATCGGCTTTGTTTCCGAAGCTCCTCCTCCTACAATCACACTCTGCAATATAAGCCATAGCACTCCCCCAAAGCTGACGGCCACGCCCAATATCTTTTTCCACGTGATAGGCTCCTTCAAGAATATGGCAGCCACAAACATCGTAAGGATAGGGGTGATGGTGCTCAATATGGAAAGGTCTACAGGGGTGGTTAAGGCAATAGCATGAAGGAAGGTCAGCTGCGGAAGAAAGATGCCCAATATAGCAGCTCCGAATATCTTGAGAAGATCACGGGTGGGAATATGCTCTTTGGGCGAAAACAGCGACACGATCCAAAACAACAGTCCGGCTACAGCCGATCGCATAGTGAACAATACTATGGGCGGTATGCCGCTCTCATTGGCTATATCGCGACACACCACCACATTGATTCCAAAAATCACGTATGAGGCAGCACAGGCTAAATGTCCGATTGTGATATCCTTACTCATGAATCTCTCTTTTAAACGGCTGCAAAAATACAAAAAAAAGTCTTGTCAGCAACAATAATGTTGCCGTTCAACCCGACAATGACAACTTAAGGTGCGGATAAAAAGAAAGCCCCTCCAGTACGGAGGGGCTTTCCTTAGTAGCGTTATCTAGGTTTAGCGAACCACTACGACGCGTTTTGCAGGAGCATCGCCAACCTTCACCAGGTAGACGCCGGTGGTTTCCATCTGGAACTCGACGTTCTCGGTGGCGTTGGTCATCTCGCGCAGGATGCGGCCAGTGACATCGTAGACATAGACATTCATGTGCTGTGCACCGCGGACATAGATCTTGCTGTCGGCACTGTAGATCGTGACTTCGGTGGCGTCGGCATCCTCAATGTCGAGGATCTGCTCGAAGTAAGCATAGACGGTCGAGTCATGTTCAGCAGTGATGTAGATGGTCGGCAGGATCTCGCCAGTGCTCCAGGAGACAAACTTGTACTGCGTCTCGTACTCCGGATAGACCATGGCGGTGAGGGTAGCGACTTCGCCCTTCTGATACCAGTCGGTACCATGCGTGTAGGCGATGACGGTGTCAACAACACCATTGAGCATCGGGATGGCCTGGATGTAGATCGTGTTGCCCAGAGGACCGGTGATGGTCAGGTGGAGTGTCACGATGCTATCGCAGCCGTTGGCAGCAGTGTAAGTGTAAGTGTAGTCGCCAGAAGCGCTGTACTCAAGACCGTTCCAGGTGTAGGTGTACTCGGCAGTGTCATAGAAGCTGCTGTACACGGGCTGGTTGACGGTGAGCGAGAGGGTCACGACGCTGTCGCAACCATTAGCGGCGGTGTAGACAACTGTGTAGAGGCCACTCATGTTGTAGACCTGACCGTTCCAAGTGTACTGTTCGCAAGCGGTCTCGTTCAGGACGACGTTGACCGGCTGGTTGATCACGAGGTTCAGCGTAACGATGCTGTCGCAACCGTTAGCAGCGGTGAAGGTCTGAGTGTAGGTGCCAGTGGCGGTGTAGCTGATGCCGTTCCATTCGTAGCTGCTGCAAGCGGTGTCATTGATGGTGACGTTCACAGGCAGGTTGATGGTCAGGCTCATGGTCACGACGCTGTCGCAGCCATTAGCGGCGGTGAAGGTCTGAGTATATTCGCCAGAGGCAGTGTAGGTGATGCCGTTCCAGTCGTAGCTGTTGCAGGCGACAGCGCTGAAGCTGCCGGTCACCGACTGGTTGACGGTGAGGTTCATCGTCACAACACTGTCGCAGCCGTTAGCGGCGTCGTAAGTGTTGGTGTAGGCACCCGAGGTGGTGTAGGTAACGCCATCCCAAACATAGCTGTCGCAAGCCGTCACATTGATGGTGTTGTTGACAGACTGTTTGATGGTCAGGATGAGGTTGGTGATGCTGTCGCAACCAAGCACGTTCACAGTGTCGGAGTACACACCGCTCTGAGTGTAGGTGGTGCCATTCCAAGTGTAGGAATCGCAAGCCTCAACCATCAGGCTGATGTTGTACATCGGGCGGACGGTGACGTTGTAGGTGACAACGCTGTCACAGCCGTTAGCAGCAGTGTAGTGGTAGGTGGCAACGCCATCCTCAGTGAGCAGGATACCACGATAGAGGAAGTAACCGCAAGCGATCGTGTCGATAGTGGTGTAGCTCGGATCGAGGATCGTCACATTGAGGTGGTGCATCAGGTTGCAGCCGGTCTCCATCGACTCGAGGACGTCGTAGTCGCCAGAGGTGGTGATCACGGTGTCGGCGATAGCATAGGAGACGCAGGTCTCGATGGTGTCATAGAACTCCTGGTATTCGAGGATGTGGAGAATCAGGGTATGACGGTTCGGGCAACCATAGATGTCATACTGCGAAGTCGGGTTGATAATGTCGGACTCGCGAGTGTAGGTAACGATGGTGTCGTTGCTGTAGGTATGCTCGTCATAGATCCAGAAGAACTCGCTGCAGGAGAAGGTATCAATGATGATGTTGTGCGAATCGAGAACGGTGATGGTGTTCATCAGCAGGTGCTCAGCGATAGGCTCGTTGTCAGCATTGACGGTGTATCCGAAGAAGTTCACCTGGAAGGCACCGCTGGTATCAGCCCAGTTGAAGGCGGTATCATTCAGGGTCACGAAGGTGAAGTCGCCGGTACCGTCGGCCAGATGCAGGGTGATAGGCTCACCGGCAGCATAGGTGGCAGTGCCATTGTAGCAGACCGAATCAATGACCATGATGGTGTCGTAAGGCAGAACCTCAAGATGCAGGTTGGTGTAGCGGGCGGTGTCGATACCGACGGTGTCCCACTTCAGGCGCATATAGTCGCCAGCAGCGTACAGCAGGGTGTCGATGCCGTGCTTCTCATACAGGTAGGGCAGCTGGCTGTGGAAGATCGTGACGGTATCCCACTCAGGATCGAACATCGTGAAGCACAGGACGCTCGCCAGCGGGCAATCAAGACCCTCAACAGGAATGCTATACTGATAGGTAGCGGTCGAATCAACATAGATCACCGAGTCGGGAGCATAGTTGTGACCATAGTACCAAGCGTAGGGTTCGCCACCGCAAGAAGCAGCGGTATCGAAGATGTAGGTCGACCAGCTCCAGGTGATATTGCCAGCGTACACAGTATCGGGGGCGCAGCCCTGGATATAGTTGGTGTCGGCAACATTCACAATGTTGGCATTGACAGGCTTGCTGTAGGTGCGGCCACCATCGAAGAAGCTGACGGTAGCGAAGTCGTCCTCGCAGATGACAGTGTCAACATTGTACACAAACGGATGTGTGTAGTGGAACATGACGTGACGATCGATGCTGTCGCAACCGGCAGGGGTCTGGGCAGTGACCGAATCCTTGAAGTACACGTCGTAGTAGGTCTCCGAAGTCTGTTTCACAAAGCCGGCAGCCTTATAGCCAGCGAGCTCGGTGGCATCCTTCGTGCAGACAGTGTCGACGTAGGTGTAGACATTGTAATTGACCACAGCATTCAGCACATAGTACTTGGTGCAGGTCGTACCATCGCTGGCAACGAAGACCGAATCCTTAGGATCGATAATCGTGTCGATAGTCGACTCATAATAGGTAATACCATGCCAGACGATGCTGTCGCAAACGGCAGTGTCGGTGACGAAGTAGTTGGTGGTGAGATTCAACACATAGTTGAACTCGCAGGTGCTACCATTCAAGTACTGAGGCAGAGTGTCAGTGTAGTTGTAAACACCGGGCTGCGTGTACTCAACACCGTTACGCTCCCAGACGAGAGACTCGCAAGCGTTCACGGCGTCGGTGACGAAGACGAACGGATACTGCATCAGGTGCAGGTTGTAAACCTTCTGAACAGCGCTGTCGCTGTACTCACCCTGGTGGAGAGTGATCATGGTGTCGAGCACGAAGTCGGCAGCATTGTAGGCGAGGATGGCAATCGAGTCAGGAGTGAGCTCATTGTCAAAGTCGTCGTTGGTCAGGCTCCAGTAGATGGTGTTGTAAGCGAACTGGGCGGGGATGGTGGCAATGGTGTCGCCATTGTTGCCGTCGATCCAGAGGTACTGGTTCTCATAAGCGCAGATGTAGACGCTGTCATAGACGCTGTCGTTGACAAGCTGCAGGTGCACACGGTAGAAGGTACCGCAATACATCGGGTCGAGGTTGTCGGTGTAGTTCTCGTACACAAGTTCGGGCGATACCCACTGAGTATCAAGGGTGGTGTCGATACGGGTGACGCCTTCACCGTAGATGGCTGAGAGGACGAAAGTAGTATCGCTATCAGCACCGGGGACGGAGAAGTTGAAGGTGGTATCGTTGTTATAGAGCAACGAGATCGGGTAGTTGTAGATGAAGGTATCGTGCACACGGGCCATATTCAACTGGAGGTTGAGGTGCCACAGCACGGGGAAGCCGTTGTTGAGGGTGTCGCCGTTATGATAGATGGTAGGCACGCCATTGATGTCGATAGAAACGGTGGAGTCGCCATCGAGGACAACAACATAAATGCTGTCGAGCTTACGGGGCTGAGTGAACTGGTAGACATACACAGTGCTGTCGCCTTCGTAATATTTATAAAGAGCATCGCTGTGGGCAATATCGTTGGCATCGTTGATGGTGTCAAGAGCCCAGTATCTCACGTGGTTATAACCGTGATCCCAGCCATAGTCGCCATTATGGTGGACACCATCGGTAGCGAGCGAATCCCACCAGGGTTTCTTCCAGTCATAGTAACCGCAGATACCAAACTCATTCTGGTCGATATAAGCAAGGTAACCCACGCGGAGGTGACGGACCAAGTTGGCATCGCAACCAAGCATCTCGAGAGTGTCGGGATAGACATACATCGTGTCGAGATAGGGCTGGTCATTGGGGATGAACCAGGTGGTGCCAAGGATAGGATCGTACCACGAGCCGATAGCCACGGTGGTGATGGTATCATCAACACGGCCCTTGATAGTCACATTGTACTGGTCGATACTGTCGCAACCGTTGGCAGCCTGGCCAGCCAGGGTGTCGTAAACGGTGATGACGGTGTCGAAGCGCGGGAACTCGTGGTGCTCATTGGTGTACACGTCGTTGTTCAGAGTGAACTGCTCGCACACCACGGTGTCAATCACGTTGACAGGCAGCGGCAGGACAGTGACGTCGAGAGTGACGATGCTGTCGCAACCGGTAGCAGCCTCAAAGGTGTGAGTGTACTCATCCGAAACGGTGATGATCTGAACGGTGTCCTCACCATCCATCCACACATACTGGCCGCAAGCGGAAACCTCTTCGGCATACAGAACGGTGGTGTCGATGTGGATATTCAGGGTCACAACACTGTCGCAACCATTGATGGAAGTGAGGGTGCGCACAACGCCAAGGGTATCCTCGGTGAAGACGGGCGAATCCTCAGCCTCGGCCCATACAAACTGGTCGCAAGCGGTGGTGTCGAACATCATGTCATACGAAGGATTGACCATCGCGTGATAGATGATACGGGTGTGAACATCAACCATGGTGTCGAGATAGAACACACCGTCGGTAACGGCATTGTTCTCGAAGCAGGTGTTGCGGACATCCTGGATGTTCTTGTGGCAGTTCTCAGCAACCTCAGCGGCGTCACCCTCAACGGGGGCAACCTCGGCACCGGTATCCTCACCAACGGTGGTTTCGCCAGTGGCGTCGCCGGTGGTAGGTTCATTCTCGGTCTCCTTGTTGCTGATCACATTCAGCACAGTGTCGGTGGTGAACGAAGCGGTGTCGAAGCAGCTCGAGCAGGGCTCCTCACTGGTCACGAAGTAGTTGAACTCGATCTCGTTGCCAGAGCAAACGGTATCGGGATTGATGCGGAAGAAGTGCAAGCGGTTGATGTTACCCACACGGCCGGCCCAAGGACCTTCGGTGTAGATATAGCCGCGGTTGATCACAGTGTCGTGATCGCTGATGATGGTGTAGGTGCGACCCTCGTCAACAGTCCACAGGATGGTGTCCATGGTCGAGGTGACATAGTAGTCAACCACGCCGAACGGGTGGACAATGAGGTGGGTTCCGATCACGCTGTCGCAGCCGGTAGACTCGGCGGTGAGCGTCTCGGTGAAGTCGATCAACATATCATCGTTGGCGTTGTAGTTGATATAGGTGGTGTCCTCAGCCACATAGATACCGGTAGCCTCGATCGTGTCGACGTTGAAGATGGTATCGTTGATGGTGAGGGTGAGTTCGTAGATGCTCGGGCAAATCTGACCGGCGATCTCTTCGGTGTGGACATACACACCGCTCTCGGTGTAGGTCTCGTTGTTGCGGGCCCAGGTGTATTCGTAGCACTCGGTGGCCTCATCCTTGATGGTGTCGATGTACTCGATCGTGAGGTTGATGTTGATGATGCTGTCGCATCCGTTCACGTCACCCTCCATAATCGTGCGCTGGTACTCACCGCTCTCGCGGATGGTATCCTCGAACACATAGAAGTTGCAAGCCTCGACATCGAAGGTGGTGTCGCTGGGCTGATTGATGGTCAGCACAAGGCCGTTGATCATCTGGCAACCATTGTCGAGACGAGCTGCATCGGGGTTGGCATAAGCCACGGTGGTGTCAGCATAATAGGTCTCGCCATTGGCCTCCCAAGTGTACTTGCCACAAGCAGGGACAGTGTCGTAGGTAAGGGTGTTCTGACGCATCACAAGACGCACGGCCTCGGTAGTGTCGCCATTGTCATGGACGAAAGTACGGGTGGTACCGTCGGGCATGCCAACGAACTGGCTGAGGTCGAGAGTGTCAAGGTTGTAGAGAATCTGAGTGTGGTTGCGGTTGTAGTGATCCCACACATAGGTGCTGTTGATGGCGTCGATACAGATCGTATCCAGAACGGTGTGGTAGATATTGTCGGCGGAGAGCTCCATGCAGACATTGTCGACATACCAATAATAATTGGTATAACGCGGGTTGGCACGGAAAGCAAACACCGAACCGGTGGGAGCATTCTGGAAGTGGACGCTGATATACTCGTAGCCATTCGTGAACTCGTCATAATTATAAGTGTTCATGGCAACGAAAGTAGTGGTATCGGCAATATCAGTCATATAACCTACCGAGAAGGTACCGCAGCTACTGTAAGTGTTGCTTTCGGGACGGAGGGCGAACGACAGGGTGACATCCTTAATCTCAGCGTTGGGCTGGGGCAGGGTGATCACATTGTTGAGGGAACCCGAGAAATGCAGGTAGCGGCTACCGGCATAGGCATTGCTCGAACTGGAGCGAACCACAGCCGAGTTAGTGGGGTAATTATACCAGCAGTTGGGAGTGGCATAAGTTTCAAGATCCTCGAAATATTCGCAGAAAGGAAGCTCGGCCACAAGGCAGTTGTTGGTGTTGAACTCCTCGACGGCGGTCCAGCGAGAGGTGTCACCCTCGCCGCAAATGGCACGTACCCAAACGTAGTAGGTACGGTTGGTGTCGAGCGACATAAAGGTATAGAAGGTATCACTGACGATGGCGCTGTTGCCGGAGGCGATGGCGCTGTCAAGACTGTTCACAGTGTCCCAGATCACCTCATAACCGCTGGGGGTCTGACCCTCGTGTGTGAGCCAGCTGAGCACCGGGGTGGCATTCAAGGCACGACGGTTACCGTCGAGCGGGCTCACCTGCGGATAGGCAATGGGCATGCACTGGAAGGTGTCGTAGCAGAAACTGAAGCGGCTGTCGTTACGGAAAGGACGCTCGCTGTACTGGGTCAACTGCTGCGAACCGTAGTCGTAGTAGCTGAAGCGCTGCACCGAAGGACCTTCGTTGACACGGAACTTCATGTTGGGCTCGGACACCACATCATAGCGGTAGACCATGACCATCAGGTTGCTGTCGCCATTATACTGGAACGGGGTGTCAAACTTGAGCTCGTTCCAAGCGCCAGAGCGGAACATGACGGTGTCGTCAAAGACCAGCGTCATGTCGGCACGGCTCATAGTGTCGTTAGCACCTATCACGCTGTCGTTGCCAAAAGCTTTCTTATTGGTGTTGGCAAGATAGATACGGAAGGATGCCAAAGCGCTGTCGGGGCTCTCGTCGCTGTAGTACCAAGCCATGCCGTGGAGCTGACCGGGGAGAACGTAGTGGTCACCCTCGCGAATATCGCGATAGATGTTGAAAATTTGCCAAGAAGCACCGCGGCCATACTGCTGCGAAGCGAAAGGAACCTCCTGGAGGTCCTGCACCTCGCCGCTGATGTCAAACTGGGCGGCATTGCCATCCTCGCAGTCAACCAGGGTCAAGAAAGCGCCCTCAAGAGCCTCAGCAGGATTGCTGCCGTCGGCATCGCAGGAGCGGACATAGACATCATAGTCGGTGTAACCGTCGAGGCCAGTGAAGTCGATAGTGGTATCGGTGATAATCTGAGCATTGTTCCAGTCAATGCTGTCACCCACCTTGACGATGAGCACCTGGTAAGCATCCTCATCCCAACCGCTGGGGCTCCAAGTGGCGGTAGCGCTGTTGGAGGTGAGGTTGGAGATGACAATGTTCTGGGCAGGCATATTGACAGGCATGGCCTCAACCATCAGGTTGTCGAGATACCAGGCGTGCCAATAATAGCTACCATAATGGTAGTAATCGGTAGGAGTATGACGGAAAGCGATGCGAGCATTGGCAGGCACATCGCGCGTGTAGAACTCCTGGGCAGCCCAACTGCTAGTGAAGTTGGAGTCCTTCAGGGTCATCAGGCTGTGGAAGGTGGCGGTGTCCGTAGCGTTGGTCACATAGCCAAGCTCAAGGACACCGGCATAACCACGCGAACTGTTGCTGTTGGTACGGGCATCAAAAGTGAAATGCAGACCCGTGGTGGGGATAGCGAACTCGGGCATCACCACAAAGTTGACAGCGGCAGAAGTAGCACTTTCCATGAAGCGGAGAGCGCTGCTGCCAACGCTGTGCATCTCATTGTCGGCGACGACACCGCCGGCGAGGACGTTCCAGCAATAGATCTGGTCGTCGTCCTCTTCAAACGAAGAGGCCAAAGGCAGTGTGTAAGGAGCGCAAGCCGTACGGAAATCGACTTTCACAGGAGAGGTAGTGTCACCGGCAGCACAAAGGCTGGCGATACCAGCGGTGTAAGCGGTGTTGGCGGTAAGACCAGAGAAAGTGTAGTTGGTGGCGGAAGAGTTGGTCACCTTCGCGCCATTGAGAAGAACAAGATAGTTGCTCACACCCGAGGCGGCAGTCCATGAAACCTTAGCACCCGTGGTGGTAATGTTGCTCATAGCCACATTAGTCGGACGTTCACATGAGGCTCCAGGAATGTAGGAAATCTCCATTTTGGGAAGGAAGTTCCTCTGACTATTGTACGTATAGGAGGACCCCGTAGATGTCACTCCGTAGAATGACATACTATTCCAACTCGCTGCAGCATGGTTAAGATCAACAAGCAAGTTTCCCCCGTCGTAGACATATGGTGTCTCGAAAGTAAAGGTAAGAAGCTTGTTGGTCCAATCAATATCCAACGAGCCGGAAAAAACCTGCGTAAGCGTCGTTGAATTGTTTAGACCGGATAATGTGGTAGCGGTGGTCTCACCCAAAGAGAGAGTCCACGTTCCAAGGTTTCTGCCACTGTTACTCGTTGTCGACGTTATATAGAAGACAAGCTTGTTAATCTCAGCGCCCTGACTTATATCAGACAACATGGTTGCCGGATAAATCATCTGATTGTGCTGATCAGCATCTCCCATATACCCGTAGAGGGGCACATACGAGCTCGTAGCAGTACCATCCGCGACGATCAGGGTCTCCTGACCGTGCATCACCATTGGTAGCAATAGCATAACTACCAACGATAAGCGTTGTACAATACGTTTCATGATGTTGTTAATTTGTTGATAATTAATTGATTTAAAATTTTTCCTGTTTTTACATGCCTATAATTCTAACTGCAAAAATACGAATAATTTTCAATTCGTCAAAACTTTTTTTATTTTAACACTAATTAAGAGCTTATTTTTCAGCCCCCTCCTCCCCAGACAGGCAACGGATTCCATGCCACCACCCTCCTCACACCCCCACTCCGTCGCTCCGCCCCCCTTATATATAATAATATGGATTCATTTAATATAATATAAGCCCAGCTACCCCTTAGCACCCCCTTCGCCCCCTTCGCCGCCCTTCCCCCAGCCGTCCTCCCATCCCGACCATCTCCTTATCATCCCCCTATCAACTCCTACCCAACTCCTACTGTAGTAGGAGTTGGGTAGGTCTTAATAGGTGGTTGTCAAGCAGTTGCAAAGCAAATAACATCCTCGCGACTTCTTCCGGACATCTTCCATGCTGAATATCAACAGCCTCGATACCAAGAAAGGGGGCTATGGCGCCCGCTCCATCCCCACTCCTTCAGCGCCACAACCGGCGTATTTCGTCGCCGAAATCAAAAAAAAGGGAACCATATACCGGCTGACCGGATATTAAATTTGTATAGGATTTGAATAGGATCAGTATAGGATCAGTATAGGATGAGTATAGGATCGGTTACAAAAAAAGGGGACTTTATCCCTGCTGACCCGATATAAAACGTAAGCCATTATGCATACAATTCCCAAAAAAAATTTGCGCACTTACAGAAAATTTGCTATTTTTGCAGCGCTTTTAATAGTATAAATGACATTGCATCCATGTTCGACATTGAGACAACTGCCCGAGATATCGAGGTGAAAGTGAGCAAGTTGACCGAGGAGGTGACACGCCTGCGCCGGATGGTTGCCGAAAAGGAAGAGCAATGCAAGGCGTTATCGGAAGCACACATAAACGACGAAAAAACAATAAACAAATTAACCGAAGAGAACAAAATAATCAAATTAGGGAATAGGCTGATGGAGAAGGGGGAGAGTGCAGAGCTGAAAGTGAAGATCAACCAGATGATAAGAGCCATCGACAAAAGTCTGGCACTGCTAAATAAAACAGAATAATGGAGACAGTAGCGGCATCGGTCACAATATTGGGGCGAACGTACAAGCTGCGCGTGGCGGCAAGCGACGAGGAGGCATTGTACAAGGCAGCTGAGACCATAGAGACGCAAGCCCGCAACTACGGACGGATGTACGCCTACAACGATCATCAAGACTTACTGGCGATGGTGGCATTGACGCAGATCACACAACTGACCAAGATACAGTCCATGCCGAAGAGCGACAACGGCGAGATAGAACGCTGCCTGCGCAATATCGAAGGCATGCTGGACGAAGTGCTGCATTCATCCCAAAACAGTTTGTAAACTCAACACCATTTACAAACCGAGTCGGCTCAGGGGTGGGTAAGTCTGTCCGACAGGCGACGCAAGCCGCCGACGCGACAAAACGGCTGATACACCCGGCGCTCAAATCCTTACAGTATAGAGTTTACCATAACTCTCGGCGGGATGGATGCAGCGTTTTTTTCACAGGAGGCTCCCTCCGGATCAGGCCAGTTCCCCGAAAAAAATTAACACACTATGATTGCATTATGGATCATACTCGGGCTCGTAGCCGGCGGTGGACTGGGCATCTGGCTCACCACCTCGGTGCTGCGCAACAAACTGTTGGCAAAGAGCCAGGAAGTACTGAAAGACGCCGAAGAGAAAGGCGAAGTCATTAAGAAAGAAAAGATTCTACAAGCCAAGGAGCAGTACCTGCAGCTGAAAAGCGAACACGACAAGCGCGTCAACGAGCAGAACAACAAGCTCCGCGACAGCGAGAACAAGCTGAAACAGCGCGAACAGACGCTGGCCCAGAAGGTTGACGAGCTGCAGAAAAAGAGCAACGAACTGAAGGGCGTCAGCGAGAACCTCAACAAGCAGATCGAGGTGCTGCACAACCGCCAGGCCGAAGTGGAAAAGGTGTACAAGGAGAGTGTCGAGAAACTCGAACACATCGCCGGCATGACAGCCGATGAGGCCAAGAAGCAGCTGGTGGACGCGATGACCGACGAGGCACGCGCCGAGGCCAGCACCACGATCATGGACATCGTCGAGGAGGCCAAAATCACCGCTCAGGAGCAGGCCAAGAAGATCGTCATCCAAAGCATCCAGCGCACCGCCACCGAGAGCGCCATCGAGAACACCGTCAGCGTTTTTAACCTTGAAAACGAGGAGGTTAAAGGCCGCATCATCGGTCGTGAAGGCCGCAACATACGCACCCTCGAAAGCCTCACGGGCGTCGAGATCATCATCGACGATTCGCCCGACGCCATCATCATCAGCGGCTTCGACCCCGTGCGCCGCGAGATCGCTCGCCTGTCGCTGCACAAGCTGGTGACCGACGGCCGTATCCACCCCGCCCGCATCGAGGAGGTGGTGGCCAAGACCCGCCGCCAGATCGAGCAGGAAATCAACGAGGTGGGCAAACGCACCTGCATCGACCTAGGCATCCTCAACATGAACCACGAGCTGATGCGCATGGTGGGCCGCATGAAATACCGCTCGAGCTATGGCCAGAACCTGCTGCAGCACAGCCGCGAGGTGGCCAACCTGGCCGCCACCATGGCCTCCGAGCTGGGCCTCAACCCCAAGCTCGCCAAGCGTGCCGGACTGTTGCATGATATCGGCAAAGTGCCTGAAAACGAGCCCGATCTGCCGCATGCCATCCTCGGTATGAAGCTGGCCGAGAAGTATAAGGAGCACCCCGACGTGTGCAACGCCATCGGCGCCCACCACGACGAAATGGAGATGAACAACCTGATCTCACCCATCATCCAGGTGTGCGACGCCATCAGCGGTGCCCGTCCCGGCGCCCGCCGCGAGGTGGTGGAAGCCTACATCAACCGCCTGAACAAGCTGGAACAGATGGCCATGACCTACCCCGGAGTGGTGAAGACCTACGCCATCCAGGCCGGTCGCGAACTGCGTGTGATCGTCGGCGCCGACAAGGTGAGCGACATCGAGGCTAACAAGCTGAGCTACGACCTGTCGCGTCAGATTCAGAACGAGATGACCTATCCGGGACAGATCAAGGTGACCGTGATCCGCGAAACCCGCGCCATCAACTACGCAAAATAATAACGGAAAAAAGAGGCAAGGTCGGGGCGTGAACATGTCCTGACCTTTGCATTATAAAAACAGCAATCGGCATGATAATCAACGCAATACATTGGAATATCGACCCCGTGATGTTCAACATCGGGTCGTTCGGATTGAGATACTACTCGCTGGGATTCCTGATCGCTTTCGTGCTGGGTTATTACATCATCTATCGGATGTTCAAGCACGAGGGGGTGAACCTGAAGTACCTCGACAGCCTGATAGTCTACATCTTTCTGGCGGTGCTGATCGGTGCCCGACTGGGCCATTGCCTGTTCTACGAGCCCGACTACTTCTGCACGTCGGAGCATTGGGTGGAGATCTTCTGGCCCTTCCACAACGGGCATTTCACAGGTTTCCAGGGCCTTGCCAGCCACGGTGCCGCCATCGGCATCATCACCGCCATGTGGCTCTACTGGAAACGCTACAAACTGAACGCCTGGTGGTTCTTCGACCGGCTGGTGATAGTGGTGGCCTTGGGCGGAGCCTTCATCCGGCTGGGCAACCTGTTCAACTCGGAAATCTACGGTGTCGAGACCACCCTGCCCTGGGGCTTCGTGTTCGAACGCAACGGCGAGACCGTGCCCAAACACCCCACACAGCTGTACGAGAGCTTCAGCTATCTGATTATTTTTGCCGTAAGCCTGTGGTACTACATCCGCAAAAAAGGCCAATTCAAGACCGGCACCATCTTCGGATGGTGGCTCGTGGCCCTCTTCGGCGTGCGCCTGCTGATCGAATTTGTGAAAAACGACCAGGTGGATTTCGAGGCCGGCATGGCGCTGAATATGGGCCAACTGCTGAGCATCCCCTTCATCGTGGGCGGCCTGGTGATCGCATGGCTCGCCGCAAAGGAAAAATTCCCGCAGGGAGCCTTCCCGTGGGGCGAAGTGACTGAGAAAACGAAAAAGAAATAACAACATTAAACACACACAATTATGAAGACACTTATTTTGGTACGACACGGCGAAAGCGCATGGAACAAGCTGAACCTTTTCACCGGATGGACCGATGTCGACCTGACCGAAGCCGGCATCGCCGAGGCCTACGAGGCAGGCAAGCTGCTCAAAGCCGAGGGCTACCGTCCCGAGTTGTGCTTCACGAGCTACCTCAAACGCGCCGTCAAGACGCTCAACCAGATACTTGACGCTATGGACATGGACTGGCTGCCGGTGCAGAAAAGCTGGCGCCTGAACGAGAAAAGCTACGGGGCAATCCAGGGACTGAACAAGGCCGACACAGCCGCTAAATACGGCGACGAGCAGGTGCTGCTCTGGCGCCGCAGCTTCGACGTGCAGCCCCCCGCACTCGACATGCACGACGAACGCAGCCCCCGCATGGATCCGCGCTACAACGAGATCCCCGACAACATGATTCCGCTGACCGAGAGTCTCAAGGATACCATCGAGCGCCTCATGCCCTACTACCGCGGCACCATCCTCCCGGCTTTTGAAAACCGCAACACGCTCTTGGTGGTGGCCCACGGCAACTCGCTGCGCGGCATCGTCAAAGAGCTGAAAGGCATGTCGAACGAAGAGATCATCAAGTTCAACCTGCCCACAGCGGTGCCCTACATCTTCACTTTCGACGACCGCATGACCCTGGTGGAAGACAAATTCCTTGGCGACCCCGAAGTGATTGCCGCCAAGATGCAAAGCGTTGCCAACCAGGCAAAAAAGAAATAACAGGACAGCCCTACAGCCGTTCGGCAACAGTCAAACCGCCCCTGCCTCCTACCACAAACAGGCAGGGGCTTTCATTTTTGTGGCGGTAGTCCTCAAGATAAAGCGGCATGTTGAGCGTGAAGCGCTGGCAGCGGAAAGTGTCGCCCACGGCGAGTTTCGACTTCACACTCTCCTCCACCGTCCATCGGCCGTCGCCGTCGTGGCGCAGCACACAATGGCGTCCGGGGTTCCACCCGATGGCCACCCGCCCGCCGGCCTCCACCTCCGACGCCGTCAACGACGGAGCCGTCACACGATGGCTACTCTGCGCCGATTCCACCTCGCAGTAGTCCACCACAAAGGTTCGCCAGTCGGGATACCCCACAAACTGCGCCAAAATCGAAAGGGTGGTCTCGCGCACCGTCTGGTAGCCCTCCACATAGCCCCAGATTCGCTCCAACGTGCTCACGCTGATGGTCTGCCGCAGCCGCCCCTGAATGCAACCAGAGAGGAAGGCGAAATCGGTAGACGTATTGATGCGATGGTCGGCAGCCTGCTCGACCAACGCACGTAAGATTGTGATATTCTGATTGATGTCGGACATCGGAATCGAGGTTTTGTGCAGCAAAAATACACAATTTCCTTGTTTCTTTTTTATTTCTTTTCCGACCCTAAAGGACAGGCTTCACCTTTTTGCGTATTTTTGCACTATGAACTCCATCAACGAAAACGAAAGTTCCGGTCGCATATCGCCCGATGTATCAGAACATTATGTCACCAATTATTCCTTCACCCAAAGTGAAGAAATAGCGTCGCAGGGCTACAACCGCATAGTGCGTGCAGTCCGCTATGGCAAGTATTTCGTCCTTAAAGGGCTGAAGAGCGAATACCGAGACAGGGAGGAGTACCGTTCGCTGTTGCGCAAGGAGTTCGAGATCATGGTGCAGTTGGACCATCCCAATATCGTCCGCGTCTATTCGCTCGAAGAGGTTGCCGACATGGGGCTCTGCATCGTGATGGAATATGTGGACGGCGTGCCGCTGGACCGCTGGCTTGCCACACAGCCCTCGGTACGCATGCGTCGTCGTGCTATGGAGCAGCTGCTTGAGGCTATGGGGCATTGGCACTCGCGCCAGATTGTGCACCGCGACCTGAAGCCGAGCAACGTGCTGGTGACGAGGAATGGCACCAATGTGCGAGTGATCGACTTCGGGTTGGCCGATGCCGACTATTATGCGGTGCTGAAAGAGCCTGCGTACACGTTGAGCTACGCCTCGCCGGAGCAGATAGAAGGAGACGAGCTGGATTGCCGGAGCGACATCTACAGTTTCGGGCGGCTGTTGCGGCTTGTCTTCCCCCACCGCTACCGTCACATGGCAGCCCGCTGCTGCCGCCATCGTCGCGAACAGCGCTACGCGTCGGCGGAGGCTGTGCTGTCGGCCATGCGCAGGGTGCGCTGGATGCCTTATGCCGCGGCACTACTGCTGGCGGCTTTGGCGGTCATCGTGCTGCACACGCTGTTGCATTACAACAGCGACGAGTTCTCCTATCAAGTGGCCGAGGGACAGGTGCTGAAGATGAAGATTGTGGACGCCCAGGCCCATGTGGTGGGAGTAGACACCCTGAGCGGCGATCTCGTGCTGCCCGAGAAGGTGCGACACGGCCTCTTCTCATATCCTTTGCGCGAGATAGACGATCGGGCCTTCTTCCAATGTGCAGGCCTCACCAAGGTGCGTTTTCCGTCCACCCTGCGGCGCATCGACGACGAGGCTTTCGCGGCTTGCACCTCGCTAGGTGACACCCTCATCCTTACCGAGGGACTGGAACGCCTGGGCGAACACGTGTTCGACAACTGTGAGCAAATCAAAGCCTGCCGCGTCGAAAGCCGCCACCTGCACCTGAACGGCGAGATAACTAAAGATGGCCGCTTCGGCAACACGGTGTCGATGCACGACATCATTATTGCCAACACCGTGGACACACTTTGCGAAGGCCTCTTCTACTGGGCCTACTGGGGCGTGAAGGATATCTGGATAGAGGAGGGGGTGACGCACCTGGGCGAAGCCTCGCTGGCCGAGCTCTACAATCTGGAGCGCATCCATTTCCCCTCCACGATGAGGAAGATCGACCAAAGCTGCTTCTATGGCTGCGGCATCCGCCGCTTGGTCATCCCCGACCAGATCGAGGAGATAGAGACTTACGGTATCGGTATCCTCTTCAACTGCCGTTATGTGGAGTTCGGCCGGGGTCTGAAGTTCCTCGGTCCCGGCAACCTCTACGGTTACCGCAACCTGGACACCATCGTCTTCCGCTCAACAGAGCCCCCAACAGTGACCGCCACGACGTTCAACTTCGTGCAGGAATCGCCCAACCCCCTGGTGCTCGTCCCCGCCGAAGCATTGGAGAAGTACATGGCGGACAGCAACTTCGCCAAACTTAACATCGAAGGGTATTGAGCGAAGAAGGATTCCTCAATCAGTGGTGTGCCGTTAGGGAAAGAAACAATTCTCAATCAGATTGTAAAAGATTGTAAAAGAAAAATAATATGCAGACAATCCATCCCGTCCTTTATGGGCGGGATGAATTGTTTTATAGCGAGTTGCGAAAAGAAACAAATTAGAAACAAAAATGCAAATGAAAAAAGGCTAACTTTGCATCTTGAAAAACAGACACTTCAACAATGAGATTCGAAGCCACATCATCTGAGGCCGCCCTGGCGGCCAACGGCAAGATTATCAACGCCGCCACGCCGTGGCACCTCATCGTCGACACCGACGAAGAGACCATCACCGTGCGCAAACGCAACCTGACGATGATAGGCGTCGACGAGGATGTGCTGGCTTTCCGCTATATCCGTCGCATCCGCATCGACCAGCACCTCATCGGTGCCGACATCGAAATCAAGGCCGTCG
>CAKZZD010000006.1 GCA_937886715.1 uncultured Bacteroidales bacterium | reverse complement strand
GTGCGGGCGCTGCGGCGGCTGCCGCAGCGCCCGCACCGATGTGGCTGTTTTTTAGCTTTTGACAGAATATTTTTCCCCATTACAGGAAAAAGTTGTATCTTTGCAGTTCAAAATATAATATGTTCAAGTTATGTCCGATACACTGGTTATCACCCCTACCTACAACGAGAAAGAGAATATCGAGGCCATTATCCGCAAGGTGTTTTCTTTGCCGAAAGAATTTGATATGCTGATCATTGAGGACAATTCCCCTGACGGCACGGCAGATATTGTGAAGCGTTTGATGGCAGAATTCCCCAACCGCCTGTTCATCGTCGAGCGCAAAGGCAAACTGGGCCTTGGCACCGCTTATCTTGACGGTATGCGCTGGGGCAACGAGCATGGCTATGAGTATATGATAGAGATGGATGCCGACTTTTCGCACAATCCCGACGATCTGGTGCGCCTGTACGATGCCTGTGCTTCGGGCAAGGGCGACGTGGTGGTCGGCAGCCGCTATGTCGACGGCAAGATCTCTGTTGTCAACTGGCCCATGAGCCGCCTGATGATGAGCTATTATGCCTCGAAATATGTGCGCATTGTAACCGGCATGAAGGTCCGCGACGCTACGGCGGGTTTCGTCTGTTGGAGCCGCCGTGTGCTGGAGAAGATGAAGTTCGACAAGGTGAAGTTTGTCGGCTATGCCTTCCAGATTGAGATGAAATACACGGCCACGCGCCTGGGCTTCAAGATCTACGAGGTGCCCATCATTTTCACCGACCGTGTGCTCGGCGTGAGCAAGATGAGCATGAAGATTTTCAAGGAGGCGTTTTTCGGCGTGTTCAACCTGAAGTTCCGCAATTGGCGCAACTACTAGTGTTCGAATGAAATATAAGGATATGAAGAAGATATTACTGACTTTGGCGGCAGTGTTGTGTGCCGCCACCATGATGGCTCAGGAGAAGCTCCTGCAATGGGATCAGCTGATGTCCCGCGAACTGTATCCGGGTGCTGATGCCAGCGGCTTTGTGTTTGTGCCGGGCAGCGGCAAGGTGACCTATGTCAAGGATGGCGAATGCTATCTTTTCGACGGCAAGAAAGAGGTGAAGCTCAGCGAGAAGGAAGTGGAGAAGATGCGCCAGCCTGTTCTCGACGGACGCAAGGAGGCCCGTGAGGCTGACAAGCGTGCGCAGCTGCGCGACGGCAATCTGTATGTCGACGACCGCCTTGTGGCTGAAGGCGACGGCTATAACATTGTGCTGGGCGAGAGTGTCCACCGCAACGAGTTTGGCATCAACGGCGGCCTGTTCTGGTCGCCCAGTCACAACCGTCTTGCTTTCTACCGTATGGACCAGAGCATGGTGAAGGACTATCCGCTGGTGAACACCAAGGCGCGCGAGGCCGAGACCATGCCCATCAAATATCCCATGGCCGGCATGAAGAGCCATGAGGTGGAGGTGGGGGTGTACGATTGTGCCACGGGACATCTTGTCTATCTGCAGACGCGCCGCGACACTACGGTGCACGAGCGCGAGATGTACCTGACCAACATTGCGTGGGGTCCCGACGACCAACATGTCTACATCGCCAAGGTCAACCGTGAGCAGAACCACATGTGGCTGGAGCGCTACAATGCCGTATCGGGTGCGCTCGAGGCTGTGCTTTTTGAGGAGGAAAACCCCCGCTATGTGGAGCCCTGCGAGCCTATGATTTTCACGCCCAAGGGCGACCAGTTTCTGTGGTTCTCCATGCGCGACGGCTACAAGCATCTCTATCTCTACAACCTTGACGGCAGCCTTGTGAGGCAGGTCACTTCGGGCGAATATGAGGTGGAGGGCTTCATCCAGTTCGACAGTAAGGGTGAAAATATCTTTGTGTATGCCAACAAGGACAACTTGGCGGGTCGTGCCGCCTATCGCGTCAACCTGAAGAAGGGCACCATGGAGCGTCTGACCTCGGCTTCCGGCACCCACACTGTTGTGATCAACCCGGATGGCGACAACCTGGTGGATGTGTGGTCCAGCGTCAGCATTCCCCGCCGTGCCGATTTGCGCGACATGAAAGGCAACCTGCTCAAGACGTTCTACAATGCCGACAATCCTTTGAAGGGCTACGCCATGCCTGAGGTGACCATTGGCACCATCAAGGCTGCCGATGGCGTCACGGACCTTTACTACCGACTGATTACGCCGCCCCACATGAAGAAGGGCGCCAAATATCCCACCCTTGTCTATGTCTATGGCGGTCCGCATTCGCAGCTTGTCACCGACTCGTGGCTGGGAGGGGGCAACCTCTATTTCATGTTCCTTGCCCAGCAGGGGTATGTGGTGTTTACCCTCGACAACCGCGGCACCGACAACCGCGGCTTTGAGTTTGAGAGTTGCACGCACCGCCGTCTTGGCGAGATAGAGATGGCCGACCAGATGAAGGGCGTCAACTTCCTGAAGGGTCTACCCTATGTGGATGTCAACCGTATGGGTGTGGAAGGATGGAGCTTCGGCGGATTCATGACCATCACGATGAAGCTGGCTCATCCTGAGGTGTTCAAGGTGGGATGTGCCGGTGGTCCCGTGATCGACTGGAAGTGGTATGAGATTATGTATGGCGAGCGCTATATGGACACTCCTCAGGAGAACCCCACAGGCTACAAGTCGGCATCATTGCTCGACAAGGCCAAGGATCTTGAGGGCCGGTTGCTGGTGATCCACGGCTGTGAGGACAACACGGTGGTGTGGCAGCACTCGCTGGAGTTCATCGAGCGTTGTATCAACAACTACCGTCAGGTGGACTACTTCGTCTATCCTCACCATGAGCACAATGTGCTCGGACGGGAGCGTCTGCACCTGTACCAGAAGATGTTCCAGTACTATGAGGACCACCTGAAATAGGAGGGGGTCACAAAGAATTGTAGATATTATCGATCTGACGCATGGCGCTGCGCCTGAAAAGGCGCAGCAGCCAGTAGCGGCAATTGCCTGCCAGCGACAACAGGAAGGTTGTGACGGGACCGGAGAGTCTTGCCGCCAGAAGGGCTGTGGGCACTGCCAGCAAGCCCCACCATGCGCCTAGCGGGGCCAGGCGGTTCATCCACATTCCGTCAGCGCAGGCCACTGCAATGGCTATCACGATGGTGTAGGCGATGGACACGAAGAAGCGCACGCCGAAATTGAACGAGCTGCGGAATTGCGGGTCGGCCACCTTGCGTTTCACCACGAGATGGGTTGGGAGCAGAGCCATCGGATAACACAACAGGATGAATAGCCATATGAGGCGGAGGGCAGGAAGAATGAGGCAGACGGCCACGAAAGCGGCCACCGCCAGCGTTGCCAATACGGTGGCGGCCAGGCTCCAGTGTTCGGCGAAAAGTTTCTCGCCCAGATGCAGGCGCGAGAGTGCGGAGCGGAGGGCGTTGACCTGATCCCAGTTGCGGGGAGAGTTGTCGGTGCTGATCTTTTGCCGCATGAGGAAACGGTTCCAAGGGGTGTTTTTCAGGCCTTGGCGGTGTCGCATCTTGCGGTTGAGCACGTTGCAGAGGGTCATGATTTCGTCGTAGTGCGCCTCGTCGCGGATGTCGTGCATCAAGGGCAGCAGGGCGTGGTGCAGAGCATCGCGCATTTGGTTGAGTGCCACGGGCTCGTCGGTGCGGTAGGTGTCCATGAAGGGCTGCACGGCAATGGGGTGGCCGATGTTGACCACGAGGTTGCTGTAGGGTTTCTCATACTCGTCGAAATCGATGCCCGTGGGCACGATGTAGAGGGGATGGCCGGCCAGGGCCAGTTGCGTTTCGCCGGCGATACGGAACATGCCTTTTCCCATGGGGAGCAGGTGATGGCGGTTGTTGTGTCGCCCTTCGGCCATGAGGCATAGCGGCGAGCCGTTGAGCAGTACGTCGCGGCAACGGTCGAAGATTTCGCGGTTGCGGCCGAGTTCGCCATGTCCGTCGCGGATGCGGTAGACGGGCATGATTTTGAGGAAAGTGAGAATCTTGCGCAGCGTGGGTTTGCGGAAGATGTCGGCTCGGGCAAGGAACACCGGGGGCTTGGGCGAGAAGCAGAGCACCGCAAGAGGCTCCATGAGGGCCTGTTGGTGGCATGGGGCGATGATGTAGGCACCGTCGGTGGGCAGGTTTTCGCGTCCGTGCACAACGAAACTGTTGTAGTGGCACCGAGTGCCAAACTGCACGAGGGGGCTGAGCAGGTTGTATAGTCGGTCGTTGTCCTGTATTGCCTTTGCCATATTGTCGATATAAACGTTTGATTATACTAAAGTTCAGTCATGCAGAGCGGGCTGATTCCTGCTTTTTTTCTTTTGCAAATATACGAAAAGTAATCTATTTACGTTATTTTATATAAAATATGGAAAACGCCTTAACACGATAACCAGATGACCTCGTTTGCAGATTCCTCGGCATGGGCATGGCTCATCCAGTTTTTCATTATAGTGGTTGCCTTGTTGGTTGCCAATCTGATACGGTGCAACGTGCCGTTGTTCCGACGCAGTCTGTTGCCGACGGCGTTGCTGGCTGGATTGCTGATTTTGTGCCTCAAGCCGTTTGGCTTTTTCGCCTCGCTGGTCGACAAACCGTCGATGGAAATTGTCACCTACCACGCTTTGGGCTTGGGGTTTGTGGCCATGGCGTTGAAAAACAAGAAGATTAAGAGTGCCACCACCACGCTCAAGGTGGTGGAGACCGGCGCTGTGACGGCCAGCACCTATATCCTGCAGGGGCTGGTGGGACTGCTTGTCACAGTGCCGATGTTCCTCATTGGAGGCAAGCTCTTTTATGCTTCAGGCCTGCTGCTTCCGATGGGTTACGGCCAGGGCCCTGGTCAGGCGCTCAATTTTGGCGTTACTTTTTCCGGGTGGGCAGAAGGACAGGGGTTGGTGTTTCACGGGTCGGATTTCGGTTTGAGCATTGCTGCTACGGGCTTTATCGTGGGCAGCGTTGTGGGGGTGATATACATGAATATGCTGCGCCGGCGCGGCAGGCTGAAGGTCAGAGAGAAGGCGGAATCCGAACATTATACCCTGGCCGACTATGAGTCGGAGGGCGAGATCCCCCATTCGGAGTCAATTGACAAGCTCACCGTGCAATTGTGTCTGGTGTTGTTGGTCTATGCGCTGGTGTTTGTGCTGATGTGGGGCGTTCAGCAGCTCGACATGGGACAATTCGGAGTGAAGACCCTCAAGCCGCTGGTGTGGGGGTTCAACTTCCTGTGGGGAACGCTGCTGGGAGTGCTGGTGAGATGGATCATCGGGCGGCTGCGCAAGCGCAACCTGATGCAGCGAGAGTATATCAACAACCATTACCTCGACCGCATCGCAGGCACCTGTTTCGACTTTATGATTGTGGCCGGTACGGCTGCCATTGACTTCAACAATTTACGAAGTTTGTGGTTGCCGCTTGCCCTGGTGTGCACACTGGGTGCGATTGCCACGTTCTGGTATGTGTTGCGGTGCTGCAAGAAGTTGTATCCAGATTACCCGTATGAGGGGTTCTTTTCGATGTTCGGTATGCTTACCGGTACCGCCAGCAACGGCATGATTCTGCTGCGCGAGATAGATCCGCGATTTGAGACTCCGGCGGCCAACAACCTGGTGCTGCAGACCATCCCCGCACTGGCCTTTGGCTTCCCCGTACTGCTGCTGATGGGCTTTGCCCCACAGAGCCTCGGCAACACGCTTATCACGATGGGCATCATGGTGGTGGTGCTGGCAGCCTTCGCCCTGTTCATTTTCCGCAAAACGAAAATACACTGATAGCATGAAAAAGACCGTTTTCATCTCCCTGCTGATCGGCTGTGTGCTGACGGCATCGGCACAGGAAGAGAAGCATGTGCGCCAGGGGTGGACCTTCGGAGTGCTGCCCTCGGTGGCCTACGACGCCGACCTGGGCTTCCAGTATGGAGCGTTGACCAACATCTACTACTTCGGCGACGGCTCCACCTACCCCGAATACCTGCACTCGTTCTACGCCGAAGCGGCCTACACGACCAAGCATTTCGGCCTTTTCCGTTTATCCTACGACTCGAAACATCTCATACCCAACCATCGCCTGAGCGTCGACCTCACCTATCTGCCTGACCAGATGTGCGACTTCTACGGCTTCAACGGGTACCAATCGGAGTATAACGCAGCCTACTCGAACCAGAACGACGCAGCCTACATCTCTCGCGCCTACTACAAGTACCACCGCGACCTCTTCCGATTCAGCGCCGACCTGCAGGGCGACATCCACCGCCCCTGGTACTGGAACGCCGGCCTCGGACTGCTCCATTTCGGCGTCGGTCCCGTCGATATCGACCGCCTCAATTCCTTCACCAGCAAAGAGGAGAACAAACTGCCCGACACGGTGTCGCTCTTCGACTACTATGTGCGCGACGGCTATATCAGCGCCGCCGAAGCACAGGGCGGCTTTCACCCCTATTTGCACGGCGGCGTCACCTACGACACGCGCGACCGGCAGCAGAATCCCACCCGCGGCATCCATGCCGACGCTTTCCTCACCTACTATGCCGGCTTGGGCGACATGAGCGACTACAACAACCTGAAGTTCAATGCCAACTTCCGCCACTACCTCTCGCTCTACACCGACCGCCTCATCCTTGCCTACCGCATCGGCACCCAGCTCACCCTGGCCGGCAACAGTCCCTTCTACCTCAACACCTACCTCAACCAGCTCTACATGCAGCGCGTGGTGTACGAAGGTCTGGGCGGCGCCAACTCGGTGCGTGGCATCATGCGCAACCGCATCCTGGCCCCCGGCGTGGCTTTCGCCAACGTCGAGCTGCGCACCCGCATCGTCAGCCTCAAGGTGGGCAAGAATATGTTCTACCTGGGGCTTAATCCATTTGTTGACGCCGGTATGGTGGTGCAACCCTACCCCACCGTGTCGCACGACCCGCACATCGGCGCTGCCGTGGCCGACGACGAGACCAACATCGACAACCGCACGTATGACCCCCACCTCGGCGGCGGTCTCGGCCTGAAGGTGGCCATGAACGACAACTTCGTCCTCAGCGTCGACTGGGCCACTGCCTTCGACAAGCAAGACAACTCCAAGTTCAGCAACCTCTACATCAAGATGGGGTATATGTTCTAACGCATTAATGCATTTTTAAGATATGTTTACAGGAATCATTGAAACCACCGCCCGGGTGGTAAACATCGAGAAAGAGAACACCAACTACCACTTCACCCTCGAGGTGCCCTTCGGCGACGAGCTGGCCATCGACCAGAGCATGGCCCACGACGGCTGTTGCCTCACCGTGGTGAAGGTGGATAAAGCCAAGAAGCAATACGTGGTTACCGCCATGGACGAGACGATGCTCAAGACCAACCTCTCCACCTGGCAGGTGGGCACCGAGGTGAACGTGGAGCGCTCGATGCGTATGGACGGCCGCTTCGACGGCCACATCGTGCAGGGACATGTCGACCAGACCGCCCGCTGCACCAAAGTGGAGGACGATAACGGCAGCTGGCGCTTCTACTTCGAGTACGACCAGAAGAATGCCCCCTCCATCACCGTTCCCAAAGGCTCGATCAGCATCAACGGCGTGAGCCTCACGGTGGTCGACAGCGAGCCCGGCATGTTCAGCGTGGCCATCATCCCCTACACCTACCAGGTGACCAATTTCCACAACTTCCACGAAGGAACGGTGGTCAACATCGAGTTCGACGTATTTGGCAAATACGTCCAGCGCCTGCTGGAGCAGTATATGTCGGCTACGAAATAATGGAGGCAACACGATGAGAATCAGCGAGAACTTCAAAGTCCATGAAGTGGCCAACGAGCATATCATCCTTGCACCGGGTATTGATGATGTGGATATGACGAGGGCTATGTCGTTCAACGAGAGCGCCATGATGCTGTACACTAAACTGAGGGGTCGCGATTTTGAGGAAGAGGATGTGGTGCGGCTGCTGACGGAGGAGTATGACGTGGATGAGGAAGTGGCGACTGCGGATGCCAAAGAATGGATCAAGTCGTTGAAGGATAATGGATTGATAGAAGTGTGAGCACTAAATGGTTGATGCTTGGAGGGCACCGTCTGTGTGTGACGGGAGAAGCCACTGCCGACCGGTTGATGGAGATCGACGGTATGGCTGTGTTTGCTGTAGAAGAGGGGGAAGCGGATACCATCGTGTATGTGGATTGCAATTTGACGATGCCTGAGTGCCGGTGGGTGTATGAGTTTGATTTTCCCGACGCTGGATGCAGGTGCAGGTATGGAGAAGGGAAGGACGGGCTCGGTGTTTTCACTTTCGGCGACGAGGAGTTTTTGCTCTTTGACAGTCGTCGGCCCGACAGGGTGGAAGTGACGACGGTGGAGGACCTGACCAGGCTTCGTTTCATGCTGTGGATGGCAGTGGCGTTGACGGGTGCGTTCCATAAGATGACGCTGATCCACAGCTCGACGGTCGTGTATGGAGGTTGCGGAGTGTTATTTCTGGGAGAGTCGGGTACCGGTAAGAGTACGCACACGCGTTTGTGGCTGAAGCATATCGAAGGTGCGAGGCTGTTGAATGATGACAGTCCGCTGATAGGCATTTCAGCGGCGGGTGAGGTGATGGTGTGGGGATCGCCGTGGAGCGGCAAGACGCCATGCTACCGGCAGGAGGGATACCCTGTGGCCGCCATCGTAAGGCTGGAGCAACGTCCGGAGAATGCTATCCGGCGACTGTCTGTGCTGGAAGCTTTCGGTGCTTTGCAGCCGTCGTGTCCGCCGGCGTTGGCGCACAGCGAAGTGATGATCGACCGCATTGTGGGATTGATCTCGGATGTGTTGCTACGGGTGCCTGTTTATCGGCTTGGATGCTTGCCCGACCGGGATGCGGCAATGTTAAGTTTCCGGACTGTTTTTCAGCGAGATGGAAAAGAAGGTTGACAACGGATTGTTCTTTGCGATGGCCGAGGAGGGGCTGCGCGAGGGGCGTAAGGTGAAGCTGCTGCTTGTGGGCAGCAGTATGGAGCCTACGCTGCGCGATGGCGACAAGCTGACGCTGGCGCCTGCGACTGGTCCGCTGAAGGTGGGTGACGTGGTGCTGTTCCGTTGCGGTGGCAAACATTTGTTGCACAGGATAGTGGCTATCGACAGAGAGCGGCTGGTGATGCAGGGCGACAATTGCTACACAAGCGAGACGGCCAAGGAGGAGGATGTGGTGGGGGTGCTGTGTGCGGTGGAAAGAGGCGGTGTGGCTGTCGACGTGGCGAGTGAGGAGTGGAAGCGACGGAGCCGCGGGGCATTGGGAAGGAAAAAGGTGCGGAATTTTGTTATCAGGTGGTTCGGAAGCAAGGGGCGTAGACGGTTGCGTCCATGGTATTTTGTGGCGTTGGCAATACTGATGTGGGCACCGCTTAACGGTGTGGGTATCAGGCTGAACACGTATGTGTTCGGGTTGCGTCTCGACCATTTGTTGCATGCCATGGTATATGTGCCGTGTTTCCTGTTTGTGATGGATCTGCCACGGTGGAAAGGGTGGCAGAAATGGCTACTTGCGTTGGCCATTGGACTATTCACCGAAGGCGTGCAGTATCTGTTGCCCTATCGTGGCTTTGATGTCAACGATTTGGTGGCCAATGTGATCGGTATCACGCTTGGAGCGGTCATCGTAAGTTTTGTCCGGCAAGAAGTCCGCAGGCGGCATCGATATCCTGACCCCGGGAAGCACGAAGGGTGCAGGTGATGCCGTGGTTATTCAGAAAGCGCTGAAATTGTTCGATGGAGGAAGGGCTGGCTGTCTGGTACGGTGAGCCCGGGGAGGTGTGGAAGCGTATCAGGTTGACTCGGCAATCCAGCCCTTGGAGTGCTTCGACGAGCTGTGCCGCATGGGCGATGTCGTCGTTCAGTCCGCGGAACATGGTGTATTCGAAAGAGAGGCGACGTTGCCCACTCCAGTCGTATTGGCGCAGCGTGTCGAGTACGGAGCGGATTGGGTAAGCCTTTTGGACGGGCATGATGTCGAGCCGTTCGCGATCGAAAGCATTGTGGAGGCTTACGGCCAAGTGGCACTGGCATTCGTCGATGTAGCGTTTCATTTGCGGGATCAGCCCGACGGTGGATACGGTGATGCGCTTGGGGCTCCATCCGAGGCCCCATGGTTGGGTGAGGATGGCGCAAACGTCCAGTATGGCATCAAGGTTGTCCATGGGTTCACCCATGCCCATGAAGACGATGTTGGTGAGGCTGTCGAATTCGGGGATGGAAAAAATCTGGTTGACGATCTGACCTGCGGTGAGGTTGCCATGGAAGCCCTGTTGCCCGGTGACGCAGAAACGGCATCCCATTTTGCATCCCACCTGGCAGGAAATGCACAGGGTGGCGCGGTCGTCATCGGGGATGTAGACCGTTTCGACAAAGCCATTGTCACCGATAGGGAAGAGGTATTTTTTTGTGCCGTCTTTCGACACTTGGCAGTTGACGGGGGTCTGGCGTCCTATGGTGGCAATCTCGCCGAGACGTTGTCTTTGGGCGAGCGAAAGGTTGGTCATGCGGTCGATCTGGTCGGTGCGGTGCTTGTAGAGCCAGTCGCACATCTGCTTGGCCGCAAAGCGGGGGAACCCTTCGTCGGATGCGAGCTGTTGCAGCTGGGGCAGAGTCATACCCAGAAGGTCGGTTTTCATGATGTCGGCCGGTGTGTCTAGAAGTCCCATTCGTCGTCCTCTTCTTGGATTTCCTGCTGGAAATTGGAACAGTCCATTTCAATCGGCACCGAGGGCCGGTCGAAGTCGCCGCGATAGAAGTTCAGTTTTCCGTCGCGGTAGATTTTTTCCATGTACAGGCCAAATATGGGCAGCGCCATGGCTGCACCCTGGCCGTAGGTCATGTTGCGGAAGTGGATGGAGCGCAGCTCGCCGCCGGTCCAAACGGCGGTGGCCAGTTTGGGTGTGATGCCGACGAACCAGCAGTCGGAGTTGTTCTGCGTGGTGCCTGTCTTGCCGGCGATGGCGGTGGAGTAGTTGTTGAGGTGGTATTTGTAGTTGAGCCTTACGCCGGTGCCGCTTTGCACGACGCCTTTCATCAGCTCGATCATCATGTAGGCGGTGGCTTCGTTGAGGGCTTCGTTGCGTTTAGGCGTAAAACGTTCGAGGACCAGCCCCTTGTTGTCTTCGATGCGGGTGACGAAAATAGGCTCGACATATTCGCCCTTGTTGGCGAAAGTGGCCATGGCTCCAGCCATTTCGTAGACGGTGATTTCTGGCGTGCCGACGCAGATGGCAGGGACGGCATCGATAGGGCTGCGCACGCCCATTTTGCGGGCAATGTTGATCACCTGTTCGGGCGAGCCCTGCTTCATCAGATAGGCCGAGACCCAGTTGACCGAGTGGGTCAGGGCCCATTTGAGCGTAACCATCTGCTCTTCACGCTCGTGGGTGGAATTCTTGGGACACCAGTCGGGTTTTCCCCACACCTCGAAGCACACCTGCGAGTTTGGCACTTCGGTGCAGGGGTACATGCCCAGGTCCTGCAGCGCCATGGTGTAGACGAAAGGCTTGAAGGTGGAGCCTACCTGGCGGTGGCTCTGCACGTTGTCGTATTTGAAATAGCGATAGTTGATGCCGCCGACGTAGGCCTTGACATAGCCCGTACCAGGTTCGACCGACATCAGACCGGCGTTGAGGAACTTCTTGCAGTAGAGCAGCGAGTCCCACGGCGACATGACGGTGTCGATGTTGCCTTTCCAGCTGAACACGCGCATGGAGACCTTTTGGTTGAAGGCTTCACGTATCTCCTTCTGCGACAGGCCCTGATCCTTGAGCATGCGGTAGCGGTCGCTCTGCTTCATGGCCTGGGTCAGGAAGCGCTCCTGCTGGTCTTTGCTGATGTCGCAGAACGGGTTGCCGCCGCGGCTTTTCAGCTCGCGCTCGAAGGCGGGCTGTATCTCTTTGCTGAAATGTTCGCGTACAGCCTGTTCGGCATAGCGCTGCATGCGCGAGTCGATGGTGGTGTAGATCTTCAGGCCGTCGCGGTGCACGTCGTAGTATTCGCCGTTCGGCTTGCGGTGGTGCTTGCACCAGTCTTTCATGTAGGTGCGCAGATACTCGCGCAGGTAGGTGGCCAGGCCGTCGTTGTGGCTCTGGGGCGAGTAGTGGCTCATGTTGATGGGCTTCTCCTTGTAGGCCTCGTACTCTTCGTCGCTCAGATAGTCGTAGCGGTTCATCTGATGGAGCACCGTGTTGCGGCGTTCAAGGGCACGGTCCGGGTGCAGGATGGGGCTGTAGTTGGTGGGCGCTTTCAGCAGGCCTACCAGCAACGCCGCTTCGTCGACATCGAGCTCACTGGGCATCTTGTCGAAGAAGGTCTTCGAGGCAGTCTTGATGCCATAGGCGTTGCTGCCGAAATCGACGGTGTTGAAATACATGGCCAGGATCTCCTGTTTCGAATAGTTGTGCTCCAGTTTGACGGCCACAACCCATTCTTTGAACTTGACAAAAATGACGCCCAGCTTGCTCTTCTTGCCGCGGGGGAAAAGGTTTTTGGCCAACTGCTGAGTGATAGTGCTGCCGCCGCCCGACGAGCCGTGGCGACCCAGCACCGTCTTGAACAGCACGCGTCCCAAACTGCGGGGGTCGATGCCCGAGTGGCGGTAGAAACGCACGTCCTCGGTGGCAATCAGGGCGTTGATCAGGTTGGGCGAAATCTGGTCGTAGGTGACATTCGACCTGTTCTGCAAACCGATGAATCCCAGCACTTCGCCATCGTCGGATATCACCTCCGACGCCTGAAGGCTACGCGGGTTTTCCAATTCTTCGAATGAGGGCATGAACCCCAGCCATCCCAGGGACAGGAATGTGAAGAAAAGAAACACGAATATCCACAACCCGATGAAAATCTTCCATAGGGTTTTGATGTATTTGGGTCGCTCGACCTTTTTCTTGCTCTGGGCCATGTGCTTACTTTGTATTGCTGTATTCAACTCTGAAACCGATGTTCTTCAGCCCGCATATCGCGCTGTCGCGCATGCCGTTGGTGATGGCGAAGTGATAGGTGCCGGCCATCGGGAAGCGGGCGTTGCGGCGGAAGTAGTATCGTGTGTCGACATATCGGCCGGTGCGTTTGCCGTACCACTTGCCGGCGGGGTCGGCCAGCGGGTATTCCATCGTGTCGTAGGCTACGCTGCCGTCAGGGAAAGTGGTGTTGATAAACAGGAAGGTGTTCGAATAAGGGTAGCTGACGCTGTTGCGTACACCCACCAGGAAGTGGAAAACCGTGTTGGTGTCGTCCACCTCCACGTCGAAGCATGCGCTGTCGGCAGGGTCCCAGCCGTGCTCGTCCACGTCGTGTTCATGTGCGTAGTACACACTGCCGTCGCATCCGGCCATCATCATGGCCGCCGCGATCATCGCTGCCAAATATAGGGTGATCTTTTTCAAGGCGGTTTATCTCCTCTCTCTGTTGCCACCGCTGCGGCGCGGGGCATCCTCGCGGTCGCGGCGCGGCTTGTTGTCGTTGTTTTTGTTCGGGTTGGGCCGTTTGTGCTGGTTCTGCTGGCGGGGGCGCTCCTGGCGCTCGCCGCGCTCCTCGCGGTCGTGTTTGGGCTGGCGGTCGCCGCGGTCACCACGGTCGTTGCGCTCGCCTCTGTCGTGGCGTTCACCCTTTTCGTTGCGGTCGCCGTCTTTGCGGCGGTCGCGGCGGTCGTTGCCGCGGGGACGCTCTTCGCCCACCACGCCGTTGCCGCCTTCGGCCAGTCGGCGTATCTCGCGCTCCACTTCCTCGTCGGTCGACTCCTGTGCCAGTGCCGATGTTGACATCAGCTCCACCTGGTAGTCCTCCATCTGTTCGGGATACTGCTGGTTGCGGTTCATCTCGATAATCTCCTTCACGCTTTCGGCGGTCAGCGCTATCAGGTCGCTCTCACCCTCGTAGGCATACCACATGATGCCCCGGAAGACATCCGTCTTTTTGTACAGCGCCAGTCCCTTCTTGAAACGGATGGGGGTGTTGGCGGGAGGAAATTTCTTCAGCGCGTCGGCGTAGACCTCATACTCGAAGTTGAGGCAGCACTTCAGTTTGCCGCATTGTCCGGCCAGTTTCTGCGGGTTGGGCAGTATCTGTTGCGTCTTGGCGGCCGACGTGGTCACCGACCGGAAATTGGTCAGCCACGTGCTGCAGCACAGCTCACGTCCGCAGGTGCCTATTCCGCCCACCTTGCCGGCCTCCTGGCGCACACCGATCTGTTTCATCTCGATGCGCACGTGGAACTCTTCGGCCAGCACCTTGATCAGCACGCGGAAGTCCACGCGCTCGTCGGCGGTGTAGTAGAATATGGCCTTCGAATGGTCGCCCTGAAACTCCACGTCGTTCACCTTCATGTCCAAGCCCAGGTCGGCCACGATCTTGCGGGTGCGTATCAGCGCCTCGTGCTCCTCCTGTATCGAGAGGGCCCACCGGTCGATGTCGGTGTCTTTTGCGCGGCGGAACAGTTTTTTCACCGTTTCTGAGTCGGGATCCAGGCGGTGCTTGACCATCTGCAACCGGCACAGCTCGCCCGTCAGGCTCACGATGCCCACGTCGTGTCCGGGCTGTCCCTCGACGGCCACCACATCGCCTTCCGTCACCTCCAGCCCGTCGGGCAGGCGATAGAAGTCCTTGTGGTTGTTCTTGAAACGCACCTCGACGCAGTCGAACGGGCGCTCCATGGGTTGGCGGATGCCTTCCAGCCAGTTGGTGGAGGTCACCTTCGAGCAGCTGTGCCGCTCGCAGCGGCACACCGGCGTGTAGGGCTTGGGGCAGTGGTTGCAGCCGCGCGACAGGTACACCGGCTCTTCATATTTCACCCAGGGAATCTCGGGATCAGGGTCGAGGTAGGGGTCCAGCTGGTTCTCCTCGCTGTGGTATTCTTCCACCTCGGGATTTTCGCGCTCCACGTGGCGCTTCTCGTTGCGGGTCTTGCGGCGGTCGCGCATGAAGGCCTCCATGTCTTCGGCCGTTGCCACCTCTTCCACATCGTCGGGGATGGGCGTGGGGGTGTCCTTCTGTTCTATGTCTTTTTTGTTATTGTCGTCTTCCATTGTGTTGTGGTTCATCTTGTTATCGCTTCTTGAGCGCACGGCTCATCCTGAACGAGAGCTCCATCAGGGCAATCTTGGCGTAGGCGTTGCGGCTGATGGCAAAAATGGTGTCGTTCAGGGCTGAGTTGATCATCTCTATATTGTTCACAGTGACCATTTTCGGAAACTGTGCGTCGAATTTCTCGTCGCCCGAATGCAAGTGGCAGGGCAGCCCGGCTGTGGAATGCAGGAAACATTCGCGCATGGTGTCGAGGGTATAGCTGAGAAACTGTTTCTGCTGTTCGCGGTTCATGGCGGCCATTTTGTCCACCTGTGCCGCCAGGTCTTTCATTTTCAGCTTGAACAGCAACCGTAGCCATTCCACCAGCAGCGGGCCGAACTCTTCGTTGTCCTCGGCCTGGTGGTGGTTGCCGCCGGGGTGCAGGCGTATGGTCTGCACTCGGCTCCGGATGGTGGGCAGCATCCGTTCGTCGCTTTCGCCCACCAGCAGGATGACGGTGCGCTCGCTGGGCTCCTCGAGCGTCTTCAGCAACTTGTTGGCGCAGTCGGTGCGCATCTTTTCGGCCATCCACACCACAGCCATCTTCCATCCGCCTTCGTAGGCCTTCAGGCCGAGGGTCTGGGTCAGGTCGTCGGCGTCGCGCACATTGATCTCGGCCTGTTTGTTCTCGATGCCCATCGCGTCGAGCCACTGCTCGAAGGTGCCCCTGCCGTGGTTCTCCTCAACAAACTGGCGGAACTCGCCCTGGAAGTCGGCGCTCGAGGGTTTGTCCTTCACGCGCGACGTGGCTGCGTTTGGGAAATAGAAATGCAGGTCGGGATGCACCAGCTGGCTGATCTTCTTGCAGCTCGGGCAGCATCCGCACGAGTCGGCGCGCAGCTCTCCGCCTTCGTGGTGCTGGCGGTCGGTGCAGCACAGGTACTGAAGGTAGGCCAGCGCCAGCGCCAGGCTCCCGTCCTCGTTGTTGCCGAGAATCATCTGGGCGTGGCTCACCCTTCCGCTGTCGATTATTTCCGTCAGCCGGTTTATCACATCTCTCTGTCCTACAATATCTTTAAATTGCATTGGGCCTCCATTTAAACTTGCAAATATACAAAACTTTTTATATTGTTATGCTAACAATTATAAAATTCGTTCCTCGATCTCTATCCTGCGCTTCACCCGTCCGCACATCTTTCCTGGCTCGCGGAGCCTCTCTTTCCTAATACCTCTCAGCCACTTGGCCTGTTTTCACGAGTAGCCGCGCTCACCCACATTTCTTTTCGGCTTACGGCTGATTGTTGATTCACTGACGTTTAACCGCCCGGCAATGTATGCCTGCGTCCTTTTCTCTTTCATGTACAGATAAATTGCGTGCCTTTGCCTCTGGTTTAGTTGTGCCATTTTGCCATTTTTTTTGGCGGCGGAGGCCGCAATGGCATCTGCTTTTTTCCATCTGCGCATGGGAAGAGCTTTTTTTTCTTCCCTTGCCGGGCAAAAAACTCCTTTTCCGGCCTTCGTTTTCTCTCCAAAAGATGCGTTTCTTATCGGAACTTACCCGCTAGCACCCGGATCTGTCATTGTCATCTAAGGGGTAAAAACCATGCAACTGCCTGACAACTACCTATCAACACCCTATCATCTCCTACTATGGTAGGAGTTGGGTAGGAGATGATATGGAGATGGTATTGATTTATAGCGGTTTGCAAATGTTAAAATCCTAGCGCATGTTTATCGTTATTCGATATGCTGCCAACCCTGTTCGTTTGCCGAAAAGCGGTGGTCCCGGAGCTCCATCAGTGGACGTACATTTGCGCTGCTGATGAAAAAAATGCACTCCTCCGGTATTTTTCGCTTGCTTTTTCCGGAAAATCTTCTTATTTTTGCTTTTGATACATATCATTAGTCTTTGTTTCATATTGCTGTAAATCAACAAAAAACAAGATATATGAATGAAAGGATAATTGTAAGACGGCGCCAATTGGCAGTTGCATTGTTGGCTTTGCTGGTGTGCTCCAGTGCTGCGGCGCAGACGCGCTACACGTCGGCCGTGATCAAGCAGAATACATATCCCACGCCTGAGGCTTACCAGCGGCCAATACGAAACTGGAACAAAAACTATTCTGTCGGCGTGGTGGGCGATTCCACGATCATAGGATTGGCTCTGATCAATCATAGCGACTTCTTTTCGACACCGACGGCAACTGGTCCTGCGTGCTCGGAAATCATAGCCCATCCTCCGGTTTATTTCACCGATACCAATATAACGGTATCAGACATTTATATAGTTGGCGATATAGCTTTTTTCTGCGGCTACTATAGGATTGGACCATACACAAACCAAGCTATTTTCGGTCATATCAACTTGCAAAATCTTTTGGCAGGAACTGCCTCTTTGCATTATGGACATGCAACAGGGGTTGAGAGGTTACATAAACTTGTAGCGTTTAAAGACTACACCGGCTATCGAATCATTGCCATAGGCGACGATATCGATTCGACTGCACCAGGCAGCGTCTATACAAAGGAAAAAATTGTCGAGATTGAAAATGTATTGGGTTCGGCACCGATTGGCATCAACATCTATTCCCTGTCGGCAAATTCGTTCTACGACAAGGAATATCTTTATGATGTGATGCTGACTGAGGATTTCATTGTGTTCACAGGCCATTATTATACCGGTGGACACGACGAGGTGCATTTCCGTATGGCCGAAAAAGGGCCGCTGTTGGCCACTCCGATGCTGCACATAGTGCATCTGCTCGGCGCTCCGGGCGAAGCCAATGCCAATGTCGCTGCCACAGCCTTGGTCGACAATCAGATTGCCCTGGCATACGTATACGAAGACCAAATGAATATCCAATTTTACGACCGTATGAGAGTCATCGATTTGAATACGCTGAGCAACACCATCTCTCAACAACTCTGGCGGCAGGACAAGATCTACCCGACAATGATGGATTACATTGCCGAATACAAAAAGGTGGTGATGTTGCAGCCGTACAAAAACCCGGTTGATTTTATCCTGTGGGAACCATTCAAGACCACGGCCTACACACTGAACATTCTCACACCGCCGACAGGACTGTTGTACCGCCATGTGCATTCGTTGGTCAACAAAGGGTTCATCTCTTCTTGTGGGCCGCTGATATACTTGCAGGATGCTGCTGCCACAATGCCAGCATCTTCGCCTACATGTCCAGCATCCATCAGTGCTCCGGTAAAGACTATCGAGAACTTGCCGATTGTTAAAATTAGCGATCCAAGACCCATATCGAACAATACTACTTCATTATTTCCTAGTCCCTATAGTGTTACTGGCATTTTGACAAACAGTTGTTTCTCAGAAGAATAAAAATAGACAGATATGAAAAAGATTGCCATTTTTTTAATATTCGTGGTGGCTGGAATTACCGCTGAAGCGCAGGATACGGTGCGGTATGGCGACCCTTGGTATATATTCAAGCCGATGCCTGCTTTGAAGCGAGACCATTATGAAGCAAGACGGCTAAGAAACGATGGGTGCGTGATGATTCAAGAATATCAAAACACTTTGCACAATGAACGTCTGTTGTATGGCATCGCAATCACCGGTTCTGATTATTACGATTATTACTACGACGAAAAACATCAAGATGACACCGTAAAGAAAATAGAATTTGTTTATCTACCCAGCATCGAAACCGGCCACTTCGATTCGTTACAACAGATGGTGCGGATGAAAATGGATTCTGCCATGATCAAACACAGCAAATTCGAGTATGTGTACACTATACCGTCTCCGGATACCCAAGTGGTTGATCTGTATGAGTATTATTTCCCAGAACCGTTAAGGATAGACACTGGCAATTTCTATATCGGCACATGGATGTTATTCTGGGCCGACGTCGACTCACCCTATCTTCATGCTTATTACGAGGCACCAATGGATACAACATGGGGACAAAAGTGGTATCGTGGCATAGGCGTGTATACAGGCGATGAGGCTTCTAACGTGGAAATGCCTTGCCCTATTGCATGGATTCCTTTTGACTTTTCTACTGGTTATGGTCGGTCTGATCGGTTTAGCAGTCCGTTTTGGGGGACATTCTTCCCCATTGTACAGCTGCGGTGCACGGCGCCGAGGGGAATGCAGGTGGAAGACCATGGAGCAGAGGGCTATGTGGCGCAGTGGGCGGCCGACACCAATGCCGAGGACTTCGAGGTGGCGGTGTGCTACACCTCCCAGCAGCCGGACAACGCACAGCGCTATATCCAAGCCGGTGCAAGCCTGGAGGCCCACATCGGCACCTTGTCGCCCGACACCACCTATCGCATCCATGTGCGCAAGCGCTGCTCCTTCACCACCAGCGCCTACAGCGACACGGTGTACGGGCAATGGAGCGCACCGGAGCTGGTGATAGCCACGTCGGGTATCGAAGCGGCGTCGGACCGCAGGCTGCAGTTTTCGGTGCAGCCCAACCCGGCCAGCGGCCGCACCACGGTGGAGCTGGACGGCGAGACGGAGGGCGAGCTGACGCTGATGGATGTCTACGGCCGACCGATCAGAAACGTCGCGCTGACGCGCGGCCAACACCGCGTGGAGGTGTCCCTCGCAGGCCTGTCGGCAGGCACCTATCTGCTTCGCCTGACCACCCCCACGGCCATAGCCACCCGCCGGCTGATGGTGAAGTAAGCCGTTGAGAATAAGAATGGAAGAGCCGCACAATGATGTGCGGCTCTTCCATTTTCGTGAGAATGTGCATGTGGCGGGCAATAAATAACAGTTTTTAACGTTAGAGATGTTGTTTTTGGTAATTGTAGATGAAACATATATTTGTGATCAACCCATGTGCGGGGTGTCACGATTCGAGCGACGAGGTGGCGGCAGCCGTGGACGGGTTGGAGTTGGATGCGGAACTGTATGAGACCAAGGCACCGCGCGATGCCACGCGGTTTGTCGCTGAGCGATGTGCTGCTGAACCCGCCGAACAGTTGCGTTTCTACGCCTGCGGCGGCGACGGCACGCTCAACGAAGTGGTGAGCGGAGCCATTGGCCACGACAACGCCGAGGTGGCATGCTATCCATGCGGCAGCGGCAACGATTTCGTCAAATATTTCGCTGGCAGCGACTTCACCGACCTGCAGTCGCAGCTCGGGGCTTCGCCCGTTGAGGTGGATGTGATGCAGCTCGGCGACCGCTACTGTGTCAACACGCTCAATTTCGGCTTCGAGGCCGAGGTGTGCCGCCACATGGCCGGTGCCCGGCGCGTGCCGCTGATGGGTGGGCGCATGGCCTACACCAAGGGCATTGTGCAGAGCCTGGCCACCGGCAGGCATAACCCCTGCCGCATCTCGGTCGACGGCAGCCCCTGGGTCGAGGGCGACATGCTGCTGGCCTCGGTGTCGAATGCCAAGTGGGCCGGCGGAGGCTATATGATAGCGCCGAATGCGGAGGTCGACGACGGCGAGCTTGACGTGATGTGCATGCGGCCCGTGTCGTTGCCCCGCTTTGCACGACTGATCAAATACTATGAGCGTGGCGAGCACCTGCGGCGGCCAGAATTCGCCGACGTGATGTCGTTTTGCCGCGGCCGCAAGGTGGTGATCGAGAGCGACACGCGTTTCTATATCGCCACCGACGGCGAGGTCCTCGCCGGCGACCGCTTCGAGGTGGCCTGCCTCCACCGTGCTTTGCGCTTTGTGGTGCCGCCGTCGAAGAAACCAACCCCTATGCAATAAAACAATACACAGACTGACTGAATGGAAAACCTTCCCGCATTGTTCATGGACCTGGCGCTGATCCTGATCACCGCCGGCGTCATCACGGTAGTGTTCAAATGGCTCAAGCAACCGTTGGTGCTGGGCTATATCCTGGCAGGCTTCTTCATCGGCCCCTATTTCCACTGGTTCCCTGTGATCACCGACCCTACGAGTGTGCAGGTGTGGAGCGACATCGGCATCGTGTTCCTGATGTTCGCCCTTGGCCTCGAGTTCAGCATCAAGAAACTGAAGAAGGTGGGCACAACGGGCGCCATCACCGCCCTGACCGAACTGGCCATCATGTTCCTCATCGGCAACACGGTGGGCCACCTGCTGGGCTTCAAGGACATGGACTGCATCTTCCTGGGATGCATGCTGTCGATATCGTCCACGGCCATCATCATCAAAAGCTTCGACGACTTGAAGCTGAAGCAGCAGAAGTTCACCTCGACGGTGACGGCGGTGCTGGTGGTTGAGGATCTGGTGGCGGTGCTGCTGCTGGTGGTGTTGAGCACCATCAGCGTCAGCCGCACTTTCAACGGCGGCGAACTGGTGCTGAGCATGGTGAAGCTGGTGTTCTTCCTCATTGTGTGGTTTGTGTTCGGCATCTATCTGATTCCCACCTTTCTGCGGTGGATGAGAAAATACATGACCGAGGAGACGCTGCTGCTGGTGGCCGTGGGACTGTGTTTCGGCATGGTGGTGCTGGCCGCGAAGGCGGGATTCTCCACGGCTTTGGGCGCATTCGTCATGGGCGCCATCCTGGCCGAAACCATCGAGGTGGAGGTCATCCACCGCCTGATCACCCCCCTTAAGAACCTCTTCGGCGCCGTGTTTTTCGTCAGCGTCGGTATGCTGATCAAGCCCCTTGTGCTGGTGCAGTACTGGTTGCCGATATTGATCATCGCCCTATGCATCATACTGTTCAAAACCACCGCGGCCACACTTGGGGTGCTGCTTAGCGGACGTCCGCTGAAGACGGCCATCCAGAGCGGCTTCTGTTTCTGCCAGATAGGCGAGTTCTCGTTCATCATTGCCGGCCTGGGTATGAGTTTCGGCGTCATCAACGAAAATCTCTATCCGATCATCGTCTCGGTGTCGATCCTCACCACATTCGTCACCCCCTACATGATCAAGAGCGCGTTGCCGTTCTACGACTGGCTTGAGCCGCGCCTGCCGGCCCGTCTGAAAAAGCACCTGTCGCAATATTCCGAGCATGCCAACGGCGACAGCACCGACCGCCCGCGGCTGAGGCTTTTCATCCGCAAGCAGTTGACCAACATTCTGCTCTATGGCGTCATCCTGGCCGCCATCTCACTCCTGTCGCTGACCATTCTGAAGCCTTTCCTCGACCGCCTCTTCACCGACCTTGAGATACCCCTCATCTGGAGCCGCATCATCGGTCTGGCGGCCACGCTCGTCATCATGTCGCCTTTCCTGTGGGCCGTGGCGGTCAAAAATGTCAGCAAGAAGAAGATTCGCGAGATGTTCGACAACTACCGTTTCTCGCAGGCGGTGGTGATCCCGCTGCTGGTGTTGCGCTATTTTGCCGCGCTGCTGTCGGTGGGTGTGGTAGTGGCCGGATATGTCGACCTGGCAGCCGGTTTCCTGATGGTCATTGCCGTCATCATCGTGGCCGTGGTGCTCTTCTCGCGCAAGGCCGACGGATTCTACAGCCAGATTGAGGAGCAGTTTACCAAGAATTTCAATTCGCGCCAGGCGCAAGCATCGTTCCATATCCCCACGGGCATGGAGAACGAGTTCGCCATGGAGCGCCTGCGCATGACGCCGGCATCCCCCCTGGCCGGACTCACCCTGCAGCAGGCCCAGTTGCGGGCACGCTATGGCGCCAACGTGGTCACCATCGAACGTGGCGACACCATCATCGACCTGCCCGACAAGAATTCCCTCATGATGCCTTTCGACGTGCTCACCGTCATCGGCACCGACGAGCAGGTCAGCGCCATCCGCAACGATATCACCAAAGAGGCCGATATGCTGGTGCACGACCATTCCGACCACGAGATACACATGTATCGCTATCGTGTCGATGTCGGTGGCCCCCTATGCGGAATGCAGATAGGCACATCGGTGCTCTCCACCAAGTACCATGTCATGGTGATCGCCATCGAGCGTGCCGGACAGCGCATCGTCAACCCGCCACGTGGCACCGTCTTCCAGAGCAACGACCTGCTCTGGTTCGTCAGCCCCGACGAACTCACCCTCGACGGCTTCGAGCGCAACATCGTCCAGGTGGAATAATCAGGATGCTGCAATCAGCTTTTTTCATTCCGGACAATATTTCGCGCCGTTTCTTGTTATTAGTAGAAAGTTTTTTATGAAGAAGTGCTTTATTTTAGGACTGAACCTCCTGCTCTGCTTTGCGCTCCGCGCCCAATCCGACGACCGTGGGTTCGAAATCGCCAAAAACCTCGAGATTTTCTCCTCGGTATACAAGAACCTTAATCTCAACTATGTCGACGATGTCGATCCCGGCAAGACCATCAAGGTAGCCATCGATGCCATGCTGTCGTCGCTCGACCCCTACACCAACTATTATCCCGAGAGCCAGATGGAGGATGTGAAGCTCCAGCTCCTTGGACAATACGGCGGCATCGGCTCCATCATCATGCAGCGTGGCGACACCATCATGATCTCCGAACCCTATAAGGGTCTGCCCGCCGACGAGGCCGGCCTTAAGGCTGGCGACCGCCTGCTGGAGGTCAATGGCGAGTCCACTGCCGGCAAGACCACCGCCGATGTCATCAGTGCTCTCCGCGGCCAGGCCGGCACCGAGGTCACCCTCAAGCTGGAACGCGATGGCAAGGTCTTCGACCGCACCCTCAAGCGCCGCGAGATACACCTGCCCAATGTGCCCTACTTCGGCTTTGTAGGCGACGGCAACGCTGTTGGCTACATCAAACTCGACGAATTCACCACCGACGCCGCCAAGCACGTCCGCGATGCTTTTGTCTCCCTCAAGAAGGAAAATCCCGCCATGAAAGGCGTCATCCTCGACCTCCGCGGCAACGGCGGCGGGTTGATGAACGAAGCTGTCGACATCGTCAATATCTGGGTGCCCCGCGGGGTGCTCGTCGTCGAAACCAAGGGCAAGGTGGCCTCCAAAAACCTCAAAAGCTACACCCGTCAGCAACCCGAGGACACCGAGATACCCCTGGCTGTGATCATCGACGGCAGCTCCGCCTCCGCCAGCGAGATTGTCAGCGGTGCCCTGCAGGACCTCGACCGCGCCGTCATCGTCGGCCAGCGCAGCTATGGCAAGGGCCTGGTGCAGAACATCCTGCCGATGCCTTACAACAACCAGATGAAGGTCACGGTATCAAAATACTATATCCCCAGCGGCCGCTGCATCCAGGCCATCGACTACAGCCATCGCGACGAGAACGGCCGCGCCGTGAAGGTGCCCGACTCCCTCAAGACGGCCTTCAAGACCAAGTCCGGACGCACCGTCTACGACGGCTTCGGCATCGAACCCGATGTCGAAGTGGCCCCGGAATACATGTCCAACATCGGTGTCGCTCTGGCCCAGAAACTGCTTGTCTTCGACTATGCCACGCAGTACTACCGCACCCACCCCTCCATCGCTCCCGCCAAGGATTTCGTCATCACCGACGAAATCTATGCCGATTTCTGCCGCTACCTCAAAGAGAAAAATCTCACCTACCAGACCGTCACCGAACGTATGATGACCCAGCTCCGCGAGGTGGCCAAAGAAGAGCGTTACGATTCCGCACTTGAAGGACAGCTGAAGGAGATGGAACGCCTGCTCGAGCAGGAAAAACAGGGCGATCTGGTCAAGCACCGCGACGAGGTCTCCGAAATGCTCAAGGCCGAAATCCTCTTGCGCTACTATTACGACCAGGGCCGCATCGAAGGCACCCTCAAGTCCGACAAGGTCGTCAACCGCGCCATCCAGGAACTGTCCAAGTAACCGCCTCACACCGTGCTTGGAGCCCGCACACACCGACGCATCTACATCCTGTTGCTCATTCTGCTTGGCGGCACGATGGTGACGTCGACATGGGCTGCCAACCTGATATGGGTCCTGCTGGGCGCCAACTGGCTGTTCGAAGGAGGCTTCCAAGCCAAATGGGAGCGCTTCCGCAGTAGCCGCCTCTTGCATGCCTTTCTGGCCTTGGTGGCCATACACCTGCTGGGCATGCTTTGGACGCACAACCTTCCCAACGGACTCAACGAGATGCGTCAGCTGCTGCCTCTGCTGGTGGTCCCGCTCGTGGCACTCACCTCGCAGCCCCTGCGCGGTCGTGCACGCCAAACGGTCCTGGCCCTCTACGCCGGCACGGTGCTGGTCGTCTCGGTCATCGGCACAGTACGCATGCTCTCCATCCCCGACCTGCCCTACCGCGACGCCATCCCTTATATCTCGCACATCCGGTTCGCCCTCAACTGCTGCATGGTCATCTACCTCTGCGTCGCCGCATGGCGCCACGCCTCGGTGCCGTTGCGCATCGCCCTCGCCGTCGTCGTGCTCTGGATGCTCGCCTTCCTCCTGCTCCTCCGCTCCTACACCGCCATCGCCATCCTCCTGGTGGTCACCCTGGTGCTGGCGCTTTGTTACTACCGACGTTGGTACTACATCGCAGCATGGCTGGCAGTCGTGGCGCTGCTCTCCGCCATGGTGCTTCGCCACGTCGCCGAATACTACCGCCCGGTCCCCATGGCAAGCACCCCCCTCAAAATGCACACTGTCAACGGCCGTCCCTACGAGCATGCCTGCGACCGTCTGATGGAAAACGGCAACTACGTCAACAATTATATCTGCTCCGAAGAACTCGAACGCGAATGGAGCCGCCGCAGCCCAGTGGCCCTCGACGCGCCCACCCCTAACGGCTACTCTGTCCGGCCTACGCTCATCCGCTATCTCAATGCCCTCGGACTCACCAAAGACAGCCTTGGCATCGCGCAGCTGTCCGCCGACCAAGTCTCCGAGATCGAGCAGGGCATAGCCAACCCCGTCTACAGCCATGGATCTGTGGCCAAGAAAATGGTCTACGTGATGCTCTTCGAGCGCGAATGCTACATTCACACCCATGCCGTCAAAGACTTCACCATGCTCCAGCGACTCGAATTCTGGACCGCCTCCATGCACATTGTTGCCCGATCGCCGTGGATCGGCGTCGGCACCGGCGACGTCGACGACCAGCTCGCCTCCGAACTGCAGGCCATGCATTCCGAACTTTCCGGCAAGCATCCCGGTGTCCACAACCAGTACATCTACCTCCTCCTTGCCTTCGGCCTGCTGGGCACCCTCCTGGTCGCCTTCTTCTTCCTGCGGGCGGCACCCGCCCTGCGCCGCCAGTCGCCGCTATGGATCGCCTGGCTCCTCACCATCCTCGTCTCGTGCCTCACCGAGTGCACCCTCGGCACCCTCGCCGGCATCCTCTTCTCCACCTATTTCCTTGCTTTCCGCGACAGCCGCCCCGTCCCATCGTCTTTATCGAAAAACGATAAATAAAGGCTGATTTTTCCTTCTCTGCAACTCGCAGATAATCAGCCCCGTCCGCCGAGCCCCTCCAACCCCCCTCCAACCCCTCCCCCTACCATCTCCATCCACATTAGGAGTTGGCAAGGTGTTGAGAATTGGGAGCCAAGTAGTTGAACCCTTCCTGCTACGTATCCAGTCCTGCTACCCCAGCACCACGTCCATAGCCATCATCAGCACAAATCCCACGGCGAATCCGATTGTCGACAGGTTTGTGTGTCGTCCCTGTGCAGTTTCGGGTATCAGTTCCTCCACCACCACATACATCATGGCACCTGCCGCAAAGGCCAGCAGGAAGGGTAGGGCTGCCCCCAGCACCGACGCCAGCATCAGAATGGCCACCGACCCGACGGGCTCCACCACACCGCTCAGCGACCCAATGAGAAACGATCGCCATCTGGAGTTGCCCTCCGAGTGCATGGGCATCGAGATGATGGCCCCTTCTGGTATGTTCTGCAAGGCGATGCCTATGGCCACGGCCAGGGCTGCGCTCATTGTCAGCCCCTGAGTTTCTCCAGCATACACCACGCCCACGGCCATGCCCTCGGGCAGGTTGTGGATAGTCACCGCCAGTGCCAGCATAGCCGTGCGCGACAGGCGGCTGCGGGGTCCTTCAGCTTTCTGCGCTCCCAGGTGCAAGTGCGGCGTCAACTCGTCGATGAGTAGCAGGAAGCCTATGCCGGCCATAAAGCCCACAGCAGCAGGTACGATGCTTTCGCTGGCCATTTCGATCGAAGGTATGAGCAGCGACCACACGCTGGCGGCCACCATAACCCCGCTGGCGAAACCCAGCAGCGTTTTTTGAAGTCGGTCCGGGATCTCTTTTTTCATGAAAAAGACGAATGCCGACCCTACCATTGTGCCTGCCAGCGGCAACAGGATTCCTATGATTATTGGATTCATTTTTATTTCTTTTTTCTGCTGCAAAAGTACGTTTTTTTCTTATTATTGCAGCCTACTCAATTGTGGCTATTTGATTTTTGTATCTGTTCAGATGGTTGTATGACAGCGTCTTGCGTGCGTCAGACAAAAAAAGTTTTGCCGGTTTGGAAAATGTTTGTACCTTTGCACCGGTTTTCCGAAAGCGGAAATGCCTTCAGATGGTGGGCGTAGTTCAGCTGGTTAGAGCGCCAGATTGTGGATCTGGAGGTCGTGGGTTCGAGCCCCACCTCCCACCCTGAAAAAGGAAAGAGCCGGTATCGTTCGATATCGGCTCTTGTTGTGTTGGAGTGGGGTAGGAGGGCTAGAGGGCCTTCAACGCAGCCTGTACGCTCTCGGCCACTGCACGCGAAGTGAAGGTGGCTCCACTGACGGCGTCGACTTTTTTCTTGCGGGCCTTTTTGATGCTCAGGCCGTTCCAGTTGTTGTAGAAGCCGGCATCCTCCACGCGTTTGGTGAAGCGTGGCGTCTCGCTGTTGGGCAGCAGCCACACTCCGATGATTATTTTCTTTTTCGACAGGGCTATCAGCACCGGTGTTTCGCCGTTGTAGCCCTTGATGCCGTCGCTGGCGGGTTTGCTGTAGACTGCGTATCCCAGCAGTTTGCCGTCGGCGTTGAGCACTTCGGTCCATTTCTTGGTCTTGTTGATGCTTTTCACGTCGGGGAAGGCGCGGACAATGGCCATATCGATGCCGTCGGCATTGTACTGTGTTTCAGCAGGCTTTTGCGGGGGTGTGTGGTGGGGGCCTCCGGGATGGTGGTGGTGTTTGCCGTCGCGTGGACGCAGGTCGGTGTTGCGTTCCATCTTCTCTTCCTTGTCGCGCGTAGGCTTGTCTTGGGGATGCTGGGCGATCGCGGTGCCCATGGCAAACAGGGCCACAAAGGCTAATGCAATGATCTTTTTCATCTGTATTTTATTTTAGGTTCATATTCTGTTTCTATGTTTTAGTATCGGCAGGGGTGCGAAACTTGCGTCAGTGCCGACGTTGTCCGATGGCGGGATTGCCCATCAGGGGTACCACGCCGCCGGCTTTGGGATGGATCGGCAGGCGGTTGCGGTAGTGGATGCGTTCGCTGATGTTGCTGCCGTCGGGCATGGTGCAGGCTTCCAGCCGTTGGCGTGTGTTGCTGTCGAAGATCCGCAGCGCCTTCAGGTCGTTGCCGCCAATCTGGTAGCTGTCGGGGTAGGCCACGGCGTCGCTCGACGGCACGATATAGTATTGGTACAATCCGTCGATGATGCCTCGGTACACCCAGTAGGGCATGTAGTGGCACTGCTGGCTGATGTATTTCGAAGCGGGACTTTTGCTCAGCGTCAGTTCCACCATGATGCCACCGTCACAGTTGACGTCGCGCTGGTTGCTGACCAGGTTGCCCATCGAATAGACCACCAGTTCGGGATAGCGTCCGTTGCCAGGGATGGCGTCGAGGGTGACGTTCTGCACCACATGGGGATGGCCTCCGATGATGGCGTGGCAGCCGTGTTCCAGCAGCCATCGTGCGGTCTGTTCCTGCTCGGCGTTGCTGTGGGTGGCGTATTCGATGCCCCAATGGATGAGCACAATGATGAAATCGGCATCTCTTCGCTGGGCTTCGCGCAGGTCGCGCAGCATCATGGCGGTGTCGATCATGTTGACCACGTTGGGGGCGTGTACCTCGATGCCGTTGGTGCCGTAGGTGTAGTTGAGCAGTGCCAGTCGCAGGCCGTGGCAGTCGACCATCATGGGATGCTCTGTGGCATATTCGTTGCTGTCTCGATAAGTGCCTAGGTGGGATATCTCCAGGCTGTCGAGGGCGTCGAGGGTGCGAAGCAGGCCGTGCCTGCCGCGGTCCATGCAGTGGTTGTTGGCGGTGGTCATAATGTCGAATCCGGCATCGCGCGCTGCCTCGGCCAATGCGTCGGGGGCCGAGAATTGGGGATATCCGCTGTAGGGGCGTCCGTCTAGGGGCACCTCAAGGTTGACGATGGCCAGATCGGCGCTGCGCACATAGTCGCGCACATAGCGGAAGCAAGGCGCGTAGTCATAGCTGCCGTCAGCTTGCAGTGCGGCGTTGTGTTGGGGCATGTGGCCCATCAGGTCGCCGGCGAAGAGCAGTTTCACGCTTTGTGCCTGGCATAGCGACGCCACTGTCAGCAGCCATACGAAAAGGAATATGCGCTTCATCAGTATTCAACGATTAAGACGCCGCTGACGGCCCAATGGGAGAACATGCCTTCGACGGGCTTGCCCTGCGGGATGGCGACGGTGAGGGTGTGCTCACGGCCGTCGGCCCAGGGCGAGAGGTCGAAGTAGACGGGCTGCGTAGCCGTGCCGGGGCACCAGCCGCTGCGCGAGAAGTCGCTGCTCGAGAGGCCGTTCCAGAAGTTGCCGCTCACGGGGTTGAGGTCGCGGTAGCAGCCGCAGTCCTGCCGCCAGGGGGTGTGGGTGAAGGCGGGCTTGCCGTCGATGAGGATGGTGTTCTGCTTGGGCACGAACTCGTCGCCCTCGCCCCAGCCGCCGTGGCCGGTGGAAATATAACGCAATTCAGCGGATTGGGAGATGTTCTCAAGTCGGAAGGTGACCGTCAGCGAGTCGGTGGCGAAGAGCTTGCCGTAATTCTGCCCGGCCATCTCCAGCACGTTGCAGGTGTTGAAGAGGGAGACGACTTCGCCGGGGAATTCACTCTCTTCTCCCGGTTCCTCCCACACGTAGTCGTTGGGATACGACTTGATATCCACGGTGACCCGATGGCCGCCGCCGTCGTAGTTGCCAATCCATATGCCGATGCATACACTGCCATCCATGCAGCGATAGAGGTCGGTAATCTCCTGGCGGTAGAAAGTCTCGTCGCGCCAGTCGATGCCGTAGCCGGCCATGCGCTCGTTGAAGTGGCCCACGCCGAAGGGGGTGAAGAAGCGCACCAGCTCGATGGGGGGCTGGTAGCTGCCCGTGGCCATCATGCCCTGGTAGCGCTGGCCGTCGCGGCAGGTGAAGACAGGCAAGCTGTCGGGGTGGTTGTTGATGCCCTCGAAGAAGCCTGGCGTGACGATGAAGAGCGACCCCGTGCGGTCGTAGGCGTCGCCGTTGCTCTGCTGGTGCAGCTCCACGAAGTGCTGGTAGTGGTGCGGCAGGTGGGGCAGCTCGACGCGCTTCAGTATGAGGGTGCCGCCGGCATAGTGCAGCACTGTGTCGTTGGGCACAGCCTGCAGGCCGCCGTCGATATGGGCATTCTTCTTGCCCCAGCATATCTGCTCGTGGTCGAAGATGCGGGTGGTGACCACGAGTCGTTCCTTCATGATGCGGTCGAGCTCTCGGGGCGAGACACGGCGCGAAGGCCAGACGCGCGAGGTCTCCCACGAGGTGTGTTTCACCTTCTCGGCCTTGGCCAGCACCAGCCGCTTCTGCCCGTTGCGGGTGAAGGAGCGTAGCACGCCCTTGTTCAGCCCGTAGTAGGGCAGCGGGTTGACGTCGACCGGAGCCTTCTCGTCCATATCGAACTCCAGTGTGTTGCTGTTGACAGAGGTAGTATGGCGGTTGCCGTCGTGTCTCCATTCGAGGTCGCTGCGAGAGAAGCCCGTGCGGTAGTAGTAGGCGCTGTCGGCGTAGTAGGCCGTCACCGTGATGCTGTCGGCGGCATAGTCGACGCTGGTCACCGTCTGGCAATAGCCCGGTATCAGCTTCCCTTCGGGTTTAGGGTTGAGTATGACGATGGAGCCGTCGGGGTTGCGCTCCACAGTGATGATGGACGTGTCGTTCCGCTCACCATACTCAATCTGGTGGTAGGTGAACTCGTTGGCACCCTTCGGGATCTTCACATTCTGCGCCGTTGCCACCACCGGCAGCAACACAAGAAGCAAGAGGCATTTCTTCATAATATACTCATTTTCATATTCTTTAGAATCCCATGCCGAACATCTGCCAATAGTCGGCCTCCAGATCGGCCCATGCAGCCTTGGTGTTGTCGTAAATCTGTTTGGTGTAGGTGTTGAGCAATTTGGCCGACTTCTTGGGGTTGGCTTTGACGCTCTCCTCCAGACTCTTCAGTCCGCTGAAGGCGTTGCCCTCCTGCTGCAGCACGGCGTTCATGTGCTGCTTCTTGGTGCGCTGCCACGCCACGGTGGCCAGCTTGTTGGCGCGGCGGTATTGCCACAGCCAGGCTTTGGGATCATAGCTTTTTTGTCCACAACGGCTGAAGGCCTCGGGCAGTTCGGTGGTGCCGCAGAAGATGGGGATGCGGGGCGATTGGCCCGGATTGTCGACGGCCATCCAGCACACGCCGCCCACCTCGTCGGGCAGCCAGTCGCGCAGCTGGGCCACGAAGCTGTAGCTGCACCATGCCACGCTGACGGTGCGCTTGAAGTGGATGGTGCCGGGGGCTATCATGTTGAGGGTCTGCTGCATGGTGCCGGTGAGCCATGGGTTGGCCACGGGGCTGGTGACGGTGTCCTCATAGGTGCTGCCGTCGTCGCGTTTGCGGGTGACCACCACCTTCAGGTTTTGCGTCATGTCCATGTCGGTACCCTCATAGGTGGAGCGGAGAAGCTCCATGACGTCCGTGACATCGACGGGGTTGTCGGGCTTCACGCTGAAGGGCAGTTCCGGCATGTCGCGAGTGAACTCCTGCGAGGGCGCCAGCGCGTTGAAAATGAACCATTCGCGTTCGCGGTAGTTCTTCCCGTTGGCCCACGATGTGTTGTAGGCTTTCCAGAAGCTGAACTCGCCTTCGCCGTCCCACAGATAGTATTTCTTGGCCACAGCCTCCACATTGTCCGAGCACATGAAATAGTCGGGGTTGTTGCGTTGCAGCTTGCCGATGCGGGGGATGTTGCAGCTCACGGCAATATGGTCGTCGGGCACGCGCTGCGCCACCCACACGGCACCGATCTCCGTGCGGCCGCAGCCGATGATTTCCATCTGCCACACCTCTTTCTTGTCGGCAATGGTGATGCACTCGCCGCCATCGGCATAGCCGTGTTTCTCGGCCAGTTTGGCAATCAGCTTGATGGCTTGCCGCGCCGTGGTGCAGCGCTGCAGGGCGATGCGCTCCAGTTCCTCTATCAGGAACATGGCGTCGGGATTGGTCAGCGTGTCGGGGCCGCCAAAGGTGCTCTCGCCAATGGCCAGCTGCTTCTCGTTGAGGCAGGGATAGGCCGTATTGAGGTAGGCGTAGGTGTGTGCCACCTCGCTGATGGTGCCGGCCACACGGACACCCGTGGTGTCGTCCGGACCGACGGTGTGCATTGTGCCCTTACGGACAACATGTTTCTCGCCTTGCTTATGGTCGGCCGCCGCTTCCACGGTCATCCAGGTGCGATAGCGCCCGTCGCAGGTGTGCGACGTGATCACGCTCCCGTCGGTCGAGGCACGCTTCCCCACCATGATCGAGGTGCAGCTTTCCTTTGTGTTGACTTGCGCCGCCATCATCGCCGGTAGCGCTACCAGAATGAGTATCAGTATCTTCTTCATAGGTCGTTGTGACATGTAAAAATGCAAAAATACATAAAAGTCGGCGATAGTGCAAATTATTGTTGTCCGCCTTTTCAGATCAGCCCTTTCAAATATCGCTGCCGCTCGTCGGGAGGAAACTTCTCGATGGCATAGCGGAGCATTGTGCGCGGCATGCCCGCATAGCGGCTCGCCAGCCACCGCCGCAGTCGCTGTCCGTCGCGTTTGCCGGCCTCGCGCAGCAGCCACCCCACCGCCTTTTGTATCAGGTCGTGGCTGTGGTGCAGCAGGATGTCGGCAATCTCATAGGTCTCGTCCAGCCGCCCGTGCCGCAGAAACTGCATGGTGCTCACCATGGCAATGCGCTGCTCCCACAGGCTGGCGCCGTGCTGCGCCATCTCGCGCAGCAACCCCGCATCTTTGTCCAGCAGCCATGTGCCGACAATCTCGTAGCAGGTGAGGTCCACCAGGTCCCAGTTGTTGATGGCCGCGGTGTGAGCAAGGTAGTATTCCACCCAATGCTGTTGCTCTGCGGTGTTTTTGCGCGCATGGTGGAATTTCTGCACCACCACCAGCAGCGCCGCCAACCGCACCTCGTGCCAAGGCGAAGCCAAGCACGAGTCCAGATCAGCCTCCCGGCACTCGCTCCACAGCTCTTTTACCACCTTTCGGGTGGCCGGCACCTTGATGCCCAAAAAGCGGTCGCCCTCGCCGTACTGGCCCGGACCACAACGGAAAAACCTCGACAGTCCCTCGGCCTGCGTAGGATCGGCCAGCCGCAGCATGGCATCGTAAAGCTTGTTTTCGATCATGGAATGATGATATCGGTTTTCAGCTGCAAAGATACGCATAAAATCTCTACCGCACACCCCTGCCGTGTGAAAATTCCGTCTGTGCCGCCGGCATGGCAATTTGCGAATTTTTTTTCCGCAAACCGTTTTCTTTTGTATCTTTGTCGATGCAACGGTTCGCGGAAATTATTCGCAAACCATTGTGCATCAATATAGTAATTAACCATTTTTAAACAATCCAATCAGCCATGCTCAACAAAAAAGTTTCCGATCTGCTCAACGAGCAAATCAATAAGGAGCTCTACAGCGCCTACCTCTATCTCGACATGAACAACTATTTCGACAAACGCGGCCTCAACGGCTTCGCCAACTGGTACATGATCCAGGCCCAGGAAGAGCGCGACCACGCCATGCTCATCTACAAGTACATGCAGAACAACGACTGCCCCATCAAGCTTGAAGCCATCGCCATGCCAGACAAGGTGTACAAAAAGGACATGGACGTGCTGAAGGCAGGCTTGGAGCACGAAGAGTATGTCACCGCCAGCATCCACACCATCTATGATGCCGCCAGCAAGGTGAAAGATTTCCGCACCATGCAGTTCCTCGACTGGTTCGTCAAAGAGCAGGGTGAGGAGGAGACCAACGCCCGCGACATGATCTCCAAAATGGAGCTCTTCGGCAGCGACGCCCGCAGCCTCTACATGCTCAACCAGGAGCTCGCCGCCCGCACCTACAGCGCCCCCAGCCTGGTGCTTGACTGAGCTTTTCCCGATCTCCGATTCCCATCGCCGTGCAGCCCATGCTGCACGGCTTTTTTTGTTTCTCTAACCCTCTCATACTCCGTATCTTCTCCTTATCAACTCCTACCCAACTCCTACCATAGTAGGAGATGATAAGGCGTTGATAGGTGGTTGTCAGGCAGTTGGGGCGGAGAGAAACCCTTGGATGGAGGAAGTTTCTTTTTGGTCCGTTTCCCGGCCGTGGGCAATAAAACGATGGCGTCGGCGTTATCATACAAAAATGCCTATTATGCATACCAGACCCTATCGCCACGAGGTGAAGTACTACGAGTGCGACCGCATGGGCATCACCCACCACAGCAACTATATCCGCTTTATGGAAGAGGCGCGCGTCGACTGGATGGACCAGTTGGGCTACGGCTTCGACCGGATGGAGGCTGAAGGAGTGGTGTCGCCTGTGGTGGCTGTCGAGTGCCGCTACCGCCATTCCACCACCTTCAAGGATGTGGTGGAAATCGAGGTGCGGGTGCAGGAGACCACCCCGCTGAAAATTGTCTTCGCCTATACGATGACGTGCGGCGGCCGCGTGGTGTGCACCGCCACCAGCACACACTGCTTCCTTGAAAACGGGCGGCCGGTGTCGCTTGAGAAGCGCTTCCCGGAGCTGTATGCCCACGCCGTCGAATCGATGTCGGGCAAGTGAAGGGGTGGGGGAGGCGCATTGAAACGATTATCTTCCACGTACAGTGTTTTTTTTTGAGAAATTATGAAAGCATTATTTGTCAACGGGAGCCCCCGCAGGAATTTCAACACGGCGCAGCTGCTTGAGCGCGCGATGCAGGGAGCCAGGGATGCCGGTGCAGAGTGCGAGATGGTGCACCTCTACGACCGTGGGCTGAACTACAAGGGCTGTATGAGCTGCTTCGCCTGCAAGGTGAAGGGAGGCCGGAAGGGCGTGTGCTCGTTTCCCGACGACTTGAAGCCCATTTTGGAGCGAGCTGTCGAGGCCGATGTGCTGGTGTGCGGCTCGCCTGTCTACTGCGGCTACCCCACGGCGGGCATGCGTGCCTTTATGGAGAGGCTCATTTTTCCGGCGGTCAACTATTCCGACTACAACCATCCCATTGTCAACCATCCCAAGCGTTCGGCCAGCATCTACACGATGAACTGTCCCGACGAGGAGTGCTACCGTGCCAACGCCTATGACACGCTGATGGATGTGAACGCATGCCAGTTGGGCATCTTCGGACCGACGGAAATATTCTGCTGCTACGACACGTGGCAGTTCAACGACTACAGTCGCTACGATGCTGCCCGCTTCGATGTGGAGCACAAGGCCGAGATGCACCGCACCCGCTTTGTGCAGGATATGGAACGTGCCTACAACATCGGCAAGACACTCTGCCAGTCGGGAATGTGACAGCAACAGCGTATGGGCGATATTGAGAGGACAATTGCCGGATATATGGATGCGCTGCCCTCCCGGAGGAGCGGCGGGGTGATCCGTACCTGCCAGGAACTGATCGATGCCATTCAGGCGGTGGGCTTCCTGCCGCTGCTGGAGAGTGGAATCGAGGGCTACAGCGCCGAGGCGATGATGGCTGACGAGTGCCGCTATGTGGCTCTCCCCGACGGAGGGTGGGAGTGGCCGCTGTGGAAATGGAAAGGGCCTGTGGTGACGGAAGGGGGATGTGTGTACGGCAAGTTCTTTGCCGGCAAGGCCGGATTCGTGAGCCGTGAGTGGTGGCCCGATTTCTGCAACTGGCGCCGCCATGCCTATCCCATGGCCGGCAGGGATACCGACGCGGGCGCTGTGGGCAGCCTGATACTCGACACGCTGCACCGCGAGGGCAGCATGGTGTCGCGCGAGTTGAGGGCCGCCTGCGGATTGGTGGGACCCAGGATGCGGGGCCTGTTCGACAGCCATGTCACCCGGCTGCAGATGGCTTGCCGCATCGTGACTGAGGATTTTGTCTATCCGCGCGACAAGCATGGCAACGAATACGGATGGGGCCTTTCGCTGCTGACCACACCCGAGCAACTGCTCGGCGTGGAGGCGGGACAGTGTGGCCGCACCCCTGCCGAATCGCACCGGCGGATGTCGGAGCATCTGGCCGCGCTGCTTCCTAATGCCACGGAGCGGCAGATCATGAGGCTGCTGAAATAGCCAGGCGCACGGTTGCTGCCCGCCCGCGAGGGACGGCAGCGGATGGCAATAGCCGGTGTGTCCCCGCTTTTTTTCAATGCGGGGAAAAATATTTTCGCCATATTGCAAAAAATATGTATTTTTGCATTTTGGATCCGACATTAATTTATTAACCCTAAAACAGAAAAAATACAATGAGTAAGAAATTTATCTGCCCCGTGTGCGGCTACGTGTACGAGGGAGACGAGATGCCCGAGAAGTGCCCCATTTGCGGCAAACCCATGCAGGAAGTGAAAGAGGACATCAAGACTTGGGCTGCCGAGCATATCGTCGGTGTGGCCAAGGATGCCCCCGAAGACATCAAGATGGACCTCCGCGCCAACTTTGAGGGCGAGTGCAAGGAGGTTGGTATGTATCTGGCCATGGCCCGTGTGGCACACCGCGAGGGTTATCCCGAAGTGGGCCTCTATTGGGAGAAAGCCGCCTTCGAGGAGGCCGAGCATGCCGCCAAGTTTGCCGAGCTGCTGGGCGAGGTGCTGACCGACAGCACTGCCGAGAACCTGAAGATGCGCGTGGATGCCGAATACGGTGCCACCGCCGGCAAGACCGACCTGGCCAAGCGCGCCAAGGCCCTCAACCTGGACGCCATCCACGACACGGTCCACGAGATGGCCCGCGACGAGGCTCGCCACGGCAAGGCCCTTGAAGGTCTTTACAACCGCTATTTCAAGAAGTAAACAATTGTCTTGACGCGTTGAACCTTAAGCCGTATGCCCTTATTGGCATGATGCAATGCGGGGCATGCGGCTTGTGGTTCAACGTTTAACATTGCTCTGAGATGTCTTTCCGCAGCACGATTTCATATATTCTGTGGCCGTTGACGATGTGGTACGGTATAGGTGTGCGTATCCGCAACGGACTTTTCTCGCTGGGACTGCTGAAGCAACAGGCTCCCCATATCACCACCATAGGTGTGGGCAATCTTAGCACCGGCGGCACGGGCAAGACACCTCATGTGGAGTATCTGCTGCGGCTGTTTGGCGACACCTATCGGGTGGCCATGCTCAGCCGTGGCTACAAGCGCAAAAGCAAAGGCTTTGTCGTCGACGATGGCAGCCACGATGCAGCCCTCCTTGGCGACGAGGCTGCGATGATAGCGCAGAAGTTCCCTAACGTGCAGGTGGCGGTGTGCGAGAAGCGTGTCGAGGGCGTGCGGCGCCTGATAGCCGAGCCGCCCAAGCCTGAGGAGGCCGACGAGGAGACGCCGGAGGCTGCGGCAGAGGTTGCGACGGAGGCTGTGGATACCCCCAAGTTGGACATGATTGTGCTCGACGACGTGTACCAGCACCGCTACATCAAGCCCAGCATCAATATCCTGCTGACGGAGTACAGGCATCCTTATTTCAAGGACCACGTGTTGCCGTTCGGCAATCTGCGTGAGCCGCAGAGTGGACGCTACCGCGCCAATATTGTCATCGTGACCAAGTGCCCCGCCCGGCTCAATCCTATCGAGAGGCACAACATCACGCACGACCTCAAACTGCAGAACTACCAGAAGGTGTTCTTTTCCTATTTCGTCTACAAGCCGCTCCGTACCCTCGACGGACATGAGGCTGACATCGACCTCAAGCGTGTGGACTATGCCATGGTGCTCACGGGTATCGCCCATCCGGAGAATCTGGTGGAGGAGGTGAGGCGCTACTGCAAGGTGCGGCACATGGGCTTTGCCGACCATCACAACTATTCTGCCCGCGACATGGAGCAGGTGAGGAATGTCTTTAACGGCTTGCCGGGCAGCCGCAAGATCATCATCACCACCGAAAAGGACGCTCCCCGGCTGATGCATCTGGCAGGCGAGTTGCCCATTTATGTGCAGCCTGTCGAAGTGGCATTCCACCAGAACGAAGATTCCAACTTCGACGCGCTGATCCGTTCGTCGGTAAAAGAGAACATCTCGTTCCTCAGCAAATTGAGCATCTGGAGCTAAACCGTCATTCACAAGCCATGCATTACGGATACGATACATTCGGTACTTGCAGCGCCCGCATCGAGTTCGATATCGAAGACGGGAAGTTGCACAATGTGGTCTTCTTCGGAGGCTGCAACGGCAATTTGCAGGGGATAGGCCGCCTGGTGGAGGGAATGCCGGTGGACGACGTGATACGCCGCCTCGAGGGCATCAGCTGCAATGGTGGCCCCACTAGCTGCCCCGATCAGCTAAGCCGTGCGTTGCGCGCTACATGTGCGGCACAGCCGGAAGATTTTATTTCTTGATATACGACAGGAAGTCGAGGTCGATGCTCAGCGAGACAAAAGGCTTCACGAGCCAGGCTTTCGCTGTGAGGTCGTCGATCGACATGTTGGCGGGGATGATGTCGCCGCTCTTGTAGTTGCCTACCAGCACCTCATACTCGGCAACGTTCACGCCGACGGCCAGATAGAAGAAATCGACAAAGCGGAAGCTGGCGCCTGCGTAGAAGTTTTTGAATAGGTTGCTTCCGCCGAAGCCGACGTACAGGCCAAGGTCGTAGGCGAAGTTTTGGTCGAAGCGCCGTATTTCGGCTTTGCGGCGCGTGGTGTCGAGCCCGATGGTGTGATTCTGGTTGAAGTAGTTGGTGAGGTCCCACAGCATGACGGAGGCGCCTGTCACGTAGTCGAACTCCACGCTGCCGGCGTTGCGGTTGCGGATCACCTTGGTGTATGTTGTGGTGCCGTCGAACTCGCGGCCGTCGAGGCGGATCTCCCATTTTGGGGTGCGGTAGAACCGCATGGCGATGCCCTGGATGGGGCGTACCTTTTTCTTCTTGTTGGTGGCTGCCGACACTTTTTCTTCCGCAGCGCGGGCGCGCTCTTCAAGATAGCGGTTGGCTTCCTCCTTGCGTACATTTTCCAGTTCGGCCAGACGCACTACCGCGCGAAGCGAATCGACCATGCGGATGTAGTAGTTTCGCTCGGCCTCAAGTTTTTCTTTGTCAACGCCGTTTGAGGATAGAATCTGACGGTAGAACTGCTCCTTTTCCTGCAGCGCTTTGAGGGCGGCGGTGTCGGCCACCCGCATCACGACGGTGTCGGTGTGGAGCAGGTACACAGAATCGACGCGTACCTGAGTGACGGTGTCGGTCCGGTAGCGGAACACGGTGTCGGTCCGGAACAGATACACCGTGTCGGGCGCGGTTTGCTCTTCGATGGTCACCCATGGCATGGCAGGCTCTTCCTGGATGGTGGGAATGGTGTCTTGTGCCCATACACCCAGGCAAAACAGCGACGACAGTATGAGGAGCAACCGTTTCATTGGGCTATTTGATTGTGTCGATCAATGCATCGATGGAAAGCGTCTGTTGTGTGCCATCGGACATGTTTTTCAGGGTCACGGTGCCTGTTTGCATCTCGCTTTCGCCGACGAAGGCCACGTATGGCACGGCCTTGCGATTGGCATAGTCCATCTGTTTTTTCATTTTGGCCGCGTCGGGGTAGATCAGGGCGCTGATGCCTTCGGCGCGCAGGCGTGCGACAATGCCGACGCAGGCGGCCTGTTCGGCAGGGCCGAAGTTGATGAACATCACACGGGCGGCCCGCTCCAGCCCTTCGGGGAAGGCCTGAAGCTCGGTGAGCACGTCGTAGATACGGTCGGCGCCGAAAGAGATTCCCACACCGCTGACATCGGGCATACCGAAGATGCCGGTGAGGTTGTCGTAGCGGCCACCGCCGCAGATGCTTCCGATTTGTACGTCTTTGGCTTTGACTTCAAAGATGGCGCCGGTGTAGTAGTTCAAGCCACGCGCAAGGGTCAGGTCGAGTTCTACTTCGCAGTTCATAGTGGCGGCACCGATGTATCCGAAAAGTGTCTTCAGCTCTTCGACTCCCTTCTGTCCCACCTCCACGTCGGCGAACATGCGCTCCAGGGTCGTCAGTTTCTCGTTGGCGCTGCCGCTGAGCGAGAATACTGGGTCGAGGGCATGTATCTGATCCTCGCTGAGTCCGCGCTCTCGCAGTTCGGCGCGTACGTTGTCGAGGCCTATCTTGTCCAATTTGTCGATGGCAACGGTGATGTCGATCAGCCTTTCCGGAGCACCGATCATTTCCGCTATTCCAGCCAGCACTTTCCTGTTGTTGATTTTGACAGTCACATTGATGCCCAACTTGGTGAACACCATGTCGATCATCTGCACCAATTCCAGCTCGTTGAGCAACGAGGTGCTGCCGATCATGTCGGCGTCACATTGGTAGAACTCGCGATAGCGCCCCTTCTGAGGACGGTCGGCGCGCCACACAGGCTGCAACTGGTAGCGGCGGAAGGGGAAGGTGATCTGGTCGCGGTGCTGCACCACAAAGCGCGCAAATGGCACAGTCAGGTCGTAGCGCAGTCCGCGTTCGCAGATCTGCGGAGCCACTTTGTGGTAATCCTGGTTGAAGTCGACACCTTCCATGAAGTCGCCGCTGTTGAGCACTTTGAACAGCAGCTTGTCGCCCTCTTCACCGTACTTGCCCATCAGGGTGCTGAGGTTCTCCATCGAAGGAGTCTCAATGGGCTCGAAAGCAAATGTGCGGAACACCGAGCGAATGGTGTCGAAAATGTAGTTGCGCCGTGCCATCTCTGTGGGCAGGAAGTCGCGCGTTCCTTTTGGAATTGAGCATTTAACACTAGCCATTGACGTCAGTTTTAATTTGCAAAAATACAAAAGTTGGCCGGAATGACAAAATTTTTCGTAATTTTGCATCCGATACATAATTTATAATAATGCTGCGAATGAAATTTATTGCGCTGATTGCTTGTCTTTTGATATGCATCGTCGCACCTGCTCAGGAGCATGGAAAAACATCAATGTCCGTGCGTGAAGAAGGTGGGCTGATGACTGTCAGATTCGAACTTGGCGCTTTTTTTGTCGACACCCTGCAGCATTGCACCTCCATCCATGTTGACGGTATGACCACTCTCAATGGCAATCCTGGCTCTCCGGCCCTGCCCTCATTGAGCAGACTCGTCATCTTGCCGCGAGGCAGCCGTCTTGTTCTCCGTACGTTAACCCTTGCTGGCGATGAAGGTCATATTGCCCTTTCTGACAATTGTCCTTTGGAGGCCGTCCCTTTTCCCAAGCCCAAAAGTGCTTTGTCGGATAACGGGCACCCTCATCCTATTGTCCTTCCATCCACAAGGACTCTCGGAGAGGATTCGGCGCTGACATGTCGGCGAATCGGCACGATGGGCGACTATGAAGTCTATCGCTTGACGGCCAACCCGATGCATCTGGATGCCACGTCGGAAATGATTGTCTATCAATCCGGATTCGAGGCCACTTTTGAAATGATGCGAAGCGATGTCGCGCCCGAATTCAGCTTGCCCCCCGTGTTTCTTGTCGTGGCGCCAGAACCGTTCCGCAACGCCCTGCAGCCGTTTGTGCAATGGAAACGCCAAGAAGGCTACGATGTCAAGCAGCTATACGTGGCTACCAACCAGCGAGACTCCATCAAGGAACTGATGCGGCCATGGTTCGACCAAGCCACCCCGCTGGCTCCTGCACCCCGCTTTGTGCTGCTTGTCGGCGATGCGGCTCAGATTCAGGCCTACCCCGGCGTCACGCGCCCCGATGGCTTCAGCTCTCATGCCACCGACCTCTATTATGTCGAGTTCACAGGCGATTATCTGCCCGATGCCATTCTGGGCCGTTGGCCGGTCAACGACACCGCCGAGTTGAATGCCGTGGTGGCAAAGACACTGGCCTATGAACAATGCGCCGATCTCGACCCCACGCACCTTCGCCGTGTGCTTTTGGTGGCCGGCGCCGAGTCCTCTTCCGTGGCACCGGTGACAACCAATGGCCAGGTGAACTACCTCGGGCGTGAGATCTCCGTCGCCCATCCCGACCTCGACACGCTCTGCTACCGCAATCCTTTCTCTAGCGGTCAGCGCCCCCAAATACTTCACGACATGGCCATTGGCGCCAGTCTGGTAAACTATACAGCCCATTGCACGGTGGCCGGTTGGAGCAATCCGGCGGTGTCGTTTGCCAGTCTCGACACGCTCGACAATCCGCAGCCGATGCTGTATGTCAACAACTGTTGTCTGAGCAACGATTTCACCGGCACCTGTTTCGGCGAACAACTGCTGCGCAAGCCCGACGGTGGGGCCATCGGCGTGATTGGCGCCACCAACTCCACACTTTGGAACGAGGACTATTTCTGGGCCGTGGGACCCAAATATCCTTTCAGCCTCACCCCGGCGTTCGACACGGCTGTCCCTGGCGCCTTCGACCGGTGGATCGGCCGGATGGAATCCGTTTCCACCCAAGGCGAACTCTTGCAGGCCGGCAATATGGCGGTCACCGCCTACGGCTCCCCCTATGACAAGTTCTATTGGGAAATTTATTGCCTTTTCGGCGATCCTTCCCTCCGCCCCTACTATGGCACACCCCAGCGCCTGTGGGTTTCTGCCCCGGACAGTCTCAATCCAGGCACCACCGACATCCGCATCAGCGGCACTCCCGGTGCCTTGGTGACTGCCATGCAGGGCGACCGTATGCTAGCCTCGGTGCTCCTCGACGACCACCGCAGTTCCCCAATGTCGTTCTGCACCTCTGCCGACACCCTGCCCATCATCTTCACCGCCACGGCTCCTCAAGCCATGCCGGCCTACGACACTGCTTATATTTTCCCCGCACCGCATCATTCCTTCGGTGTGCGACATGTGGCTGCGTCCGATAGCGCCATCGGTTTCACCCTCGTCAATTTCGGCAGCGACACTCTCCGCAACCTGACGATGCTGTTTGAGCCCAACGACACTTCCGGTGCCGCGGTTGCCGCTTCGCCCATCTTGCTGCCGCTCCTCCTTCCCCGCGACACCATCCGTCTGTCGATGCCCCTCTCTCTCGAGGCTTGGAATCGCTACTGGGAGGGCTACCTGATGGCCTTCGACAGTGCGGCAATCGACGAGCCGGTCCGCTGCCGCGTCATCCATTGGATCGACGAAATGCCTCCCTCGTTAAGCTTCGACCTGTTGACGGTCGATTCCACAAAAGTGCACAACATCCGTCTGTCGACAACATACATGCTTCATACCACGCCTGAAGGTCAATATGATACGGTCCATCTTTCTGTCACCGCCTTGCCCCACGGCGCCCCTGTCGAAGGCACCATTCCCCAGACCCCCATCACCACTCCCGGCGACAGCCTGACCCACCTGCAAATCAACGCCTCCATCGCCCGTGGCTCCTATGTGGCCGATTATGAATATTATCTCGTGGCTGGCCCCCGCAACGACAGTTTCGAAGAGGGCTTCAGCAGCTATCCTTGGAATCATAACAGTCTTAGACCATGGGTGTTGGATGATACCGTGAGCCGCAGTGGGCATTTCAGCCTCAGGTCGGCCCCCATCACCCATCGCCAGACGTCCGACCTCTCCATCGAGGTCTTCCTCCCCCATGTCGACAGTATCAGTTTCTGGGTAAAGACCTCTTGCGAGGAGCGCTACGACAAGCTCGTCTTCACCGTCGATGGCGTCCGTCGCCAGGAGTTCTGGGGTGAGGCCGACTGGTACCGTTGCGCACTCCCCCTTGCCGCCGGTCGCCACAAGCTCAACTGGCGTTATACCAAAGATGACAGCGACAGCCGCGGTAGCGACTGTGTCTGGATCGACGATGTGCGACTCCCGTTTGCCCTCTGGGAACAGCCCTACGGATGGTTCGGCTCAGCCGATGTCAACGCCGTCAACACCCCGGATAGCGGCGCCTGCCACCTTTCCGTCTATCCGAACCCTGCCTCCAGCCATGCTTTTCTCTCTGCCGATATCCCGCTCGATATCAAGGTGCTCGATGCCTTCGGCCGCACCGTCAGCGCCTTCTCCCTATCCCCGTCCGGCCCCTACAAGTTCGCCACAGGCCACCTGCCCGCAGGCGTCTATATGATTGTCGCCAGCTCTGGCTCCTCTTGCCACTATGATAAATTGGTAGTCAAATAATTCCGAGCAGTTTATGAACAATCCCGATTCACTCGTCATCGACTCGCTGCCCTTTTACCAATGGGACACCTCCGCCTGTGAGCTTCCCCAGCACGAAGTGAATGTCGGCATCCCACTCGACTCCATCTTCCGTCCTTTCGACACCCTCGACACCATCTTCCGCCAGTCGATGTTCTCCGACCACTCCCTGGCCCTTCACCACCATGGCCTGTTGCCACGTCCCGATACCTTCCCCCAGATATGGATCTTCCTGCTTCTCACCGCCATCTGCGCTCTTCTTTGCATCTACTTCCGGACACATAATATCAAGCCCCTCGAGTTGCTCAAGTCCACCATCGACCGCCGCGTCATGGACCGCCTGCTGCGCGACAACAACCTCAACCGCACCCCACCCCTCATCCCCATGGGCTTCTTCGTCGTGGCCACTGTGAGCCTTTTTTCCCATCAGGCAGCCATGCCCCACACCGGCCTCCCCGGCTACGGCATCCTCGCCGGCGCACTGTTGCTGGCCTACCTCCTGCGCAATGCCATCCTCCGTCTGTTGGGCAACATTTTCGACAACCAGCCCGCCATCTCTCTCTACATCGTCAACAACTACCTCTACCACCTCCTCCTGGCCTCCATCCTCCTCTTCCTGCTCTTCCCCATGGTCTATTTCGAGGCTGCACGCAACGTCTTCATCTACATCATCGGCGCACTCATCGCCCTCGAATTCCTCATCCGTTTCGTCAGGGGCTCTAAACTTTTTTTAACACAAACAAAAAATTCCGGTATTTATCTTTTTTACTATCTTTGCACCGTCGAAATCGTACCTATACTGGTTTTCGTACATTGGATTATATCGCAATAGATCAGATATTTGGGATAATATTAAGCTAGAGAATGAAAATCAAAAAAATCCTCATTTCGCAGCCGGCACCGACCGACTTGGAAAAATCACCGTACCGAAATCTAATCCATAAGCACAATGTCGACATCACCTTCTTCAAATTTTTTGAAGTGGTCGGCATCCCGGCTTCAGAATTCCGCAAGACGCGCATACACATCAGCGACTACACCGCCATCATCTTCAACAGCAAGAACTCCATCGACCACTTCTTCCGCATGCTCAAGGAACTGCGCGAAACCGTCAGCGAAGACATGAAGTATTTCTGCTCCACCGAGGCCATCGCCCTCTATCTGCAGACCTACATCCAATACCGCAAGCGCAAAGTCTTCTTCGGCAACCAGTACTTCTCCGACCTGCTGGAGGTCATGAACAAGCATCGCGACGAGAAATTCCTCTTCCCCTGCTCCGACGAAAAACAAACCGAGTACACCAAAGCACTCGACAAGGCCAAATTCAAATACGCCAAGGCTCCCATGTACACCTCGGCACCCCGCGACCTCAGGCAGTTCAACATCGACGACTTCGATGCCATCGCCCTCTTCTCGCCCATCGGAGTGCGCAGCCTCGTCAAAAGCTTCCCCGACATCAAGAACCACAACGTCACCATAGCCGCCTTCGGTTCCTCCACCCATGCCGCCCTCAAAGAGCAAGGCATCAAACTCACCATCGCTGCTCCCACTCAATCGGCTCCCTCCATGGCCATGGCCATCGAAAACTACATCCTCGGCAAGGAACCCGAATCCGTCATCGCCTCCAAAGGCGAAATAGCCAAACACGGCGTCAAGAGCACCATCACCTCCCCAGCCAAGAAAAGCCGTCCCGTCATCGCCAACAAAGAGGTCTACAAGCACCGCATGGAAGAGAAAAAAGCCCTCGCCGCCGCACGCCGTGCCGAACGTGCCGCCGAAAAAGCACGCATGGAAGCCGAGAAAAACGACACCAAAGCGTGAGCCCGAGCCGCGACAATCCCTCCTCCAACTGCCGCTTCCCCAAATCCGAACGGCTCTGCAGCCGTCCCCTTATCGACCACCTCTACGCCCATGGCCACAAGCTCATGGCCTTCCCCTATAGCATCCACTGGATCCCCGTCGACTCCTCCGGCATTCCCTGCAAAGTGCTCATCTCCACCTCCAAGCGCAAATTCCACCATGCCGTCGACCGCAACCGCGTCAAACGACTCACACGCGAATGCTACCGCCGCCACAAGGACCAGCTCTTCGCCATCCTCAACGCCAGCGGCATCTCGATCCTCCTGTCGATCAACTATATCCACAACGAAATCATGGACTCTGCACAGCTCGACCATAAATTCGACAAACTCATTCCCCAACTCGAAAAATCAATTCAAGAACACCTTCATTCCTGACCCATGCGACGCCTGTTGCACGCTGTGAAACACCTCATTGCCAAAGCGATGCTCGCCCTCATCGCCTTCTATCGCAACTGCATCTCCCCACTCACACCCCCCGTCTGCCGCTTCACCCCCACCTGCTCCCAATACGCCATGGAAGCCATCCAAAAATACGGCCCTTTCCGGGGCGGCTGGCTCGCCCTCAAACGCATCCTCCGCTGCCACCCCTTTGGCGGCTCTGGCTACGACCCCGTCCCCTGACCCCCTCCATCCCATCTCCCTATCATCTCCTACCCAACTCCTACCACAGTAGGAGTTGGTAACTGGTTGTCAGGCTTTTGCATTGGTGGAGATGCCTTCTGGCTCCGTTTTGCCTATTTTTCTCCGCAATATGCTGATTCTATGCGCTTTGTCATTTCTGTATACTAAATTGGCCTTTGCGGCGTTATATCAATATGGAAGGATTCATTCTTGCGGCGGGGTTGGGCACGCGCCTACGTCCGCTGACCGACTCTCGCCCCAAGGCACTTGTCGAACTATGTGGCCAAACGCTGCTCGAGCGCACCATCCACAAGCTCGAGGATGCCGGTGTGGATCGTATCGTGGTCAACGTGCACCATTTCGCCGACATGGTTGAACTGTTTGTCCGTGACCGGCAATGGAAGTGCCCGATCGTCATCTCCGACGAGCGGCAGCTTCTGCTCGACACGGGCGGAGCCTTGCGGCATGCTGCGCCGCTGTTTTCCGGCACCGGGCCCGTGCTTGTGCATAATGTCGACGTCGTGTCGGACATCGATCTTCATGCCCTTGAAGAGGCCCATCGCCATTCAGGCAACCTGGTGACCCTCTGCGTCAGCCGGCGCGACACCAAGCGTGAACTTGTCTTTTCCGCTGAAGGTCTGCTCCTTGGCCGCAAAGGCGAGGTGGAAGAGCCCAGTGGTGCTATGACCTTGGCGTTCAGTGGGGTGTCGATGGTTGACCCGCATCTCTTCTCCTTGCTTCCTCACCGCGACGATCCTTTCCCGATCATTCCCGTATACATAGCACTTTCGCCAGCGAACCGTATCGGCGCCTATGTCCATTCCGCCGAGCATTGGTTCGATGTGGGAAAACCTGACACATTAGAAAAAGCACGACTATGGATCGATTCCTTCAAAAAGTAGCGCGTCGCATTGTCGACGACCTGGGGCCCGACATCGCGCAGGGTTTGGTGGTGTTCAACAACCACCGCTCGGCGAGGTTCCTTCAGCGTGAGTTTGAACTGCTTTCTGCCCAGTCCGGTACTGCCTTTTTCCTGCCGCACATGGTCACTATCGACGATATGGTCGGCGAACTGGGAGGCTTGGAGATCGTCAGAAACGAGTTCCTGCTCTTCGAGCTCTATCAGGTGCATGTCGAAATTGGCGGACCCGACCGCAAGTATCAGCGCTTCGAGGATTTCATCTCGTTCGGCGATATGATGCTCAGCGATTTCTCCGAGGTGGACCGCTATTGCATCGATGCCAGGAATCTGTTCGTCAATTTGAGCGGGGTGAAGGAGATTGAGCTGTGGAATGTGGAGCGCCCAGGAATGACTGATTTCCAGCGTGATTACATCCAATTCTACCATTCGTTATACGACTATTACTCCCAATTCCGCCAGCGGCTCCTTGCGAAAGGGCGTGCCTATTCCGGCATGGCATACCGCAAGGTGGCGGACGAGATTGAGGACATAGTGGGTCGTTGCCCCTACCGGCATGTCTATTTTGTCGGTTTCAATGCATTGTCGGAATGTGAGTTGCGCATTATTGGCCAATACCATATGGAGGGGAAAGGCACTTTGCTCACCGACGGTGATGCCTACTATTACGACGACAAGCGTAACGAGGCTGGCCTATTCCTCCGCGAGCATCACAAACGCTTTCCAGAGCTTGTCCCGCCTGCCGAGTCTTGCTTTGGAATGCTGAATGAAAGGAAGGTGCATATCGTGGAGTGCCCTGAGGACGTGTTACAATGCAAATATGCGGGGCAGCTGCTGGAGGAGAACCCCGGATGGCTGACCGACAACAATGCCACAGCGGTGGTGCTGGCCGACGAAGGCCTGCTGATGCCGACGCTCAATTCGCTTCCGAACGTACCGGTCAATGTGTCGATGGGCTATGCCTATTCCGACAGCAATGTACATCTGCTGATGTTGCGCTTGCTGGCGTTGTATCGCCAGCATAACGACAGGGGCTACTATTTCCGTGAAGTGGTTGAATTGCTGTCCCACAGGTTGATGGCACGGCTGATAGGCAACGACAACATCCGCAAGGATGCCAACCGCCATGTTTCCAAGAACAAGCTATACAGGTTTCATGCCGACGACGTCGCCATGCTGACTGGCAGCACAGACCTCTCGTTCCTTTTCCCCGACGAACAACCCGATGTGAACGGCATTTTCGACATCGTTGAGCGGACAAGTGAGATGCTCCTCTCGAGCGGCACGTTGGAGAACAATATGAAAGAGCGACAAGCCCTGGGAGCCTTGCTCGAGATAGTGGGGCATCTGCGCGCCCTGCAGGAGGAGTATTCTTGTATCGAACCCAATGCGTTGGAACGTATTTATGGGCGCCTGTCGCGTCGCTATTCGATTACGCTATATGGCGAACCATTGACGGGTCTTCAGGTGTTGGGAATGCTGGAAACCAGAAACCTGGACTTCAAGCGGGTGATTCTTCTCTCCGCCAACGAGGGGGTGTTGCCTGCCGGTCGTACCGACAGCACCATTATACCCTACGACATCAAGCGACATTTCGGCTTGCCTACCTATGAAGAGCGCGACAGCGTCTTCGCCTACCACTTCTATCGTCTCATCCAGAGGGCTGAGGAGGTGTACCTGATCTATTCGTCCGAGTCCACGGCCATGGGCAAGGGCGACCCCAGCCGCTATGTGCGGCAGGTGCAGCTGGAGTTGGCATGCGACGAGCGTTTCCGTGGCAAGGTGACCGTCGACCATACGGTTGTCGACACCAATTGCCGCTTGACAAATGGTGCTGTCGAAGAAGGGCAGAAGACTCCCAAGGCGATGGAACAGCTGTATAAAATGGCCTTGAAAGGATTCAGCCCCAGTGCCTTGAACGACTATAATGCCTGCCCGAGGAAGTTCTACTACGAGCGTGTGCTGAAAGTCCGTGAGGATGATATCGCCGAAGATGAGATGGATGCTTCGGAAATAGGCAACCTGGTTCACAAGGTGTTGCAGCACATCTATGAACCCTGTGTGGGGAAAGGGCCAGTCGAGGCCGGCTACCTGAAGGGGTGTCTTGATCGGGTTGAAGAGACGCTCAACAAGGCGTTTGACGAGGAATTCAAAAACGGGCGCACTCCCGATGGGCGCAACCGCTTGGCGTACTCGATCGTGCTGACGCAGCTGAAATCGATGCTGGCCAAGGAAATAAAAGAGATTGAGGCGGGGCACGCTATTGAAATCATATCGGTCGAGCCCGAGGACAGCAAACCCTATCTGATGTTCACCACTGAGGAAGGGCAGGAGGTGAACCTCACCGGAAGACCCGACCGCATCGACCGCTACGATGGAATGGTCAGGGTAATAGACTACAAGACCGGAGCTGTGCCTCCCCAAAGCTTGAAAAACGACAAAGGGAAACTCCCCGACAAGCTCTTCCAGCTGATGACCTATGCGTTGGTCTACTATCGCACCCAGTCGAGCGAAAGCCTGAAGGCAGCAATCTATCCTCTACGGTATCTCAAATCGGATCTCATGCCGGCGCTCTGGAATGGCAGCGAAGTGTTGGATGGCAATGCTTTGGACGCATTTGAAACCGAGGTGGGCGACATCATACATGGCATGCTGGATCCCGATGCCCCCTTCGCCGCCACGCCTTCTGCTAATGCGTGTAAGTATTGTGCTGCCAAAGCTTTCTGTCCAGTCAAGGTGGAGAGCAACTGGTAGTTTAGTGGCGCGTTTTTTCTGCAGGAGATAGATTTTTTTCTGTATTCAAAAAAAAATGTCTATATTTGCAAGTTAAACAATGCAGGCATCAAGGCCGCGATAGCGGCTGTAAATGCTTGGTTCTGTGCGAATAAATAAAGATAATACATAATAAGTATGAAGAGAAACCTTTTTGCCATTATTCTGATTTCGGTATTGTTGACCGGCTGCAATGGCCTATCGAAGATGAAAGCCAACAGTGGCAAAGTGAGATATCAGGCCAATCCCAATCCTGTCGAGACGATGGACGAGAAAGTGGTTGTCAAGTTTATCGGCCAGGTGCCTGAAAAATATTTCAACAAACATTGCGCGATGTTCATCCAGCCCGTGTTCACATGGGAAGGTGGCGATATTCCCCTGGAGCCTATCACCCTTAAGGGCGAGCGTGTGGCCGGCGACGGCACCACCATCAGCTATGCCAATGGCGGCCGCTTCACCTACAGCGACATGTTCGACTTCATGCCCGGCATGGAAACAGGCCGCGTCACGTTGACTCCCATTGGCTACCGCGCCAAGGCCACCGACGAGGACGCCCGTTTCGCCGAGGATGTGATCCGCGATGATAAGGGTGTCGAATTCAGCACGGTGCTCCTCTCCGACGGCGTCAACAACACCTCGTCGTGGGTCGACATCAAGGGCAATATCTCCATCTCCCCGATCAACTACAACAAGAAGCAGGGCTATGTCGAAACAGCCGACATCTACTTCCTCAACGGCACTTCGGACCTCAATTGGGACTTCTCGATGAACCAGAAGTTCGACGCCTACAACTCTGTCGAAAACCTCAAGCGCATCATGCTTGAAAACGGCCTGCCCAAACAGATCAGCATCACCGGTTGGGCTTCGCCCGAAGGTGAAGAAACCAACAATATTGGTGTGTCGAAGAACCGTGCCGATGTGGCCACCGCCCAGTTGAACCGTATCCTCGACGAGGTGTTGACCACCATGGCCCGCCGCGCCAAAATCAAACCTCAGGATGTCGAGTACTACAAATATCAGCAACTCAAACAGCTTGTCATCAGCACCCGCGCTGCCGGTGAAGACTGGGTACACTTCGTGGTCATGATGGAAGACTCCGAAATTCAGGACAAACACGCCATCATCAACATTGTCGAAACCCAGCAGAACGTCGTCAAGCGCGAGCAGATGATCCGCAATATGGCCGAGGTCTACACCGAACTCAAAGACGAGATTTTCCCCAGCCTCCGCCGCGCCCAGATCGCCCTCTACTATTCCGAGGCCCGCAAGACCGACGCCGAGTTGGCCAAGATCGCCTCCATCAATCCTGCCAAACTCTCGTTCGACGAGCTGATGTACACCGCCTACATCAACTACAACTACGACACCAAGATGAAATACTACAAGTGGGCCACCGAGAACCATTCCCAGGAATGGGCTGCTTGGAACAATGCCGGTGCTGTGGCCTTCTATCTTGGCGACTACGACGAGGCTGAGCGTTACCTCAACGTGGCGCGCGACCTCAATCCCCACAACCCCGACGTGCTCAACAACACCGGTCTGCTCTGTCTCGCGCAGAAAGACTACGCTTTGGCCAACTACTACTTCGAGGAGGCCAAGCGCCAGGGCAGCAGCGATGCCGATGCCAATATCCCCATCCTTAACCTCAAGCGAGGCAACTACGACGAGGCCCAGAAAGCCCTCAAGGACAGCCCCTGCACCTACAACCTGGCCTTTGCCCAGCTCATGAACGAGGAAACCGGCACCGCCATCCGCACACTCGACTGCTGCCTCGACCAGAACTGCGACGTCAACTATCTCCGGGCCATCGCCTATGCCCGTCTGGGTGACCGTACCAACACCCTCAAGAACCTCAAAGCTTCCATCGACGAGAACTACGAGTACAAGAAAAAAGCCGCTGTCGACACCGAGTTCCGCGAGTATTGGGACGATGAAGAGTTCCTGATGATAGTGAAGCTCTACTAAATGAAAAAGCAAATCCCCAACCTTATCACCCTGGGCAACCTGCTATGTGGGGTGCTCGCCGCCTATTGTGCCGCCAACGACCGCCTGCACCTCGCCGCACTCCTCATCTGCTTGGGCATCCTGCTCGACTTCTTCGACGGCATGACCGCCCGCCTGCTGGGCGTCTCCTCACCGATAGGCAAGGAACTCGACTCGCTGGCCGACGTGGTCACATCGGGCGTGGCTCCCGGATTCATCGTCTTCAAGATGATACAGCAATGCGCCCCTGCTGGCTCTGCCTTCCAATGGATTGCGCTGGTGGCTCTTCTCATACCCCTCTTTGCCGCCTACCGATTGGCCAAATTCAACCTCGACACGCGCCAGAGCCACTCCTTCCTGGGGCTCCCCGTGCCGTCCAACGCCCTCATCTGGGTGGGCCTCGCCCTCAGCTTGGGCACCGCCACCTTCGACCCCATCGCCCACCAGTCATGGTTTGTCGTCGCCGTCATCGCCGTGTCGCTCCTGACCGACATCCTCATGGTCAGCGAGCTGCCCATGTTCTCCTTGAAGTTCAACTTCAAAGACCTCACCTGGCGCACCAACAGCATCCCCTATATTTTCCTCATCGGATGTGCCCTCATCATCGCCCTCACACGGCATTGGTTCGCCATCTCGATCATCATCCTGTGGTACATCCTCTTCTCCTTCCTTACCCGCAACCGACAACATGCTTGATGAGCTGAAAAACATAGCCATAGCCGACTATGACTATCCTCTCCCCGACGACCGCGTCGCCCGTTTCCCTGTCGACCAGCGCGACCATTCCAAGCTGCTGACACTCATCGGCGGCACCATAGGGGAACACCGTTTCTACGAGATCCCCGACCTCCTTCCGCAAAATTCCCTTCTGGTGTTCAATAACACCAAGGTCATCCATGCGCGCCTTTTCTTCCGCAAGCCCACCGGCTCCACCATCGAAGTGTTCTGCCTCGAGCCCTATCAGATGCCTGTGGCGCAATCCTTCGAGCAACGCGAGCATTGCACCTGGAACTGCTTCGTCGGCAACAACAAAAAGTGGAAATCAGGCTCCTTGGAGCGCATCGTCGACATCGACGGACAGGCGGTCACCCTCACAGCCACACGCCAACAGGCCGTCGGCAACGCCTGGATCATCGACTTTGAATGGACAGGCGGGTTCAGCTTCGCCGAAATCATCGACCGTGCCGGAGTCATCCCCCTGCCGCCCTACCTCGGCCGCGAGGCGGAACAGTCTGATGCCGATCGCTACCAGACCGTCTATGCCGAACACGAGGGCTCCGTGGCCGCGCCTACCGCAGGCCTGCATTTCACCCCGCAGGTCTTCGACCGTCTCGCACACCGCGGCATCCCCACCGAATATCTCACCCTCCATGTCGGCGCCGGCACCTTCAAGCCGGTCAGCACCCCCACCATCGGCCAGCACGAGATGCACGTCGAAAAGGTACAGGTGTCGTTCGACAACATAAGCCACATCCTGGCCCACCCCGACCGTCGTCTCATCGCCGTCGGCACCACCAGCGTCCGCACCCTCGAATCGCTCTATTGGTTTGGCGTACAGCTGCATGCCAATCCCGATCTCGACGCCATGCATGTCGACCAATGGGAGCCCTACCAGTCCGACACCCGGCTCACCGGCCACGAAGCTCTCGCCCATGTGCTCGAATGGATGCAGCGTCGCGACATTGACCATCTCGACGGCGACACGCGCCTGATGATAGCCCCCGGCTACACCTATCGTGTCGTCCAGGGCCTGGTCACCAACTTCCACCAGCCCAAGAGCACCCTCCTGCTCCTCGTGTCGGCCATGATCGGCGACCGCTGGCGCGAATGCTACCGCTTCGCCCTCGACCACGGTTTCCGCTTCCTCAGCTACGGCGACAGCTGCCTCTTCCTGCCCTGATTGCCATGAGGCTCTTCGACACCATCCTCAATGCGCTATTCCCCACCGTCTGCGTCGGCTGCGGCGAGGTGCTTGTCGGCAACGAGCGGCAACTATGTCTCCATTGTCTCAACCAGTTGTCATATACCGGATTCAGCCGGCTCGACACCAACCCCGCCGAAGCCTTGCTGATGGGCATCCCTCATCTCCGTGGCGCCACAGCGCTTCTCCACTACGGGCATGGCGACATCGTCCAGCACATCGTCCACTCCATGAAGTTCCACGGCAACAGCGAGCTCTGCCTCATGATGGGCCGGCAGATGGGGCTCGACCTGCTTCAGTCCGCCCGCTTCGACGATGTCGACCTTCTGTTGCCCGTGCCGCTCCACCCCCTCCGCCGCTTGCGCCGCGGCTACAACCAGAGCCAGCTCCTCTGCCAGGGTATCGCGGCCGTCTTTCCCCGGCCCGTCGACACCACATCGTTCCGCCGTTCGCGCTACACCCGCAAACAGAGCCTCCAGCATGTGCAGCAGCGCCGCGACAATGTCAACGGAGCCTTCCGCGTGACGCGCCCCGACGCTCTTGAGGGTCGCCATGTGCTTCTCGTCGACGATGTCCTCACCACAGGTGCCACCATCCGTGCCTGTTGCGACGCATTGTCCTCGGTGCCAGGCATCAGCATCAGCGTCGCCACCCTCACTATCGCCGGCATGTAGCCCATTCCGGCCTTTTCCAGGATAGTTTTGTCCTCTGTTTGCAGCCCCTTCGTGGCCTTTCCCCAGTCGCAATTCTGCCACTTTTTCCGTCGGCTGTAAAACGCTGTTTCTCCGTATCTTCTCCTTACCAACTCCTACCCAACTCCTACTATGGTAGGAGTTGGGTTGGAGCGGGGTAGGTGTTGATAGGTGGAAGACAGGCTGTTGCGTGGGGATGTGCAATTTTTTTTGGCGGATTGTACTAATTTTTATATCTTCGTAGTGTGAAAGGGAATGCGGAGGAGGATTCAAACGACTATAAATTAACGGATTAAGAATATGAAATACAATCGCATATTGCTCAAACTGAGCGGCGAATCGCTCATGGGAACGCAAAGTTACGGCATCAGCCCCGAGATGCTCAGCCAGTATGCTGCCGATGTGAAGCAGGTGGTGGAGAAGGGCTGTGAGGTGGCCATCGTCATCGGTGGCGGTAATATCTATCGTGGACTGAGCGGCGCCGCCAAGGGCATGGACCGTGTGCAGGGCGACTATATGGGCATGCTGGCCACGCTGATCAACAGCATGGCGCTGCAGGCCGAGCTTGAGAAACAGGGCATCGCCACCGAGTTGCTCTCGGGTCTGGCTATCGAGCCCATCTGCAAGGAGATGAGCCGCCGTCGTGCCATCGGAGCCATGCAGGAGGGCAAGGTGGTCATCATCGGTGGCGGCACGGGCAACCCGTTCTTCACCACCGACACGGCTTCGACGCTGCGTGCCATCGAGATCAAGGCCGACGCCATTCTGAAGGGCACTCGCGTGGACGGTGTATATACGGCCGACCCCGAGAAGGATCCTACGGCCACCAAATATGCCAACTTGTCGTTTGCAGAGGCGATGGGCAAGAAACTCAAGGTGATGGACCTGACAGCGTTTGCGCTATGCGAAGAAAACGACCTGCCGATCTACGTGTTCGACATGAACAAGCCTGGCAACCTGCTCCGTGTGGTGGAGGGCGAGCCGGTGGGCACTCTGGTCAGTAAACAATAAAATATCATACATATTATGAACGACTTATCGAAAGCCTGCCTCGACGAGGCAAAAAACAGTATGCAGACAGCCATCAGCTTCCTTGACAAGGAGCTGACGAAAATCCGTGCCGGCAAGGCCAATCCCGGCATGCTCGACGGAGTGAAGGTGGACTACTATGGCACGATGACCGAGATCAGCCAGGTGGCCAACATCAACACTCCAGATGCCCGCAGCATCGTCATCCAGCCGTGGGAGAAGACCATCGTGGGAGCCATCAACAAGGCCATCCTCGACGCCAATCTGGGTTTCACCCCGCGCCATGAGGGCGATATCCTGCGCATCATCGTCCCTCCGCTGACCGAGGAGCGCCGCAAGGAGCTTTGCAAAGCCGCCAAGACTGAGGTGGAGAACACCAAGGTGAATATCCGCAACGCCCGCCGCAATGTGATGGACAAGGTGAAGAAACTGAAAGACAAGTCGGTGCCTGAAGACGAGGTGAAGCAGGTGGAAAAAGAGCTGCAGGACATCACCGACAAGCACATTGCCGAGTGCGACAAGATCCTTGAAGCCAAGGAGAAGGAGATCATGTCGATCTGACGCTTTTGGACCGACAGTCATAACCAGAACACATGCAGCTGGTGAAAATGGACTCTGTCGAGTCCACCAACAAATATTGTGAAGCCCTCGACCTGTCCCAGGTCGGGGACTTCACTTGCTATTGGGCGCTGGAGCAGACGGCAGGCATCGGCCAGCGCGGCAACCATTGGCATGCGTCGCCGGGAAAGAACCTCACGTTCAGCCTGGTGCTGCATCCCACGTTCCTGTCCGCCAACCGGCAGTTCAAGCTCACCGAGGCCCTCTCGCTGGCCTTGTGCGACTTTCTTAAGGACTTTATGGGGCTTAAGGTCAAGTGGCCGAATGACATCTATGTTTCAGGCCGCAAGATATGCGGCACGCTGGTGAGCACCCGCCTTGTGGGGACGCAGATTGCCTCCGCCGTGTGCGGCATCGGGCTGAACGTCAACGAGCGGGAGTTCCCCGCATGGGTGCCCAACCCCACGTCGCTGGGCCTGCTGACGGGCCGCACCTTCGACTTGGAGTCCCTGCTGCTGCAGCTGCTGGGCTGCATTGAAGGACGGTACGACGATCTGAAGAGCGGCCACGACCCCGAGCCGGAGTATCTGGAGCACCTGCTGAACCTCGGCGTTCCCGCGAGATATAAGTATAACGAAGAGGAACTCACCGCCACCATCACCGGTGTCGACCCGCATGGCCGACTGCTCCTCACCGCTGCCGACGGCCGTAGCCTCTCTTGCGGCATGAAAGAGATTGTATTCCTTTAGCGTATTGGGGGCGCTGTCCCGGTGCCGGAATGCACGCGGTTGTCAGCGGCTTTGATGCATGATTTTCTTGATGAGCAGCGCCACGATGGCGTCGTACTGCTCTTCGGTGTCGGCGCAGAAGACGTAGACTGCGCGGTTGAGGTAGGAGATGCCCATGTAGCAGCTGGCGGCGATGTCGATATTTTCGCCCACGATAGGGGCGTTCTCGCTGGGGTTGCTGCGGTTGCGTCGGGCGAAGAGGACAGCGTCGTAGCCTTCACGCAGGCTGGCCTGCTGCTCGGGCGAGAGGTCGCCGATGTGGAACTCGCGTTTCATCCACTCCCAGCCGCCGTCGTCCTCGGCGGCGATGACTGTGACGTCGGCGCGCGAGGTGCTGTCGATGGCGAAGCCTGTGACCGACGCCACCTTGACGTTGGGTTGCGACGCATAGCGTTGGTAGAGTTCGGTCTGAGCCGGTGCCATGAGGCAGCACAGGCAGGCCCATGCGAAGAGGACGAGGCGTTTCATGCGGTGAGGAATTTCCATATTTCGTCGATCACCGAATCGGCGTCGCAGCTGTTGTTGCAGATCACCACCTGTTCGTTTTTGGCGGTCGCCGTCTGGGGCTGGGCTGTGATGTGGCGCTTGATGGCGGGCTGCGGTGTGGCCGCGGGTTCGATAGCCGTCACCGGTGCTGACATGGGCTCCTCTGCGGTGGGCACCACGGCGGCAGGTGCGGCGGCTTCCGTCTGGAGAGCTGCCACCGAGGGACCTTCGGGAGTGTGCGAAGGTGCCAACAGGCCAATGCCGACGCCTGCGAGAGCGACGAAGGTGACGGCCAGACCCACGCCGCGGACAATCCTGCCGCGCCGTATCTTGGCCACCCTGCGGTCGGCGGCCTGCATCACCGCCTCTTTCTGCGTCAGCTGGTCCAGCGCCGCACGTTCGTCGTCGGTCAGCAGGCCTTGTTCGTGTTTGGCAAGCAGTTGTGCCAGTGAGTCGTTTTTCATATATCCTTTTCCAGTTGATCTTTCATTTGTTGGTGGGCCTCTGCGATCTTGCGCCTGACCGACGAGACGCTGAGCCCCGACAAGGATGCCAGCTGCTGGTAGGAGAAGTCCTGTTCGTCGTGCAGCACCACGAGCGACCGTATGGCTTCGGGCAGCTCGTCGCGCAACTCGCCTAAGCGGGTGAGCAGCTGTTCCTGCCTGTTGTCGTCGGCCACGTCGAGACCCTCCAGCGACTTGAGTCGGGAGCGGCGGCGCAGTATGTTGATGGCGGCGAAGCGTACGGCCTGAAAGCAGTAGGCTTCAACATCGCGTACACCGCGGCGTGTCAGCGTGCTGACGACGGCTTCCTGCACAGCATCCATTGCATCCTCTTTGTTGCCGAGCATGATATACGCCAGATGGAAGAAGTCGATATATCGATCTACCAAAATCTGACGTTTCTCGGCGTTTTTCATATATAGATGTCGGCGAGGGATGCAAAAGTGTTCATTTTGTAACAAAAAAATTCCATCGTGGCACTTCCGATAGGGTGTGAAGGGTGCCTTTTTCGAAGTCCACCTCCAGTACCGAGGTCTGTTTTCCATTGGTGATCATCAGCAGGGGCACCTGCAGCACGGTGTTGTAGCGGCAGGCCTGGTCGATGGTTTTCTGTGTCAGCGGCACCTCGGGTGCTTTGCATTCCACGATCATCCGGGGAAGGCCCGAGGTGGCGTAGACCACGATGTCGCAACGGCGGCTCATATTGTTCACTTTGATCGAGCCTTCCACCTGCATCACCTCGAGGGGGTAGCCCAGCTGGTGGTGCAGGTAGTGGATCACCTGTTGGCGCACCCATTCCTCTGGGGTGAGCGCCACCCATTTGCGGCGCACAGGGTCGAGCACCTCGCGACGTCCGTCGGCAAGCTGACGTGTCTGAGGTTCAGTATATTGAGCTTTCGTCGGCACCCTCTTCTTCAGTTTGCTGCGGTCGTTGTTTCAGGCCGTTGTTGATTTTCCAGGAGAAGCCGACGGTAACCACCGGCGACAGCCGACGGTTTATCACCACGCGGTTGAATGTTTGGCTGTAGGTGGTGTGGCCCCATCCGCCGGTGCAGAGCACGTCGCTTACGCGCAGGCTGAGGGTGCCGCGTTTGTCGAAGACTTCTTTTTTCACCGCCAGGTCGAGCCAGTAGGAGGGGTCCATCTGCGTCTGCAGGTCGAGCCACGGTGCCCAGTATTGGCCGCTGAGTTGCACGGTCCAGTCCTTCGGGAGGGTCATGAAAGAGCTGAACTTGCCGCTGGCCTGGAACGACTCAGTGCTTTGGTTGTAGAGCAACTCGGTGCCCTCGATGTGGCTTTGGTAGAGGTTGAGGCTGATGTTGATCTTCCACCATTGCAGGATCTGCCAGTCGAAGATGAGTTCCATTCCGTAGTTGTAGCCCGTGCTGAGGTTGAGGCGCGTTGAGGCGCGGTAGCCGTCGTACTGGCTGTTGTAGGGTTCCCACCAGGCATAACGTGCCACGCTGTCGGCGCACCAGGTGAATCCGTAGTGGGTGATCATATTGTTCGTCTGGCGGTAGTAGACCGAGGTGAAGATGTTCACCTTTTTGATACCCAGGTTGTAGCTCAGTTCGAAGGCGTTGGTGTATTCGGGGTCGAGGTCGGGGTTGCCGAAACTCATCTGGTTGTCTTCACGAATATCCATATAGGGGTTGAGGTCCCACATGTGGGGTCGATGCACGCGGCGGCTGTAGCTCAGCTGTGCACTCTGCATGTCGCTGATTTTGTAGGAGAGGTGCAGGGTGGGGTAGATTTGCCAGTAGGTCTTGTTGACCGGCACGGTGTCGGCGGGACGGTAGAGGTCTTTGCCGTAGATGCTGGCGTATTCGCCTCGCAGGCCCGCCTGTAGGGAGAGGGCATCGGTGAGGCTGCCGCCCAGGGTGGCATAGACGGCATGCACATGCTGTCGGTAGTCGAAGTGAGTCGATGACAGCGAGTCGTAGTAGCGGTCGAGGATGAAGGAACTGTTTGAGGGGAAGTATTCGGTGCGGTAGTAGTCGGCGCGCTGGTCGGGCCAGTCCATACGGCCCTCATATCCGGTTTCCAGGCGCCAGTCTTGGCGGTCCAGGAACGAGTCGAGAGGACGCAGATAGTTCAGTTTCACATTCAGGGCCTGGTGGTGGTTTTCTGTCTCGCTTTCTCGGAGGTAGTAGTTGGCCCAGTTGGCATAGGGGTTATAGTATTGTTGTTCCTGTTCGCCGTTGCCATTCACCTGGCGCATGCTGAAGGTGGCGTCGAGGGTCAGTTCCTCGTCCTTGCGGTCGAACTTGCGAGTGTAGAGCATGTTGAACGAGTGGTTGGCGTTGCGGTTGTTGCTGGTGGTGGCCTGATGATAGCTCATCGAGTCGGCGAAGAGGAGGTCGGTGGCGTAGCTATTGCTGGCGCGTCGGCGGTTGCCGCCGCGCAGTTGGTAGCTGAGCAGCAGGCTGTTTTTGTCGTCGAAATAGTATTCTCCGCCCACTTTGACGCTGCCCATAGTGCCTGGACCGAGGCCGTATTGGTCGATGGTGTTGTGCGAGATGGCGTTGCCGGCATTGTCAAAGCGCTCGATGTCGGAGGAGCCGTAGTTGCCGCGTTGGCGCAGGCCGGCGTCGGCGCTGAGGAAGAGGTTGTACTTTTCCGTGGTGTAGTTGAGGCTGATGTTGCCCATAGCGGTGGGGATAAGACGGCCGGTGCCGCTCATGGAGCCGAGATCGTCAGGCACCATGAAGGGGAGCGGCGCACCCACGTTGACATTCACCACGCCGTTGAGGCCCAGGGCACCGGCGGTGCGGTCCTTCAGCTTGATGTTGATGATGCCGCTCATGCCCTCGGGGTCGTATTTTGCCGAGGGGTTGGTGATCACCTCCACATTCTCCACCGTCGAGGCGGGGATCTGCTCCAGGAGGGTGCTCAGGTCGCTGGCCATCAGCTCGCTGGGGCGTCCGTTGACGAGCACCTTCACGTTGGTCGATCCGCGCAGCGTCACGTTGCCGTCGTTGTCGATGGCCACACTCGGCACCTGCTCGAGCACGTCGGTGGCGGTGCCGCCGCTGCTGACGATGTTCTTGTCCACGTTGATCACGCGTTTGTCCAGCTGGTATTCCATCATGCTGCGTTCGGCCGTCACCTCGACGGCATCCATGATGGTGGCCTGTGGGTTGATGCTCACCTTGCCGAGGTTCGCCGTCGGGTGTTCGGCGCTGAGCGTCACGGGGTTCTTGTAGTATTGCGGCTCGTAGCCCACAAACGTGATGCGCAGCAGATAGCGCCCGTATGCCGCGTTGATGCTGAACGTGCCGTTGCTTTCCGTCACCGTGCCGCCCTTCAGGGTGCTGTCTTTGGGGTTGAGCAGCGCCACCGTGGCGTATTCTATGTTTTCACCTGTGCGTGCGTCCACCACGCGGCCACGCACCTTGCCGTTCTGGGCCCATGCCGTCAGCGACAGCATCAGCACCAGCAATGCCATAATCTTCTTCATGTTCCCTGTTGCAGAAGTCGTTGGTTCACACGCTCACCTTAAGGCCTACTGGACCTTCGGCTGGCGCACATAGTGCGGCATCTCGAAGGGGATCTCAAGCGAATATTCGACCAGTCCGCCAAATTCGCCGTCCTCCTTCCACCAGGGAGTCTGGTAGATCAGTTTCTTCACCTTTGAGCCGTCGGCCAGCGTCTTCTCGATGGTGTAGGCATTCATCTGCTGGTGCTCCAGCAGCCCTTTCAGTTTCGTCTTTGCCGGCTCGGGGTGGCAGTTCATTAGGTTGTAGCCCACGATCTTCTGCCCGTGGCTGTTCACGTCGGCGCTGTGCTGGTTCATGTCGAGAATATTGCCTTCCGCATCGCAAACGGTGATGGCGATATTCTTCATACCTTCAAAATATTGGTCCATCTGTCGGTGATTAAAATTTAAGGTTTGAGGTTTTGTCGCCAACGGATTGTGCAATCCTGTGGACCTTAAACCTCAAACCTTAAACCCGTTAGTTTTTATTCATTATTTGCACTGGAGGGCGGCGAGGGCGATGCTGTAGAGCTTCGTCTTGGCGCTGTCGCCGCGGCTGGTGAGCACGCAGGGCACGCGGGCACCCATCACCATGCAAGCCAGTTCGGCATGGGCGAACTTGGTGCAAGCCTTATAGAAGATGTTGCCGCTCTCGATGTTGGGGAAGAGCAGGCAGTCGGCGTCGCCGGCCACCTCGCTGGTGAGCTTCTTCGTCTGTGCGCTCTCCTTGTCGATGGCGCAGTCGAGGCTCAGGGGGCCGTCGACCACGGCGCCGGGGATCTGGCCACGCTGGCTCTGCATGCCCAGCCAAGCGGCTTCGGCGCAAGCGGGCATACCCACGCTCACCTGCTCGGTTGCTGCGAGCACAGCCACCTTCGGTTTGGGGTTCTCGAGGCTCTTCGACACCTGGATGAGGAAATTCATGATGGCGGTTTTCTGCTTGAAGTCGGGAGCGGGGATGATAGCCATATCGCTGCAGCAAAGCAGTTTGTGGTAGGCGGGCACCTCCATCACGGCCATGTGGGTCAGCATGTCGTTCTTCTTGCCGGGCATCAAGCCGCTCTCCTTGTTGAGGATGGCGCGCATATACTTGTCGGTGCTCAGCAGGCCCTTTATCAGGAAGTCGCCCTTGCCCTCGTTGATCAGCTTCACAGCCAGAGCGCCGGCTTTGTTGTCGTTGGCTTCCTGCACCATCTCGAACTTGTTGGGATCGATGCCCTCTTCGGCGCAGATCTTCTTCATCGTGTCAATGTCGCCCACCAGGGTGGCCTCGACAATACCGCGGTCGATAGCGGCGCTCACGGCGCAAATCGTGTGTGCATCGTTGGCATAGGCAGCCACCATACGTTTCTTACCTTTCGATTTGACCAGCTCAAGCAGGTCGTCAAGCTTTGTAATCATCTTATTGTTAGTTTTTTATAATTAATACTAATGTTAGTTGTGTCTGCAAATATACTAAATTTTTACAATATAAGGAAGCCTTTTCGGCAAAAAAATCGGCACCTATAGAAATAGCGTTTCCTGCCCATTACTCCATAGCCCCTCCAACTCCCCTCCTGCCATCGGGGACAATAAAAACCCCTTTCTGCCGTTATGATTATCGGATGGTTTCTTGTCGGACCCATCCTCCCACCATGTATCACCCCTGCCCGCGGCCCCAGCCACGGGCCCTTAACAGACACAAAAGATGGAAAAGTACGTTTGCGACGTTTGCGGGTATGTGTACGATCCCGCAGTTGGTGATCCCGACAACGGCATCGCCCCCGGCACCCGATTCGAGGACCTTCCCGCCGACTGGGTGTGCCCGCTCTGCTCGGTCGACAAGACCCACTTCGCCAAGGAGTAGGCCTCCCGGCCTCTGATCCCTTTCCGATAGAGGGTGTGGTGTCGTCGCCACGCCCTGAGTGGCTTTTTCCCTATTCCTGATGGCGTGGCCTGTGCCTATTTCTCGCGCACACGCTTGCCTGAGAGGTGCTCCACCCGCATCTCGAGCACCAGGGCGTTGGGGGCGTTGCGCGTCATATCCGCCTCGATGTCGTAGCCTTCGGGGAAATATTTGCTGCCCAGCATCCGCAGCAGCGTATCGGTCCTCTCCTTGTCCTCCACAATACTCATCCTTCCGAAGCACACCACGCTGTCGAAGTGGTACCACCAGCTGTCGGGCTCTTTCACTCCCTCGCTGAGCACGCAGAACGTTGCCTTGTCGCATCGCCTGATGGCGTCTAGTTTGTGGCCCTCTTTGGCGCAATGGAAGTAGAGGTTGCCGTCGGCAAAGAGGAAATCCATGGGCACCGTGTAGGGGTAGCCGCCGTCGCCGTACAGGGCCAGCACGCCGCGGGAAGCCCGCTTGAGCAGCGCGATGCACTCTTCGCCTGACATCTGTTGTTTGAAGCGCCGCATGGGGCGGAAGGAGCCGTCGTGGTAGGTCTCGTGCATCTGCTGTTTGAGGTCGCGGTAGCGTTCGATGAGGTTCCAGATGGCGTCCTCGCTGAGTACGCCACGTTTGAGATCTTGTGGCAAGCGTCCGGCCTCGTCGTCGTCGCGGTCGGCGAGCCATTCGGGGCTTCCGAGGTAGGTGTCGAGCGCCGTGATGTCATTGTGGACATCCGTATATTGTTCCAAGGCTGTTTCCAGGGCTGACAAAGCCTTCTCGGCCCGTTGCAGTCGCTGTTCCATTAGGGTGATACGTTCGGTGTTCATCGTATGGTTTTTTTGTGAGGTTGTTCATTCATAGGATTGTCTGGCCACGCATGTTTTGGGTAGCGGCGACGGAGTTCTTTGCGCACCTCGAAGTAGGTCGATTGCCAGAAGCTGTGCAGGTCGCTGGTGAGCTGCACGGGTTTGAATCCTGGTGAGAGCAGCTCCATCAGCACCGGCAGTCCATCCACTTTTGGTGTGTCCACCAGCCCGAAACATTCCTGCAGGCGCACGCGTAGCACTGGGGCCTCGGCCCCAAGGCGGTACTCCACCGCGATGCGGCTGCCCGAGGGGACTGCGATGTGGGTCGGTGCCAGCCGGTCGACGGTCTGCTGTTGGTCGTAGCTGAGGCGGCTCCAGATTACCTTGCAGAGGTCTATCTTTTTGAGTTCGGCCACGGTGGAAGCCTTGCCGATGAAGAGCGGCCCCCAGTCGGTGGCGCTTGTGCATACCGATGGTGTGTCCACAGGCGGTAGCTCCAGTTCGGGGTGTCGCTGGGCGACGAAGGCAATGCGCCGCTGCAGGTTCGTCACCTTGTCGGAGAAGTCGAGCATAGAGGTGCCTTCTTTGGCGATGGCTTGACATACGACCTGCTGCACGGCATCGCGGGTGTTGCCGGTCAGAGGCTTGGATTCCAAGAGTATGTTCCCGATGCGTCGTTCGTGGCGGGCCACGACGGTCCCTGTCTTGCTGTCCCATCCGATGTTGTCGCGCTCGGTGGCGTAGGGTGTCAGGTCGACGGGGGCGACGATACTGGCCATGAAGACACGTCCTGTGCCGCCCGCCTTCTGGTGCATCGAGGCGGCCACGATCCAGTCGGCGTCGGACAGCGGATCTTGTGCATCGATGCCTACGAGGTCGCCGCTCGACAGTTGAAACACGCCCACACCCTCTTTCCAGTGCTTGCCGATGCGTTCAGGGAATGCCGAGGCCAGCAGCGCCCCTACGTCGTAGGGGTTGACGGAGGTGTTGTCGACGCTGGTTTTTGTCATGTCGGCATATTGACGGGCGGTACGGATGATGCGTGTCCAGCGGCCGCCGTTGCCTTTACGTGCTCGTCGTAGGGCATCGATGCGTCGAGCCAGCGAGACGTCGGTCTCGTCGGCCAGCGGGTCTTTCTCTTCCAGCAGGGCGGCAATGTCGACAGCCAGGGCTCGCTGCTCTAGGCTGTTGGCCGTGATGAGCATGCGTGCGATACGCGGATGGCATGGCAGTTTCGACATTTCGCGGCCCATAGGTGACACCCTGCCGCGTTCGTCCAATGCGCCAAGAGCGACGAGCAGCTTGCGTGCATGGACGATGGATGCTTTGGGTGGTGGTGTCAGCCAAGGTAGGCTTTCCACATCGCTCTCGCCCCATAGGGCGGCGTCGAGCATCAGCGAAGCGAGGTCGGCCTCGAGAATCTCGGGTTTCCGCACAGGTTCCATGCGGGCTTCGTCGGCCTTGCTCCACAGGCGGTAGCACACACCGGGAGCCACGCGTCCGGCGCGACCGGTGCGCTGGGTGGCCATATCCATCGAGATGCGCACCGTTTCCAGATGGCTCAGCCCGCTTTTGGGGTCGAACACCATCTTGCGGCAGAATCCGCTGTCCACCACCACCCGCACACCTTCGATGGTCAGCGAGGTCTCGGCGATGGGTGTCGCAAGCACTACCTTGCGCTCGCCCTCCGGGCTCGGAGCGATGGCTTGTGCTTGCTCGTCGTTGGAGAGCATGCCGTAGAGGGGGTATATCCTGGCTCCGTCGAGGGCTCCATCAAGCAGTTCCGCCGTCCGGTGTATCTCGCCTTCGCCCGGAAGGAAAGCCAGTATGTCGCCCTCATGGACGCGATAGGCCTGCAGGATAGATTGGGCCATCATGGGTGAGATGTTGGAGGGGTCGGCAATGCCGCCGTTGTGCATCACCTCTACGGGGTACATCTGTGCATCGCATTCCAGCACGGGGCATTGCAGCGCTTCCTGCAGGGCTGCGGTGCTGATGGTGGCCGACATCGCCACTATCCGCAGATCGTCGCGCAGCAGTTGCTGGCATTGGCGGGTGAGGGCAAAGGCTTCGTCGGTGTTCAGGCTCCGCTCGTGGAATTCGTCGAACACCACCACCCCGATGCCTTCCAGCGCGGGGTCGTCGAGCAGCATGCGCGTCAGCACCCCTTCGGTGACCACCTCGATGCGTGTCCGCTGCGACATTCGGCTCTCGAAGCGTATGCGGTAGCCCACCGTTTCGCCCACAGCCTCGTCCAGCAGCCATGCCATGCGCGAGGCAATCTGGCGTGCCGCCACCCGTCGGGGCTCCAGCACGACGATCTTGCCCGCATCTTCCGGCAATCCTGCCAGGAGGGTCAGCGGCAGCAAGGTCGACTTGCCCGTGCCCGGTGCCGCCGTCACGATGGCCGCTGTCTGATGGCGCAACGTCGCATTCAGCGTCTCGGCGATCGTGGCCGCAGGCAGCGTCGCCAGCTCGTGCCGAAGTCTGTCGGTCATATGAATGTTGGTGCTCTGATTCATTTGTGTGTCTGTTTGTTGGGCTTATTCATCGCTCAACAATTTTGCGGGGCATATCACCGCTGCCAGGGTATTTTCATTGCGGCCTTCAATGATAGGATTGTAGATTCTTTGATGTCGCCGCCTTGCCTTTTTGACTTGTATGGCGATGCGCGGAGGCATCTTGTCTTTATAGGCCGTTATGTCGGCGGAACTATAGTCGCCATTTGCCCGATTTCTTCCCATAGACGCACTTCGGCTCATTCTTTGGGAGAAAAGAACGCTTCCGGAGGCCCGTACATGACATTCACATGACCGGAAGGGAAGCCTTGCAGAATCTCGCATGCTTTCTCAATATGAGAATACGCCTTGCTGATGTTTTTGTCCAAATCTTTGGCCTCTTTCATCTTTACGATAAAATCTGCTAGTACGTCTGCCGTCTTGTATATGGTGTCAAGATCCCGAGCGGTTAATGTTTTATTTTTCATAATACCAGATTGTTGCGTCAATACGTTGTGGTTTTGTCTACTGTGCCAAATGTTTCAGCGCCGGTTCCGTCAGCCGTTGCACGGTCCACTCGTCCATGGGTATGGCACCGATCGACCGGTAAACCGACAACGCAGGCTTGTTCCAGTCGAGACAGATCCATTCCATGCGGCCGCAGTTGCGCTCCACGGCTAGCTGAGCCAAGTGCTTCAGCAGGGCTTTTCCGTAGCCTTTGCCGCGTTTTTCGGGCACAATAAAGAGGTCTTCTAGATAGAGTCCTTTGCGGCCCACGAAGGTGGAGAAGTTGTGGAAAAACAAGGCGAATCCTACGGGTATGCCGTTTTCTTCGGCGAAGAGCACTTCGGCGGAATGCTCCACGAAGAGCGAGTGGTGGAGGGTAGCCTCGTCGGCCATCACCTCGTCGGCACATTTCTCGTATTCGGCCAGGCGTTTGATGAACTCCAGCACCAGGCCGGCCTCGTCGGCCCTCGCCTGACGGATATTGAAGATATTATTCATGATCATGTAACTTTAAAAACTCGCAGAGTCGGTCTTCCTTGATGATCTTCGGAGCCGCTTTCCCGGCCAGCACCAGCACTTTTCTCCCATTGCGGTAGATATGCAGCTGGCGCGAACGCACCACGGAGGTCACCGCTGGGTCGTTCTGCATTGCCAACCACAGCTGGTGGTATTCGCCGCCTTCGTCAAACAGCTTCCGCTGTAGATGTGAGCACATATTGGCAATCTCCATGTCATTTATTCCCCCTTTCGAAAGGCTTGTTTCTGAGCGTTTTTTGATATTCGTTCGTGAGGCGGTTCTCCCGGCCTCAGTCATCAGTCCCCGTTGTTCCAGATCCCGACATCGTTGGAGGTTGAGTTCGGTCCAATGGCTGTTCTTGCGGCGTGGCGAGAGTCGTTGAGCCAAGCGGCCGTCGGGCAGCCGCTTGCAGGTGGAGTCGATCCATCCGAAACATAGCGCCTCCTCCACGACCTCCACATACGGCAGCGCATTGGCCATCGGCTGCTTGCCGCGATAGGAGGCCACCCACACCTCGAGTTCCTTCTGGTGGTGTTCCGCGAGCCAGCGTCGCAGCGCCGCGCGGTCGTCAGTTGTCAAGAGGGTCGTTATCTTCATCTATCTGCTGTAGTTTGCTTTATTCGTAACGAGCTTCACCTTCCGCCGCCATCGGCAATCGATCCTCATCGGAGGGGTAGGGGATAGGATCGTGTTTATACATCGACAGCAGGTTGTTGTTCAGCGCCAGCTCCACCTCGCGCATGGTGCGCTCTATCTTATTGGCCTTCAGTTGGCACTCCCAGACGACGATGACTTGCCAGCCGTTGTCCTGCAGCGTCTGGTAGTTGCGCTTGTCGCGCTCCTGGTTGCGGCGTATCTTCTCCACCCAAAACGTGCGGTTGGTCTGCGGAATCTTGCAGCACGCCGAGTTTTCCACACACTCCCGCATTAACGCATTCCCACACTCCCGCATTAACCCATTCCCACACTCACACATTAACGCATTCCCACATTCCCGCATTAACCCATTCCCACACTCCCGCATTAACGCATTCCCACACTCACACATTAACGCATTCCCACATTCCCGCATTCTTATCCCGTGTCCGTGCCAGAAACATCCGTTGACGAATATTGCCGTGCGGTAGGGCCGCATCACGATGTCGGGCTTGCCGGGCACACTCTTGACATTCAGCCTGTACCGATACCCGTGGCTCCACAGCCACCGACGCACCAACAGCTCCGGCTTCGTGGCCGTGCTGCGTATGTGCGACATGCAGCGGTGCCGCTGCTCGGGTGTCATGGTGTCGGTCATAGAACTACTACTCATTCAATACTTTTGTCGCCCGCTGTCGGAAGTGTGTGGCTTTGGCAGAGTTGACACGATAGCCGACAGAGATGATTGCGTCGAGGTTGTAGAAATCCACATTTTCTTTCACCTCTCCGCGGAAACCCCTATTCACGACTGTTTCCATTTTGGAAATAGTCGCATTTTTATTGAGTTCTCCGCTGTCATAGATGTTTTGCAGGTGCTTGCTGATGGCAGGCACATTTACCCCGAACAGCTGCGCCATCGCCTTTTGCGTCAGCCATATAGTCTCATCCCGCACTACGCCCTGCACACTCCCTTCATTATCAGGAAGATTATATAAGATGAATTGTATTTCGTTAGTCATTTCTATAATAAATTTGTGATTTGTTTAATATGTACCCCAAAACGCCTTTTCGGGTACATATTGGAAATTATATGCTCCCATTTTGGGGTACATATTCCAGCCATTGCGCCAGTTTCCTCGGATTCCAGCACCCATGGCTCTCCCCGTCCATTTCCTTGATGGCATCAAACGACGATTGCATCTCCTATGGGCGAAATTGCAATTGCAAAACTACAACATTTTATGGATATACCCAAATAAACTTGAATTATTATGTCGTTTTTTCGATTATACTCCGTGTTGCTGGCGTTTCTTTGGCATGGAAACCGACCGCCAGGTCAAGGAATATCTGTGTTATCCGTGATATCTGCGAGAAAAAAACCGACCGCCAGGTCAAGGAATATCTGTGTTATCCGTGATATCTGTGTGACCAAAGCCCTCCGGGAACTCCTCCGAGTCGAAAAGCCTTTAGTAAGCCTCCGTCGCCGGGTCGAACTCCAGCTCGAAGTAGTCGATCCCCCGCTGCGCGAAGTTAGACATTCGATGCTATCAACACAGCATCCATTTCCAAAGCGGCAGGACTTCAATGGTGCCGAACTCATCGTTGATGGAGTCCGCCTCGTCGTAGGTCACTACAACGCGGCGATTGCAGGGCAGGACTTTGGGCAGCTTCTTCAGGGCATCGACCTCACGGTCAAAGGTAGACTCTGTCTGTCCGATACTGTATGATGTCTGTATGGCCAGCTTGTCTTCGGGGATATAGAAATCCACCTCCACCTTGTCGTTGTAGAAAAACACACGCTCGTTGTCCTTGTCGTGACCGTACTTGCGGAACAGGGTCAGGGCGGTAAGGTTTTCCAAGAGCGCGGTGTCGCCGTCAAGCAGGAAAAGGTTGAGTACACCGTTGTCAACAAAATAGTATTTGCACAACGACTCCTTGTCGGCAAAGGCGGCAGAGATGTTGCGCAGACGCAGGAGCAACCACGCATCCTCGGCATACTCGATGTATTTGCTGACTGTGGGCATAGTGATCTTTCCGCTCACGGACGACAGTACGTTGGCAAGTCGGTTGTAGGAGACGGGTTGACGGACGCTCTCGGCAAGTTTCTTGAGCAGCAGGCGCAGGAGGTTGGCATTGGAGACCTTGTTGCGGCTCACGATATCGCCCAAGTAAATCTTCTGTAGGGTACTGGTCAGATAGTCGCGCTTCACGCTGAGTCCGACAGATTCCGGCAGGCCACCCCAATGCAAGTATTCTCCCCATTGGCGCAGCACCCTGGCACGCGACTCGGTGGCCAACAAAGCGCGCTCATCATATGCCACAGCCTTGACATGGAGGAACTCCCGAAAACTATAGGGATAAACCTCTGTGGTAAGGTAGCGGCCGCCAAGAGTGGTCATAATCTCGGATGAAAGCATTCTGGCGTTGCTGCCGGTAATCCAAACCCGATACTTGGCATCAGCCATTCGACGCGCAAACTTTTCCCACCCGTCGATGTTCTGCACTTCGTCAAGAAAGAGCATAGGACGCTGGTCGTACATCTCGGCATGGCATTCCAGAATCAGCTCAAAGTCATTGGCTGTGAAGTCAGCCAGGCGGTCGTCCTCAAAATTAAGGTAAAGTATACCATCCCAGCCGCAACCGTTGGCTAGCATCTGCTGCATCTTCTGATAGAGCATAAACGACTTGCCAGCCCTGCGGACACCGACAAACACACGCCGCTCAAACTCGTCGGAAGGCAGTTCGCGAGGCACCATCTGATAGTTTTCCACATCCTTCTGGTTGGATGTCAATATCTGTTTTAGTACAGTTTTATTCATTATTTTTTCAAATTGTCATTTTGAATTTCTGGTGCAAAATTACAAATAATTTCTTGAATAGTGACAATTTTCTTCAAAATATAATGTTTATAGCCCCTCGAACCCCAGCGCCCAGCATTGCTCTGGGAACTCCTCCGAGTCTAAAAGCCTTTAGTAAGCCTCCGACGCTGGGTCGAACTCCCGCTCGAAGCAGTCGATCCCCCGCTGCGCGAAGTGCGCTAGCGAAATATGCGATGTGGTGGTGGTATGTGTGTGGGTATAAACCGTATATATCTTATTCTTTGATTTTGTCTTATTTGATTGATAAAATATCATTTAAAGTAGTGTCCGTAAAGGCGTGCCATATTTTCAGTTCAATGGGTTTGTAATCCGTGAATAGTTGTTTGACAAACTCTATTTCGAACACCAAACGCAAGTCGTTGGGGTCGGCATCGGGATGTACTTCGTGCTTTGATCCTACGCGTGCGACTTTAATATAATATAGGTCACGAATACCCTTGCCTTTTCGGTAGGGCATGAAATAATATAGGTGATTTAGTTCTACTGTCGAAGGAAATCTTTTGCCTGTGTAATACACATTAATTGATCCGTCAAGGAGTAGGTCGATCGTATCATTTTTTACAATGGAAACCAAGAGGTTGTTATCCGGTAATTCTGATTTAAAATTTTCTACTGCAACCTGTTCAGATATGTCATTCTCAACTATCGTTTGTGGAAATTGCTCAAGTACGGATATGAAATCTAGCTGTTTTACTTTAGGAGGGATTGCTCTTTTGCCAGGGGTCGGTTCCTTGCCGAACATATCTGTAAGAGATTTCATAACATACCACATCATTACAGGAGGGACGGCATTCCCTATTTGTTTGTAAGCAAAATGGTCACTCACAGGAAAGTCGAAGTCGTCAGGGAACGATTGAATCCTGGCAGCTTCTCTTGGAGTAAAACGACGGTATATTTCTCTTTCTTGATTAACAAGTAACACTGGATCGCGCGAATTAATGCTTGTTTTCGCCAAATGTGAGGTGATGGTAAGGCAAGGTTGGTTTAAATCTTGCCACAATCCTCTCTTCATGTTGTTTTTTGCATTTTTCATACCCTCAACCGCCTTGTCGGAAAAATAATATTTTTTTTCAGGAATCTCAAGAGAGTCAATAACCTTCTTTAAGGGCACAAAATTATTTTCTGTAATGGAGGGCTTGGGGAAATCATAGGAATAATTCAAATCATTTCTTATTCCAACGATAATAACGCGTTCTCTGCGTTGTGGCACACCATAATCTACGGCTTTTAGTAGTTTATACCTAACACAATATCCCTCATTTTCAAATTCGCCTACTATTTTTTTTAGAATTGAGCCACCGCGAAGTTGCATTAAACCTTTGACATTTTCACATACAAATACTTGAGGTTTTTTAATGTGAAGAGCTCGTACAATCTGTTTGTAAAGATTTGCCCGCTCATCATTAGTGTCTTTGGTAGGGTTGACTGTTGAGAATGATTGACATGGAAATCCCCCTACAATCATATCTACATCTGGAATTTTCTCGAAATCTACTTGTGTAACATCAGCACATACAGCCGGGTGCTCAAAGTTATGGTTATATGTTTCTACAGCCTTTGCGTCAAAATCAGCTGCATATACAATGCTAATGGGAAGCTTTGCATATTCTTTTCCAAGATATGTAAACCCTCCGATGGCGCCCAGGTCAGAGCCTCCACACCCACAGAACAACGATGCTACCTTCAAACTATTCATCATAAATACGTTCTATATTTTTCTTTGTTATATCGACCTGATACTTAATGGGGTATACTGTCAATTTTCCCTCTTCGTACTGTAAGAAGGGATTGTCTATTACATAGATATAGAACCCCATAGGCGTGATATATACTCTGTAAATGTAATAATGGTCCTTGAATTGTTCTGCGGACTCCCATTCTTTTGCTGTAATTTCAAAGGTTTCGTACCAATCATTAGAAAAATTAGGCAGGGTAACCCTTTTAGTTGACTTTACTTCTATCATTCGATTAAGGGCTTTTGTGCAATCTTCATTGGTGTCAACGGATAATATGTCATAGCCGAGACCTCTAATGTTTCCTAAATATTTAACCCTGTTTTCCCATATGGGCCGAATGGCTTTTACTCTTTCTTTTTCTTTCCTTAACACATATTGTTCACCTTCAGATCCGATTTGATTTGCATTAATTATATCATTCTGCTCTTCCTGTGGCAGAGATTCTGTTTCGACTCGTACTATTGCATTGGTAGATGTCGTTAATATATCTTCACCATGGCTTAATGAGCCATAGTGTTGAGCCCATAAATTCCGGGTAATCTCGGTGGCATTACCATTTTTGTCAAGCCCTTCCAATTCCTGAACATCATTTAATTCAGAAATAAAAACATCAATAATTCTCTGCTCCTTTGTGTTCAAATACAAACACTTCCTGTCCTGCGACACTAGATTCGCTAACTCTAAATAATTAAAGAGTTCTGTATAATGTTGAAAAATATACGAATGTTCTTTAGGCTCTTTCGAGAAAGACGTTGCGGTCAATTCTTTTATTATTCCTTTGCTTCTGTCTTTGACAATATGTTCCAATACGGTTTCGGGAGACACTCCTCCCCGTAGAACTTCCAAAGAGCTAAGGGCATAATATTCAATCTCCCTTTTTTCTAAAGTCAGTCCGGCATTTTTCGCAATATTGAGCAGTGACAATATAAAATGGTATGGTTTAAATCTAATACCAGCTTTTATCCTCTCTGTAATGGTCTCTTTTTTTTGTGTTCCATTTGGAAACTGAAAATTGAGACAGATGTTCTTGAAGAAAGCCGGCTGATCACCGGATTTAATAAGGTATTTGCATATTTCGCTCTCATACATAATACCATCTTGTTCAAAATAGAGAGCAAATAGACGTCCCATTTCAGACCGTTGGTTGCTAATAGTCTTTTTCGCTACTTTTAATTTTTGAGCCAACATTTCGTCGAACTGGTCGGTAAATGCAACAGCCTCTAATGGGGCCAACGAATGAGTAATGTCCGCATACAAAGGAAGTAGGTCGTCCATTTCCTTCTGGGCCTTGCCTCTGATAATATCACACCTGTATTTAACATCAGGATTGTAGCTGCTCATATTTTTATCTTGTTTTTAATTTGTTCTGCTATTGCTTTGGCCATTAATGGTGGTACGGCATTCCCTACCTGTCGAAGCTGGCTGCCCTTGCCTCCTATAAAGATAAATGTGTCAGGGAATGACTGTATTCTTGCACTTTCACGAACTGTCGGGACACGATTATATTTATAATGAAAATGATGATTGTGACCGGTGTCAATAGTTATGCTTGGTGATTTACTGTTCAGCCGAGTCCATGCAATATGAACCTTGCGTGTTTGTCGCAATTCTTCTGGCAAATCCTTATAGTTGCCACCATCAGGAACCATCGCAATGATTCGTTGGGTTTGTTCGGTATGTATGGTTATAACGTGATTGTATACTCCATCACTTCCATCACGAATTATTTTTTGGTATTCGGACTTTGGCTCGTTTGGGTATTTTGAACCATCAGGCAAACTCTGTTCGGGTAAATCAGAGAGGGCTTGTTCTGTAGTTACTCTTTGTGTAATGGTTGGCTGTGGATATACAAACTTTTTATCAGAGAGAAGTCCAACGAAGATTGCGCGCCGCCGATTTTGAGGTACTCCATAATCAGATGCGAGCAACACCTTATTTACTACGGTATATCCTAATGTTTCGAAGTCTGAAATGATTGCTCGCTTAATAATACCATCTCCAATAGAGAGAATGTTTGGAACATTCTCCAGTACAAAAGCTTTTGGCTTAAAGTGTGCAACCATACGGACAAAGGATTTGTATAGTTTGTTTCGGTCGTCATCTATGATTCTTTTGCCCGCAACAGAAAAGCCTTGACATGGAGGTCCCCCTATGATTACATCGATTTTCTGATGACTAACTTCTTTCTCAACGTCAATTGGGTTTAGGCTCATTAAATCTGCGTGCATTGTACGACTGTTATGATGGTTGTATCTATATGTTACAAGTGCATCTTCCCAGTTATCTATACCCAACAGAACATTAAAACCAGCTTGCTCGAATCCGAGTGATAAGCCGCCGCATCCACAAAATAAATCGAGTACGTTATATTCTTTTTTTGCCATTTTTTCTTTGTGATTAAAGTGATACAAGGTTGGAGAGTTATTTGCCCATTAACTCTCCCCGATAGTATTTCTCCGCCAAAAAGTTGTTGAAACACCCGTGCAGGTTGGTCAAAAAGCAATCAACTGCAAATAAGTCATTGAATAGTTTCATGGAGTCCATCATCACTTCGCTTTCTATGACATCCTCGCATCGGGTTACGTATAGTTTCTCCGCATTCAAGTGTGTCTCTACATTCCGCGAATAAGTCTATGAATGTATATTTTTTTTGCCATTATTGAATTAGAATGTCATTTTGAAAATAGTACAGCAGATCTGCCATTTCACGATATTTGGCATTATCCTTGTGTTGAAGCAAACATTTGACGATTTCCACACTCGTTTGAAACTTGATTTTATCTTTTAACAAAGAATAGTCCGCCATGCTGTCTACTGTAATAGCATTTATTAGTATTTCTACCAAGGCATGATTATAGATGGATATATCATTTCTGGTAAAATCTTCGATGTGTATGCCATGTAAGTTTTTCCATTTTCGTGCATCATCAAGACTTGTCGGCAGCATCCCGAATCCAAATGCATCTTTCAAGTGTTGTTTCTTGATGAAGTCTGCAGAATTACAAGACAATAGGAATACTCTTTTTTTTGCAAGCATTTCGACGTTGTCCTTGTGAAACAAATTCACATTGTCCACAGTGCTTGCATACAACTTGTCGCTAGTGCCGTGACCTAGGAAAAATATTGTATCTACATCAGTGATTGCTTGATAAATAATTTCCAATGGGTCGTCTTCACTGTCGATATCATACCCCACAATTACGGGTGCAAACATATTCTTGATATGCTCAACTAACGGTTCGAGAAAAGAGGTTGTCCCGTCTCGTTCTTGAATATATATGCAAACCGTCTTGTTCATTGGTTCACCTTTACAAGATATGCAATAGTCTGGGTTAACACCGCTTCTATCCATTCATCGGAACGAGCGTCGGAATGGTTATCTATCATGTCGGCAATCTCATTAAAGGTCATGCCTTTGAATTCCGGGAAGCAAGATTCAAACTTCATGCCCCCATTTGCTCGGAGCAATACAGATAAACGATGCTCGATGGTCTCTCCTTTGTTCTTTTGCAGGTACTTGATTAAGTCGTCTTTGTAATCAGTTCTTCCAATGCAATTTATGATATTGTCATGAATGAGATTGTTAATGCCTTCCACAAGTTCTTCAATGGAGGCTTGCTGATAATCTTTTCCAATGACAGTCCGGATTACTTTGTTCCAATTGCCAGAATAAATAAGAAAATTAACATTGGGTCGAATCTCGTGAACCATACGGACAATTCCCAATCCATTAATGCAATCGCTTTCCAGATCAAAGTCTGTTAAGGCAACATCAATATGTTTCCTACCAATCTTATCTTCAATTACAGCTTTGAGTTTGCTTAAATCCAAATCTTCAGAGTTGTCTTCTTTTAACTCCGGAGCGGCAGTCCGAATCAAAAGAAACTCTAAATCAAAATCGTTTCGCAACTGTGTTTTAATACTGTTCGAAACATCCTCCTGATCTTTGTCATCAATTAGCAAAATACATCTATCTTTCATCATTATTCAAATGTTAAACGGAATGTTGCCCCCGTTGAAAAATGCAGACCATTCCCAATAAATGCGATGTCTCCATTCAATTCTTTTTTCATTCTGTCTTTAATGGTACTTAGTCCTATTCCTGAACCCCCTCGGCGATTGGTGACACCTTCCTCAAAGATACTCTGTGGCGTAAACTGACTTAAATCCACGCCATCGCCATTGTCTGTGAAGTCAACAATGTAAGTGCGCCCTTCTCTAGAAAAGTCCAGTCTCAACTCGTTCGCACCGGCTTTCTGTGAGTTACTTACTAGATTGTCCAAGATAATGGATAAATCCAAAACAGAAATCTTCTTCTCTAGGGATTCCGCTACGGTCGAATGATATTGTACATTGAATGAACCAGAAAAGTTTGCAAGATATTCTTTTACATAATTCTGGATATCGACCAATTTCGATTCTGACAAAAGAGATAGGTCGGCCTTCGTTATCAGTTTAGAGAGTTTATTGATTTTGGAGATGTGATAATCAAACTTGTCCAAAGAGGTTCTCAGTCCTACCAAATCCTTGTCAGCAAGTTGGCATTTCGCAGTATCAATCAAACTAATCGAATTTGTAGAGGAAATCAATATGACATGAATTAAGTCCTGAACCTCTTTCGTTGTATTCCTTGTGGCCGACAGATACTTATTCTTTTGAATCTGGATGTCTCTTTCTTTTTCTGCTAATTCCTTCGCCTTTCGTTCCGCCTCGGCTTTTCGTTCCGCCAGTTCTTTCGCTTTCCTTTCTTCTTTCTCTTTGCGTTCAGCCTCTTCTTTTTGGCGACGCAACTCGTCCATATGTTTCTCAAACTCTGCTATTCTGTCTTGCAAGTAGGGGTCGTTGGTTTTCTGTGCCAACTTACGCACGTCATCTATCATTTGAGCCTGAATCACCTCGGTGTCCGTTGGGTCCGCAACAATATTGGCTAAATCCTCATTATATTGCAGTACTGTTATGGACTTGTCGTTGACTAAAGACTTTATGAGTTGCAGAAAATCAACTTTACTGCCGATGTTAGAATATAGATGTTTTGCAGAATCTGAATCTTTGTCTATTTCTTGTAATTGTTCTCTCGCCTTGAGTGCAGAATTTTGGTTGACAAAATAGTCTTTTCTAACAAATCCTTCACCCCATAAAACGCCAACCACATAGCGTTCCAACCGTTTATGAGTCTCTGTAAAATAGTTCATCAATTGTTGTGAAGCATCAGTCTTGATTAACCCTCCATCGCGACTTGAAACTTCCTTAATCAAATCCACATCGTCTGTTTCAACATCCACTCGTCCAAACAAATCACGGGTACCTAAACGACGATTATAACCTTGTTGTTGTCTTTGGTTCAATCCCCAGCTGTCATCGTTATAATCACCGAATGGTAAAATTCTAAAACCGTTTCTGAACAAAAAAACATTACCATAGTTAACCGGTTCGATACCCATTCTTGCAGTAAAATTATATTTGGCTGCTCGATTTAGAAAGAATAAACTAATAGAAGCAGACGCTAATTTTGAATAAACACTGTTATGTTCTTCGATTTCATACATCTTAACACCACGGTCGGTTAAAGAAGTATAAATCATGCCGTTTTTTATCTGACTTTCTATTTGGGTGGTTTTTAGCTTTAGAACATCGGCAATGGTGTTTTCGACAATACCATTAACCACTTCATGTGGAGACTCTGTTTTCTCATCATCCTCTTTCATTGCAGGAGCAATGATCTCAATTTGGAATTCGTCATCCGTTCCAGAAAATGGATTAATCATCTTTTCCAAAGACTTTCGAAGCCGTTTAATGTCCTCACGACTCCATGGAAGATGTAGGCCTGTAAACTCTAGAATGGTTCCAGTGGGGGAATCCAACGGAAACTTTGGGAGGTCGTCTATTGTTTCATGGGGGATATTGACTGTATCAAACTCCTTCTGCTTGTCAATCTCGAAAACACTCCAATCTACATGAAGCACCTCGGTCTTGTTTTCTTCCGCACTACGTGTGGTGAGGGTCAGGTTGCGAGCCAGACGGTCGCACGACATACGCCCAATACCTTTGGCTCCTGCATAATGACGTTTAAACTTGCTGCGATAGGATTTGTCCTCCGTGCCATCGCTCTTGGCAGAATAGGCGACAAATAGCCATTTATTGATTAAATCGTCTTTTGTCATGCCCTTGCCATTATCCGCAATGCACAGATAATCTTTATCAAATGTGATTTCCACTTTGGTGGCGTGGGCATCGTATGAGTTTTTGACCAACTCTAATATGGCGATGTCAGGACTTGTTATTAAATCCCGACCCAGAATGTTTTTCAGTTCTGCACTAACACGGAATTTTAGGTTATCTTTCATTCTGCAACATCTCCTTTAAAACGATTCCAGCCTGTTCTGCAAACAATGGCGGTATGGCATTGCCGACTTGAGAGTAGCGTGGCACCTCAAGCTTGCGCATATCTCCTCCCGTGGTGTATTTTGCTCTTATCTCATACCAGTCGGGGAACGACTGGATGCGGGCGCACTCCCGGACGGTCATAATGCGAGGTTCGGCATAATGCAGATAGTCGTCGGGCTGTCCTGTTATGGTTGGCGAAACAGCATTAGAATCTAACACCGTTATCCCACGCTGCTTGATTCCCCAAGCCTCACGGGCTTTGCCATCAATGCGCTTGCCTCTGGGTTGGTATTCTGACAGAAGGCGTTGGAACAAGGCCGTCTTGTCAGGTGAATGATGGGCAAAGCTATGACTGTCTGGAATGGTGTGCGTCTTTGGATAATCTCCTCGCATGGCTTTTTCGTAGTTGCTCAAATGGGCATTGCCATATACCCCGGAATTGAAGCCTTTGCGGTCCGGAGTAGGAAGTTCATCGTTGCAGCGGAGCAAGTCGGATATGGCTTCCTTCAGTGTGACTGTGGGCTTTAATCCTTTGCCTTTCAAGAAGGCATCACGGTGGGTCAACAACATCTGCTCAAAACCATCAGGGCTACCCAGCTTCTCTTGGACGCCAACTAATATGAAACGTTTACGACGTTGGGGAACACCATAGTTGGAGAAGTCAAAGACATGGGATTTTACTTTATAACCCAGTTTTTGCAATCCACGAATCACCTTATGCGAGTAGGGCTCTGCTTCGCCATCATTCTTTTTGTCAAAGGCATAGGTAAAACCCTTTACATTCTCGAAAAGGAGCATACGGGGACGCACCAAATCGATGAAATTGATGTAGGAAAAGACCAGTTGGTTGCGCACATCGTCTTCAACACGTTTCCCCGCCATAGAAAATCCTTGACAGGGAGGGCCGCCAGCCACCAAATCGACTTTGCCCCGCAAGGCTTTCAACTGGTCCTGATATTTCTCAAGTACCTCGTTTATGTCGTGATTGGTTCGAGGCAGCCAGTCGGGCCAGTCGAAGTGTTTTTTGTTGTCAATAAGGTTGTGTTTCAGCGTCTCAAATGGGAATGCGTTTTTTTCAATGGCGAAAAGGCCTTGCCATCCGGCAAGGTACAAGCCTAGAGACAACCCTCCACAGCCAGCAAACAGATCTATACATGTTGGTTTCGCCATTTTTACCTTATTTACAATAAGGTAAACGTATTTGTGTCTATTTTATTGTGCCCTCGTGTCATATTTTTCTTTTTTCAGACATAATTATAATGCAAAAAAAAGAACGGTTATTATTGTACCGATAAATATTAAGTTGAAAACGCGGCGATTGATGTTTCTGTGCTGTTTGTTGGATTTATTCTTGTTGGTGGTGTGGGTGGGGTATGTTATGTCGTGTCGGAAGGCGAGTCGGAGATGGAATGGTGTGACGACGGAGGTGCTGCGGTGGTGGCATGGAGGTGCCAGGTAGGGGAGACGAAGGGGAACAAAAGGTGATAAGAAGATGAGTAAATGGGGAGTAAAAGGTGAAGACGAGTGTATAGTGTGCTATTGGGTTAATGTGTTATTGCGTTAGTTCGTGTCAATCAATGCAAAAAAGCGGCTGGGTGGCCGCTCTTTTTTCTTTGTACTCCCGCAGGGAATCGTGCTGTGGCGTCGGCTCTGCCGACAACTCTGATCAAAGGTTTAATGAACCACAGTGTCCCTGTCTTTGTACCCCCTGGGGGAATCGAACCCTCATCTAAAGTTTAGGAAACTTCCGTTCTATCCGTTGAACTAAGGAGGCAGTGCTATTGCGTTATTGCGTTAATGCGTTATTGCGTTAATGTGCTAATTTGTTAATTTGTTAATTCGTCAGTGTGGTTTCTAAACGACGTCAGTTGTGTTTTATTGCATGGCGGGGATGTTTTTTAATGCTTCGCTGGCGGGTATGCGGTGGATGTTGTTGTCGGCATCGCAGACGACGATGTCCTCACCATGGAGAGCTTTCTCTTCGAGCATGCGGCGCTCGGAGAGTTTCAAGCCGTATAACAATTTCTCGGTTAGCAGTTCCTCATCTTTCTCTGACATAACTTCTGATTGTGTTAAGTTTATCCTCGTCGTACAGTTGTGTTGTCTGCGACGCTTTCCCACGGGCAATGGGGAGGCAAGGCGACTCGCTGTTGTCGTAGACCATCCAGTAGTCGACCTCAGGGATGTACAGGTTGAACAGGTTTGATATGCCTGCCACGTAGCGGCGGCGGGCTGTCGGCGAGGGAATATTGTGACCTCCGTTCTTGACGCGTTCGGCAATACGTTGCAGGGCCAGTTCCGGCGTGTTGAGCCAGAGGAAAACGAGCGTCACAAGATAACCTTTGGCATGCGACTGATGCACAAGATTGACATAAGAGCGTGTGGCGAGGGTGGTTTCTATGGCGAAGGATTCGTCGCGGCTGAACAGCTCTTTTATCCGTTTCAGCATGAGTTTACCAGCCTCGATGGCCATGCCGTTGGGGTTGAAAGGCGATAGGCCGCGGGCAATCTCGTCGGCGTTGACGAACTCGCGGCAGTCAAGAATCTCGGGCAGTATGGTGTAGGAAGCTGTCGTCTTGCCAGCTCCGTTGCAACCTGCTATTATGTAGAGATTCTTTGTCAATTCGTTAATTTGTCAATTCGTTAATTTGTCAATTCGTAAGTCTCTTGAAGGTGTTAATTCGTCATTCTTTCTTGAGTCGTTGTTTGACGGTTATCACCGAGGAGTTGAGCATCTTGAAGAGTTCTTCCACTTGCGATCTTAATCGGTCGTGTCTTTCTTCGTCAATATATTTGCTGTCGTGCAATAGGTCGAGCCAGAAGTAGGTTTCGTTTGCCTCTTTTAAGGAGATGGATACCTTGTGGATGAAGTCCTGTGGACTCTCGGCACAAACGGCTTCGCAATAGTTTGCTCCAATGCTTGTGGCAGACCTGAGAATCTGTTTGGACATCACAAATTCGTTTTTGTCGCGAAGTTCGTTGCACATAGCAATCACGTCCAATGCAAAGACCTTGCTTTTGTCGTACAAAATCCCTTGTGCTCTCATGACTCACGAATTCTATTCTGACTAACGAATTAACGAATTAATAAATTCACGAATTCTATTCCGACTAACGCATTAACACACTAACACATTAACGCATTATAATTTGCGTTTGATCTCGATGACCTCGTAGGCTTCGACGATGTCGCCGACTTTGATGTCGTTGTAGTTCTCGATGTTCAGGCCGCAGTCCTGGCCGCTGACCACCTCCTTGACGTCGTCCTTGAAGCGCTTGAGGGAGGCGAGCTTGCCGGTGTAGACCACGATGCCGTCGCGGATGATGCGGATGTTGCTCTGGCGGTTGATTTTGCCGTCGAGGCACATACATCCGGCGATGGTACCCACCTTGGAGATTTTGAAGGTCTCGCGGATCTCGAGGTTGGCCACGATCTTCTCCTGCGTCTCGGGGGCAAGCATGCCCTCGATGGCGTCCTTGAGTTCGTTGATGGCGTCGTAGATGATGCTGTAGAGGCGGATGTCGATGTGCTCGGTTTCGGCCATGCGGCGTGCGCCAACGGAGGGACGCACCTGGAAGCCGATGATGATGGCGTCGGAGGCCATGGCCAGCGTGACGTCGTTTTCCGAAATCTGACCCACGCCCTTGTGGATGACGTTGACCTGCACCTCCTCGGTGCCGAGTTTGATGAGCGAGTCGCTGAGGGCTTCGACGGAGCCGTCGACGTCGCCCTTGACGATGATGTTGAGCTCCTTGAAGTTGCCCAGGGCGCGGCGACGGCCGATCTCCTCGAGCGTGAGATGCGTCTGGGTGCGCAGACCCTGCTCGCGGGCCAGCTGGGTGCGCTTGGCGGCGATGTCCTTGGCTTCCTTCTCGTTCTCCATGACGTTGAAGGTGTCGCCCGCCTGGCAGGCGCCGGTGAGGCCGAGGAGCAGCACCGGCTGCGAGGGGCCGGCGGACATGACCTCCTGGTTGCGCTCGTTATACATGGCACGCACGCGGCCAGCGATGGCACCGGCGATGATGGGGTCGCCCTTGCGGATGGTGCCGTCCTGCACGAGGAGCTTGGCGATGTAGCCACGGCCCTTGTCGAGGGCGCTCTCGATGACCACACCCTTGGCGCGCTTGTTGGGGTTGCCCTTGAGCTCCATGATGTCGGCCTGGAGGATGACCTTCTCCAGCAGCTCTTCGACACCGATGCCCTTCTTGGCGCTGATGTCCTGGCTCTGATATTTGCCGCCCCATTCCTCGACGAGCAGGTTCATGTTGGCCAGCTCGGTCTTGATGCGGTCGGGGTCGGCGCCGGGCTTATCGATTTTGTTGATGGCGAAGACGATGGGCACACCGGCGGACTGTGCGTGGTTGATGGCCTCGACCGTCTGGGGCATGATCTTGTCGTCGGCGGCGATGACGATGATGGCGATATCGGTCATCTTGGCACCACGGGCACGCATGGCGGTGAAGGCCTCGTGGCCAGGGGTGTCGAGGAAGGTGATCTTACGGCCGTCGGCGGTCTGCACCTCGTAGGCACCGATGTGCTGGGTGATGCCGCCGGCCTCGCCGGCGATGACGTTGGTTTTGCGGATATAGTCGAGCAGGGAAGTTTTACCGTGGTCGACATGACCCATGACGGTGATGATGGGGTTGCGGGGGACGAGGTCCTCGGGACGGTCCTCCTCCTCGATCTTGTGGATGGTGTTGACCACATCCTCGGAGGCGAAGTTGACCTCGAAGCCGAACTCGTCGGCGATGAGCTTGATGGTTTCGGCGTCGAGGCGCTGGTTGATGCTGACGAAGATGCCGACGGACATGCAGGTGGCGATGATCTTGGTGACGGGCACGTTCATCATGGTGGCCAACTCGTTGGCGGTGACGAACTCGGTGACCTGGAGCACGTTCTGCTGCTCCATCTCGTGCATCATCTCCTCCTCCATCTGGGCGTGGACCTTCTGGCGTTTCTCGCGGTTGTGCTTGGAGGTTTTCGACTTGCCGAGCGGCGAGAGGCGGGCGAGGGTGTCGCGGATCTGCTTCTCGATCTCGTTGTCGTCGATTTCGACAGGTTTCTTCTCCTCCTTCTTTTTCTTCTTCTTAGGCTGCTGGGGTTGCTGGGCAGCGTTCTTCTGGCTGGAGGCCTTCTGCTTTTCCTTGATCTCCTTCTTGGCCACTTCGGCGCCGATCTTGTTCACATCCTGGACCTTTTCGCCCGTTTTCTTGATGTGTTTGCGTTTCTTCTTGCTGCCGGGGGTGGCGGCGCCGTCCTTTTCAAACTGGCTGAGGTCGATCTTGGTGACCACCTTGGGGCCTTCGAGCTTCTGGTACTCGGTTTGGATGAACTCGGGTTCCTGCTTGGGGGCGGGCTCGGGCTTGGACTCGACGACGGGCTCGGGTTTGGCCATGGCGGCAGGAGCTGCGGGTTCGGGTGCCGGCTTGGCGGGCTCGCGGCGATCGTCGCCCTTCTTGCGTTTCACCTTATCGGGGCGCATGCGCGAATTGATGGCGGAGAGGTCGATCTTGTCCACCACCTTGAAGGGGCTTGCCTCGGGTGCCTCGCTGCTGTCGCCCTCCGGTTGATCGGCTTCGGGCTCGGGTGTGGGTGTGGGCTCGGGTTCCGGCGTGGGTTCGGGTTCCGGGGTAGGAGCGGGCTTGGGCTCCGGCGTGGGTTCCGGTTCGGGTTCCGGCGTGGGTTCCGGTTCGGGAGCCGGTGTGGGTTCGGGAGTGGGTTCAGGCTCGGGCGTGGCGGTAGCCTTGGGGGCGGTGTAGTTCTTGATGATGACCTCCTCCTCATGCTCGACGCCTTCCTTGGTGCCCACTTCGACGACGCGGGGGCTGCTGGACGACATCAACTCGATTTTGTCGGCCTCCTCCTTCACCTTGCGCTCTCCCTGGAAAGCCGTTGCAAGCAGGTCATACTGCTCCTCACTAATCTTCGTGTTGGGGCTAGGCTCCACCTGGTGCCCCTTCTTGGTGAGGTAATCCACGAGGGTCTGGATGCCCACGTTGAAATCCTTCGCCACTTTATTCAGTCTGAAACTTGCCATAGTATCGAGTCCTTTCTTTGTTGGTGTACTATATCTGAAACCCAGCGTTGGTTTGTTATTGGCCGGCCGAGCGGTCCGGGAAGCGTCGGCCGGCAGGTTTCGTGGTTTTATTCAAATTCCGATTTCAGCACATCGAGCACATGGTCGATGGTTTCCTCTTCGAGGTCGGTGCGTGTGATGAGTTCCTGTTTCGGGAGAGCGAGGACGCTCTTTGCGGTGTCGCAGCCGATGTGGATGAGTTCGTCGATGATCCACTGCTCGATCTCGTCGTTGAACTCCTGGAGAGCCACATCGTCGTAATCCTCGTCGGTGTCGCGGTAGACCTCGATCTCGTAGCCCACGAGCTTGGAGGCCAGCTTGATGTTGTAGCCACCCTTGCCGATGGCGAGGCTGACCTGGTCGGGTTGCATGAACACCTCGGCTTTTTTCTCTTCCTCGTTGATCTTGATATTGCTGACCTTGGCGGGGCTGAGAGCGCGCTGGATCATGACGTCGACGCGCGGGGTGTAGTTGATGACGTCGATATTCTCGTTTCTGAGTTCGCGGACGATGCCGTGGATGCGGCCGCCCTTGACGCCGACGCAGCTGCCGACGGGGTCGATGCGGTCGTCGTAGCTTTCGACGGCCACCTTGGCGCGTTCGCCGGGCTGGCGGACGATGTTGCGGATGGTGATGAGGCCGTCGTAGATTTCGGGCACCTCGGCCTCAAGCAGACGCTCGAGGAAGATGGGGGAGGTGCGGCTGAGGATGATGACGGGGTTGTTGTTGCGCATCTCGACCTTGAGGACGATGGCGCGGACGGTGTCGCCCTTGCGGTAGCGGTCGGAGGGGATCTGCTCGCTCTTGGGGAGGACGAGTTCGATCTTCTCCTCGTCGAGGATGAGGATTTCCTTGTTCCAGGGTTGGTAGACCTCGCCGACGATGATTTCGCCGACTTTCTCCTTGTATTTCTGGAAGATGAGCGACTTCTCGTAATCCTGGATCTTGCCCACAAGGTTTTGGCGGATGGAGAGGATCTCGCGGCGGCCGAACTCGGTCATGGGGATAGGCTCGGAGAGCTCTTCGCCCACCTCGAAGTCGGATTCGATTTTCAGCGCATCGCTAAGTGCGATTTCGCGGCTGGGGTCCTGCACGGCGCCGTCCTCCACAATCGTGCGGTTGCGGAAGATCTCAAGGTCGCCCTTGTCGATATTGACGATGATGTCGAAGTTGTCCTCCGTACCGTAGCGTTTGGCGAGTGCGGAGCGGAACACCTCTTCCAAAATGTGCATCAGCGTTTCGCGGTCGATGTTTTTAAATTCCTTGAATTCCTGAAAGGAACCACTCAAGTCTAGCGTCTTCATGATATTGCTGTTACTGTATTACATTCAAAACTTCAGGGCCACCCGAGCCACCTTGATGTCACGGAATGGCAGGTGCACCTCCTCGGAGGGCTTTTTCTTTGTGCCGGGCAGGACGATGGTGATGCCGTCGTCGCCGACCTCTTTGAGGTTGCCGTCGAGGCGTTCGCCGTCGGCCATTGTCACCTCGAGATCGCGGCCGACATTCTTGCGATACTGCCGGATTTGCTTGAGGGGGGCGTCGGCGCCGGCCGAGCTCACGTTGAGTTCGAAATCCTCCTCTTCGCGGTTGAGGTGGCTTTCGATGGTGCGGCTCAACGCGATGCAGTCGTCGATGGTGACGCCGTTGTCGCCGTCGATGTCGACAAAGATGCGGTTGTCGGGCGTCACTTTCAGGTTGACGAGGAACTTGTCGGAGCCTTCGAGGGCGTCCTGCGCCAGCTCCATTATCTTGATTTTCTCTATCATAATCAACAAAAAGAGAGGCTCTCGACCTCTCTCATTCCGCTGCAAAAGTACAACTTATTTTGAAACTGGCAAAATTTTTTACATAAAAGTGCTGAAAATCACATCTCCAACCTTGCCCGGCCGACACATAAACCAGCCGCTGATGGACGATTATGACCGTCGACCCAGCGGCTGGAGATGTGGAGGGCAAGGAGGGAGGTGCCCCCTAATCGAGGAGGCGGAAATCGGATGCGGGGTGTTTGCACCAGGGGCAGACGAAATCGGGGGGCAGCGTGTCGCCCTCGTAGACATAGCCGCAGACCTCGCACACCCACTTCTTCTTAGCCGCAGGGTCGGTGCTTTGTGGAGCCGGAGCTGCGGGCTGAGGCTTGATGTGCTGCTGATAGTAGGCGTAGGTGACGGTGGGGGTGTCGTTCAGCCGGCGGGCTTCCAACACGCGGGCGATGAACATCGTGTGAGAGCCGAGGTCGATGCTTTTGGTGACCACGCAGGAGAGGACGGCGTTGATGAAGCGGGGCAGGTAGAGCAGACCGTTGTCGGTGCGGAGCTCCTGCTGGCAAGCGGCGAACTTGTCGACATCGCGGCCGCTTTGGAATCCGAAGTGCTGGAACGGCTTCATGGTGGCCTCTTCGGAGAGAGGGCAGAGGTTGAACTTGAGCGTCCGCAGCACCATGTCGTGGGTGAGGTTCTGCTTGTTGACGCTGATCATCAGCTGGAGCGGGTCGGAGGCCACCTGCTGGGCCACGTTGATGATGCAGGCGTTGTCCTTGTCGCCCTGGCGGGCGACGAGCACGTAGAGGCCGTAGGCAATGTTGGAGAGCACGCTGTTGTCGATCATATATTAAGAATAGTTTTTAATGTTAATGATTAGAGGGAAGCCTGGATAGCGTCGGCGAGGGCAGCGAGGGCCTCCTCCTGCGAGGGCTGCATGGCGCTCTTGAGGGAGAGGGTGTCGCCCAGGATAGTCATGTCCTTCATATCCTCGATCATGGAGCGCATCAGTTTGCCGCTTTGCGGAGCCCAAGAGCCGTTTTCGATGAGGGCCCAGGAGCGGTGCTGGAAAGCGTGGGCCTTGAGGTCGAGCAGCAATTCCTCGACGGGGGTGAAGAGGCCGTTGTTGTAGGTGCTGGCGGCGAGGACGATGTGGCTGACGCGCCAACATTCGCTGACCAGCTTGCTGGTGTGGGTGTGGCTGGCGTCGAACATGCGGATGTTCTTCACGCCGCGATTGGCGAGGAGTGTGGCGAGACGGCGTGCCGCGGCCTCGGTGTGGCCATAGATGCTGCCGTAGATGATGGTGACGCCGCGTTCCTCCCAGTCGTAGCGGCTCCAGATGTCGTGCTTGTTGACAAACCAGGCGATATTGTCGCGCCAGACGGGGCCGTGGAGGGGGCAAATCATGCGGATGTCGAGTGTGGCAGCCTTCTTGAGGACATTCTGCACCTGGAGGCCATACTTGCCGACAATGTTGACGAAATAGCGGCGGGCGTCGTTGAGCCATTCGCCCTCGAAGTTGACCTCGTCGGCGAAGATATTGCCGGAGAGGGCGCCGAAGGTGCCGAAAGCGTCGGCCGAGAAGAGGGTGCCGGAGGCGGTGTCGAACGACATCATCACCTCGGGCCAATGGACCATGGGAGCCATCACGAAGGAGAGGGAGTGGCGGCCGGTGCAGAGGGTGTCGCCCTCCTTGACGGGCAGGAGTCGGGCAGGTTGAGCGCCGAAGAACTGCTGCATCATCTGGGCGGCTTTGGCGGTGGTGACCACCGTGGCGTCGGGGTAGCGGAGGAGGAGCGAGGAGAGGGTGGCGGCGTGGTCGGGTTCCATGTGGTGGACTACGACATAGTCGAGCGGGCGGCCGTCAAGGGCGGCAGCCACATTCTCGAAGAACTGCGAGGCCACGGAGGCATCGGTGGTGTCGAAGAGCACCGTTTTGTCGTCGCGGAGCAGGTAGCTGTTGTATGACACACCGCGGGGGATGGGGTAGATGTTTTCGAAGAGAGCCAGGCGAAGGTCGCTGGCGCCGACATAGATCAGATCGTCGGAGATGGGGCGTATGTTCTGCATATTGTTTTAAGGTTTGATGAAAAAAGAACGCGGGAGGGAGGAAAATATTGTGTCGGTGGGCGGCAAGGGTCCGGCAAGGGGGCAACAGGGGGGCAAGAAGGGATCAAGAGGGGACCAAAAACATGGCGGCGCCTGAGGTGGAGGGAGGAGGGTTGGGGAGGGGTTGGAGGGGGGATGGAGGGGCTTTGAGAAAGAAGTTGAAAACCAGGGCGTTGCGAGAGGAGGATGCGGGATGATGGCGTGGAGGGTGCAGAAGGCTGAGGATCAGGAGGTTGCGCCAGAGGGGAGAGAAGAGGGCATACGGAATGGAAAAAAAGTAGTAATTTTGCAGCATGATACAAGTGGAGATATGCACGCCGTCGCGCCGGTCGGCGGAGGCGGCCAAAGCCGGTGGGGCGCAGCGGATAGAGCTGTGCCGCGAACTGGCATGCGGCGGGTTGACGCCCAGCGACGAAGACATAGACTATTGTGTGCGGACGCTGGGGTTGCGGACACATGTGCTGGTGCGGCCGAGGGCCGGCAACTTCTATTACGACAGGGCCGAGATGGCCGAGATCATGGATACGGTGGAGCGTTGCGGTCGTTTGGGTGCTGCTGCGGTGGTGGTGGGATTTTTGGACTATGAGGGGAGGATAGACACGGGCCTCACGCGAGAGGTGGTGGCAGCTGCGGGGAAGATGGAGGTGACGTTTCACAGGGCATTCGACGAAGCGCGTCAGGAACCGATGGAGGCCCTGGAGGCGATAGCGATGTGCGGATGCACGCGGCTGCTCACCTCGGGGCAGAAGGCGACGGCCCTAGAGGGCGCCGAGGTGATAGGCCGGATGGTGGGAGCCACGCCGGTGAAGATACTGGCCGGCAGCGGAGTGACGCCGGCGAATGTGGCTGAGCTGATTGCGCGGACCGGCGTGGGCGAGGTGCACGGATCGTGCAAGGCGGTGGCCGCCGACGGCACGATGCAGACCGACGCTGCGCTGGTGAGACAAATGATAGAAAACACACGAAACAGAAAATGAAGAAGATATTGACAGTGGCCGCGGTGGTGTTGCTGGCGGCGTGCGGAAGAGATCCGCATTTCATCACGGACAAAGGCTATCGCGCCGAGGTGCATGCTGACTATGAGGCCAGGATGGCCGAATACCCCATGCTGGGGGTGCAGCTTGACACGTTGAGCCGCATGGAGCGCGAGGCGATGGAATTCCTGTATGCCTATATGCCGCTGAGCGATTTGGCGGACTATGCGCCGTCGTTCTTCTTGCAGCAGGTGCGCTATGCCTTCAAGGCGCGGGAGGAGATGCCGTGGGGCAAGGAGGTGCCGGAGGATGAGTTCCGCCACTTCGTGCTGGTGTACCGCGTGAACAACGAGAATCTGGATACGGCCCGGATGGCGTTTTACCGCGATCTGAAAGAGCGTGTGCAGGGCATGACGATAGAGGAGGCGGCGCTGGAGGTGAACCACTGGTGCCACGAGCATGTGGCCTACCGAGCCTCGGACAGCCGCACCAGCGCTCCGCTGGCGACTATGCGCACTTCGCTGGGCCGCTGCGGCGAGGAGAGCACTTTCACCGTCACCGCCCTGCGCGCCGTGGGCATCCCTGCCCGCCAATGCTACACGCCCCGCTGGGCGCATTGCGACGACAACCATGCGTGGGTGGAAGTATGGGTCTCTGGCGAATCCGGAGCCTCAGGCGAGTGGAAGTTCCTCGGAGCCTGCGAGCCCGACCCGCGGCTGAATATGGGCTGGTTCTCCGTGCCCAGCACCCGCTGCATGATGGTGCACTCGAAGGCTTTCGGCAAGTACAAAGGCGACGAGGAGGTGGTGAAGCGCACCAGCCTGTATTCCGAGCTCAACCTGCTGTCGCATTATGCCCCCACGCGTCGCGTCACCGTTACGGTGCAGGACGAGGAGGGCAAGCCGCTGGAGGGCGCACAGGTGAAGTTCAAGCTCTACAACTACGCCGAGTACTACACCCTCAGCACGCAGACCACCGACAGCGAAGGCAAGGCCTCGCTGACCACCGGCCTGGGCGACCTGCTGATCTGGGTCACCGATGGCGACAACTATCGTTTTAGGAAGATAGATGTCAGAAAGGATAGTGTGGCAACCGTGAAGATTGAAAAAGATGTGATAGTGAGGCAGTATATAGAAGGTCAAGGATGCATTGACGAAGAGGATGACTGGGTGTTCGAGATGGTGCCCCCCGTGGCTGGCACACCCAAGGTGACGGCCACCGAGGAGGAGACCGCCGCCAACGCCAAGCGCCTGGCCTACGAGGACTCGGTGCGGGGGGCCTACACCGCCACGTTCCCCACAAAGGACGGCTTCCAACGGATGGACGGTATCCAATATCTGAACAAAGCACAAAAGGAAATGCTATGGGAACTGGTGCACAAGTCGGAAGGCAACCACGAGGCCATCCTCACCTTCATAAGCAAGCACGGCTTGCACGAAGAGCAATTCGGCCCTGTTTACGACTATCTCTCGACCTTCTCCGACAAAGACCTGCGCGACATTACCTCCGAGGTGTTGGAAGTCCACTACACTACTTACGACTGGGACTGGATAGATGAACAAGATTGTCCCGTAACCTCCACGGGAGTATACTATAAAGGCATCCTCCCCGCCCGCATCAGCAACGAGATGGTGCGCCCCTACCGCAAGGAGCTTGGTTGCTTCAAGGGCATGACGGCCGAAGAGATACGCCAGTGGACGCTGGACAGCGTAGCCATTGACGACAGTAGCAACTACTTCGGTTGCCCGATTTCGCCCGTGGGCGTGTACAAGCTGCGCCGTGCCGACAGCCACAGCCGCGACATCTTCTTTGTGGCCGCCTGCCGCGCTGCCGGAGTGCCTGCCTACCTGGACAATGCCACGAATATCATCTATTGCTGGGATGGCAAGGATTGGAAGAAATGCGACTGGAAGGACGAAAATGACAAGTCCGACAAGTCCGGCAATGCCGTCCTCACCCTGACCTACCGCGGCAAGGAGCCTGCCAAGCCCGTCTACTGGCCGCACTTCACGCTGGCCAAGCTGGAAAACGGCGACCTGCGCACCTTCGACTTCGAGGACGACCCGCGCATGGCCACCTTCCCGGCCACCATTGAGCTGGAGCCGGGCATCTACTGCCTCAGCACCGGCAACCGCTACCCCGACGGGGCGGTGCGTTCGAGGCTGGAATTCTTCGAGGTGAAGGCAGGCGAAAAGGTGACGAAAGAAATCGTTATCCTGCCGCTGCTGGCGCGTACCGACGAGCTGGGGATGGTGGACAAGGACGAGGAGATATTCGACGGCGTTGCATTGCAGGACTATGCCGGAGAGAAGGGAATGCTGTATGTGAACCTGGGCGAATATAGCGAGCCGTCGAAGCACCTCATCGTGGAGCTGCGCCAGCTGCAGAAAGAGATGAAGCAGTGGGGCGGCAAGACCCTCATGGTGGGGCCCGCCAGCATCGGCATGACCTCGTGGGGGCTCGTCAATACCGACTTTGCCTACCAGAAGGGAGTGCTGGAGCAGCACATTGTGGAGGCCGCCAAGATTTCGAATGTGGAATATCCGCTGGTGGTGCTGGTTGACAGGGACGGGCAGATACTATACCACAGCACCGGATATAAGATTGGTGTGGTGGAGCAGGTGCTCAAGGCCGTCCGACGATAAAAAAAAATTGCATCTTACTGTTGCATTCTGTCATGTCGGTGCGCCTAATCCATCAGAACGAAAAGGCACACCGACATGATAGTTAATGGAGATAGCGAACAAAAGGAGCGGGAATTCCGCGAGCTGGTGCGGCGGCAGCGCGACTTGATCTGGCAGATATGCCGGACGTTCCGCTTAAGCGCAGCCTGGGAGGTGGAGGACGCTTTCCACGAGGTGCTGTCGGTGATGTGGCGCGACTATGGGACATTCGGCGGCCGCAGCTCGGAGCGCACGTGGGTCTACCGCGTGGCATTCAACACATTGATTTCACTCAAACGCCGCATCGGCAACCAGCCGACAGAGGAAGCGACGGCCCATTCCGAACTCGCGACAGATGCCGATGGCGACGAGCGGAGACACTACCTGCGCCAGCTTATCGACACCCTCGACGAGCGCGACCGCACCATCGTGATGGCCCACCTGCACGGATTCAGCAACATCGAGATAGCCCGCATGACCGGCCTCACGGCGGCCCACGTCAGCGTGCGTCTTACCCGTATAAAACAAAAATTGAGAAAGCTCTATGAAAAAGGGATTTGACGAATTTGAACAGCAATGGCGAGCGCTGAGCGACGACCTGCAGTCGGGGCGCTGTCCGATGACCGACGCCGAGCTGGACCGCGAGGTGCGGCGAGTGGTGTGGAGCGAAGAACAGCCAAAGCCGTTGTTTTCCGGTCAGAGAAGAAAGAGGAACACATGGCTGATGTGGATAGCTGCAGCGGCATGTGTGGCGGCGGTGGTGGTGCCCATGGCCCTGCGCGGCGGCGACGCCGACGGAATACGCACCGTAAGGATCGACGGCGAGCAGGTGCTCTTCGCCTGCAACACCGGCTGCTCGCCCGACGGAGCGATAGAAACCTTTAAAACCTACCTGCGATGAAAAGAATATTGATTCCCCTGACGCTCATCCTGCTTCTGGCGGCTGGCTGCCAGCGCGAAGAGCCGCTGCCCGAGGCTACGACAGCAGCCAAGGCGATTTACCAGAAATATGCCGACCGCACAGACCTTACCGTGGCCCTCGTGGGCGGCTACCGCGGCTTCAACGCCGTCATGTTCGAGGCCCCCGACCATGAGGCGTGGCTGCAGCTCTGCGACGACTTCGGCGTACACCACCGCGAGGATGCCGGAGCACTCGACTCGGTCAACGTTTCCAGCCTCAAGACCACCGTCACCCGCACCTACACCCTCGACAGCGTGCCCAGTATAGGCGAGGCATTCACCCAGGTGCTGCAAGAGCTGATGGCACAGAAGCTGGATGGACGACCGATTGACACGATGCTCTGCGTGGACACCGTCATCCGGCTGGACACCCTCACCGCCGGCAGCATACGCTATGACCACGGCGTGCTGGTCGACTCCATAATTGACACCACGCTCCGTTCCTACGGTGTCCGACCGCCCACCACCGATCCCCTGATGCAGACCGCCCTGCAGCACGGCGACAGCGGCTACCTCGTCGCCAGCGACAGCCGGCGCCTCACGCTCTGCCTCTTCTTCTACAGCACGATGGAGGAGATGGCGCAGATCATCAATCACGTCACCAATATACACACACACCAATGAAACGCATCGTAACCTTACTGATGGCGGCTCTGCTCCTCGCCGCCTGCCAACCGGAGGAGCCTACGACCAACCCTCAACCTGCACCCCAACCCGCCGTGCCCTCGCTGGCCGGCACCGCCTGGGTGGGCACGCTGGCCGACACCTACCAGGGCTACCCCATGACCATCACCTACAACCTCGACTTCGCCGACGACTGCACCGGCAGCCTCTACGTGGAGCTGTTGGTCAACGGCATCACCACTCCCATCGACGTCACGTTCCACTACACCTTCGACGGCGACAGCGGCCTGCTGGAGGGCGACGACTGGGACACCGACTTCTCCTACCATGCCGAAGGCCCGACCATTGTGACCCACCTTTACATAATTGATCAGGACGGCACTGCCTTGGGCGGCGAGGTGACCCTCTACCCGCGAGGTGAACAGCCTGCGCCGCCAGTGGTCGACTCCTTCCCGGCCAACACCGAGTGGACTGCCCAGCAGGTGCTCGACAGCGGCGACACCGTCACCTTTGCTCTCGCCTTTTGGGAGTACGGTGCCGGCGGCTCATTCACCATCCGTCTGCTCGATCACGGCGTCTCGTCGTCGATGGGCTGGACCTACAACCCCGACAGCCACAGCGGCACCTTCACCCTGCAAGGGCACACGGCCACCTTCATCTACGACCCCGAGGAGGATGTGATTGCCACTAATTTCAGCGCCCACATGACCATCGACGGCACCACCTACACCGTCGGCGGCCCGTTGGAGTTCAGGCGATAAGGGAAAAATGTGGGGCGGCAAGACCCTCATGGTGGGGCCCGCCAGCATCGCATGACCTCGTGGGGGGCTCGTCAATACCGACTTTGCCTACCAGAAGGGAGTGCTGGAGCAGCACATTGTGGAGGCCGCCAAGATTTCGAATGTGGAATATCCGCTGGTGGTGCTCATCGACAGAGAGGGCAAAATACGCTATCACAGCACGGGCTACAAGATTGGCGTGGTGGAGCAGGTGCTGAAGGCCGCAAGAAAATAGCATTTTGCGATATCGGAGATAAAGTGTATCTTTGCATCCGAAAGAAAAAGAAGCGATGACGGCCAGACGGTTGATAATCACGATGATTGCAGCGATATGCATGCTGCTTCCGACGAGCGTGACAGCTCGGGAGGCGGTGCAAGACTGCACATGTGGAGAAATCGGCCGGACAGACAACCGTCCGCAATGGGACGACCTGGGAATGGACCACCTCCTGGTGGGAGGCGGACAGACAACCCTCACCCCACCGTCGCCCGTTCGCGTGGCCAGCCAGGGACGCCGTCTGGCCGGTGGTGGAGGCCATGCGGTAGGCGACAGTCCCGAGGCAGCCATCAGGGAGGCATGCGTGTGGCACATTGTGTTGCGGACGACGCTGCTTCATATCCGGTGGACGAGAGGCTACCTCTACAAAATACAATGTCTTCGACTCTGATTTGATACATGGCGGCCGCGCCGACAGGTGCGGCATGTCACAGGTGATCCGTGGGTTGTGATCCTCGGACTGTTGCTATTGTCCCCCAGAAAGGGACCCATAGAAAACGTATCAAATCAAAAGATGGAATATATCAGAAAACAGATTTATTCACGGCCAGAGATACGCCGCACGTTGTTGCCCCTCTGGTCGGCGTGGGCGCTGACGGCAGTCGGTGCGGTGTGCGGCGCAGTCATGTTCACGGCGGAAGGGCTATCCGAGGGATGGCAGTCGGCGCTTCTGGGCGGCGTGATCGTCGGGGTGTGCAGCCTCGTCACCGTATTGTGCTACTGGATATTCGGAGACAGCCGCCGACCGTACAGCCGCGAGCTGCATGCCGTGCTTGAGCCCACCTACGCCTACTATCCACAATCGGCAGAGAAGCAGATAGTGGCGGCGCTGGAGGCCAACGACGAGAAGGCGCTGGAAGCGGTGAAGCGGCAGGCCAAGCCGGAGCTGGCGCTGGTGCGCTACAGTGACGCTGCAGAGCGCGTATACTACTCGCAGCTTACCCGCGTTGAGGGTCGCGGATACATACCCCTCACAGAAATAATCGTTAACAAAAAAAACTGAACCGATATGCAAACCATAGAACAATTTATAGAAGCCGAGATGGCTGGAAAAATCGCGCGTAAGAAAAACTCGCCGTTGCCCTACTTGCTGGTGCTGGCGATCGGCGTCGGACTGCTGGTGCTGTTGCGCACGGTGCCCCTTTCCGACCCGTTGACAGCCACGTGTCTCACCTTTGCCCTCGTATGCTTGGCCTTGGGGCTGATCCTGACCGCCATGAGCTTTTCGGGAGCGATGTCGCACTATGTGTACCTGCCCACCGGCAGCCGGATGAAGGAGAAGAAAGTCTACGTCAGTATCGACGACTACAAGGAGCTTGCCGCCGCCTTTGCGGAGGGCGACATGCAAAAGCTGAAGGGCATACAGCCCGTGGTCAGCTCCAACTCGGCGCTGAATGTCGTTGCCAGCCGCGACGGAGCGTGTGCCCTTGTGCAGGGCGGCCGCTACGACACGGGGCACTTTGAGGCAGAGACGCCGGTAGTGTGCCTTAGTGGCACGGATGTTGCTGCAATAAGGATGATATGCAAATAGAACTCATCCTGCTGGTCCTTTCGACCCTTTTCTTTGCCAGCATATTGGCAGGCAAGGCGGGCAGCCGTTTCGGCGTGCCTGCCTTGCTACTTTTCCTTGGCGTGGGCATGCTTTTTGGCAGCGACGGATTGGGCATCCACTTCGACAACATCAAGTTGGCGCAGATGGTGGGCACGGTGGCCCTCAGCGCCATCCTGTTTTCGGGAGGCCTCGATACCAAGATAAGCGACATACGACCCGTGTTGGGTCCCGGTGTGATGCTGGCCACCGTCGGAGTGCTTGTCACCGCCGTGGCCACAGGCTTCATCCTCTATGGACTGCTGGACCGCCATCTGGGCGTCAGTCTGATGGGATGCCTGCTGCTGGCCTCGACCATGAGCAGTACCGACTCGGCCTCGGTGTTCTCCATACTGCGGGGGAGGGGACTCAACCTGAAGCACAACCTGCGGCCGACGCTGGAGCTGGAGAGCGGTGCCAACGACCCGATGGCCTATGTGCTGGTGCTCACCTTCATCAGCCTTGTCGGGCAAGGGGGAACACCCCATTGGGGCTCGGCCATCGTGATGTTGGTGGTGCAGCTGGCCGTGGGAGCAGTGGCAGGATGGATCTTCGGAAAAGCCATCGTGTGGATTGTCAATAAAATCGATATCGACAACGTGGCCCTTTATCCCATCCTGGTATTGTCGGGATCGTTCTTCGTCTTTGCCGCCACCTACTACATGAAAGGCAACAGCTATCTGGCCGTGTACATAGCCGGACTCATCGTGGGCAACTCGAAGTTTGTCCACCGCCGATCGACGCGCAACTTCTTTGAAGGAATCTCCTGGCTGGCGCAACTTTCGATGTTTCTCACCCTCGGGCTGCTGGTCAACCCGCACGAGCTGAAGGAAGTGCTGGTGCCGGGACTGGTTATCAGCTTTGTGATGATATTCGTCACCCGCCCGTTGAGTGTGTTCCTTTCGTTGGCCCCGTTCAGCAAGTACACGTTCAAAGACCGGCTCTTTGTCTCGTGGGTGGGGCTGAGAGGCGCCGTACCCATCATATTCGCCATCACCTGCCGTGCTGCCGGCATTCCGAACAGCGATGTGATGTTCAACATCGTCTTCCTCTGCACCCTGACCAGCCTCATTGTGCAGGGCACCACGCTCCCGCTGGTGGCGCGCCTGCTCGGTGTCAGCGAGCCGCCCGAAGAGAAGCCGCGTGTGGAGAACTTCGACATTGAATTTCCCGAAGAAATCAAATCGGCAGCCACCGAGGTGGAAATCACCAGGAAGGTGTTGGAACACGGCAGCCACCTGATGGACTTCCGCCTGCCTGAGCGCACGTTGGCCATCATGGTCAAGCGTGGCGACAGTTACTTCGTTCCAACGGGCAAGACACTCCTCCATATCGGCGACCATCTGATGCTTCTCACCGACGACGAACAGGCCCTTGCCGACACCCTCCAAGCTCTGGGTATCGAGCAGAAAAAAGAATCGCCGACCCCATCCAAACGCGAATGGAGCAGCGTGTTTTTCGACGATGAAGACTGATGACGTGCGGCTTGAGAGTGTTAAAAAATAGTTAAAATGCCCATGTGACTTTCTTTTGGAGAGCGCAATGGTTTCCAGAAGGTAAGTACCATACGTCCGGGTACCTTCTTGCGGGCTTTTGGAAAGTGGTGTATCTTTGCAACCGAAAAACCAATCAAAGAACCTTAAAGAAACAATACCATGAGAACAATCGAAAACATCAAGAGCGGCCGCAACTACAAGGCCGTAAGTGTAGGGTCGATAGACCAGATCATCGAGCATGAATTGCCGATGGGACCCAATGTCATCCAGGGCAAGGTGTTTGTTGGCCAGGCTGTGGGCACCACGGGCAGCGAGCTGTCGTTCCAGACCCTCGTCCCCGGCCAGGACAGCGGCTTCCTCCACACCCACAAGACCCACGAGGAGCTCTACATCATCCTCCGCGGAAAAGGAACCTACCAGGTTGACGGCGAGCAGTTTCCCGTCGGCGAAGGCACCATCGTGCGAGTGAGTCCCGACGGCCGCCGTGCCCTGAAGAACACCGGACGCGAGAATCTGACGATGCTCTGCATCCAATACAAGGCCAACGCCTTCACCGAGGCCGACAGCCCCATGACTGACGGCAACATCCTCAGCGACCCGCTGAATTGGTAAACAATATAATGTATAAATAGAAAATGAAAAAGTCAATCATCCTGATGGCCGCAGCCGCCATCCTTGCCGTAGGTTGCAAAAGCAACAACGAAAACAGCAACCAAAACGACACAACAATGAATGCACAGAAAGAAACCGTTGGCCAGTTCCAGGCCTACCAGCTTGACGGATTCAAGCTGCACGTCTACAACTCGAACGACGTGATGTTCGACGCCAGCTACATCATCGAGGGCCAGAATGGCCTCGTGGTGATGGAGTACCCCCTCTTCAAGGTGAATGCTGCCGAGTTTGCCGAATACATCAAGGCCCTTGGCAAGCCTGTGGTGACCGACATCACCGACTACCACCTGGGCGGCAGCGACCAACTGCCCATCGTGATGCCCGAGGGTATGCCTAAGTTTATCGAAGGCCCCATCTATGGCGGCATGATGAAAGGCTTTGCCGAGCAGTTTGGCGAGACGATGGTCGACCTGCCCACGCAACAGGCCACCGAAGTGCCCTTCGGTAGCACGCAGCAGTATGCCGGTGTCGACTTCCGCTTCGACCGCGGTGCCGCCAGCGACTTCCCCGGTTCGATGATACTCATCGGCAGCCAGGTGTGCTACACCCACTGGGCTCCCTATCAGATGCATATGAGCCCCCTGCAGCTGGGCAGCAAAGATGCTATCGATGCCGAGCTGGCCGCCACCAAGGCCGAGCTGGCCACGGGTGCCAAATACTTCATCGGCGGCCATGGTGGTCTGGTCGAGAAGCCTGCCGTCGAAGCCCGCATCGCCTACTTGGAATGCCTGAAGAAACTCCGTGCCGAGAAGAAGGACGCTAACGCCTTTGCCGAAGCCCTCAAGGCCGCCTATCCCGACATGCCCGGCGACATCGCCCCGCTGGCTGAAGCCCTCTACAAATAATACTTTCTTCACCCAAATGGTTGCACTACAGGCAGGTTTCGCAAGATGCCTGCCTGTTTGCAAAAAAAATAGTACTTTTGCACCATGATTGAACAGGCATTGGAATTTCTCAGGAACCATGTGGAAGGAGTGCTGGCCACGGTGGACGGCGACCGTCCCTGTGTGCGGGCCTTCCAGATTATGAAGCAGGAGGGCTCGACCCTCTATTTTGCCACTTCGGAGCGTAAGGAGGTCTACTGCCAGTTGCGGCAGAACCCGAAGGTAGAGTTTCTCGTGATGCACGACCGCGTGTCGGTGCGTTGCTCAGGGCGTGCCGACTTCGACGTGGCCGACAACGACAAGCGCTGGATATACGACCACAACGAGGTGCTGCGCCGTCTCTATCCGAGCTACGACACGATGGTGTATTTCAAACTCCCTGTCGAGCGGATGGACTACTACGACCTGCGCCCCACGCCGCCGATACACCAGATGTTTGACCTGACGACAGGTGTGGAGCAGGAGGGCTTTGTCGGTGCGCGCTTTATGAAATAGAATACCGAAATGATCAGAATGCGATGAGCAAAGATTTTATACAAGACCCAATTTTCCCGGAGTGTCCCATCCGCAACGTGCTGGCGCGCATCGGAGGCAAGTGGACGCTGGCTGTGCTCTATACATTAGGCGGCAGCGAAGTGCCAATGCGTTTTCGCGATATCGAGCAGAAGAATCCCGACTGCTCGCAGAAGATGCTCACGCAGACCCTTCGTGGCTTGGAGGCCGACGGACTGGTGAGCCGTACTGTCTACGCCGAGATGCCGCCACGGGTGGAATATGCCCTCACCGAACGTGGGCGGAGCTTTCTGCCGGTGCTGCGGCAGCTGGTAGACTGGGCCTACCAGAACCTTCATGACATCGTCACGGACCGTGAGCACTACCATGGACAGAATTGAAAATCTGGACTTCTGCATCCGCTACCTGTTGGAGCAGAACCATGTGCAGGCTGACATCCCCGAAGGCATGCACGACAAACGTCAGATGCTGCGTGCGCTGATGAACATCTGGGAGCCGCAGCCGTTGAGCGAGGAGTTCCTCCGTGCGCAGGATGCTGAGTTGCAGGCGCAGCTGGCCGAGAAGGGTGTGGTGGAAATAGGACAAGGCCTCTGGCAGGGCGACATCACGCGGCTCAAGGCCGATGCCATCGTCAACGCCGCCAACTGTCGCGGTCTGGGTTGTTGGCATCCGCTGCACGCCTGCATCGACAACGCCATTCATTCGGCGGCCGGCCTGCAGCTGCGTCGAGCCTGCAACGACACGCTTCGCGGCGGTGAGATCGCCACCGGTGACGCCATCGTCACTCCCGCCTTCAACCTACCCTCCCGGTGGGTGTTCCACACCGTGGGCCCCATCATCGCCACCGGCATCCCCACGCGTGAGCAGGAACGGCAACTGGCTGAATGCTACTGCACATGCCTGCGCCAGGCGGTGGACAAAGGATGCCGCTCGATAGCCTTCTGCTGCATCTCCACGGGCGAGTTCCACTTCCCCAACCGCCGCGCCGCCGAGATCGCCGTCGAGGCGTGCAAGGATGCGCCGATACAAGTGATATTCAACGTTTTCAAAGACATCGACTATGACATCTACCGCGAGCTTCTCGGAGCGCATTGACTTTCTGCGCCAGGCCATACAGGAGGCCGACCACATCGTCATCGGAGCCGGCAGCGGTCTCTCCACCGCCGCCGGATTGGACTATGCCGGCGATGACTTCCGCCGCGAGTTCGCCGACGACATCAAGAAATACGGCCACACCGACCTCTATTCGGCCGGCTTCTGCCGCTATCCCACGGCCGAGGAATACTGGGCGCATTGGGCCAAACACATCTGGTTCTGCCGCTACCGCACGGGGGCGCTGCCGCTCTACAAGCAGCTGCGGCAGCTCTTTCCAGATGCTTTTGTGGTGACGACCAACGTCGACGGACAGTTTCATCTCGCTGATTTCCCGAAAGAGAACATCTTCGCCACGCAGGGCGACTACAGCCGCTTCCAGCCCGCCGACGGCAAGCCCCCGACGACATGGAGCAACCGCCGCTGGGTGGAGCAGGTGCTGCCGCTGATTGACGACTGCCGCATTCCCTCCCACATGATCCCCCTAACCGAGGACGGCCGCCCCGCAGCCCTCAACCTGCGTGTGGACGACACCTTCGTCGAGGACGAACAATGGCACCGGCAGGCGGACCGATACACCGACTTTGTGCAGCGGGCATCGCAGGACAGACTGTTGCTGCTGGAATTCGGCATCGGCTACAATACTCCCGGCATCATCCGTTTTCCTTTCGAGCAGATGGCGCAGCGCTTCCCCAGCACCACGCTTGTCCGTTTCAACTGCGACAACACCGAGCTTTACATCGGGGACTTGCCCCGCTTCACGGCCTTCACCGAGGAGATCGCCGACGTCATTGCCGCCATTTGAGCGATCAGGCTGCCTGACGGCCGGTTGCCGGGTGTGGCGGAGCAGGCAGAGGGAGTGGAGAAAAAAAAAGCATCCGCGTATGGTGGATGCTTTTTATGGTTGCGGATTCCGGAAGGTCACTCCACGGTGACGCTCTTGGCCAGGTTGCGGGGCTGGTCGACGTTGCGGCCTTTGGCGGTGGCCACGTAGTAGGAGAGCAGCTGGAGGGGGATGACGGCCAGCAGGGGGACGAAGCAATCGCGCGTGTCGGGAATCACGAAGTGGTAGTCGCTCATGTTTTTGACGATGGTGTCGCCTTCGGTGACCACGCTGATGATTTTGCCTTTGCGGGACTTGATTTCCTGAATGTTGCTGACGATTTTGTCGTACATGCCGCGTTTCGGGGCGATGACCACCACGGGCATTTCTTCGTCGACGAGGGCGATGGGGCCGTGTTTCATTTCGGCGGCGGGGTAGCCTTCGGCGTGGATGTAGGATATCTCTTTCAGTTTCAGGGCGCCTTCAAGGGCGACGGGATAGTTGTAGCCGCGGCCGAGGTAGAGGAAGTTGCGGCAGTAGGTGAACATCTGGGCAAACTGGTCGATGTTCTTGTTGTGTTCGAGGGTCCACTGCATCTTGTCGGGGATCTGTTCGAGTTCGTCGACAAGCATGTGGAAGGTTTGGTCGCTGAGGGTTTTCTTTTCTTTGGCGATGGCCAGACCGAGCAGGCAGAGGGTGATGACCTGGCCGGTGAAGGCTTTTGTTGAAGCCACGCCGATTTCGGGTCCGACATGGAGGTAGGTGCCGCTGTGGGTGGCGCGTGCGATGGAGGAGCCGATGACGTTGCAGATGCCGTAGAGGAAGGCGCCTTTCTGTTCGGCGAGCTGGATGGCTGCGAGGGTGTCGGCGGTTTCACCGCTTTGGCTGACGGCGATCACCACGTCGTCGGGGAAGATGACGGGGTTGCGGTAGCGGAATTCGGAGGCATATTCCACCTCGACGGGGATCTGGGCGGCTTCTTCGATGAAGTATTTTCCGATCAGGGCCGAGTGCCAGGAGGTGCCGCAGGCGCAGATGATGATGCGGCGGGCTTTGATGAACTTGTCGCGGTGGTCGACGATGCCGCTCAGCAGCACGTCGCGGTCCTGGATGCTCAGTCGTCCGCGGAGGCAGGTGCGCATGGCGTTGGGCTGCTCCCAGATTTCTTTGAGCATGAAGTGGGGGAAGCCGCCTTTTTCCAGTTCGTCGAGGTTCATCTGGAGGGTGTGCATCTCAGGGGTCTGCTTGACGTTGCTGAGGTTGGTGATTTCGAGGCGTCCGCTGCGGTCCATGACGGCTATTTCCTCGTCTTTGAGGTAAATCACCTGGTTGGTGTATTCGA
>CAKZZD010000005.1 GCA_937886715.1 uncultured Bacteroidales bacterium | reverse complement strand
CCGCGTCAGGGGTTCGCCTCCGGCCAGCAGCGCCACGCTGAAGCCCAAGTCGGCGGCCTCTTCGAAGAGAGAATGCCATTGGTCGGCCGTCAGCGTGTCGCGTGTGGGCGTGTCGCCGGCGATGCCGTTGGAGCGTGCATAGCAGCCCTTGCAGCTGAGGTTGCAGGTGGTGGCGATGCTGCAAATCAGAAACGGAGGCACCTCCAAGCCTTCGTTCTTCTTGACAGCGGCACGGCGTTTGGCGCCACGTGCCATGGTGCGCTGCAGACTCAGAGCGAAGCGCGCCTCACGGGGATTGCCGAGCACGCCGCGGTAGGCCGTCTGCACCAGTTCGCGCAGATTGTCGGTCATGAATTGGGCCAGATCTTTCATAGGTTTTTCTTCAATACATCAATTATGCGGTCCAGCGCCACGGCCAAGTCGGCAGCTTGTGCGGCATCCATTGGAGCGGGATCCATCGATTTCACCATGCAGGCCGGAACCTCCTTGGCCTGATCTTCGAGCTGGCGGCCCTTGCGCGACAGGCTGACGAGGGTCTGCCGGCCGTCGACGACGCCGTGTGTGCGGACGATCAGGCCGCCTGCCTCCATACGCTTCAGCAGCGGGGTGACCGTGTTGGTGTCGAGCACCAGCTTACGGCACAGGTCGCCCACCAGCTGGTGGTCCTGTTCCCACAGGGCCATCATCACCAGATACTGCGGATAGGTCAAGCCCAGCGGCTCAAGCAAAGGCCTGTAGGCCTGCGTCATGAGCCGCGAGGCGGTGTAGAGCCGGAAGCAGAGCTGCCGGTCGAGTTTCAGTTGCGGGTGCATATCAAAGCATTTCTTCGATAGCCTTCTCGATGTCGGCGGGCTCGGTGGTCGGGGCGAAACGCTTCACCTGGGTGCCGTCGCGCGAGATGAGGAACTTGGTGAAATTCCATTTGATGTCGCTCGGCTTCTCCACGCTCTTGCTGATGGTCTTGAACATCGTGGCGGCAGCTTTGGCTTTCAGGCCCTTGTACTCCTCGTCGGGGGCTTGGGCTTTAAGGTACTCGAACAGCGGATGGGCCTCGGGGCCGTTGACGTCGATTTTTTTCATGATCTGAAAGGTCACGCCGTAGTTGAGGCGGCAGAAGTCTTCAATCTCGCTGTCAGTGCCGGGATCCTGGCTGGCGAACTGGTTGCAGGGGAATCCGATGCACACCAGGCCGCGGTCGCGATACTTCTCGTTGAGCTTCTCCAGGCCGTCGAACTGGGGGGTGAAACCGCATTTGCTGGCAGTGTTGACGATGAGGAGCACCTTGCCCTCTAAGTCCTTGAAATCAATCTCTTTGCCGTTGCTGGCGATGCCTTTGAAATCGTAGATTGTTGCCATAGTGCTTTCCTCCTTTTACATTTGTTTGACGAGCCAGTTCTGGATGCCGATCTTGCCGATCATGTCGAGCTGTTCCTCGCTCCAATACATGTCCTCTTCCTCGTCGGCGAGGTAGGCCTTGGTGATGTCGTAGGTGGTGGGGTCGCAGGCCAGCGAAGGCATCATCTTGTAGAGGTTCTCCACACCTTCGCGCTGGATCTTGAGATCGGCCTCGACATAAGCCTTCGGATCCTCGATGAGTTTGCCCTGCTTGGCGATATTCACCTCGGGCACGCAACCGAGATCCATCATTCGGTTGGCATATTTCTCCACCCATTCCATCTCCTCGGTGTAGTGGTCGAGATATTTCTGACCGAGCTTTTCAAAGCCCTGCGACTTGAAAAGAAGACCCTGCATTTTGTGCACATAGGCGCCAGTGGTGAGTTCGTTCACAATCATCTGTGAAACCTGCAATGTTGTCGTAAAATCCATAATGATAATTGTTTATTGGTTTATTGAATTATATCGTTTACGATGCAAATATACGACATTTTTCATACACACAAACATTTTTGTTAAATTTTAACATTTATTTTTTCAATCACTTACACAATTTAACAATTATATATCGCTCGCGATACATATAGAGAAGTATTTCATGTTTTGGGAAATAGTCGTACTTTTGCAACCATGAAACTGATCACCGTCACCGACCTGTCCGTGCCCGAACTGGCACCCTACTCGCACCTCACCGAGGCGCAACTGCGCAACCGTCTGCATCCCGACCAAGGGCTGTTCATTGCAGAAAGCCTGAAGGTGATCCGGGTGGCGATAGCTGCAGGCTACGCGCCGGTGTCGTTTTTGAGCGAAGCCAAGTTTGTGGAGAGCCAGGTGCTTCCGCTGGCCGAAGGACTGGCCGACGTGCCAGTGTACACCGCCGAACGCGAGGTGCTGGCGCAGCTGACAGGCTACGAGCTTTCGCGTGGCATCCTGTGCGCGATGCGGCGTCCGGTGCTGCCGTCGGTAACGGAGGTGTGCCGCGGGACAAAACGCGTGGCAGTAATGGACAACGTGGTCAACAGCACCAATACCGGAGCCATCTTCCGCGCTGCCGCCGCCCTCGGCATCGAGGCGGTGTTGCTGACGCCCACATGCTGCGACCCGCTGAACCGCCGCGCCTGCCGCGTCAGCATGGGCACCGTGTTTCAACTGCCGTGGACCTATCTGGAAAGCTACCGACAGCTGCACGACGAAGGTTTCAAGCTGGCGGCACTGGCGCTGAACGAACGGGCCACCACCCTTGACGATCCCGCGCTGGCCGCCAGCGAACGGCTGGCCATCGTCATGGGCACTGAAGGCAACGGCTTGAGCGACGCCACATTGGCACAATGCGACTACGTGGTCCGCATACCCATGCAGAGGGGGGTTGATTCGCTCAACGTGGCAGCCGCCGCATCGATTGCATTCTACACCCTGTGCAGATAATCCGCTCAGTCGGCGACAATCACCTCCGGAGTGAGGGTCACATCCTCCACCGTATTGACACATGCTGCATCATAGGGTGCCGACACACGGATATAGTTGTCGGTCCAACCCTGCATTGATCCGTTGTGATGCGACGACTCCCACAGCACGGGACGCCGGCGCCCCATCTGCGAGGCGATGAAATCGGAATGTTTGCGGGCCGACAGCTCCAACAGCCTGCGGGTATGCTCGTGGCGCACCTGCACCGGGATACGCTCGCCGAGGCGCTGGGCAGCAGTGCCGGGACGGTCGCTGTAGGTGAACACGTGCAGATATGATATCGGCAAGCTGCCAATGAAATCCAGCACCTTGGCGAATTCCTGCTCGTCCTCGCCGTTGAAGCCGGCCATCACGTCGGCGGCGATGCAGGCGTCAGGCATGCGATGCTTGATATACTCCAACTTGCGGCGGTAGAGGGCGGTGTCGTAGCGGCGGTGCATCATGGCGAGCACCTTGTCGCTGCCAGCCTGAAGGGGGATATGGAAATGGGGCAGGAAGGCGCGCGACGAGGCCACAAAGTCGACCATCTCGTCGGTGATGAGGTTGGGTTCGATGCTGGAGATGCGATAGCGCAGCACGCCTTCGATGCCGTCCAGACGGCGAAGCAGGCCGATGAGCGTTTCGCCGTGCTGCTGGCCGAAGGTGCCCGTGTTGACTCCTGTCAGCACCACCTCGCGCGCGCCGCTGTCGGCAATGCGGCGGGCCATACAGAGGGTCTCCTCGATCGTGGCGCTGCGCGAACGGCCGCGGGCATAGGGGATGGCGCAATAGGTGCAGAAATAGTCGCAGCCATCCTGTATCTTGAAAAAGGTGCGCGTGCGGTCGCCCGAAGAATAGGCCGGGCTGAATGGCATGTCGGACGAGGGTGCCTCGGTGGCAATGTCCTCAAGGCCGTTCGGCCCGATCATCCCGGGCAGGAGATGCTTGCGGTCGTTGCCGAGCACCATGGTGACGCCTGGAATGGAGGCCACCGCCCGGGCATCGTTCTGCACAAAACAGCCGATCACCACCACCTGCGCGTGAGGGTTGTTGGCAACGGCCTGGTGGATGGCGTTGCGGCATTTCTTTTCCGCCACAGCCGTCACGGTGCAGGTGTTGACGATATAGAGGTCGGCCACCTGGTCAAAAGGCACAATCGTGTGGCCGGCTGCCGCCAGGCGGCGCAGCAGGTCGGAAGTCTCGGCATAGTTCAGTTTGCATCCGAGCGTATGGGCGGCGATAGTCATCAAAAAATCAAATAAATTTTGTCAGTTTCGAAAATAGTCTTATCTTTGCAGCGTCGTTAGGCCAAAGAATTTGTTTCATCGCAATGAAAATGAGCATGTAAGGCAACAATGCATTACTCGTAATAATTGGTTTTTGTACAAGTGTTTAATGGAAGATGCGGGGTCCTTTAGCAGGGCCCCGCGTCTTTTTTTTCTGTGGCCGATGAATCAGTCTTTGGAAGGGCGGAACTCGTCGAGGGGCGAGTTGTCGCGATACTGTGCGCTGCGCACCATCTTGACGCCATCCTCGTCAAGGAAGATGTCAAAATCGGGCTGGGGGTCGAGCAGCAGTATCTCGCGGCCTTCGCGGTCCTTGCCCATGCCCTGCACGCACTCCTGCGCCACCAGCACACGACCCTTGCGGTTGGCAAAGGCGAAATATTCGTTACCCAGGCGGTCGTAGACTACCTCGGAGCTTTCATGCGTCACCAGCTTGGTGCCGTCTTTCAGATAGATGACCACTTTGGCTTTGCCCTGCGGGGCCAGACAGGCCATGCTGTGGATGGAAACAAAGCGTTCCTCGGGCAGCAGCAGGCGCACTTCGCGGTCGGCCAGCATGCCGTGGTTCCAGGTTTCGTTGATGGTCATCTGTCCGTGCTCGAAATAGCGGTAGCTGCCATGCTTGAAGCCGTCCTTGTAGAACCCTTCGCGGATCAGCTCCTGAGCGTCGTTGTATTCCACCAGACGACCCTCAAGGCCACCGTTGACATAGACACCGGTGATATAGCCGTCGCGGCCGATGCGTTTCCACCAGCGTCCGTGGCGGTGGTTGTTGCTCCAGTTGGCCACCTCGGCGGTGTCGCCCTCGCGGTTGTAGACAACATGGAGACCATGCTTGACGCCCATGGCGTAGTGGGCCTCCTTCACCAGCCGGCCGTCCTCGGCGTAGAAGCGCCAGAGGCCATCGCGGTTCTTCTGGTTGTATTCGCCGCGGGCGATCAGGTGGCCCTGCTCGTCGTAGGCCTCGTGCATGCAGCGCTTGCCTGGGACGACGTAGTTGTTGCGGATGCGGACGTTGCCGTTGCGATAATAATAGGTGAAGGTGCCGGTTTCGAGGCCGTCGGCAAACTCACCCTCGTATATTTTCGACCCGTCCTTGTCGGTCCGGACCCAATGGCCTTGGCGGCGGCCCTGGCTGTCGATCTTGTTCTGGGCGATGGCGCTGACCGAGGTCAGGAGCAAGGCAGCGGCCAAAATGAGGAGAGATTTTTTCATCGTGATATGCATATTTAACAGGGTGCAAAAATACACAAAATAATTCATACGCCGACAACTTTTTTTTATTTTGCCTGGCCGAGGGGCTGTTTTTCCCGCCGCACAACGCCGTGCTGCACGACATGGCGGAAAGCCCCGCCGGGGGTGGCGGAAGCCGAATGAGGAAGGGGTGTTGTACATCAGTCGTTCATCAGCAGGAGGGGGAATGGTGACAAAGGGGAGGATGGACAGGGGGTGGAGCGGGAGGTGTTGGGAAAAATATTTTGCCACTTTTGGCAACTTTCGTATTTTTGCAATGTTTTTTATAAGGAATATGAACCGTTTATTATCAGGGACAATACGTAATTTATCGCTGATTTACAGAATGTTGCTGATGCTGGTGACGGCGGCGCTGATTGTGGTGCTGTTTCCGCACACGCACCACGGCGAGCACTACGACTACAAGGTGGGCGCCGTGTGGCGCGGCCAGGACCTGGTGGCGCCGTTTGATTTCGACGTGAAAAAATCGTCGGACGAGGTGAAGATGGAGCAGGAGGTGGAACGGCAGAAAGCCATCTTGTACTACCACGTGGACAGCACAGCGCGGAATGTGGCCATCGGACGCCTGCACGAGCTGTCGCGCCGCCACCCCGAGATGGCCTCGCAGGCGATGCGGCGCACGGTGGACAGCATCTATCGCATAGGCCTGCTGGAGACCCCCGACGACGGCCGCGACGTGAGCATGAGCCCGATTGTGCTGATCGACGGCAACGTGGGCAGCGAACACCGCGCGAAAGAATACATCACGATGGCAGAAATCGCATCGCCGCTGCTGCGCGACAGCGTGCTGGTGGCGAACCTGGCGCTCGACCGCAACCGCACGGCGCTGGAGCTCGACTCGCGCCTGTCGCAAATCAGCATCAGCAGCCGGTTGGTGATGGCGGGCGACCACATCATCAGCAAAGGCGAAGAGGTGAGCGAGGAAAAAGCCCAGATAATAGCTAGTCTGGAGGAGGAAAACGACCGGAGATTCTCGGACCACTACAGCCTGTGGGGACAGATGCTGGGACAATGGCTGCTGGCGTTGATCGCCTTCGTGGCCCTGTACGTGTTTCTGAAAAACACACGGCACAGCATATTGAACGACAACCGCAAGGTGCTGTTTGTGCTGATCCTGATCGTGCTGATGTCGGCGCTGGAAGCGCTGATGGTGAGGGTGAACGCCGACTGGGTGCTGCTGGTGCCATTGTGCATCATACCGATCCTGATGAGGGTGTTCTTCGACATGCGCGTGGCGCTGTACATCCATCTGACGGCGGTGATCATCCTGGCCAACCTGGTGCCCAACTCGTTCGAATTCATCTTCTACCAGCTGGTGACGGGCATGATGAGCATCATCGCTGTGCGCAACCTGGAGCGGAGGAGCCAGTTCTTTGTGCTGTCGGGAGTGATCTTCCTCAGCTATTCGTTCATCTACACCGCCGGCGTGCTGAGCCAGGACACCAACCTGCTGGCCATCGACGCCGACAAATACCTGATTTTCTTCCTGAACGCCATCCTGACGCTGCTGGCCTACCCGCTGATCTACCTGTTCGAAAAGCTGTTCGGCATCACCACCAACCTGACGCTGCTGGAGCTGAGCAGCACCAATACGCCTGCGCTGCGCGAACTGAGCCGCCGGGCGCCGGGCACATTCCAGCACTCGATGCAGGTGGCCAACATCGTGGAAGATCTGGTGAGCGAGCTGGGCGGCGACGCGCTGCTGGCCCGCGTGGGGGCGCTGTATCACGACATCGGCAAGACCACCAACCCGATCTACTTCACCGAGAACCAGACTTCCGACTTCAACCCGCACAATGAGCTGGACTACACGGAGAGCGCGAGAATCATCACGTCGCACGTGACCGACGGTCTGGAGCTGGCGCGCAAATACCACCTGCCGTCGGAGGTGCAGGATTTCATCCGCACGCACCACGGCACCACCTACACGGGATACTTCTATGCCAAAGAGCTGGAGCGCCATCCCGACGGGGGATTCGACATGACGGTGTTCCGCTATCCCGGACCGCGCCCCTACAGCCGCGAAACGGCCGTGGTGATGATCGTCGACTCGGTGGAGGCGGCCTGCCGCAGCCTTAAACAGCACACGAAGGAGAACACCGACGCGCTGATCGACCGCCTGATCGACGGCAAGATCAACGAGCACCAGCTGGACAACTGCCCGCTTTCGTACGGCGAGCTGGCCAAAATACGCCAGTTCCTGAAAAACAAGATGATGAGCATCTACCATGTGAGGGTGGAGTACCCGACGGTGCAGAAGAATCAAGAAACCAAAAAACAATAATCTATAGACTTAGAACGCAGCAAAGAATCATTATGAAGAAGAACGTATGGATCCATATCGGACTGGTGGCCGCGATGCTGGCCATAGCGATGGTGTATTTCATGCCGGCCTTGCAGGGCATGAAAATCCGCCAGGGAGATATCCAGTCGTATGAAGCGATGGTCAAAGAGACGAAAGACTTCCACGAGCGTACGGGCGAATATGCCCACTGGAACAGCGCCATGTTCAGCGGCATGCCGGCCTACCAGGTGGGCGGCAACCCGCCGGTGAAGAGTGTGCTGACGCCCATCAAGAATGTGGCCACCCTCGAGTTTCTGGACCTGGAGCGCAGCGCAGGCGTGCTGTTCTTCTACCTGCTGGGCTTCTATGTGGCCATGCTGGTGCTGGGCTGCTCGCCATGGGTGGCGCTGCTGGGTGCCCTGGCCTTCGGCTTGGGCAGCTACAACATCATCATCGTGGAGGCGGGCCACATCACCAAAGCATGGGCGATGGCTATGGTGGCTCCGATCCTGTCGGGCATGGTGCTGTGCCTGCGCAAACCCAAAGAGGGCTGCCGCAAAAGCAGCGACTGGCTGTGGGGAGGGCTGCTGTTCACGGTGGCTCTGGGACTTCAGCTGCTGTGCAACCATATACAGATCACCTTCTACACCATCATAGGTGCCGTGGCATTGGGCCTGACCTACGCCATCTATGCCATCAAGGACCGTTTCATTCCGCAGTTCCTCAAAGGGCTGGGGCTGCTGCTGGTGGGCTGCGTGCTGGCCTTCGCCTGCAACGCACGTTCGCTGATGGTGAGCCTGGAATATTCCGAACAGACCATGCGCGGAGGTGCAGCGGTGACGGTGACACCGGAAGACCTTTACCACGACAGTGAACCCGGCAGCATCAGCGGCAAGCAGAGCGGCCTGGACATCGACTATGCCTTCAGCTGGAGCTATGGCGTGGGCGAGACCTACACCCTGCTGGTGCCTGGCGCCATGGGCGGCGGCAGCGCCGAACCGGTGGACGAAGAGAGTGCATGCTACAAGAACTTCCGCCAGCAGCAGGCTCCCCTCTACTGGGGCGACCAGCCCTTCACGTCGGGCCCCGTGTACTTCGGCGCCATCGTGGTGTTTCTCTTCCTGCTCGGCCTGCTTCTGGTGAAAGGGCCCGAACGCTGGTGGCTGCTGGCAGCAACGGTGGTGGCCATCCTGATGTCGTGGGGCCGCAACTTCATGCCGTTCAACGAGTGGTTGTTCAACCACCTGCCGCTGTACAACAAATTCCGCACACCCAGCATGAGCCTCATCCTGGCCAATGTGGCGATGGTGATGCTCGGCGCTTTGGGACTGAAGGAGCTGTTCTCGAATGACGTGCCGCAGAAACGCAAAAACATAGCCCTCTACATCTCGGGCGGCGTCACCGCATTGACGCTGCTGGCAGGCCTGCTGGTCAGCGGCTCGCTGAGCTACAGCGGCTCGGCCGATGCCCAGATGGCTCCCCAATACGGCCAGCAGTGGGCCTTGATACAGGACATCTTCATCCAGGACCGCAAGGCGCTGTTCGTCAGCGACACCTGGCGCTCGATATTGTTCGTGGCACTGGCATTTGCCGCCCTGTGGCTCTTCGTCAACAAGCTGGGCAAAGGCAAACACGCCGCCACGGTATTCGCCCTGCTGCTGACGGTGCTGACGGTGATCGACCTCTGGGGCGTTGACCGTCGCTACCTGAACGAGAAAAGCTACGTCAGCGAGCAGCAACTGAAGCTGCGCCCCGACCAATGGGACTACGACATCGACCAGCTAGCGTCGCAATTCGGCGACCAAGACTACCGTGTGCTCAATCTGGCCACCAACACCTTCAACGACAGCAAACCCGCCGCCTTCCACCACCAGATCGGCGGCTACAGCGCCGTGAAGATGCGCCGCTACCAGGACATCATCGACTTCTACCTCTCACGCCACATCAACATGCAGGTGCTCAACATGCTCAACGCCCGCTATGTGGTGATGCAGGGCGGCCAGGTGCAGCGCAACCCCGAGGCACTGGGCAACGCCTGGTTTGTCAACGATGTCAAAGCGGTGCAGAATGCCAACGAGGAAATCCTGGCTCTCAACGACTTCAATCCCGCCACCACCGCCATCGTCAACACTGAGGAGTTCAACCTGCCTGAAAAGGAGGGCGCAATCGACAGCACCGACCGCATCGAGATGGTGCATCAGGCTGTCTACAACCCCGACCACCTCACCTACAAGTCGCACTCCAGCGACGATCAACTGGCCGTCTTCAGCGAGATATACTACGAACCCGACTGGCGCGCCTATATCGATGGCAAACCTGCCGAATACATCCGAGCCAACTACATCCTCCGTGCCATGATCATCCCCGCCGGCGACCACGTTATCGAATTCAAGAACGAAGCCCCGATGTTCCACCGGATGGACACCGTCTGCCTCATCAGCTCGATTGTGCTGGTGATCCTTGCCGCAGGCGCCATCGTGCTCTACTACCGCAAAAGAAAGGACGGCAAATGCTGAGCGTAATCCTCTGCACATATAATCGCGAACGATATCTCTACAACGTCCTACAGAGCATCGCCGAGGGCACCCTGCCCCCGGCCGACTATGAGATTGTGCTCGTCGACAACAACAGCACCGACGGCACGCATCACGTCTGTGAACGCTTTGCCGCCGACCATCCCGACATACAGCTGCGCTACTGCCTCGAGCGCGAACAGGGCCTGTCCCACGCCCGCAACCGCGGCATCGTCGAGTCAAAGGGCGACATCCTGGTCTATGTGGACGACGACGCGCTGGTCAACCCCGAATACCTGAAGACCTACGCCGACTTCTTCGGCAAGAACAGTCAGGCGGTGGCTGCCGGTGGCCCGATCACTCCCCGATACGACGGCTGTGAAGAACCCAGCTGGATGAGCCACTACACACGGCAGTTGATCACCGGCGAACTGAACCTCGGCACCCACGAGAGGGAATTCCCGCAAGGTGCCTTCCCGGGTGGCGGCAACGCGGCCTACCGCAAAAGCGTCTTCGACGAGGTGGGCCTGTTCAACGTCGAACTTGGCCGCAAGGGCAACAGCCTCATCGGTGCCGAAGAGAAAGATCTGTTCGACAAGATGACCTCGCGCGGCATGCGCTTCTACTACCTCCCCACTGCCATCCTCTACCATCTCATTCCCCCGCGCAAGCTGACGCAGGACTACTTCGACCGCCTCACCCACGGCATCGGCGTCAGCGAGCGGCTCCGCACCCTTCAGATCGGACGGGGCAAATACCTCAACCGTCTCTTCAAAGAAGCCGTCAAATGGGGCGGCACCCTGGTGCTGTGGCTAGGTTTCGCCCTGAAAGGGCAATTCAACAAAGGCAACAAACTGGTAGCCTTCCGCCGCAACGTCACGCGGGGACTGCTGAAAAACAACAACCAACAATGAACAAAAAAGCACTCATCATAGGAGGCAGCAACGGCATCGGCCTGGCCATCGCCACTGTGCTGCACGACAATGGCTACGACATCACCATCGCCGACCGATGCGCCCCAACGCTGCCCGATGCCAGATTCCTACAGGTGAACCTTGTTTGCACCGACTACAGTTTCCTCGACGAATGCAACGACATCGACACCCTGGTCATCACCGCCGGTTTCGGCCGGGTGGCTCCTTTCGAAACCATCTCCTCGCCCGAAATCGACAACAGCCTGGCCGTCAACACCACCACGGTGCTCAAAGCCATCCACCATTTCTATCCCAGGTTCAAAAGCCAGGAGCCCTTTCACTGCGCCGTGATGGGAAGCATCGCAGGCTTGGTGTCGTCGCCACTCTTCGCCCTCTACGCCGCCACCAAGGCAGCCGTGTGCCGCTTCACCGAAAGCCTGAACATCGAACTCGAAGCCTCCGGCTGTCCCAACCGGATTCTCAACGTCAGCCCAGGCAGCATCAAGGGCACCCGCTTCAATGGGGGCGACAACGACCTCGACGCCACCATCCCGCTGGCAAAAGAAATTGTCACGCGCATGCTGCAGCACGAGACGCTGTTCATCCCCCACTTCGACGACACCTTTGCGGGCGTCATCAATCGCTACCAGACCGATGCCCACCAGTTTGGCATGAACAGCTACCAGTACAAGACCGACTGCGGACGCATGAATCTCAAACCCCAGGTGAAAATCGGCTACATGAGCGGCACCTTCGACCTCTTCCACATCGGCCACCTGAACATCATCCGCCGCGCCAAGCAGCTGTGCGACTATCTCGTGGTGGGCGTCCACAAAGACGGCTCCCACAAAGGCAAAGAGGTGTTCATACCCTTCGAAGAACGTGTGGATATCGTCCGCAACATCAAGTATGTGGACCAAGTCATCCAGTCCGAACGTGAAGACTGCGATGTCTACCTAAAAGGCATTGTCAAATACGACCGCCTTTTTGTCGGCTCCGACTATAAAGGCACCGAGCGTTTCCTACGCTACGAAGAAATCTTTGCCGACAAAGGCGTGGAGATCGTCTATTTCCCCTACACCACCGGCACCAGCAGCACCCAGCTGAGGGCTTACCTATCAAAATAAAGAAATCAAACATGACACTAAACGACATTATCAAGACAGCCGCCGCCTACGTTTCGCAAAACAAGACCCTGCGCACCCTGTTGCAGAAGCCCTACGACCTTCTCTACTACAACCGCCAGCAGAAAAAATACCGCGAACATTTCGTTGCGCACCGCCTGGATGTGCTGAAGGAATTTGTCGACTGCATGGATGCTCACAACCGCCCCTATGTCATGTTTGCAGGCTCGATGCTTGGTGCAATACGCGAACACGGCTTCATCAAGCACGACCTCGACATCGACACCGGCATGTGGATCGACGACTTCTGTCCCGAAGTGATCAACGAGTTGGCCGACGCCGGATTCCGAGTGCTCCATACCTTCAGCATCGACAACGACCGGTTGGGCAAGGAACTCACCTTCGAGCATCTGCGCACCGGCATCCACATCGACATCTTCTTCTTCTATCCTCCTTTCGACAAATCGCCCTACTTCTGCGATTTCATCCAGGAGGAGGGGATGAAAGTGCACCAGCGCATGCCGCGACGCATCGAGCTGCCCTTCGTCAAAGGTCGCCGCAAGGTGCCGTTCGAAACCATCGAAGTCTATGTCCCCGCCAATGCTGAAGAACTCTGCGCGCTGCGCTACGGACCCGACTTTATGACACCCAATCCCAACTGGAACTGGAAACGGGCCAAAGACAGCACCATCGAGTGGCGTGAGATGATTCCCCTCACCACCCATCAGCGAACTCCTAAGGGTTCAAAAAAGAAAGCATAGTTTCGATATCCTCGCTGCGCGTCAGCTTCATATTCCGCTCTTCGCCTTCGACGACGTGGATTTTCACGCCAGGCATGTAGCGGTGCACCACGCTGCAGTCGTCGGTGGCGCGGAACTGCGGATCCTGCAGCGCACGCTGGTAGGCGTCCCTGATCAGAGGCAGGCGGAAGGCCTGCGGTGTCTGTGCCCGCCACATGAGGCGTCGCTCGGGTATGCGCGCCACAAAACGCGGCATGATGAATTCCTCATTCTCGATACTTAATTCTTCATTCATGTCCGGATGCACCTCCCACACCGTGTCGGTGCTGGGCACCGCCACCCCCACGGCCTCATGATGCCGGAGGGCGGCCACCACTCGGTCCACCACCTTGGCCGAGACCAAAGGCCGCGCTGCGTCGTGCAGTAGCAGGTTGGTGTCGTCCGGCTCGTCGATATAAGCCATGATGGCATTGAGACTCGACATGTAGCGTTCGCTACCCCCGTCGATCACGCGCGTCAACTTCCGCCAGCGGCGAAGGGCCACAATCTCCTCCATCCTCTTGCGCCAGTCGGGATGCACCACCACTGCCACCTCGTCGATGGCCGGGTGTTGGTCGAAGGCATTAATAGCGAATTCGATAACGGTGCGTCCGCCCAGGGGCAGAAACTGCTTTGGCACCGACGAGCCCATACGGCTGCCGGTACCCCCTGCGAGTATAACCGCAATGTTCTTCACCTTAAACTTTAAACCTTAAACTTTTTTATACAGCAATGCAAACAGTCCGCCCCACAGCACCACCGTGCCCAGCTGGATCCACCATTCGGTGCCCACCAGCACGGCGGGAGCCAGCACCACGGCTTTGAGCAGATAGTAGACCACCTTGCCGGCGACGATAGCCGTCATCACGGCAGGCCACACGACCCATTTGCGCTGCAGCCACCCGAACATCACGGCCACCGTGGCCAGTTCGGCCACCATGCAGACGGCCTTGGCGGCAGTGGGCATGCCCACCACCAAGCAACTCACCACCGGCAGCAGCACGGCCAGCACCAGCGCATGGCGCCAGTCATGGTGCAGCAGCACTCCGGCAAGCAGCAGCACGAGCATGGGGTTGAGCATATACAATGGAAGCGCCAGCGCATGCGACGCGGCAGGAATCAGACATGCAAGAGCCAGCAATGCGCCGTCGACGGCGATGCGGCCCGCAGGGTTGAGGGTTTTGATATTGTTTGCCATAAGTAAATAGAATAACTCATCAGCGGACAAATTATTGTTTCAGCTGAAAAAAAAGTATTCCGAAGGCTCTCCATCCCTTGCCGCACTCGCCTTTTTAGGTCTCCTTGCATCGCCTCCCGGCATCGGCACCTGATGTACGACTGTTGTACGAAAAAAGTTCGTACAACAGCCGTACAACAAGCATCCGACAGACGGTCACCGATGGGGAGGCCGAAAGGCTTTCTTGCTTGGATGCACCGGATGGATGCGCCGTGCGGCAACGTTCCGACGGCATGCCTCTAGCTGGGGCCGGGAGAAGATTTCTTGCGGCATATCAACAAAAAAACGTACCTTTGCATTATGAATGCAATGGATCTTTATGCCCTCTTCGAGCGGCAGGTAGCTGAATATCACACAATAGACTCTGTCGACGCAACGCTTGTCAATCCCTACGCTGGCGACGGCGCACACGCCTTCGAGGCCCTGCTTTGGGAGAAATCGTGGGTCGACACGGTGCAATGGCACTTGGAGGACCTCGTGCGTCCCGACGACGTGGACCCCGTGTATGCGTTGCAGCTGAAGCGCCGCATCGACCGCTCCAACCAGCACCGCACCGACCTCGTCGAGCGCATCGACGACCACTATATGGCCCAACTTTCAGCCGTCAAGCCGCTGCCCGGCGCCCGTCTCAACACGGAGACGCCCGCATGGGCCATCGACCGCCTGTCGATTCTGGCGCTGAAAATCTACCATTTCGGCATCGAAGCCAACCGCGGAGACGAGGCGCACCGCGCCAAGTGCCAGACCAAGCTCGACACGCTGCTCGCGCAGCGCGAGGACCTCACCACGGCCATCGACCAGCTGCTGGGCGACCTGACGGCCGGACGCTGCATCATGCGCCTCTACCGCCAGATGAAAATGTACAACGACCCCTCGCTCAACCCCATGCTCTACGCCTCGGGCAAGCGGCAATAGAAAAAAAATCATTGCGATGGTGAAACACGTGCTTGTCATACGGCTGTCGGCCCTGGGCGACGCGGCCATCGCGGCGCCCGTGCTCAGACGCTGGGCCATGGCCAACGCCGACGTGCGCTTCACCATGGCGGCACCGCCGATGCTGGCGCCGCTGTTCGACGAGATGCCGGCCAACGTGGACTTCCTCGGCGTCGACAAGCGCCAACCGGCCCGCAGCCTGTGCCGGATCTTCCTGTCGACAGGTGCCGACGCTGTGGCCAACCTTCACCATGTGAACCGCGTCGACCGCGCGCTGCGGCTGATGCGCCTCGAGGCACTGGTGCGCCACACCCCGTTGACAGTCAGCACTCTGCGCAAAGGCAAGCTCTCGCGATGGCTCATGCTGCACCACCTCGACATGCGTCCGCGGCGGCCACAACACCAACGCTACGGCGACGTGTTCCTCCGTCTAGGCCTCACCCCTCCCCCACCCGACAACCACACGGTAGCACCCTTGCACAACGCATCGCGGCGGATCGGCTTCGCTCCCTTTGCGCAACACCAAGGCAAAATATGGCCCATGGACCTGGGCGAAAAGCTGGTGGCCATGCTGAGCGAACGGGGCTACCAGGTGGTGCTGTTCGGCAGCCGGGGCGAGGCCCCTACCCTCGAGCAATGGGCCGCACGCCACGAAGGCGTCACCTCTGCCGCCGGACGCTACTCCTTCGCCGAAGAGATGGAGGTGATAGGGCACCTGCAGCTGATGGTGAGCATGGATTCGGCCAACATGCACTTTGCCTCGGCCCTTGGCGTGCCGGTGGTGAGCATCTGGGGCGCCACGCATCCCGACTTCGGGTTCTACGGCTACGGACAGCCACGCGAGCTGGCCGTCAGTTCGGGTCGTCGCTGCCAGCCCTGCTCGGCCTACGGCAACCGTCGCTGCCGCTACGGCGACTACCGATGCCTCCGCGACATCAGTCCTGACGCGGTGTTGGAAAAAATCGAAACGATTTTTGAAAAATAATGCCCGCCCATTGGCAAATAATGTGTATATTTGCAGACTGATAGTTGCCCCGACGGGGCGACACAACAATGCATAATAATTAATAAATCAATCAGATAATGAAAACAACCCCTTACACCGATTTGCACATCGCGCTGGGCGCGAAGATGGCCGAGTTCGCCGGCTACAACATGCCGATACAGTACACTGGTCTTGTCGAGGAACACAACAACGTCCGCAACAACGTGGGCGTGTTCGACGTGAGCCACATGGGCGAGTTCCGCGCCAAAGGCCCCATCGCCAAGCACTTCATGCAGTATGTCACCACCAACAACGTCGAGGACCTCTTCGACGGCAAGGTGCAGTACACCTGCCTGCCCAACGGCCAGGGTGGCGTGGTCGACGATATGCTCGTCTATCGTGTCCATGACGACGAATATTTCATGGTGCCCAACGCCGCCAACATCGACAAAGACTGGAACTGGATGAGCCAGATTGCCGACAAAATGGGCATGGAGCTCGGCCGCGACTTCGTCAACGAGAGCGAGCAGTGGGCCCAGCTCGCCGTGCAGGGACCCAACGCCCTCAAGGCCATGCAGAAACTCACCGACGAGAACATCGTCGACATGGAGTACTACACCTTCAAGATCCTCACCTTCGCCGGCATCCCCGACATCATCCTCTCCACCACCGGCTACACCGGCGCTGGCGGATGCGAAATCTACATCCCGCGTGAGAAAGCCATCGAGGTGTGGAACGCCGTGTTCGAGGCTGGCAAGGAGTTTGGCATCATGCCCGCCGGTCTGGGTTGCCGCGACACCCTGCGTCTGGAGAAGGGCTTCGCCCTCTACGGCCACGAGATGGACGACACCGTCAGCCCGCTGGAGGCTCCGCTGGCTTTCATCGTCAAGCTGAAAGCCGAGAACAACAACTTCATCAACAAGGAGCTTCTCCTCGCCCAGAAGGCCGCTGGCTTCAAGCGCAAAGTGGCTGGCTTCGAGATGGTGGACCGCGGCATCGCCCGCAACGGCTACGAGGTCTGCGACGCCCAGGGCAACAAGATCGGCGAAGTCCGCTCGGGTAGCCCCAGCCCCAGCACCGGCAAGAACATCGGCACCGCCCTCATCAAGGCCGAATACGCCAAGGTCGGCACCGAGATCTACATCAAGATCCGCGAGAAACTCCTCAAGGCCGTCACCGTCAAGATGCCCTTCTACGAGGGATAAACGACTGAATCCTTTAAAACGGACGGGCCTGCAAAAGCAGGCCCGTCCGTTTTATGGCAACTGATTGCAATACTACATGATATGTTGTCTTGGACTTAGTCCGCATCACCATTATCAATCTGTAAGTCTGGGTTCAATTGACGCTGTCAACGATTTATCATCACGGCGATTATTCCACAAGGCGATAACAAGCAGACGATCATCTCGCTGGCAATATATAATGGAAATCTGTTTCATATTCAATACATATACTTGCTGCCCATGATAGACTATATCGCCAAAACGCTTGCCGAGACGAGGAAATTGAAAGAGGATGTCGATGGTCTCCACAACCTTTCGGAAAGCCTTTTCGGCAGCCTGCAAACCAAACTCATCAAGCACGTATCCCAGCCCGAGTTCAAGTCCTGTCGGGCGCCTTCAATCCACTTATCCGTTAAAGCCATAACGTGCACGCATTTGAGCAAATACCTGTTCTCCTGACAGAAGCGTCGCATCGTCTTCATCCAAATAACGCAGACGCTCCTCAACAATTGCCTTCATCTCCTCCTCGGTGCGACATAAGGGCGAGTCGGAATGTTGGTCGGCAATCATGTCCTCCACCAAAGAGTCGACATGATGCTGGAGCCAACGGCCAAAAGACTCACGATTGAACGAGGGGTGCAGCTTTTGCAATGCATCTTCGTCAACAGTTATATTGTACGTACACATGGCTATTATCCACTTAAATCGCCTGCAAAAATACGACTTTTATTCCATTAGGTATAATTATTTTTCACCATGTCGCGGAAAGGTCGTATCTTTGCAGTCGAATTAAAACCGCAAACAGTAATTCCAACCGCAAACAGTATGAAATGGATCAGAAAAGTGCTCAAGGGCTTCTCGCTCACCGCCGCCATGTTTGTCTTCCAAGCCTGCTATGGCACCGATGAAGCCGTTCTCCCCTACTGCATGAAATTCCACGTGATGGATGAAGCAACCGGCAAACCGATTCGGGGCATCAAGGTAACCGATTTGGTATATGGCGTCACCAACTACACCACTGGGGAGGGCATGGTCACCGTGTGGGGCGACAGCACCATGATCCGCTATTCTTTCGTCGACAACGACTCGGTGTACATCCCCAAGGACACCATCGTCAATCCGGCCCTCCACGACACGGTGGAAATCCTGCTGGAAAAGGCCCTGTAGTCACGCAATGGCCAACCTGCTCACCCGCTCACTTTTCCGCCTTTTCCGGGCCAACGAGACGCGCGTGCACGAACTGAACTACCTCTTCTGGGAGTGCACCACGCGCTGCAACCTGCATTGCCGCCATTGCGGCAGCGACTGCAAGGAATCGGGCGGCGAGAAGGATATGCCTGCCGAAGACTTCCTCTGCGCTTTCGACACCATCCCCGCCGACCAGCGGCCGCGTCCTTTCACCGTGGTGATCACCGGCGGCGAACCCCTGCTGCGGCCCGACCTGCCGGACATCGGCCTTGCCCTGCGCCAGCGCGGCGTGGGCTGGAGCATCGTCAGCAACGGATGGCTCTACGACGAGGCTATGCACCAACGGCTCATGTCGGCCGGTCTCGGAGCCCTCACCATCAGCCTCGACGGGCTGGAAGAAGACCACGATTGGATGCGCGGCCGCGAGGGCTGCCACTCCCGTGCCTTGAACGCCATCGGCATCGCGGCCCGTCAGCCGCGACTTAACTTCGACGTCGTCACCTGCGTCAACCAGCGCAACCTGCCCCACCTGCAGCAAATCCACGACCAGCTTGCCGCCCTCGGCGTGCGACAGTGGCGCATCTTCACCATCATCCCCATCGGCCGCGCCTGCGCCTCGCCCGAGCTCCACCTCACCGATGCCCAGTTTGTGCAGCTGATGGACTTCATCGCCGCCAAACGCGCCCAAGCCTCCCCTTCCGACATGAAGGTCACCTTCAGTTGCGAAGGCTACCTCGGCCCCTACGAGTGCAAGGTCAGGCCGACGCCCTATTTCTGCCACGCCGGCATCAACATCGCCTCCGTTCTCATCGACGGCACCATCAGCGCCTGCCCCAACATCGACCGCCAACGCTTCGCCCAAGGCAATATCTACCGCGACAGCCTCTGGGAGGTGTGGCAAACGCGCTTCGCTCCCTTCCGCAACCGCCAGTGGGCCCGTCAGGGCATCTGCCTCCATTGCAAAGCCTTCAACGACTGTCTCGGCAACGGCATGCACAACTGGCACGGCGACGGCACATCGCCAATCAACTGCCACTACAACAAGATTATCCGTCACACGAGCCAAGCCTGACAGCCATTTTCCGGCCTCAAAAAAAAATATTTTCTCCACGTCAGGAAAAGTTCGTATCTTTGTTGCCACTATTGACGGCCCAAAAAGGCATCACATTCGACGATAATGCATTGGCGGAGTTGTATCTGTCGGCACCGACGACAGACGCAAACCCGCCCCAAATGCCGGAAGATGTGGTGACCCCGCACGGCCCCACAGACACGAAACATTCTGAATAATATTAACATATAAAACGCAGAACAACATGTCAATAATCAAACCCTTCAAAGGATTTCGTCCCCCGGTGGACATTGTCGAGAAACTGGCTTCGCGTCCCTACGACGTGCTGAACTCCGAAGAAGCCCGCGTGGAATGCGAGGGCAATCCCTACAGCCTGCTGCATGTCACCAAGGCTGAGATCGACCTCCCCGCCGGCACCGACGAGCACTCGCCCGAAGTGTACCTCCAGGTGGTCAAGAACTACAACAAATTCAAAGACCTCGGCTGGCTGGTCAAGGACGAGGAGGAGAAGCTCTACATCTACGCCCAGAGCATGAACCCCACCGATGCCAACGCCAAATGGCAGTACGGCATCGTGGCCTGCGCCTACAGCGAGGACTACGTCAACAAAGTGATCAAGAAACACGAGCTCACCCGCAAGGACAAGGAAGAGGACCGCATGAAACACGTCCGCATCACCAACGCCAACGTCGAGCCCGTCTTCTTCGCCTATCCCGCCGTGGCCCGCATCGACGAAATCGTCGCCTCGGTCACCGCCAAGAAGCCCATCTACGACTTCATCGCCAAGGAAGACGGCTTCGGCCACCGCTTCTGGGTCATCGACGACAAGGCTATGATTGCCGAACTCGTCGAGCTCTTCGACAAGAAAGTGCCCGCCATGTACATCGCCGACGGCCACCACCGCAGCGCCGCCGCCGCCCTCGTGGGACAGGAGAAGAAAGAGCAGAACCCCCACCACACCGGCAAGGAGGAGTACAACTACTTCATGACCGTCATCTTCCCCGACAACCAGCTCAACGTCATCGACTACAACCGCGTCGTCAAGGACCTCAACGGTCTCACGAAGGAGCAGTTCATCAAAGCCGTCGGCGAGAGCTACGAGCTCACCGATATGGGCACCGACATCTACAAGCCCGCCAAACTGCACGAGCACAGCATGTACCTCGACGGCCACTGGTACAAGATGACCGCCAAGCCCGGCACCTACAACGACAACGACCCCATCGGCGTGCTCGACGTCACCATCCTCAGCAACCTCGTCCTCGACAAGGTGCTCGGCATCAAGGACCTCCGCACCGACAAGCGCATCGACTTCGTCGGCGGCATCCGTGGCCTCGGCGAGCTGAAACGTCGCGTCGACAGCGGCGAGATGAAGGTCGCCTTCGCCCTCTATCCCGTCAGCATGAAGCAGATCATCGACATTGCCGACACCGGCAACATCATGCCCCCGAAGACCACCTGGTTCGAGCCCAAGCTCCGCTCCGGCCTCGTGATCCACGAGCTCTGCTAAGCTGTCAGTAGATAAGTAGACATTAGTTAAGTAGATAAGTAGCAGGCCGCCATGAAACATGGCGGCCTGCTACTTATTATCTTTAATCTGCCAGTACGATAGTCCTTTATGTGCCTATTAGTTTTCTTCTCTTTTGCAATCCGCTTGTTCCCCTTTTGCCTCGGTATATGGTAACGCTATGGTTCCAATAGCGTTCCTATAATGTACCGATACCAATGAAAAACCATGCTCCTAATTGCGGGTAAATAATGAGCCTGGTGTAATACTCAGTTGCCCTATTATTCTATTCCAATGCTTGGTTTAACACCGCTTTTAAACGAGGGCATTCCTTTATCTGTTTCATGAAATGGACATGAGGGTAGCCTATCATTTCCAATGTGCCTTGAGGGGTATCGTACGATATTGTAAGCGTTCCTCCATTTGCCAATGCATTCATCACCAGATATGGCGGCAACATCATTCTCTTTACGCCGGCATCGGACACTTCCGCATACGTATCTTTCTCCGTCAGCTGCTCAATGATGGCTCCCTCACTGTCGGTGAACGATACCTGAAGATTGTCGATGACGGTATCGGCGTAATTGTACACAATCAGGAATGCCGTCGAAAGTTCGTTGCCATCTTCCTTGGTGAGAACCATGTTGGCAAAACGGTCTGGTGCCTGCCAGGAAAGCCCCATAACTGTGGTGTACATCAAATCATAATTCTTCCTGCTTGATGTGTACCATTTCGAATCTATCAAAAGATATTCCAACACCTCACAGTTGCAGCCTAATTCAAGGAGCCATGGGTTGTTGTAAATAATACCGTAGAGATTGCGTGCCGTAGCCCGCATCATCAATGGAAACACCAACGAGGAATCATGCTGGATGACATCGCTAATGGTGTTCTGTAGCTGACACAACTTAGAGCAGAGTAGTTCATTGTCTGACGTGCTGTCCTCAACGAGCCTGTATAACGTATCAATCTGGCCAATGATAGCCAATCGCTGAGCATCGTTAATCTCATAATCTGCTGCCCAATCACGGAGGAAATCCGGCCATCTGGTATTGCCGCTTCCTTGCGTGCTCTTTTGCGAGGTACCACAAGCAGAAAACACAATAGCACAGAAAACAATTACTATTACATTCTTCATGGCTCAATAAGGTTAAAATACATCACAATCCAAGTGTATTTTCCTTTCCACTCCGTCTGCGAGACCGACAATAGTATTATACCATTTATTTGGAGTCCAAAACTCCATATTCAATACTCTGTTTTTAATGTCATTGTACAAGGCTGAGTTCATAGGCGTAATAAACACTTCTGAGTCTTTGTCTTCAACAATATCTGCCATTCCGTTATCTTCCCTATTGGCAACGATACAAATACATTCGCCAATGTCATCAAAAAAAGTCGTTGACAATCTTACGGGGAGGTATTTTGAGGCTTTTTCGTAATATATCTGATTACGACCACTTGCATTAATTTGCATCTTAGTATAGTTTAAATTGGTATCGTTTAAAAATGTTCATTAATGTATATTATCTCGTCGCACATCTTTGCCAGAGTAACTCCCATTGAGTTTGTGTCATTTACAAAGACCAGACCCGATGTGTATGCCTTCTTCATTTCACTGGCAAAGTACTTTACATTAGGCAGAAACATTGTAAGATAGAGAGAGATGTCTGTATTGCTCAAAAGGTCTTCTGGTCTCCCATAGTGATAGTGAATGAATAGGTAGACTATTGGACATTTGTAGAGGCTATATGACATTTTCGCCTCTGCTGCCGAGTCTACACCTTCTTCAATCATAAGTTGTGCGGCAAGTCTAGCACCATAGGCATCAACTTGTTTGTACAAGGAAATGTACTCTTCTTTTGTCCAAGGGGACTTTCTCCCCATATTAATTCCTTCTGTCATATTTATTTAGATTTAATCGATATTCCAATATGCTAAAGGATCGCCATCAAATATTGTGTCTATATCATCATCGCTATAGCCCATTTCATCCTGTGCATAAGAACCATTATACCTCTCGTAAGTTGATGGCTCTATGTCTATTTCATACATATAATTTTCTTCTTTATAATTATTTTCCTCAAAAAATGGCTCTCCAATATGAGATTCGAAGTTGGCTGGAATAACAAAAGAAGGCAATAGCTTTTTAATTTGGTCAATTGTTTCATTACTCATCATTAAATCTGGGATATTATTCACACACCAGTAGACATAAGATGGGTCCTCCATAATAATATTAAACAATGGAGAATATTTATATTTCCCAAATAAGAATGGAGAAAAAACTGTATCAAAATAATAATTTTCGTTCATCATTCATTTTTGGGAATAACTCTAACAATATCCTCTGGCGGGAATACCGCGTAACTAGGGGCACCGGTAACAGAATTAATAAACATACAAAGACAAAGGAAATAATCAGAAACACAGACTAGTTCTCCTAAAGATTCTGACAACACGTAGTCATTGTCATTAGGAGTGTAATATAGTTCTTTGTTTTCATCCATTTCTATTAAATTAGAGGGGAACGATTTATATCCTTTTATATTTTTTATGGCATTACCATCCAAAAATCCAGTGATTTTTTCTACAATGTAATGTGGTAATTCTCTTCTAATTGTTTCCACAATTAGATTTTTGTCTAATTTATATTTGCATCCATTACTCAATGATATAATTTTAAAAACAGGATAAATTTTGGAGAGCCCCTCGTATCTAATAAAGAAGGGTGTTACTATTAGGTGAGAATTCAAATCTATATCAAGCAGCTGTCTATAAAGATATGAATTTTCATTAGTTGAACCAATTGGATAAGGGACAAAACCCATGAGGGTCATTTCTGTCTGCATTGATTCTGTTTTTACTCTTCCAGCGGCGTATTCTTTTCCTTTACTTTGCAACAGGCTTCTTATACTTGATTTTTGCAATTGAGAATTCATAGATAATAGATATTACAAATTATTTTACTTTATTATATTTGAAATGATGGTTATAGGTCTCCGAAAGAAAGACTAAATGATAGCATATGAAGTTCATCCAATAAAATTATGCATATTTCCTAATTATTATATTACACATAATATTGTCACTTAATTATTTTAACTATTAATATTTATCCACAAAATACTCATACCTTAAAATATACTAAGTACAAATAATTCATTTCCGACCCTCCAACGGAACGTTAATCTATAACAATAAGAAAAGGCATGAGATTATGTACTCATGTCCGTTTGCATTTAGGTATCGCCAAACACCTTCGAAGGAACGGAATTATGGGAACAATTCTCACGCCTGACGATATGCTATGCACATAGCATACACACCCAAGCGAAAGCATAAATGCTCCGTCCTCCTTCTTAAATTTGGCGAATTCAAATGCAAGGACAATATTGCAATGCTTTTCTTGCTTACAGCTTTCGCTCTCGAAAGCAACTGCAAAGATACAAATAAAAATCAAAACGGCAAAAACTATTCGTTTTTTTATGCCCGAGGGGGCGAAAATGGATGCCGATTGGGGCGGTGTTTTTCACTTTTGTAAACCGCTGGTAATCCGTACCTTCTCCTTATCAACTCCTACCCAAGTCCTACTATGGTAGGAGTTGGGTAGGAGTTGGGTAGGAGAAGGTATTGAGGGACAAGGGGTTGGAGGAACGGAAACGGTTGTCAATAAAGGCTGCCGGGATAGTGAAAGTCACGCGAGCCGGCAGCACGCCACGATTGACGGTCCCTATGGGGCCAATGCAAAAAAAGGGCGGTGCCCGCGCCGGAATGTCGCGGGCACCGCATGTTGTGACACTGCCGGCCTATATTTGCAGGCGGAGGCGAGGCTAACCCTGCGACAGCTGGGCGTGGATACGCCGCAGCGTGGGCAGGGTGATGTAGCGTTTGACCTCGAAGCGCGAGGCGACGATGATGATGAGCGTAAGCAGGCCTAGGAGGACGGTGAGTCCGTAGAGATTGCGCAGACCCACCATAAGGGCCGCCTGGGGCGTGCCGAGCAGGGGGAGATGGTAGGCAGTCTGGGCACGCAGCAGGTGGCCGTAGAGCGCGGCTCCGATGGGCGAGGCGATGCCGGTGCGCACCAACCCCAGCACGGTGAGCATCATAAAACGGTGCTCGAAGGGGGTATTACTCTCGACGTAGGTGGTCAGCACCACGAAGATGAGGGCGTGGCCCACGCCGCTGAAGAAGCAGGGCAAGGCCAGGGCCACGAGGGGTGTTTGCGGCGCCACGAGGAAATACATCGCAGCCACATACATCGTGGTGACGAGCAGGCTGAGGAAAGTGAGCTGCTTGTAGTTCCACCCAAGCCCTGTGAGGCCCCAGCGGCCCACATAGCATCCCACCACGACACCGGCCAGTATGGCCCAGTTAAGGTCGACGCTGTTCATTGCGCCATAGTGGAGCACGCTGCCTGTCAGCACATTCTGCAGCACCGACTGGCTACTGAGCATCACGCCGCTGATGAAGAACAGCACCATAATGGGCCACAGACGGCGGTAGCGGAAGCACTGAGGCGCGATGAAGGGCTGAGCGATATGTGTCATACGGTAGAGGTTGAGACCCAAGGCGACGATTGACACCGCGAGGCACAGCACCATTTGTGGCGAATGCAGCCACTCCAGCGTCTCGCCATAGACGAATAGGGCCGTCATTCCCAGCAGGAAGAGGCTCCAGAGGGCCATCCCTATCCAGTCGATTCCGCGGAGGGGCACAGGCGGTTTGAAGCGGAAATCCTTGAGGAGCAGCCAGGCGAAGAGCAGCACAAGCAGGTGCACACCGCAGAGGGCCCGGGTGACGTGGTGCCATGTGTAGTAGTGGCTGATGACCGTGCTGGCCCATCCGCCGAGCTCGACGCCACCGAAAACGGCCAGAAACACCACAGTCAGGAACGGCGCCAAATGCATATTGGGGCTGATGACCTGCATCATGCTTGACATACACTCGAACGTGCCCCAGACCTTGAAGATTCCGAACGCGAAGCAGACTAGCACCAGCATGGGGAGAAGCCGCACGTGCTCGGCCAGGAGGCTCAGCACGATAATGGCCGACGACGAGATGAGCAGGATCTGGCGCGTGGTGAAACGGAACTTGAGGCGGAACAGCAGGGGAAAAGTGACGGTGATGCCGAGGATGCAGGCGAAGCCGCACATCATCACATCGTCGTTGCGCAGCGCAGAGTCGCTCATCACCTCGGATGCGATGTTCATGTACAACGGGTTGGAGCACTGGTAGACAAAGGGCAGCACCAGCAGCAGCGGAAACCGCAGCCGTTCCGGCACGCGGTCGCGAAACATGGGGAGCTTGCTCATTTCTTCACTTTCACCTCGACGTTCATACCCGATTTGAGCTGTGCGAGCGCCGCGGTGTCGTTGTTGGCGGCGGAAATAGCAATGCGGACGGGGATAAGCTGCTCGACCTTGACGAAATTGCCTGTCGAATTATCCTGCGGAATGGCGGAGAATTGGGCACCCGTGGCGTCGGCAATGGCTTCGATGCGGCCCGAGAACTTGCGCCCGCCGAGGGCATCGACCTTCACCGTCACCGGGCTACCCACGTGGATGTTTTTCATCTGCCGCTCGCGAAAGTTGGCTTCCACCCAGCAGTCGTCATCGCTGACGATGGTGAGCAGCTGCTGTCCCTGGTGCACCAGCTCGCCCTGCTGCACCGCTTTGCGGCCTATGCGACCGCTGCAGGGGGCTGTGACAATGGTGTAGCCAAGGTTAAGGCGGGCCTGCTCCAGTGCGGCTTCGGCCACAGCGATGGCGGCAGAATGCTGGTCGAGGCGCTGCGTCTGCTCGCTCTGCACGAGACGAGTGGTCTGCTGCTGACGCGTCAGACGGTCGTATTTGGCCTTCAGCGTCAGGAAGCGCGTCTCGACGGTCTCGAACTGCTGCTGCGTCACCGACTCGCGCTCCAGCAGGCGGCGGTAGCGCTGGTATTCCTTTTCGGCCTGCTGCATCTGCAGACGTACCTCGTCGAGTTCGGCGTCGCTGACCGAGAGGTTATTCTGTGTGGTGCGGATGGTGGTACCCTGTGCGTTGCGTGCCACGAGGGCGTTCTGATATCCGGCTTCGGCTTGTGCCACCTGGAGACGGTAGAGAGCATCCTCAATGATGACGAGGGTATCGCCCTCTGCCACCTGCCGATATTCGTCGAAGAGAACCTGCTCGGCAAAGCCCTGCACACGGCTGTTGACGCTCACAATGTCGCGCCGCACCTGTGCATTGTCGGTCCATCCGCCTGGATGGACAAAGAAAGAGAGAATCCACACGATGCCCGCCACGATGAGGGCCACCACGATGACGTTGACTACAAGGGTACGTTGTTTACGGTTCATAGTTGTTTTAGAGTTTTCCGTTAATATAATCAATCACATATCCGCGATAGACGACCTCGATGCGAGCACTGACCATGTCGAGCTCGGCAGCGAGTTTCTGATTGGCGGCGTCGATCATATCGACCAGCAGGGCCAGCTCGTTGGTATAACGGTCAGCCACGAGGGCGTAGTTCTGCGCGGCGAGCTGCATACTCTTCTGCTTGATGGTCAGATTGCGGCGAGCCTCGTCGAGGCGGATGGCAGCGGCGCCAAGTTCCTGTCGGGTTTGTTCTTCGACAGCCTGCCGCTCCAGGAGAGCCTGTTCCCGATTGAAGCGTGCCGTGCGGACAGCGGGGTTCGACTTCCAGAGGCTCGACAAATTGTAGTTCAGCGAGAGGCCCACGAACCAGTAGTTATAATTGATATTGTAGGGAGTAATGTCGATGGTGACGGGACCATTAAGCTGGTCTTGCGCGACCAGTGCCAAGTAGGGCAACATGGCGGATCGACTCTGCTTCAGCTGCTGTCCGGCAAGATCGGCTTTGGCCTCGGCCATCTGCACGGGCAGAGTGGAGGATAGCGAATTGGAATTGGAGAAAAGGTCGGGCTTGGCAGCAAGGAAACTGCTGTCGGGGATCACGCGCGTGCTCTGCGAAAGTCCCGCGAGGGTGACAATCTGGCTGTTGGCGATGGCGAGGTCGTTCTCCACTCGGGTGCGCTGCATCTGAAGCGTGGCCAGCTGTAACTCGTAGCGCGTCAGGTCGTTTTTCAATGCAGTGCCTTGTTCGTGTCGGGCTCGTATGTCGCCAATAAGGCGCCGGGTGAGGGCGATGTTGCTGTCATAGACCTCAAGCTGTCGAACAGCGCGATAGAGATCCATATAAAGCCCCGCCAGCTGCAGGCGCAGCTCCTGTCGCTGGTGTCCGTAGCCCAGCTCAGAGAGTCGCACTCCCAATTCGGCTTGCCGACGGGCGGCGCGTGCAGCGCCACCGGCGTAGATCACCTGCTGCACGTCGACGCCGAAACGGGTGCTGATATGAGGCATCGGCACCGTGAAACTGTAGTTGCTGTCGCGTCCCCAGCCGTAGCCGTTGCCGAGATAGCCCAGCGAGGCGCTGAAAGTCACTTCAGGCAACAATGTGCTGCGGCGGGTATTCTCCAATGTCTCGCGCGAGACACTGATACCAGCCCGTGACGCCCTCAGCGCCGTGCTTCCGCTGTCGGCGCGCGCCAGCAGGTCGGACAGCCCTATCGCGAGGTCCTGGGCATTACTTGTTGAAAAAAAAATTGCCAAAAGGGTAATAAACACCCATTTACTAATGCTCTTCATACTCTGTATCCATTATGTTTTTTTTCGTCAATTCAAGTGCGTCTATCTGACTCCCTAACTGACCTCATTACAGAGTATTATACGTATCGGCAGATTATACGATAGAGATATGCAAAGATACAAAAAAAATAGGATTTCATCATAGCCTGTTGAAAAGATCCCGATGCTATCGCGGCTCAGCACATGAGGTCGGCCGACGCATCCGACAGGTGGACACAGAAAGGGAAGGCCATCGGTACAGCGCGCCGTGCCTCAAGTATGTATGGTGTGATATGCGCCGTCAGGTGCGACTATCGGCTTCTCCCCCTGCTGGCAGCAGTTGACAACACCCATGTTGCTGCCGCAAAAAGCAACCTAGCCCGCGACGTCATGTCGCGGGCCGGAGCCAAAATATGAGAGGATGAAGAAAGTCTATCCGTAGTTCTCGATGAGGTGCTTGACGAACTGCGGGTCGCCGAAGTTGATGA
>CAKZZD010000004.1 GCA_937886715.1 uncultured Bacteroidales bacterium | reverse complement strand
TACCAACTCCTACCCAAGTCCTACCATAGTAGGAGATGGGTAGGAGTTGGTAAGGTGTTAGTAGGTAGGAATCAGGCAGTTGGACGATACGTACTGCATGCCGGAAACGGACGTCCGGAAAAGGGGGAACACAAGGGTGGCGGAGGTCGAATTCGGGGCAACGGCAGAAGGGTTTCGGCGGCGGGGTCCGGGTGCCGGCGCGGCGACGGCGGGCGGATGTAATTCCGGTAGCCGCAGCTGACGAAGAAGCGGCAGGGAGGCGGACAAGCGACAGTGTAAGACTCTTGGAATCAGCGAATAAAAAAAACATCATTGATATTGTTTTTTTTTTATTATCTTTGCACCGAAAACCGAAAACAATTAATAATCAAAAAATACGCTTATGTCAAAACTTCTTCTTCTGGGCGATGAGGCAATAGCCCAAGCATTTATCGACGCTGGCGGCAGTGCCATCAACAGTTATCCCGGCACTCCGTCGACCCAGATTACCGAATACGTGATGAAATCGAAACAGGCCAAGGAGCAGGGTGTGGTGGCCAACTGGTGCGCCAACGAGAAGACGGCCCTCGAGGCCTCGATCGGCGTGGCCTACAGCGGCAAGCGCGCCATGACCTGCATGAAGCACGTGGGACTGAACGTCTGCGGCGACCCCTTCATGAATGCCTCCATCATCGGCACCAAGGGTGTGATCATCGTGGTGGCCGACGACCCGTCGATGTTCTCCAGCCAGGACGAGCAGGACAGCCGTTACTATGGCCATTGGGCCATGATTCCCATGCTCGAGCCGAGCAACCAGCAGGAGGCCTACGACATGGTGTTTGCCGGCTATGACCTCAGCGAGCAGCTGGGCACCCCGGTGCTGATGCGCATCCCCACCCGTCTGGCCCACAGCCGCGCCGGCGTGGAGCGCAAGCCCGTGCGTGCACAGAACCCCCTCAGCAGCCCCAGCGACCCGAAGAGCTATGTGCTGCTGCCCGTCAACGCCAAGCGCCTCTATCGCGACCTGATCGACAAGCAGCCCCAGTTCACCAAGATGAGCGAGGAGTGCGGCTTCAACCAGTTTATCGACGGCGCCGACCACAGCCGCGGCATCATCACCACCGGCATCGCCTTCAACTATCTGCAGGAGAATTTCCCCGGCGGCAAGTGCCCCTATCCCGTGGTGAAGATCACGCAGTATCCGCTGCCGTTCAACATGCTGAACAAGCTGTATGACGAGGTCGACGAGATCCTCGTGCTTGAGGACGGCCAGCCCTTCGTCGAGGAGCACATCAAAGGTTTCCTTGGCAAAGGCAAACCCGTGCACGGACGTCTGGACGAGACCATCCGCCGCGACGGCGAGCTGAACGCCGAGAAGGTGGCTGCCGCCCTCGGCAAGCCCATGCCCAAAGGCCCCGCCGTGCCCGAGGTGGTGACCAACCGCCCGCCGGCGCTCTGCGTTGGATGCCCCCACATCGACAGCTATGAAGCCGTGATTGACGTGATGAAGAAATATCCCAACGGCCGCGTGTTCGGCGACATCGGATGCTACACCCTGGGCTTCAACATGGGTGCCATCGACACCACCGTGTGCATGGGTGCCAGCGTGACCATGGCCAAGGGCGCCGCTGAGATGGGCATCTTCCCCGCCATCGGCGTGATCGGCGACGGCACGTTCGGCCACAGCGGCATGACGGGTCTTCTCGACTGCGTCAACGAGAAGGCCAACGTCATCATCATGATCCTCGACAACGACATCACGGCCATGACCGGCGGACAGCCCTCGAGCGCCAACATGAAGCTCTTCAACATCTGCAAGGGCCTCGGCGTGGATCCCGACCACATCCGCACCATTGTGCCGCTGAAGAAGAACCACGACGAGTTTGTGAAGATTCTCGAAGAGGAGATTGCCTACAACGGTGTTTCGGTGATCATCCCGCAGCGCGTCTGCATCGTGGAGAACAAGAAGAGAATTGCTGCCAAGAAATAGTGGCCTTAGTAACTATCATTAAAGAAAGCAAGAAAGGAAAATCAACCAATGAAAAAAGACATCATACTTTGCGGCGTAGGCGGTGACGGTATCGTCTCCGTGGCCAAAATCATCAGCGACGCAGCCCTCAACCTTGGCATGAACGTCAAGCAGAGCGAGATTCACGGTATGAGCCAGCGCGGAGGTTCGGTGTTCAGCCACCTTCGCATCAGCTCGGAGCCCATCTTCGCCGACGTGATCCCCGAAGGCAAGGCCGACATCATCCTCAGCTCGGAGCCCATGGAGGCCCTGCGCTACCTGCCTTTCCTCGGCCCCGACGGCGTGGTGATCACCAACAGCGACCCCTTCATCAACATCACCAACTATCCCGACATTGAGAAGGTGAATGCCGAACTGGCCAAACTGAAGAGATGCGTCAGTTTCAATGCCAACGCCATCGCCAAGGAGCTCAACGCCCGCGGCAATATGGTGCTGCTGGGTGCCGCCGCTCCCTATCTTGAGCTGCCGTTCGAGGAGCTGGAGAAAGCCATCAAGGCCATCTTCGGCCGCAAGGGCGACGATGTGGTGGAAACCAACATCAAGGCCATCCGCGCCGGTCGCGACGCCAAGTAACCTCTTTAATATGGACAAGTTACGAGGCCGCGGAGCTGCGCTCCGCGGCCTCGTCATTGAAAACCTGTCAGAATGGAAAAACTCTTTTTGCTGCCTTTGCTGCTTCTGACTGTGGCCTGCCACCAGTGCCGGCCTGACAGCCAGGCACCATCCATGCAGCAGGTGGCATCCTTCAAGCTGGGCGAAAGCGCCGAGCTGCATCTGCTGACCGACAGCAACCTGTCGCAGCTGGAACTATTCTACGGTGGCGAGCTGCAGGAACTTGCAGGCACTGCCAACACCCTGTTCGTGGCCGATGACGAGGGGTGTATCGCGCTGGATACCGTACACCTTGATGGCGGTAGCTCCACGCAATATATCATCCGCAGCTATGACCGTTCCTCGTCCTACGGCGCCGAGGTGTGGTACATCGTCTATCCGCTCGACCCAAAGATGGAAGGGTCCTGGAGCATAGCCAGGGTGCCGTGGGATTTGCCGGGCTTTCTGGATGACGGCCATGGCACGTCGCTTGTCATGTATCAGAATCCTCAACAGAGAGACCTTTACTACGTCTATGCTTTCGAATCCGGCATCTTCCGCGAGGTGCCGTCGCTTCGCACCGCGCTTTGAACCATGCTCACCACTGTACATATCGTAGGTATCGTGCTCACAATCGGTGTGCTGCTGGCGGTGAGCATTCTTTCGGGCCGCAAGGTGAAGGACGCCAAGGCGTTCACCACCGGCGGCAAGGCGGGATCGTGGATGGTGTGCGGCGCCATTCTCGGCACCCTCGTCGGAGGCCAAAGCACCATCGGCACTGCCCAGCTGGCTTTCTCGTTTGGGCTCTCGGCCTGGTGGTTCACCATCGGGGCCGCTCTGGGAGCACTGGTGCTGGGACTGGTCTACGCCAAGCCCCTGCGCAACAGCGGCTGTTCGACACTGATGGAAGTGGTGCGGCAGCAGTATGGCCGTCGCGCCGAGACGGTGGGCAGCATCCTGTTCCTTGTCGGCATCTTCATCAGCATCACGTCGCAGTTGCTCTCCTCCTCGGCCATGCTCACCAGCCTGTTTGGCCTGACGATGGGCGCCGCACTGGCCCTCGGTGCCGTCCTTATCGCAGCCCTGGTGCTGTTTGGCGGCATACGCAGCGCGGGCAGCGGCGGCATCATCAAGCTGGTGCTTCTCTACGTCTGCTCACTGGCGGCTGGGATTGCCGTGTGGCGCCTGGGAGGGGGCCTCGGCGGGATCCGCGACAGCATCGCTGCCGTCTACAGCAACCCACATCTGTCGGCAATGAACGGCATCGCCGGCGCCGAAGATATCCACCGCCGGTACGGCACGTTGCTGGCTCGCGGGCCACTGAAAGATCTGGGTGGCTGCCTGTCGCTGACACTCGGTGTGGTATGCACGCAAACCTACGCCCAAGCCGTCTGGTCGGCCGCCACCACCCAAAAGGCCCGCCGCGGTGCCGTCTACTGCGCTGCCCTCATACCGCTCATCGGTGCCGCCTGCACCTTGGTGGGCATGTATATGCGCGGCCACTACGTCACTGCCGACGAAGCCGCTGCCCTGCAAAATGCCGGCGAACGATTGCCGGAAGGGATCGGTGTGCTGGAAAACACGCTGCAGGCATTCCCCACCTTCATTCTGGCCCATCTCCCCACCTGGCTTGGCGGCATCGCGCTGGGCACCCTGCTGATCAATATTCTCGGCTGCGGCAGTGGCCTGGTACTCGGTGCTGCCACGATAGTCACCCGTGATGTCTACGGCAACCTGATGACCGTCATGCGGCGCACCTCGCGCTTGAGCCAACTGACCCAAACCCGCGTCAGCATCGTGCTTCTGTTGCTGCTGGGCATGGTGGCGGCACACTTTGTGCGCGGCTCTTTCATCAACGACCTGGGATTCCTCTCGCTAGGCCTGCGCGCGGCGGCGCTGCTCCTGCCGTTGAGCTTCGCCCTGTGGCTGCCCGGACGCTTCAACCCCCGCGCCGTCACCGCCAGCATGATAGCGGGCACCGTCGCCATGCTCGCCGACGGTCTGCTCCATCTCCCCGCCGATCCGATGTACTACGGCATCGCCGCATCAGCCCTGTTGCTGTTGCCCACATGGCGCCGCCGATGATTATCGCCACCGCAGGTGCCGGGCACACAATATTTCGCCCGTTTTTGTGTTATTACATCAGATTATGTACGAATACCATACGCTGCCTAACGGCATCAAGATAATACTCAGCCACACACCGTCCGAGGTAATCTACTCGGGTGTGTACATCAACGTGGGTTCTCGCGACGAAGCCGGCTCCGACGAGGGCATGGCCCACTTCATCGAACATTCCCTCTTCAAAGGCACCGAACACCGCCGAGCCTACCACATACTGAATCGCATCGACGGCGTCGGCGGCGAATTGAACGCCTTCACTACCAAGGAAGAAACCTGCGTCTACGCCACCTCCCTCACCGAACACCTGGGCCGTTGTCTGGAGTTGTTTGCCGACATCCTGTTCCATTCCACATTCCCCGTGAAGGAAATCGAAAAGGAAAAAGACGTGGTGCTTGAGGAAATCAACTCCTACAGCGACTCCCCGGCCGAACTGATCTACGACCAATATGAGGAACTCGCCTACAATGGCCACCCCCTTGCCCACAACATCCTGGGCACCAAGCGCAATGTGAAACATTTCACCCCCGAAAGGATCAAACTCTTCATGCAGCAGCGCTACACCCCGTCGCGCATGGTCATCTCCGTAGTGGGCAACGTGGATTTTGACTCCCTGGTGCGCCAATGCGAACGACATTTCGGCCACTACGCCGACCACCCCTCGCTCGTCAACCGCACTACCCCGCCCACCTTCAATATCTTTGAAAAGCACATCCATCGCCACACCCACCAGGCCCACGTCCTCATCGGCTGTGAAGCCCCCAACGTCTACAACACCGACAAAACTGCCTTCTCCCTGATCAACAACATTCTCGGTGGCCCGGCGATGAACTCGCGGCTCAATGTGGCCATTCGCGAACGCTACGGTTTCTGCTACAACATTGAGTCTCAATACGTACCCTTCTCCGACTCCGGACTCTTCTATATCTATGCCGGCGTCGACCTCGGGGCGCAAGAACGCGTCTGCCAACTCGTCACCAACGAACTGCATCGCATAGCCGAACAGCAGATGACACCCCTCCAGCTCCGCTCGGCACAACGGCAAATGATTGGCCAAATGACCATCAACAACGACATGGGACTCAACGAGATGCAGTCCATCGGCAAAGCCTGTCTCTGCTTCGACCATGTCGACACCCTGGCCGAAATGAACCGCGACATCATGGCCATCAGCGCCTCCGACATGCTTCAAGTGGCCGGCCGCTACTTTGGCAGCCACAAATTCAGCACCCTGATATACGGAAACTAAACCCTCCCCTGCATCATGATCCTCGACTATCCCTGGTATTTCTGCCTCCTCTGCCTGCTCCTCGGCGCCGCCTACGCCTTTGTCCTCTACCGCAAAGCCCCCTCGCGCTGGCGCTGGGTCATGGCCGCTCTGCGCACGCTGGCTGTATCCGCGATAGCCTTCCTGCTGCTCGCACCCATGGCGCGGCAACGCGTGCACGAACGCCAGCGGCCGGTGGTTGTGCTGGCGCAGGATGCCTCACAATCCGTGACCCTCTCCGCCGATTCGGCTTTCTCGCTCCAACCTCTGGCCGACAAACTATCCGACCGCTGCGACATCGTCCTAGCACCTTTCTCCAACGGCTCCACCACCGACATCGGCGCCGCCTTGGAAAAGGCTGCCTCGCAAGGCGACGTGGCCGCAGTGGTGCTGGCCTCCGACGGCATCAACAACCGCGGCAACAGCCCCACATCCGTAGCCGAACGCATCTCATGCCCCATCTACACCGTGGCCCTGGGCGACACCACACCGCAACGCGATGCGGCCATCGGGCACCTCAGATACAACAACATAGCCTACCTGGGCAACGATTTCACACTCGAGCTGACAATCAACGCCTCTCGCCTGTCAGGCAACAACGCCCAGCTGACCGTCGCCCAAGCCGGCCGCACCTTGGCATCTCAGCGCATCAGCTACTCGGCCGACGACTTCAGCACCACCCTCTCCCTCACCCTGCCCACCTCTCAGCCTGGCCTGCAGCGCCTTTCGGTCGACCTTTCTCTCGTCGAAGGCGAGCGGTCGGCCGACAACAACCATGTGGCATTCTACGTCGACGTCATCGACAGCCGACAGAAAGTGGCCATCATCGCCAACGCCCCCCACCCCGACCTCTCCGCTCTCAAAAACGCCATCGAAGCCAACCCCAACTACGAAGCCCGGATCATCTTCGCCTCCGACCTCCACAAAACCGACTTCGCCAAAGAGCAGTTCTCCCTCGCCGTGCTCCACAACCTCCCTTCAGCCACCAACCCCACCATCCGCAACATCGACCACCTGCCGCAAATCCACATCCTCGGCGCACAAACCGACCTGCCTCGCTTCAACGCCCTGCACACCGGCCTCGAAGTGGTCACCAAACTGCAGGGCAAAACCAACGAAGTGACGGCACTCCACCAGCCCTCCTTCACCCTCTTCACCCTCGACGGCCCCACCGCCGAAACCATCGAAAGCATGCCCCCGCTCAACGCACCGGCCGGCACCATCAAGACAAGCAGCGCCTGCCAGACGCTCTTCACGGCCCGCGTGGGCACCATCGACTCGCGACAGCCCCTCATCGCCGCCACCTCCCAAGGCAAGGTGCGACGCGCCTTCGTCTGCGGCGAAGGCCTGTGGCGATGGCGTCTGGCCGAATACGGCGCCCACAGCACCCACACAGCCTTCGACCGTCTGATATCGCAGCTCGTCGTCTTCACCGCACAACAGTCGAACCGCGACCGCCTGCACGTCGAGGCAGAACGCCTCTACCCCTACGGCGACCCCATCGTGATCCGGGCGCAACTCTACAACGAAGCCTACGAACCCATCAACACCCCCGACGTATCTCTCAGCATCGAAAGCGCCACCCTCGACAAACCCCTCAGCTACACCTTCGCGCGTGAAGGCGACGCCTACCGCCTGCAACTGCCCAACCTCGACGAAGGCATCTACCGCTACACCGCACGCACCACCCTCGACGGCACAGCACTCTCCGCAACAGGCTCCTTCGCCGTCGAGGCCCTCAACCTTGAAACACGCAACATGGTGGCCGACCATTCCCTGCTCAACACCATCAGCCAAACCACTGGCGGCATCATGGTCCGCCCAGCCGACCTCAACATCCTGGCCGACAGCCTCGCCGCCATCCGTCCGGCCATCTACTCCCACACACGCTACGCCGAATTCCTGCGCATGCCTCTCATCCTCGCACTCATCCTCCTGATGATGGCCGCCGAATGGGTGATCCGCAAATACAACCACTCGATATGAGCCGCCTTCGCCTGCCCAAAATGCCCACTCTCATCGCCGAAGCAGCCACCCTGCTCTCCGGACAAATGCTGGCGCAGGTCATCACCGTGGCAGCCTACTTCATCCTCACCCGCATCTACACCCCCGACGACTACTGCCTGTTCAACATCTTCTACTCCTACATCGAAGTGCTCGTCATCGTCTCCACCTGCAAATACGAAGTCGCCGTAGTGGCAGCCGACAGCGACGCCGAAGCACGCCAAGTGTCGCGCGGAGCCCTGACAATCAACACCGCCGTGTCGCTGCTGCTGCTCACCGTGGCCCTCGCACTCGTCCTCACCCACTCCCTGCCCGGCAACTTCAGCCAGCTCGGCCCCATCGCCCTGCTCATCCCGCCGATGGTCTTCTTCTGCGGCACCTCGCGCATCTACAGCTTCCTCTTCAACCGAGCACACCGCTACCGGCAGATCGCCCTCTCCGAAACCGTCAACGCCGCCAGCGGCTCACTGCTGAAAATCCTCTTCGGCCTGCTGCGCATGCACACCGCAGGCATGCCCCTCGGCACCGTCCTCGGCCAGATGGCCGCCAACATCAACTACAGGCTGCGGCTGAAACAGCTGCCCTTCATGCAAGGCACGGCACCTGCCGCCGTCACCGCCAAACAGGCGCTGCTCAAACACCGCAACTATCCCCTCTACGTCGCCCCAAAAGACCTCCTCACCTCCTTCTCCGCCAACCTGCCGTTCCTTTGGCTGGCACTCTATTTCCAGCAAGCCGAGGTGGGACTCTTCGGACTGGCGCTCACCTTCACATTCCGTCCAGCCAACATCCTCAACGGAGCCTTCGAGCGCGCCCTCTACGCCCGCGTGGCCGAACGCGTCCGCCAGCGGCAATCCATCGCCCGCACCATCCGCCGCTTCCTGCTCATCCTCAACGCCATAGCCATCCCGGCAGCAATCGCGGCATGGTTCGTCGCCGAACCGCTCTTCACCTTCCTCTTCGGCAGCCAATGGGTCGGCACAGGCATCTACGTACAGGCACTCCTGCCATGGATTCTCGTGATGCTCAGCACCATGTCGCTCATGTTCATCCCCAACGTCTTCGGCACCCAGCGCACCGAATTCCTCTTCGGCCTGGTGCTGCTCGCACTGCGCATCGCGGCCTGCCTGGCCGGTCTCCATGCCGGTAGCTTCATCCTTGCCATACGCCTCTTCGCCGCCGCCTCGGCAGCAGTATGCCTGGCCCTGCTGGCATGGTACCTCTGGCAAGTCTGCCGCTACGAACGTTCGCTCCGCTAGCCCCGCCCAACAAAAACCACCCTTCAAACCTCCCCATCGTTGCGACGAAAAACCGTCTCGACCAACCGTCTGATTCCCAACACCTTCTTCCACTCCCCTCCAACCCCCCTCCAACCCCTCCCCCTACCAACTCCTACTGTGGTAGGAGTTGGGTAGGAGTTGATAAGGAGAAGGTATTGAGGGACAGCGGTTTGCGAAAGACAAAAAAAATGCCCTTTTCCGTGCCGGATTATGACCCGTGATAGAGGCCCGGTCGCAATCGCCGCCCCGGCCAAAATAATATATATATCGCACGGGAAACAATAAAATGCAGCGCGGGGCGTTATCCTAACATGATGGAAAAAATAGTGGTACTGACAGGTGCTGGCATCAGCGCCGAAAGCGGCATCTCTACATTCCGCGACTCGGACGGGCTGTGGGAGCACTACCGCGTGGAAGACGTGGCCACGCACGAAGCCTACGAGCGCAATCCCGAGCTGGTGCTCGATTTCTACAACCAGCGCCGCCGGCAGCTTTTCGCGGCGCAGCCCAATGAGGCACACCGCCAGCTGGTGCGGCTTGAGCAGCGCTACGACGTGCGCATCGTCACGCAGAACATCGACGACCTGCACGAGCGTGCGGGCAGCAGCCACGTGCTGCACCTGCACGGCGAGCTGACCAAGGGCCGCAGCGACCGCAACCCGGACCTGATCGTTGAGGTGGGCAACCGCGACATCAAGCTGGGCGACAAGGCTCCCGACGGCACACAGTTGCGGCCGCACATCGTGTGGTTCGGCGAGGCTGTGCCCAACATCGAGCCGGCAGCGGCGCTGTGCGAGGAGGCCGACCTGTTTATTGTGGTGGGCACGTCGATGGCTGTGTATCCTGCTGCGGGACTGATCCACTATGTGCCTCGGACGGCGCCGTGCTATGTGGTCGACCCGAAAGAGGTGCCGGTGAGCCGCCCGGTGACCTTCATCAAGGAAGTGGCCACACGCGGTGTGACCCAACTGGTTGAACAATTGCTAAACAAATAATACGAAATGCAATATCTACTTCTCATTGTGGCCATTGTGGCCACGCTGGCTCTTTGCGGCGGGCTGTTCTACCTGCTTGCAAAGCGTTTTTTCGACAATCAGCAGAAGCAGCAGATGCTGCAACTGAAAATGGACGAGCGCCGCGAGCTGGCCAAGGTGGCTGCTCCGATACGGCTGCAGGCCTACGAAAGAATGGCTCTGTTTTTGGAGCGCATATCGCCCAACAGCCTGATACTGCGCTGCTACCAGCCCGGGATGGACATGAAGCTGCTCCAGGGGGTGATGACCAAGAATATCCGCGACGAATGGGAGCACAACCTGTCGCAGCAGATCTACCTGTCGGCCGGCCTGTGGTCGCGCATACGCGAGGCCAAGGACGAGATGGTGAACTTGGTCAACTCGTCGGCCGTCAGCATGCCCGACGAGACCGACCCCACGCGCCTGGCAGCCACAATATTCGCCTCGGTGGCACAACATTCGCCCTGCGACGATGCCCTGGAGGCGCTGAGCAACGAGGCACACGAACTGTTCGGCTGATGCGCAGAGCTACCCTCATACTGGCCTTGACGCTGCTGGCGGCAGGATGTGCCAAACAGGGCTACCCCACGGGTGGCCCGAAGGACATGGCACCACCCGCGGCTGTCGGCGCCACTCCCGCAAATGCCACCCGCGAATTCGGGGCAAAGCAGTTCTATATCGAATTCGATGAATACGTCGTGCTCAAGGATGCGACGAACAATGTGCTTGTGTCGCCCCCGCTGAAGTACAAGCCCGAATACACGACCAAGGGCAAGGGCATAGTGGTGAAGCTGAAAGACACGCTGCAGTCCAACACCACCTACCTGTTCCAGTTCAAGGATGCCATCGCCGATTTTACGGAGGGCAATGTGCTGCCGAGCTACGAATATGTCTTCTCGACAGGGGGGCAGATGGACACGATGATGATGGAGGGCCGTGTGGTGGACGCCCTCACGGGCAAGGCTTGGAAAGAGACGGTGACGGTGGCGGCCTACGGCAGCAGCGACACCAGCGATACCGTCGCCACACATGTGCAGCCGACGCTTGTGACGCGGTGCGACAAAGAGGGGCGCTTCGCGTTCCACTATATTCCTGCCGGGCGCTACCGGATTGTGGCTTTCGAGGATGCCAACCGCAACCTGAGGCTCGACGCCACCGAGGCTGCGGCATGGGACAGCGTGTGGTGGGCTGCTGCCGACAGCATCGACAGCACCGCGATATCCACCCTGCTCATTTCCGCTCCCGACCACCGAAAGCAGCGGGTGCTGAAAAGCGAATTTGCCGCTCCCGGACTCATCACCATCGTCACACAGCTGCCGATGCAGGCACCAGTGCTGGCAGGCGAGGCTATGGAATGGCGACTCAACCCCGGCAGGGACACGATGAGGGTGTGGTGCATGAACGCCAAATGCGACTCGGCGGTGGTGACGCTGACCGATGAGGGGTTGAACGACACGCTGCGGCTGCGCTACCGCCAGTCGACAAAGAAAGGCAACCGCGGAACCGGAAGCAGCGGCTTGACACAGAAGGATCCGCTGATGAAGGCGCTCTGCAGCGGCAGCACAGCCTACTACGACAGCCTGTATATCGGATTCGCCAACCCCATTGCGGCGAGCGATGCGAAGGCAGTGGCCCGTGTGCTCAACACGAAGGACAGCACGAGGGCTGAGTACCCCATTGTGCTCGACAGCAGCGGCATGCGCGCCCGCATACAGGCCACGCTCAAGTCGGGCGAGACCTACAGCATCCGCATCGCCGACAGCCTCTTCACCGACATCTACGGCGAGATGAACGACAGCCTGGTGTTCACCCTCACGCCTAAAGACTATGGGATCCTCATCCTGCACCTGACGGTGGTTGGAGGACAGCCGCTGGTGGTGGAGGTGGTGGACAAGAACGACACCGTCGTGCAACGCCAGCCGGCCGTCAGCTCGGCCACATTGAAGTTCACGCACCTGCCGGCAGGAGATTACCGCATCCGGGCCATCTACGACAACGACAGCAACGGTCGCTGGACTCCCGGCAACTATCGCCTGCAACGCCAACCCGAGAAGATCGTCTACCAAGGAAAGACGCTCCAGTTGCGCGAGAAATGGGAGATGGAAGAGCATTGGACCCTAGGGGAAAGAAACGCTCAAAGCAAAGTGCTGATCGGCGGCATGAAAGGCAAGCTGGATGGGATCAAAAGCCACACACTGACGGGAGGGAAAAACTAGTTGAACATGCAGAAGAAACTACTCTCTGGCCTGTTCTGGGTGCTGCTGGCCAACTTGATTGTCAAGCCCTTCTGGATGCTTGGCATCGAGGTGGGCGTGCAGAACACCGTGGGCACGGAGATGTATGGTTTCTACTACGCCATCTTCAGTTTCACATACATCTTCAACATCCTGCTTGACTTGGGGGTGACCAATTTCAACACCCGCAACATCGCCCAGCACCCGCAACTGATTGGGAAACACCTGTCGGGGATATTGGGCATCAAGATCGTGCTGCTGGGGTTGTATCTGATGGTGACGTTCGGCGTGGGTCTGCTGATGGGCTACGGCAGCGAGGAGTTTCGTCTACTGGGGCTGCTGACATTGTGCCAGTTTCTCAACTCGCTGATTCTGTATCTGAGAAGTAACTTCGAGGGACTGCTGCTGTTCCGGTGGGACAGCCTGTTTTCAGTGCTCGACCGGGTGCTGATGATAGTGATCTGCGGCTGCATGCTGTGGAGTCCGCTCCGCGAACGGTTCAACATCTACTGGTTTGTGTATGCGCAGTTGGCGGCCTACAGTATCACGGCAGTATTGGCGCTGGCGGTGATCGGAAACAAGGCGCATCTGAAACGCATCCGCTTCGATCGCCGGTTCCTGCTGGTAATCCTGCGGAAGAGTGCCCCGTTTGCCCTGCTGGTGCTGCTGATGGCGGCCTACGGACACATCGACAGCATCATTCTCCGCCCCTTAGCTGGCGACGGGCAGGCAGGCATCTTTGCCGGAGCGTTCCGCATACTCGACGCGCTATCGATGATAGCCTACCTGGTCAGCGTGCCACTGCTGCCGGTGTATTCGCGCCTTTGTAAAAACGGTGACAGACAGCAGATTGCCAACGCCACAAGCACGGTGTTTTGGCCGATGATGGGAGGAGCGATAGTGGCTGCCTTGGGTTGTTCGCTGTGTGCCGAGCCCCTGATGACGCTGCTCTACCATGAGAACGGAATCACCTATGCGCCGGCTTTCCGCGTGGTCATCTTCGGCATCATTCCGATAGGCATCACCTATATTTTCGGCACTCTGCTGACGGCCGGCGGCTATCTCAAACACCTGAATCGCTTTGCCGCCATCAGCCTGGGACTGAACATCGCGGTCAACTTGCTGCTGATACCGCGCTACGGAGCCCTCGGGTCGGCATGGGCAAGCCTGACGGCCCAATGCTTCATGGCTGTGGCCCAGCTCGCGCTAGCCATACGGCTTTTCCGTCTGCCGCCAAACACGTTCCGTTTGCCGCAGATGAGCGATATTAAACAGATAATCAAAATCATAAAAACAAATAACGACACATTATGAAAGCATACGTATTTCCCGGACAGGGAGCCCAGTTTGTGGGTATGGGAAAAAACCTCTACGACGGCAGCGAAGAATGCCGCGCCATGTTTGAAAAAGCCAATGAGATTATCGGTTTCCGCATCACCGACCTGATGTTTGGCGGCACTCCTGAGGATCTGAAACAGACACGCGTGACGCAGCCTGCCATCTTCCTCCACAGCGTCATTCTGGCCCGATATATGGGTGCCGAATTCAAGCCCGACATGGTGGGCGGTCACTCGCTGGGCGAGTTCTCTGCACTTGTCGCTGCCGGAGCCATGAGCTTCGAAGACGGCCTGCGGCTGGTGGTGGCCCGCGCCAACGCCATGCAGAAGTGCTGCGAAAAAACGCCCTCCACGATGGCGGCAGTATTGAAACTTGACGACAAGACCGTCGAAGATATCTGCGCCTCCATTGAAGGCGAAATCGTCGTGCCGGCCAACTATAACTGCCCCGGCCAGCTGGTTATCAGCGGCACCATCGAGGGAGTGGCCAAGGCCTGCGAGAAGGTCAAGGAGGCCAAAGGCAAAGCCCTGCCGCTTGCCGTGGGTGGCGCATTCCACAGCCCTCTGATGGAACCGGCTCGTCTGGAACTGGCCGAAGCCATCGAGAATACCTCATTCGCCAAGCCCATATGCCCGTGCTACCAGAATGTCAACGCTCTTCCGGTCAGCGATCCCGCACAGATCAAGCAGAATCTGCTCATGCAGCTCACCTCGCCAGTGCGCTGGACGGCTACGGTCAAGAATATGCTGGCCGACGGTGCCGACACATTCTACGAGGTGGGTCCCGGAACTGCCCTGCAGGGCATGATCAAACGTGTCAACCCCGACATCACAGCAGTGTCAGCCGAAGCATAAACGGCCAGCACTCCATAACAAACAAGGGGGCTCCTGCACAGGAGCCCCCTTGTTGTTGGATATGTTTGTATATCAATCAGCCTCGTAGATCAGCAACTGGCCGTCGGCCCAGATGAACAGGAGGGCATCCTTGTTGTTCTTCTTGGAGATCCAGCAACCTCCGTTCTCGGCATCGATAACCATGTTGCAATATTTCTTGTTGATCTTCTGTTCGGCCAGAAGGTGATCGTCCTTGTCGTAGACCTGCAGATAGGTGCTACCGCCGTCGCGCACGATTGCGTACATGATGTCGCCGCTGATGCCGTAGGTGACCATATCCACATTGTAGGTCTGCTGCACATAGTCGTGGACCACAACCACATCGGTCACGTGATAGTCATACCAGTAGCTGTTGCAGTACACCCAGAAGCCAGGCCAGTACCAGGGACGCGGGGGAATAGGATCCCAGAAGATGGGGTGGCAGTGCACAATGTGGCCGTGCCAGGGGTGATGGAAATAGGGAGCCGGATGGATCGGGCGGCTTGACGGGGGCATGTGGCCACCAGAATGACCCGGACGTGCATATCCGCTGGGGCTGGGACCACCGCTGGGACGTCCTGAAGGACGCTCGCCACCGACGCCTGCCGAACGGGGGCTGCCGGGAGTGCCCTGCACGGCGGGACGGCTCGAGGCACGGCGGGCTTCCGTACGGGTGGCTGTGGCACCAGGATGTGTGCCACGCGTGGTGACGCCGGCCTCGCGGGCTCCGCGCACCGAAGGAGCCTGGCGGCTGCTGCCCATGCGGCTGCTGGCGCTGCTGCGCACACTACCCTCGCCGGAACGGACGGCGGAACGGCTGCCCATACGGTCGGAAGATCCACGTGAACCGCTGAACGATGAACGGCTGGAACTGCTGCGCGACACGCTGGAGCTGCTACGGCTCGGGCTGCTGCTATACGATGAACGGCTCGGGCTGCTGCTGAACGACGAACGGCTGGAACTGGAGCCACCGCTGAACGATGAACGGCTGGAGCTGCTGCTCGACGAACGGCTCATGCTCGAAGAGCTGCTGTGGCTTCCGCCACCACCGCTACGGCCACCGCCGCCGCGCTGAGCCAATGCGGGTGTGGCGCTCAATGCCAGACCCACCATGACAAATGCTAAAATCTTTGAAGCTTTCATGACTTTCTCCTTTCTGTTGATTGGTTATTCTTTTTCTGATGCAAAAGTACTACCTTTCCCCGAGGGAAATTCCGTAACGTGCACATATTTTTCCCAACGATATGACGAATAATGCTACCGCACACAATATAAGCAAGATAGCCGCGATCTTTTGTCATATATCCCTAGCAAAGGAAAACGGCAGATGCGACCCATCGGGCCCTCATCTGCCGTATGATTAGCATCAGAATTCGGTTGTCATCCCACCTGGCATCCAGGCGTCACCACATCGCTCGGGGTCAGGAGAACCAAACGTCCATCCTTGTCCTCGGCGCTGAGAATCATGCCTTGGCTCTCGACACCTTTGAGCTTGCGGGGCGGGAAATTGGCTATGAAGCACACCTGGCGGCCCACCAGAGCGGCAGGATCTGTATAGTACTTGGCGATGCCGCTCACAATGGTGCGGGGCGTACCTGTGCCGTCGTCCAGCTTGAACTGCAACAATTTGTCGGCCTTGGGCACCTTGCAGCACTCGAGGATGGTGGCCACACGGATGTCCATCTTGCCAAAATCGTCGATGGTCACAGCAGGCTTCACCTCGGCCGGCTGCCACGTATTGAGGGCATTCTGCTCTTTGGTGGCCTGCAGTTTGTCCACCTGCGCCTGAATGGCCTCGTCGCTGATTTGCTCAAAGAGCAGCTCGGGCTGGGCTATTTCGTGTCCTCCCCTCAGCAGGTCGGCACGTCCGGCATCTCTCCATCCCATGGCAGGCAGATTCATGATGCGGTGCATCTTGTCGGCAGTGAAAGGCAGGAACGGGGCGCAGAGAATCGCCAGGTTGGCGCATATCTGCAGCGAGAGGTTCATCACCACGGCAGTGCGACCCGGATCGGCCTTGACCATCTTCCAGGGCTCGGTATCGGTGAGATACTTGTTTCCCAGTCGGGCCAAGTTCATCATCTCGGCGAGAGCCTCGCGGAAACGGTAGGTCTCGATCGACCGGCCGATGCGCTCGGGGAACGTGGCGAGCTCCTTCACCACCTCCTCGTCCATGGGCAGACAATGGCTTGCGTCGAACGAAGGCACCTTGCCGCCGTAGAACTTGTGCGTCAGCACCAGTGTGCGGTTGACAAAATTGCCGAGGATGGCCACCAGTTCGCTATTGTTTTTCAGCTGGAAATCCTTCCAGGTGAAGTCGTTGTCCTTAGTCTCAGGAGCATTGCTGCAAAGCGTGTAGCGCAGCACATCCTGCTTGCCGGGGAAGTCGACCAGATAGTCGTGCAGCCACACCGCCCAGTTGCGCGAGGTGCTGATTTTGTCACCCTCAAGGTTGAGAAACTCGTTGGCAGGCACATTGGCCGGCAGAATATAGGATCCGTCAGCATGGAGCATCGACGGGAAAATGATGCAGTGGAACACGATATTGTCCTTGCCGATGAAATGCACCAGCTTCGTCTCGTGGTCCTTCCACCACTTCTCCCAGTCGTCGCCTTTTAGCTGTTTGGTGAAGCTGATATAGCCTATCGGAGCATCGAACCAAACATACAGCACCTTGCCGTCGGTACCCTCGATGGGCACCTTGACGCCCCAGTCAAGGTCGCGTGTGACGGCACGCGGTTGCAGGCCGGCATCAATCCACGACTTGCACTGGCCATAGACGTTGGTCTTCCAGTCGCCCTTGTGGCTCTCCAGTATCCACTCGCGAAGCCATGGCTCGTCCTGGTCCAGCGGAAGAAACCAATGCTTGGTCTCCCTCAACACAGGCTTTGATCCGCTCAGAGCGCTCTTGGGATTGATCAGGTCGGTGGCATTGAGCGACGTGCCGCAAGCCTCGCACTGGTCGCCATAGGCATGCTCGTTGCCGCAATGGGGGCACGTGCCGGTGATATAGCGGTCGGCCAAAAACTGCCCGGCCTCCTCGTCATAGTACTGCTGCGACACTTTCTCGACGAACTTCCCTTCGTCATAGAGCTTCTTGAAGTATGCCGCGGCCGTCTCGTGGTGCTCCTTGCTGCTCGTGCGGCTGTAGATGTCGAACGAGATGCCGAGCTCCTGGAAACTGTCTTTGATAATCTTATGGTAGCGGTCCACGATATCCTGTGGCGTCACACCTTCACGCCGCGCCTTGATGGTAATAGGCACGCCATGCTCGTCGCTGCCGCCGATGAACATCACATCCTCACCCTGTGCACGCAGATAGCGCACATACACATCGGCGGGAACATACACACCGGCCAGATGGCCGATATGCACCGGCCCGTTGGCATACGGCAGCGCCGACGTCACCGTATAGCGCTTGTACTGTTTGTCTTTTTCGGTATATATCATATCGGATTTTGACTCTTATTCTTTATATTGATATTCTTTCACCACACCGTCGTCGCCTGTCAGCGTCTGCGGATAGCCCTTCTCGTTATAAGTGTACTGCGTCTGGCTGAAACGCGATATCGGCATGCTCTGCGACAACGGATACTCGCCAATCATGGGCACAGTCACCGTCAACGTCAAACCCATCGTGCCATAGTTGCTCGTGCCCGTCTGGTTGTTGGCCGACAGAATGGCCACATCCATCGCACCGAGGAATCCCTGCAGCGGATTGGGATGGTTGTCGTAGCTAAACTCGAGGGTATCTATGATCGACGCCGTCAGCGGATGCTCACCCGGCAGCGCCATCACCAGCGGCGCCAGCGAGCCCAGCATCGACTCGAGGTCGACCACCTCGCCCACCTCGGCCATCGTCACGCCCACCGTCAGCTCGATGCTCGCAATGGCACGCGCCACATTGTCGCCCGACCACTCGAAATCTATGCCTATCAGCACATCCTGCACCGTCATCTTGCGGGCCGACGGACGATGCATCAGCATCACCTTCATCAGCGACCGTGCGGCAGGCTCGCCCACCAGACGGCTCACCGGATGCTTCGCAAACAGACTGCTATCAGAAAGGTACTGCTGCAGCAACTGGCTGATCATCGACTCGTCCAGATCCACATCCAAATGGCTCACCTTATTGGCATCGTTGTGCGTCACCGACACCGTGGCGCCTGTCACATCGCCGTACATCATCGTCAGCGACGAGATATACTTGCCGACATATCCCACGCGCATCTCCAGACTGTCGTCCAGCATCGCCACTTTCGACACACGGTCGCCGTCATAGCTGAAACGTATCCGCTCCTCGTACGATCCGCATTCCACCGGATCGCCGATAGCCTCCAAACGGCCGGTCTCGTCGCTCCATAGCCACACCTCCGTCGGGACATTGTCCTCCAACACCGTTTCAATCTTGGCCTCAGGAGCATACACACCCTCACCGGAAGGACGCTGCGGGTCCGTCGGCTTATCGTCACCGCACGATCCCAGTCCCAGTGCCGCCATGGCACACACAACTACCAATAATTTTTTCATAACCTGTCTATTTTGAATAATCATTATCGTCGACACTTCGGCGCAAGCACACTACTCACCCTTGGCCTCGGCGCCGTCGGCCTGCTCGGCCTCCGGATCGGGCGTCAGCTTGTCGGCACCCAGCAGGATATTGTACCACGCAAACAGCTTCTTCACATCCGAAGCATGCACACGCTCACGGTCATAGTCGGGCAGCACCTGCGCCAGCAAATCAAACATCGTCTTGCTATCGGCCTTCTTCGGATCAAAATCCGTGGGCTTGGCATCAAGATGCTTGTAGATGGCACCCATCACCTCATCGAGCGGACGCTCATCATTGTCGGTAAATATACGGATTTCGCCCAGCGAACTGATACGGTCGTTTTTGAATACAGGATACTTCTGCCCCGTCACAAGATTCATCACCACGGCACCGCCTTTGGTCTGCGACACCAATTCACTCAGATCCGGCTTGCCGGAAATCACCAAGATGTTTGTTAGATCCATTTCAGTAGATAATAATATTGTTTTTATATAAAATTGATTATATCAAAACGGAAGGCAAGCCTTTTTATTGTGCCATAGCCAAAAAAACACCCCAAAAAGGTTCTGCCCTAGCCCACCACCCTGCACCATCCCCCTACCAACTCCTACCCTTCTCCCTATCATCTCCTACCATGGTAGGAGTTGGGTAGGAGATGATAGGGAGTTGACAAGGGGATGGCTGGGAGGAAACCCGGTGGGGTCTCGGACCGGTCTCGGAGGGGATTGCGGGCAGTGGGGAAACAAAAAAAGGCATCGGGGCGGCAATCTCTGCCGCCCCGATGCCAAAGAGGGTTATGTCACCTCGTGAAGAAGCTTACTTCACGATGAGTTTGCGGATGGCGTTCACGCGCTCGCCCGTCAGGCGCACGAAGTAGGCGCCCTGCGACAGGCTGCTGATGTCCATCGTCAGCACGCTGCCGCTTGTGCGCTCGCGCTTCACCTCGCGGCCGTTCATGTCGACGATCGTCACCACCACCTCGCTCTCGTTGCCCTCGACGCTCACCGTCACGGTGCTGCTCGCCGGGTTCGGGTAGAGGCTCACGTAGCCTGCGCCGTTGATGTCCTCAATGCCGGCGTTGGCCTCGAACGTGGCCACGTACGTCGCATTGCCGGTCACCGTCACCACGCGCGGGTTGTCGGTGTTGCCGTCCTGCCAACGCACGAAGTGGTAGCCTTCGTTCGGCACGGCCGTCAGCGTGATCTGCATGTTCTCCTCAAAGCTGCCGCCGCCTTGCACCGATCCCATCGTCGGGTCGGACGGCACGGCACTGATCGTGTAGATGTTGCCGCTGGCAGCGGGCGTGGTGAAGCTGTAGACATCGCTCCACACCGACATCGCTCCGCCTTCGCACACGGTGGAGATGTACACGTCGTACTCCGTCTCGGGCTGCAGGCCCGTGATGGTGTAGCTCGTGGCATTGACCGTGACCGAGGTGCCCTCGCCCTGGCTCATGCCGCGGAAGCCGTATTCAAGGATGTACGATCCGGTGCCGTTGCCCGAGGCCGTCCAGCTGATGGTGGCCGTGGTGGCCGTCATGCTGCTGGCGCTGACCTGCGTGGCGGGCTGGCACTCGTCGGTGGTGAACACCACGGTGTCGCTCCACGGACCCTCAATGCTGGCATCCGAACCGCACAGGGCGCGTACGCTGACGCTGTACTGCGTGCCCGTGGTCAGGTTGCTGAAGGCATAGGTGGGCGACGTGGTGGTGTAGCTCTCGTTGATGTTGGTGTTGAAGATGTTGACCTCCCAGTTGGCCTCCTCGCCGCCGGCCGTCCAGCTGGCAGTGGCGCCGCGGAAGGTGATGTCGCTGACGGTCAAGCCGGTGGGCGCCATGCAGGGCACATCCTCGGTGGTCACCGTGACCAGACTCCAATTGGACACCGCACCCTCGGCGCAGACCGAACGCAGGCCGATGGTGTAGGTGGTGTTGTAGCTCAGGCCGGTGAAGGTGTAGGTGTTGCCCAAGATTTCGGTGCCGGTGGCTTCGCTATCCCAGATGCCGTCGGTGATGACCACCTCGACAGCGCTGTCGGCCACAAAGTTGACCGTGATGCTGTTGTCGGTGGCGGAGGTGCTGCTGATGACAGGAGCAACGCAGCCTTCGCCGCAGCTGATCAGGCGGATGTCGCCGACTGTGCTGCTGGCAGTACCCGTCACGCCAGGATTGGTGTAGTCGTAGGGGCTGCCGTCGCGATAGGCAAAGCGGACACGTTCGACTGAGTCGGAGTGGGCGACGAAGTTGGATCCACTATAATATGAACCATTGTCACGCTTGACGGAGACAAGAACATTGCTGTGGCCATCCCACGAGAAGGGCTGCGACATGGAGAATACATGCCAGCCACCTTCGGTGTAGGAGAAGTCGGCGCTGTCGATCACCTTGACGAAGGTGTGGGTCGAGTCGGGCAGGATCCATCCAGAACTCAGGTCGCTCTCGCTGACGTTGGCCATAAAAACGGTCATGTTAGTGAAATAGTCACCCGCAGTGCCGTCGACAGGATTAAAGGCAAAGGCAGTAATCTCATTGTCAATGTCTGCCAACTGGGCAGCTGTGAGAAGGGTCTGGACATATCCATAATTGTAGTAAGAATAACCGATAGGTGCATAGTTGGTGGAGGTAGCCGACATAGTGGTGTCGAAGGACATGGCATCGGTATAGTTGTCGCAGATACCTGAATTGACGAAGCCTGTAGCCCAGAAGCTGGTGTCACCCATACCGCAGACGGAGCGGACGCGGACAAAATATCTAGTGCTAGGCTCAAGACCAGAGGCAGTATAGGTAGGAGTGTTGACAATGGCGGTGGTGCCGTTGATCTCGACTTCCCACTGGCTCTCAGCATCGCCGGGAGTCCAAGAGAATGTCACCGAGGAGGCCTCGGCCTGTGTGGCGACGATATCGGTCGGGGCAACGCAGGAGAGGCGTGCGAACTGGATGTTGTCGATGGCTGCGGGAGGCTGGTCGCCGGCCGAGCCGTCGTTGAGCCACATGAAGAGGAGGTTGTAGTCGCCAGCTTCGGTGACATCAAAGGTGTAGAGACTCGTGGTCCAGGAGGCATTCCGGTTAATGCCACCTGCGGTGAGGTCGGTCCAACCAGCAGGGGTATAGTTCTTGAAAGAAGAGGTGTAAGTGATGCCGTCGGGCATGACATTGGCGGTGAACTCGACCGTGATGGGGACGAGGAAAGCGCGGATATAGTCATAGTTGCTCTCACCATTGGCACGCCAGTCGAAAGAGATGGCATAGCGGCCGGTGTCGGAGAGGGTCATGGCGCGGTAGGCATAGCTTGCTGTGGCGCTGCCGGTGTTGTAGTTATTGGAAACGCCGCCGTCATCGGAGATGTAGAGTGCACGCGATCCGGACATGGCAACGGCAGTGTCGATAACCCAAGCATTTGCGCCGTTGGCAAAGATCCAGTTGTTGTCATCGCCAGCCTCGAAACCGGTGCTGTAGGGGAAGGTGACAACGGGCACGTTCATGGTGGTGGCGCTGATGGTGGACCAGATGGTGTCGCTAGAGCAGATCATAGCCACACGGAAAGTGTAGGAGGTAGCCACCGAGAGTCCGGTGACGGTGTAGTTGGTGTCAGTAGTGGTGAGGGTGCTGCTCCAGGTGGCGCCTCCATCGGTGCTGTATTCAACAGCGTAGGATGTGCCAGCCACTTCGGCATTCCAACCCAGGGTCACGCTGACGGTGTCGACCGCAATGACATTCAGCCCTGCCAAGCGATGGCAACCGTCGTCGAGGCGGATGGTGATGTCGTCAATAGCGCCAAAACTGCCATATGAGTAAGAACTGAAGCCCTTAAAGGCGACATAGTATACGGAATCGCTGCTGAGCGAAGAGGTGTTGAACTCATACTCTTGCCAAGTGTCGTTGGCATCGGTGATGGTGACCAGAGGCACGAAGGTCGCGGTGTCGGTGAGTGAAGTCATGACACCGGCCTGTAGCCAAGCACCGCCGCCATAGTAAGAAGTGTTCAGGCGGGCGAAGAACGAAACAAGGATCTGGTTGCCAGGCAGAGGCACGACGGAAGAGGCAAACATATTGTAGCTGTTGTAGGCCTGCAGGTACATCGAATACTGGCCGCCGGGGGTATGGTTGTAGTTGTAGTTCACCGAGGGGTCGGTATTATAGTTAAGTATGCGCGTCCAGCACGAAGGCCAAGCACCATTGTACTCAACATCCTCCCAATCGAAGAAGGCGGGTATCGCCATGGTACCGCAGTCGGTGCGGGCCGAGGCATAGCTCCAGAGGGTGTCGCTTTCGCAGACCACACCCACGCGGAACTGGTAGAGCGTGTTGGCATTGAGTCCGGTAACGACATAGGACGTGTCGCTGGTGGTGCCGACAGTGGTGTAGGAAGCCGAACCGGTGGTCTGCTCCACAACGAAGCTGCTTGAGCCGTCGGTGACCACCCATGAGAGGGTGACCGAAGCGGAATCGTGGCCATAGACCGAAAGAATGGCTGCCTCGCATGAAGGCACTTCGCAGTTGGCCATAAAGCTGATGTCGGGCAGCGCCTGACGATAGGTGCCGTCGTAGGACGACGGGGCGGCCGGATCGTAGTTGGTGTTATCGCTATAGACGGAGATGGCCTGGTTAGTGGCCGAATGGGTTCTCCAGTAGACTGACGAGACATAGCTACCGGTGTTATCGTCGACAGCCACAATCAGGTTGCTGCTTCCGTCGTAGACAAAAGCCGAGTCGAAGACGATAGTGACCCAACCGGTGTTGTTCAGGTCGAGCGAAGCACCAGTGGCCACAAGCGACATGCTGTCGACTGACATCCATGCCGACGCATTTTCGAAGGTGGAGGTGGCCACATTGCCCATATACACGTCCACCGTGCGGGAAGCACTACGGGTGCTGGTGAGGTAGAACGACACACCGCGGATGGTGTCGATGTTGGGCATGTCGGCTGCAGGATAGATCATCTGGGCATAGGAATAATTATAGTAGTTATAAGTCGGCACATACTGGTTGGTGCCCGACTCGGAGCCGGTTCCTTCGATAGCGCTGCACGACTTGGTGGTGACGTTGATGCTCACCACAGAAGCCGTGTCGGTCTGCTCCTCGGTGTCGCACATGTTGCGCACCTGGATGTGATATGGGTGTCCGGCCTCAAGACCTGAGAACGAAGCTGAGGTGCCCGTGACGATGGTTTCCATGGGAGTAAAATCCTCATCGGTGGGGTCTGTCAGCACCACATAGGCACCCGAGGTGGGGAATCCCTGCGTGGTGTCATAGGCCCACTCGACGGCAATGGCGGTGAAACCCACATTGGACACGGTGAGGTTGGTCACAGGAGCGCAAGTCAACTGGGTGGTGAAACTGCCGAAGGAGGCATAGTCGCCGTAGTCGCCGCCGCACACCGAATGCACCCATGCATAGTAGGTGGTCTGTGGCAGCAAGCCGGTGAGGGTGATGGTGGTGTCGCCCATGCTGCTCACGGTGACGGCATTGGGGTCGCTCATATCACCTGTAGTAGTATAGACCACCTCATAGTCGGTAGCGGCAAAACCGCCCGCGGACCAAGAGAGGGTGGCCGAATAGGGTCCGACGTTGCTGACGGTGGGGTTGCCCGGACGGTTGCAACCGTTGTCGACCGACACCGACAGATCGTCGATCATGATTGTGTACTGTCCACTGGTCTTGTAGGCACGCATGGCCATACGCTCGCCCGTTCCCGTGTAGTCGGAGAAGTAGACGGTGTATTCATTGTAGCCCGCCTGCCAGTTGTAGCTGGTGATGAGATCGATGGTGTCGACGGGAACAAACACCGTGTCCTCCATCACACCCACCTCGAACACCGTGGGCAGATAGGAGCTCTGTGCCGAAGCCCAGAAGGTCAGCTTCAGCGTGTATATGTCCTGCATCAGCGGCAGGGCAATCAGCTCGACTGCGCCCGAGGTGCTCTCCAGCTCGAAATAGACACTGCCGTTGCGGGCATTGCCTGAATACTCGTAGCAGCTCGGGAATGTGGCGAAGCCTGGGCGGGTGTCGGTCAGGATCTGCTGCCAGCATGGGGGCACAGCTCCTGTCGAATAGCCCTCGAACCCGGTTGCGTACGGCACCGTGGCATAATCGGTGCAGTCGTCGCTCTGTGCGGCTGCCACCAACGGCGAAACCATCAGTGCAGCAAACACAAAGAGGTTAATAAACTTTTTCATTTTGAGAGTTTTAGTTAATAATGATAATTGCGAAAATTGTTGCAAAGATACACTATTTTTATAATTGTACCAAAAATATATTTACTGCCGCACCCCTCCCGCCCTTGGACGTCTATTGTACAACAGTCGTACAACAGACATACATCGGTCGTACAACAAAGGATGTGACCGAGGCGGGTTGCTGTCCGCCCGGCCCATCGTGCAAATAATATCCGGAACGGGAAAACGGGGCGGAGCCTGTCACTCCAAAACCCGCAGCAGCTCTCGCTGCACCGACAGCACGAGGCTGAAGTCCAAGCCCGATATGCTGATGCTGAAGTTGCCGTCCTGGCAATCTTCCAGCACCATGCCCTCCATGCCTTTCATCCACCCCTCTTCGATGCGCACGCGGGCTCCATTTTTCAGCTGGGTGTTGTCCACCACATGCACCTCTACGTTGGCTTCCACCAGCCGGCGCATGTAGTTTATGTCGCGCTCGGGGATCACTGAGGGCACGCCCAGCGTCTTAACGATGTAGACCACACCGTCCACTTGGGTCACCTTCACCTGCTCGCGCCGGCGGATCTTGACAAAGACATACGATTTGATCAGGGGTTCCTCGACAATCTTCCATCGGTCGCTCCACTTGCGCCTGATCTTGATCAGGGGCAGATATACTTCCACCCCCGATTCCTCCAGTCTTTCGGCCACCCTCTTTTCGGCACGCGACCTGGTGTAGAGGGCCACCCATTTTGGAATGTCGGCTATGTGTTTTTCGACGACCATGTTTTTCTATAACGCCACATGGCTGGTTTTATTGCCACAAGGAGCATAATTATTCCCGCCGAAAGCAGGGCCAGCGCAAGCGGCGAGGGTGCCACGTCGGTCACCACGCCATGGGGCAGCGACGACACCCATGCCGTCAAACCGTCGACCATCCGCAGCAGCCATTCCAGCACGCCGCCCAGCGCACCCCACTGCGGGAAGGCGGTATACAACAGGCTCAGTCCCAGCACCAGGCCGGCTGCCGGCACCACCAGCACGTTGGCAATCAGAAAATAGAGCGAGAAGCGGTGGAACACCGACAGGGTGATGGGCAGGGTGGCCAGCGTGGCCGACACCGACACCACGGCACTGGCCCACAGTCGCGACCGCAGCAGTCCCGTCAGCGGCAACGCCATCAGGATGCCTGCCACCGACGCATACGACAGCATCCAGCCCACATCGAACGCCAGCATCGGGTCGGCCAGCAGCGTAACGAGGGCCGTGGCAGCCAGAATGTTGAGCGACGAGGTGCGCCGTCCCGCCACGCGCGCCACTATCAGCAGACTGAACATCAACGCTGCCCGCACGGTGCTCGGAGCCAGGCCGGTGAGAGCCGTGAAGGCCCATACTGCCAGCAGTTGCACCGCACCCTTCACCAACCTGCCGCGGCGCGTGTCGCCCACCCAAAAGAGGCAGGCTCCGACGATAGCCGCAAGCAGGCCCACATGCAGACCCGACACGCAAAGCAGATGGGCGATGCCGGCGTCGCGGTAGTTGTCCTGCATCACGGGGTCAATATCTGCCCTCCACCCCAACGTCATAGCTTCTGCCACACCCAGATAGTGGGGGTCGACGCCGCCACTCTGCATGCGCGACAAGAGTCGCATCCTCAGGCGTTCGCATCGCGACCGGAGCGAGGTGCTGTCGCGGCCGGTGACAAGATAGTGGTCGCCCGTAAGGTAGATCGAACCCCACGACGTGTCGGGATATCCGTGCAGCAGCAGACGGTCGCCATAGCGGAGTGCCGCACCGCATGAATCCTGTTTCAGATAGAGTCTCATCGTGCCCCGCACCGCACGGCCGTTGCAAGTTGCCACTCGCGCTTTCGCCCTGAAAGTCTTGCCCTTGGGCATGGGTGTCTCGGTCAGGCGCACCTCAAAGAAGGCCTTCTCAGGACAATGGCTGCTCCACTGCTTCGCGTCATAGCGGGGGTCGGCCAGCCGTCCGGCCAACGCACCGGCGGCGAGAGCAAACAGCAGCAGCGGCACCATCGGGCGCCGGCGCCACACAAGCAGCAGCCCCACCAGCAACGCGGCCGTTGCCGACGCCAGCCACATGGCTGGTGTCGGCAACCCAACGGCGTGGTGCTGCAGCACAATGCCCGAAAGCGTTGCCACCGCAAACGGTACCAAAGGTGCTCGCCGCATAGCTGGACAAACAGAAAATCAGTTCAATATCAGTTCCGAAGCACGCACTTTCGGCACATAGTGCACCCCACCCTCGCGGTAGTAGGCCCGCGGTGCATCGGCACTGGTGGGCACAAGCTCGATGCGCTCGGCGCCCTTGCCGATGGCCAGCACCATAAGCGGCTGCAGCGGGAGAGAGAAGGATTCGCGCAGCTTCTCCTTGTTGAATGCACCGATAATCAATCCGTTGAGACCCATCTCGACAGCCTTGAGCAGCATGCTCTGCAAGGCGATGCCAAGGTCGACTAGAGTCAATTTGTCGTCCGACTCGGCACAGCAGATGATGAAGGCTTCAGGCTCGGTGCCGGGCAGGGGAAGGTGCAGCTCGGGCAACGCAGCCCCCATCCTGATCAGGGGCAGCACGCGGTCGGCGCCGGTATCGTGCGTCACAAGCCAATAGCGCAACGACTGCCGGTTGCAGCCAGAAGGCAGTTTGCTGCACACGCCCACGATGCGTTCCAACTCGTTGCGGCTCACCTTGTATGCCTTATTGTAGCCACGGTTGCTGCGGTTGCGCAGCAGCAGCTCGTCGAGCGTGTGGCCGATGCGTTTCACCCGGGTGCGTCCTGCACCCAGGGTTTCCTCATAGCGTTTTTCGAGATAGTTGTCTGCCATAATTATTGTGTTTTTCGGGCCAATCAAAGGCGATTTTCCCCTTGTGGCGGCAATGTCGACTTATGAAAAAAATAATCATCAATAGAAAACCATACCACACTGATAACAAAAACGATACGCCATAACCAAAGGGATATCACCCATGCAAATGTACGTAAAATTTCAATATTTTTTTGTCAGTTTGAAAAATGTTCGTACTTTTGCACCCGATTTCGAGAGAAAAAATGATCTGTTAGCTCAGTTGGTTTAGAGCGCTTGCTTGACAGGCAAGAGGTCAACAG
>CAKZZD010000003.1 GCA_937886715.1 uncultured Bacteroidales bacterium | reverse complement strand
AACATTTCGCGCCCTATGCGGAACTGCGCATAGCCTATGACCCCGACCGCCTGCCGCGGGGCTATTCCCCCGACGACATACACACCTCCTACTACGACACCTCCGCCATGGCATGGGTGCGCCTCCGTCGTGTCGGCGTCGACACGGTGAACCACGAGGTCATCTCGCTCACCTCCCATTTCACCGACTTCATCAACGAGCTCCTCAAGGCTCCCGAGATGCCCGAAACCCAAGCCTTCGTGCCGACGGCAATGAACGATCTTGAGGCCGTCAATCCGATGGATGGACTGACGATGATTCAGCCTCCTACGGCCAACAACAATGGCACCGCTAACCTTACCTATCCGTTGGCCATCCCGCCCGGACGTGGCGGCATGCAGCCCAACCTTACGCTCTCCTACAGCAGTACTGGTGGCAACGGATGGCTTGGCGTGGGCTGGGACATCGCGATACCGGCCATTACACTCGACACACGCTGGGGTGTTCCTCGATATGACACAACCTACGAAACGGAGATATATCTGCTCAATGGCGAACAATTGGTGGCCGACAGCACAGGCGGAGTGTTCCCCCTGCCGCATCGGACCAACAACCGAACAGGTCGTCTGCCCGACGGCACACAGTTCTTCGCCCGCACAGGCGATGCCCATGACAGCATCATCCGCCACGGCGATAGCCCTAAAAACTATTGGTGGGAAGTGGTGGACCGGACCGGCGTGACCCACTACTATGGCCACTATCCCGACAATATCAATGCCTTACGACCCGCCTCGCTCAAAGACGATCATGGCAACAATGCCCGCTGGATGCTGGCTGAGAGCAGGGACATGTATGGCAACAATGTGCGCTACTATTATTGCGTCCACACTGTAGACAATTCTGTGAACAATGGACGTCAGATATACCTCGACAGCATCGTCTATACCGGCCATTACGATACCAATGGTCTTTATTCTATTGTTTTCCAGCGCAAAGACAGCCCAACAGGCGACATCCAGGTGACGTGCAACAATGGATTCAAGGAAATGAGCGACCAGCTGTTGTGCAATATCACGCTCAATTATCAAGGCGATCCCGTCACTGCATGGGTGTTCAATACAGAAAACGGAGCCATGTCCAATTATAAAAACAGGCTTGCCTCCGTCACCAAAATCGACACCTCATCGATATCTATCAGCCAGTTGTTAAGCCTATTTTGCGAAGGTAAAATCTCTAGCCATCAATATGCTGGATCCACCGTGGCTTTCGACTATTTCGATGCCCCTGCCGGCAGCAACCTTTTTGGACCTGCAAAAACCTTCCAACTCACCGACAACCAGGTGAAGGGGATGCTCTATTCCGGTCATGTGGAAGACAATATCGACAAGGCCACCGCACTTGGGCTGTCTCATTCCAAGAGCTGGAATATGGGCGGTTCCATGGCTATCGGCACTGGCACCGAATTCTGGCAGTCTTCAAGCAGCCTCGGCGGCAATTACCATCATGGAGGATCGGAGAGCGAATCCCTTGTCACGCTTGTGGATCTGAATGGTGACGGTCTGGCCGACAAGGTATTTGTAAAGAATGGAAAGATGTATCTATGCCGAAGGTTGGCCACTGCCAACAGAGACACAGTCGGGTTCGATTCCGTCATTCGTGAAATCTCCGGAGCTTCTCATTTCCTTCGAGAGAGCACCTCAAGCAACACCTACGGTGTGCAGGCTTCCCTAGGGGTTGGCGCCAGCGCGTCATGGACCACTGCCCAATCTGCCACGGCAACCTTTTTTGCCGATGTCAACGGCGACGGCCTGATTGACATTGTCGACGATGGCAGTGTGTTATTCAACAACCTTGATTCCGACAGCATCCCCTATTTTTCTCCCTACCAACCGGCAGATTATGGAGAGGAGGAACCTCAGACTATCACTTCGGCCTCTGAATGTGGTGGAATCATATTTGACGGTGTAGTCAACGACAGCATCAAATGTAGAAGAATATGGTCCCTGATATTCGAGGCTGCTGGCCAAGAATCAGATCTTAACAACTGGCTATCCACATACAATGGAGATAACTACAGGGTGGTTCTAGATACCTCCTTACAGAACGGCAATTGCCAGTATCATATTCAAGTGTTCGGGATTGCATGGGACTGCGACTATAGGGAAAGTGTGCCCAATACTGAATCCGTGCGCGTATGGATAGCGCCCGACTCTGGTTGGGCAGACATCTCGTCATCAGTGGAACTGGCAGAAGATACGTCAATGGCTCGCCGGGTGGCCCGCCATGCCGATGGCATAAGTTTTATTATTCAACATGCCAAGCACATTTCTTACGGCGACTCGCTATACAACGCCCCAAACGACAACGTCATACTCTTCAAACGTAATTTATGCGGCGAATGCTATTCCCCAAACAAGCTCTTGTTCGACACCACCAACATCTATGTGGAGAAAGGCGATATGCTGTTCTTCCGTCTCCGTTCAAATGCCAATCATCGCTTCGACAATGTCATCGACCAACACTCCATCAGCCTTTCTAGACAGACCTACATGTCCGACGTTGACTTTGTCTTGTCGGGCGATGCCTCCTTCCAAACGCCTGTCAAAGGCCGGCTGGTTATCGATGGTCGATATGATGGTCCAACTGACATTATTGCCAAGGTGTCTATTGGCACAGATTCCTACATGATGAATCGTAATGGCAATTCCATCAGTATCGACACAGTGGTGAACAAGAATACCAAGGTGCATTTCTATGCCACTGCCACCAATGCTGACACCGCAAATTGGGGAGGAATATCGTACAGGCCGCGCCTAAGATTCTATCCCGATTCCATCGACAACACCTATTCGGCCTCGTTCAATGGGAGCTCCGATTCCGTACGGATCACGGATTCAATAGAAGTGTTTCTTCCTGTCCTTTTGCACATCCCGCAGACAGATTCCATCTATAGGTTGCCTCTCTGCCAGCGGCTGTTTGGCCCCCTTTATCGGGGATGGGGTCAGTTTGCATATCACGCTCTCGACGATGGTCCTGCATCTGACACGCTCAGAATATCTACATTGCGTTTTGCCTCCGGCATGGGGCAGGACAGTCTTGCCCATGACGACAGCCTCACCCTGCACAATGTTGTCCACACCACACTTGACACAGCCCGTTTTTCGAACGCCACATCGCTGGAAGATTTCCAAAGCAGGGGCGAATTCTTCAATCCCCTGTCCTATTCATCTCGCTGGATACCTATGACGGCCGATGCCGAGCATCAAACATGGGTCTCTTTTGGTTTGCAGAACACTGTCGGTCGTTCTTCCATGAGCAATGCTCTTCAAGAGGCTTGGTATAGGGATACTGGCACGGTTCACGATTCAATGTCCTCCAGCTTGCCGGCATCTGCGGTCTACGACGACCCCGTTCCTCACCATGCCGACGGTTCTCCCGTGAAGGCCATTGTGAAAAGTAGCGAATCCTCTTCCCAAACCTATTCGGCAAGTGTCAACACATACGGATATACCGCCGCCAGCAGCGTAAACACGATATCCTACGACTATATGGACCTCAATGGCGACCGCTATCCCGATATCATTGGCCCGGATAAGATCCAATATAGTCAGCCTTGGGGTGGCTTGGGCCGGATAGAAGACTTGCCCATGCATATTGGTGGGAAGTGCACGAATGTGAGCCATTCCTCCGGTTTAAGTCTAAACATTCCTCCTGTTGAGTCCGGCCGCACTTTGTCCAACTCGCCCCAGAAGGCAAAATTCACGCTTTTCAGCAAAGGCAGCGGCAGTGTCTCGGGTGGCGGCAATATGGGCACCAACAGTAGCAATGGTGCCTGGGTGGATATGAACGGCGACGGTCTGGCCGATTTCGTTTCCGACGACGGAACGGTGTGCCTGAATATTGGATATGGCTTTCTGCCAGCCGAAGATTGGAATGTCGCGGCTGTTCAGGAAGGCGTTAGCGCTGCCGTATCCCTTGGAACCTCTTCGGACATCTTTTCAATATGGCATGGAAGCCTGATGGCCGGATATGGCATCGACCTCTCCCAGAATCAATTCACATCTGTGCTGATGGATGTGAACGGCGACGGATTGCCCGACCGGGTTTTCCGTGACTTGGGAAGTATTGTACAAATAATGGACGACAGCCTTTTCAACGTCAAGGTGGCATACAACTTGGGGAACGGCCAATGGTCAACACCCGATAACATCTCCATTCCTCACATCGGGTTGTCCAAATCTTTCTCCGAGTCGGCCGATGTCGGCTTCACTGTCGGACATCTTCTGTTCGGATTGAAATTGACTGTCGGTGTCAACGGCAACCCTTACAGCGGCAGCGTCAACCGCGACATCGTACAGTTGGCCGACATCAATGGTGACGGTCTCCCCGACCTTGTCTCATCCAGTCAGGAGAACACCCTCACCGTCCGCTTCAACAATGCCGGCAAGACCAATCTGCTGAAAAAAGTGACCAATTTCACCAACTCCAAGATATATCTTGACTATGAGCTTTCAAAGCCCGATTTCCATCAGCCGTCGGCATCGTGGCTGCTGACTTCAGTCTGCACAAAAGACACTCTCAACCCCAATGGCGCCGACACCACATCGACAAGGTATTCCTATTCCAATCCGCGATACGACCGCTATGAACGCACGTCCTACGGTTTCGGATCTGTTTTGGAAGAGTCTGTCAATCCTTTATCCGGAACAGCCTACAGAATAGTGCTCCGGGAATATTATAACCACAATATGCTACGCCGGGGCAGACTGAAAAGAGAACTGACCAGCGACAGTGCCGGAAACAAATATGTAGAAAAGAGACATTATTGCACCTATGTGGACTACAGCCAGGGATATCCTTTGGATATGGATTCGGAATGCCTGCATTTTTCCTATCCCGAACAGGAATCCTCCTTTATCAGTTACTACGAGGGTGCCGATGTCCCCCAACTGGTCGTCGGCGAGAGATTCACATACGACCGATATCATAATGTGACAACTTATGAGGATCTTGGCGACACCTTGTATCCCGACGATGGCCTGACGGTGCACTTCACCTATTATTCACCTCTTCCCGGCAACCTTATTGGCTTGAGGAGGGCATACGTGGTGACATCAGCCGACGACACCACACATCTGCGAGAGGCTCTTTTTGAGTACAACGCTCAAGGCAAAATGAAAAAACAGATTGTGGGTGTCGGCACGAATGCCGCAGTATACGATTTCACATACGATGCGACCTATGGCAATATGGTTGAGGCCAAACTGCCTCCGAACAGCATCTCGCAACGGATGGCCTACAATTACACCTACGACAACACAGTCCACACATATCCCATCCGCACCGGCAATTCGTATGGGGAATACTCCACTGCCACCTACGACTACCGCTTTGGAAAGCCATTGAAAATAACGGACATCGGCCACAATACCATGACCTATACTTACGACTTCGCCGGACGTCTCGCCTCTGTCCGGTCGCCTATGGACAACAACCCGACGGTGGTGAACATGTACCATCCCGTGAACTACTACCATAACAGCTTCCGCCCCGACTCCTATGCATATATTCAGCACACTCGCCCCTATGCCGTCACCTCGCATTATGACGGCCATGGAACCCTCATCACACGCACAGTGGTCATCTCCGACGGATTTGGCCGTGTGCTACAGACAAAAAAAGGCCTGATGGTTGGTTCCAGCCCCTCCATTCAGGTTTCCGGCCGCTCTTTTGTTGACGCCTGGGGCCGCACCATCCGCCAACACGACCCTTTCGCTGTCGCCGACACATCCCTCCCTTCCCTGGGGGCGTTCGACACTTCACATCCCTCCACACTTATGGCCACAACCATCTACGATGTACTTGACCGCACTACCGATGTCACCAGGCCACTTGGTGTCTCCACACACACCGCATACTGTATCGCCACCGACACAAGCGGTCATCGACGCTTTGTCTCCACCTTCACCGATCCCAAGGGAAACACCACCACTCAGTATTCCGACTATGCCGGCAGGCAGGTGCAGCTGACCGATGCCAACGGCAATATCTCTCTGTTGCACTACGACAACCTCGGCCAGCTGATATGGACCAAAGACCCCGAGAGTTTCCAAACCACCTACGAATACGACAACCTCGGCCGGGTCGTCAAACGCATTCATCCCGATGCAGGCACGACCTATTACAGCTACGACCCTGCAGGCAACCTCACGAAAGAGACCAATCCTTTGGGAGAAATAATTTACGACTACACATACTACCGTTTGTTAAAAAAACGTTATTCCTACATGTCAGGCAACGACGTGACATACTCCTACGGCAACGCCGGATGCGACATCGGCCGCCTCACCAAAACCGTTGACGGCAGCGGTAGCTACGAATGCCACTACGACGCCATGGGCAATGTCACCGAGGAAATCCGCACCATCGCCTTGCCGCAGCACGATGAGGTGTACCGGTTCAGGATGCTATACAGGTATGACAGCTGGGGCCGCATGCTCTCGATGACCTATCCCGACAACGAGATGGTTTCCTATTCCTACGGATGGGGCGGCGACCTCTATGCCATGCATGGCTACAAAAACGGCAATGCCAGAGACTATATCAATATTATTCAATACAACGCTTTTGGACAAAGAGACCATGTGGAATACGGCAACCACACCACAGCCGACTACACCTACGACACGCTCCACCGCCTGGCCAACCTCCTTTGCAAAACCGGCGACGGCATCTTGATGCAGGACATCGACTACACCTACGATTCTGCCAGCAACATCTCCCTCATCGAGAACCACGCCGGCGTGGTGAACTCCATGGGAGGCGGCTACGCTGGCAGACACAGCTACGACAGGCTGAACCGGCTCATCCTGTCCGACGACACTGCCACTTCGGGACACTTCTACCATTTGGACATGAAATATACCCCTTCCGGCCGCATCAGGGGGAAACAACTACACTACTCTGCCACAGCGTCCGGCAATGTCGGCATGCACTACGGCTACTGCAACGCCCACCAGCCACACGCCGTAAGGCGTATCTTCGACGGCAGAGGCAACAAACTTTTCGACCTGCGCTGGGACGAGGCCGGCAACCTCGGACAGGTGAGCATCGCCGACGGGGATGCAGAGTTTGAAACCGGCAGATTCCTATTCTGGACGGAAGACAACCGTATGCACGCCGCCGTGGATGACAAATACTATAGCTACTACACCTACGACCATAATGGAGAACGACGCCTGAAACTGGTTGGCCGCAACGACCAGATGGATATCAACTCCGACTTCATGACAGCCATTTCGCAACTCGAAGACCCCACCCTCTATCCCTCTGCCTATATGGTACTGACCCACAGGGAGTACACCAAACACTACTATGCCGGATCCGAACGGGTGGCTGCACGCATCGGCGGTGGAGGCCTGGATGCCCTCTGCCGCGTTCTTGACGGCAATGCCACTCTCAAACAGAAAGCCGACTCCCTGTTCGGACAAAGCCTTGAAATGGTTGCCAATCGTACACTTGCAGAAAACGAACCCGGCTGCATTTGGGGCGACAGTCCTGCCCTAGAGCAGCTGGGACGCCATATCGAGGGCATCCCTGCACAATTGAGTGCCGACATCGAAGTCGCGCGCGACACCATCATGTGCCTGTCGGCCACGGTGCCGGAGCCGTACGGTCAAAACAATAGCGAAGAACCCGAAGTCTACTTCTACCACTCCGACCACCTGGGCTCCGCCAGCTGGATCACCGACAGCGTCGGCAATCCCATCCAGCACCTACAGTACCTCCCCTTCGGAGAGCCTTTTGTCGACCAGCGGGCAGTAGGATCTACCTACAGTGAACGTTTCCGTTTCACCGGGAAAGAGAAGGACGAGGAAACCGGCTATGGCTATTTTGGCGCCCGCTACATGGACCACGAGTTGATGACCATGTGGCTGAGCGTTGACCCGATGGCGGACAAGTATCCAAGTATAAGCCCTTATGCGTATTGTGCATGGAATCCTGTAAAGCAGGTGGATCCAGATGGCAGGGAAATTAATCCTGTTTATGATTTGTCTGGCAGCTTCCTTGGAACAGATGACCAGGGGTTACAGGGAGATCCCATTATAATGGACAATTCCAAATTCAAACAGGGCATGTCCCATTCTGATGCCATGAAGTCCGAAGCATCTTTTTCGGAACTTGTAGCATTCTGCAATAGCGATGGGTTCTCAGATTTTCTGGAGCATAGCAACTCCTTGTCATCGCGACCAGACTGGGATGGTTTTTTGACTCTTACAGAAGCAAACGACTGGTATAGAAATGGGAATGGTAATCCCTTATATGTTGATGCCTCAAAGATTGACCTATTCCCAGTATCAACAGGGACTTTTGAAAAAGTGGAAGGCTGTAGTAAAACAATAAATTTTTTAGGGAGATATTTGAATCCTGGTCCAACTGGGTTTGTTTATGGAAACATTGAATTGACGCTTCTAAACAAGTCAACGGGAGAAGTTAGATTGGGGAATTCTGACGGACGCTTAGACAACTATGGATTTGAGCAGCATCCAAAAGGAAGTTCATGGCGTAATTTTTCCACAAAAATAGGCGGATGGGTGGCTGGTAAAGGGAAACCATTTGATATTTATACATACAAAACAGGTACAGTATTCCATTAAATAGTTTCGTACAATGAAAAACATTTTGTTTATAGCCTTTGTTTGCTTCTTCGCAATATCTTGTCAAAGAGATTATCTTTACTTGAACGAAATACCTAATATATTAGGCACAAATATAGGTGATTGCATTGAGACACACCAGGCCTCTAGTGAGGCTATTGGGGAATGGTATTATTGCGAAACATATAGTTTTGAGGAGAATGATAGTATTTCCCCAAGACATAATAACCTATATGCAGATGACGCCTCTTGGGTTAGGCATGATTGGACAAAATTGCCGATAGATTCTGCATATTTGAAGGTTGGCAATGTGGTTATTAACTATTGTGGAACAGCTAAAACCGAAATATTGTCTCGGCAGCTGGAAAAGATAAATACGTTAGGTTGTGGTTATTACTCTTTTTGTGTAAAACCTTCTCTTGACGACCCTCGCTACATCATTTTTTGCATGTTAGACACCACGAAAACAAGGTTATATGTGGTAGATGCTCATTTATAAAACGTTCATTCTTGTCGTAGAAGATTAACTGGAGACAACAAAATCTATTTGAACAACGCAGTACAAAAACCGAAGGGGTAAACCGCTCTCAAACCATGCGGTTTTACTCCTTTGTTTTCACCGGGGATGCACCCCGTAAGGGAAGCGAATACCGCTGAAAACAATCAAATACAATGAGCAACGCGACGCCCTTCGCCATAATCCGCAAAGTGGGGGACTTTGCGGGGCTCGGCTCACAAGTCCACAGGACTTGCTCACGGACTACGGCTACTAGCCTCATCAAGCTCGGCAGGCACACCATGGCGCCCGCTACATGGATCACGAGCTAATGACGATGTGGCTCAGCGTCGAACCGATGGCGGACAAGTATCCGTCATGAAGTCCCTACAACTATTGTGCATGGAATCCGCTAAAGCTGGTGGATCCAGATGGAAGAGATACCCTCAACTTTGCAGCTAGCAAGTTTTTGCGAAAACAACCTGATATTAGTAATGCTATTATTATTAACGGACATGGCAAAAGCCGTCCTCCTATAATCAAAAATGATAATATTGATTATGATGACGATTTCTCGCTCGTGTCTTCACACGATGCTTTAGCAGTTGCATCATATATTTCCCAAACTAACGTATATCAGGAAAACGGCAATAATAAAACGTAACACCTGTTTTTTTTGATATCATGTCAAACAGGAGAGCAGGCTGTTCCATATTTGTCTTTTGCTGATGGATTGGGCCAAGCACTTCCCAACACTCTCGTTGTTGCGCCCGTTGGTGATGTTCATGCTAGACATGATATCATGTGGTTGGAGCCTAAGGAAGGGGAAGTTTATGACTGCTATTGGCGTAGTTTGTATAATGGTCAGGACATTGGCCGTATCGAAAAGTATGCTTAAATTCAAGTTAGAAATGACAACGCCTAGGCAAATTGTGGACAGATCGTTTTCGCTCTGAAGATCCAATAACGAAGCGCTGATGCTGCGGTGCAACAACTTGACAACAAGTACTCAACAACTTATTATCCCCTGATGAGGAAGGAGTTGGCAAGGGGAGGGGTTGGAGGGGGGTTGGAGGGGCTTGGAAGAAGGTGTTGGCTTTCAATGGGTTGCGAAGTGGGCAAAAATGGCTTCAATGGGGCGGCGGTTAGGTTGCCGGAGGGGGTAGTTGTTGGCCGGAAATGGAGGGGGTGGGGAGGTGGGGTGGGGAGGGGGATGGGTTGATGGCGGGAGGGTTTTGGGGCATGGATGCACTTTTTTGCCGGGGAATCGGTTTTATTTTGTATTTTTGCAATGATTTTCAAGAATAGTGTCGATGAGAAGAAAACTGTTGACAATGGTGCTGCTGGTGACGCTGTCGTGGACGTCGGCGGCACAGATTGATGTGGGGTTCAACTTTGGAGTTGCCTTTCCCACGGCGTCGCAGTCGGGGTTGCAGATTCCGCCGCTGATGCGTCCGTCGGGCGACCGTTGCTATGTGGGTATGGGGATAGATGCGGGGCTGGACATGAGTTTGGATCTGCTGTACAGGGTGTGGCCGAACGACAATTTGTTTGTCGGATTGTCGGGTGGCCTGATATGGATGAACCAGAAGTATGATGTGGATTCGTTTTCGATGACGGAGAGTTTTGTGCCGCCGTCGCTGAATGTGATGTCGTATGCATTTTTCCCGGTGACGGTGGGTTTCAAGTACCAGCGATTCACGCGTGACGAGTTTTTCGGCTGGGGCGTGTCGTTTGGTGTGGGTACGGCTTACCGGACGATCCGCTACAGCATTATGGAGATGGAGCCTGAGGATGACCTTACGTTCCATGACCGGGGTTTTCTGCCGTGTTTCCAGGTGGGGGTGGAGTGTGTGTTGGCCAAGTTTATGACTTGCGGATTGTATTTGCGCAAGATAGGCAATGGAGAGAAGGGTGGCGAGTATGTGGAGGCTGTTGATGAGGGCTGCCGTATGGTGGATCCTTCGTTGTTCAGGCAGACGTTTCTGACGTGGCAGTTTGGTTTTTTGTTTTGACGGATAAATCAATAATATACAGATATGAAGAAGAGATTATTACTTATCGCAACTGTTGTGTTGGCCTTGCCGTTGGCGAGGGCTGACGAGGGTATGTGGATACCGATGCTGCTTCAGCGCAATGAGGCTGCCATGCAGCGTGCGGGTATGCGGATTACGGCGCAGGATATTTATGATGTGAACAATGCGTCGCTGAAGGATGCGGTGCTGTTGTTTGGGGGCGGCTGCACGGGTGAGTTTGTGAGCCACGAGGGTTTGGTGCTGACCAATCATCATTGCGGCTATAGCTACATTGTGCGCCATTCGACGGTGGAGCATGACTATCTGACGAACGGATTCTGGGCGATGACGCGAGCGCAGGAGTTGCCGTGTCCCGGTTTGACGGTGACGCGGCTGGTGAGGATGGAGGATGTGACGGCGAGGGTGCTTGAGGGGGTGACGGAGGAGACTGCGGAGCAGGACCGCGACAAGATTGTCGAGAAGAATATTGCCGCGATTGCTGAAGAGACGGAGAAGGGAACGCATTATAAGGTCGTGATCAAGCCGTTTTACTATGGGAACCAATATTTTATGTATGTCAATGAGGTGTTCAGGGATGTGCGGCTGGTGGGAGCTCCCCCGTCGAATATCGGCAAGTTTGGCGGGGATACCGACAATTGGATGTGGCCCCGCCATACGGGCGATTTTTCTATGTTCAGGGTGTATGTGAACAAGGATAATGAGCCGGCTGATTATAGTGCGGACAATGTGCCGTATCGTCCGATAAAGCATTTGGAGATCAGCTTGAAGGGGGTTGACGATGGCGATTTCACATTTGTGTTCGGCTATCCTGGGACCACGCAGCGATATGTGACGCATGATGCCGTTGATTTGGCGGCGAATGTGGAGAATCCGGTGCGCATTGCTTTGCGCACTATCCGCCTGGACCATTACAATACGGCCATGCGGCAGTCGGCGGCCCAGCGGCTGAAGTATGCTTCGCGTGTGGCGTCGATTGCCAATGGGTGGAAGAAGTGGCAGGGTGAGACCCTGGGTATAGAGCGGCTGCGCGGTGTGGAGCAGAAGGTGGAGCAGGAGGCTGAGTTCCAGAAATGGGCGCAGGACAAGCTGGAGTATGTGGATGTGCTTCCACAGTTGGAGGCCAATTATGAGCGGTTGCGCGAGGTGGAGCTTGACTGGACGTATTTCAATGAGGCGTTGCTGGCCAGCGACTTTATGCAACGAGCGATGCGGCTGTGGAGGATCTCGCGGAGTGCCGACCAGGGGCTTGTGGATCAGATGCTGGCCGACAGCCGAGTGTATTTTGAAGACTTTGATGTGCATTCACCGGTGGACAAGTCGATTTTTACGGACTGTTTCGTATATATGTGGGAGCGGGGGTATGCGCCGTATGTGAGCCGGAAGATTACCACGGCGGTTGAGTTGGTGAAGATGCTTGAGACGGTGTACGACAAGTCGGTGCTGAACAATCAGGCCAAGTTGGAGAAGCTGTTGGTGATGAATCACGAGAAGATGTGTCGTGCCATAGTGAAGGATCCGGCGGTGGCTTTGTTCAGTATGGCGTATGATTACTGCTACAGCGACAAGAAGCGCCAGACGTATAGTGCTGCGCAGGATGACATACAGCGCCTGATGCGCACGTATGTGAAGGGGATGATGGAGCAGTATCCCGACAGCAATTTCTTCCCTGACGCGAATCTGACGCTGCGTGTGGCCTACGGACATGTGGAGGGCTTCAAGCCGAAAGACGCCACCTATTATACCAGCTACAGCACGATTGACGGCATTATGGAGAAGGAGAATCCGGACATATACGACTATCGCGTGGAGCCGCGCCTGAAGGAGCTGTGGCAGAACAAGGATTATGGCCAGTATGCCAATGCGAAGGGGGAGATGCCGACCTGTTTCATTGCCACGAACCACACGACGGGCGGCAATTCGGGGAGTCCGGTGCTGAATGCCGACGGGCAGTTGGTGGGCATCAATTTCGACCGATGCTGGGAGGGTACGATGAGTGACCTGTTGTTTGACCCGGCCTATTGTCGCAATATATCGCTGGATATCCGGTATTGTCTGTTTATCATTGACAAATATGCCGGAGCGCATCATCTGATCAATGAGATGACGCTTGTGGAGAATTGACGCGGTTGACTGAAGAAGAAGGAGGCGGCCCCTGATGCTCTCGCATCAGGGGCCGCCTGTTTGATTGTGTATGTGCTGACCTTAGAGAAGTTTTTTCTTAAGGTTGAGGATCATGTCGTCGGTCATGCGGTCGAGGTCGTACTGGGGGTTCCAGTCCCACTCGTTGCGGGCGCAGCTGTCGTCCATCTTGTTGGGCCAGCTGTCGGCGATGGCCTGTTTGATGGGCTCGGGTTCGTAGGTCATCTCGAATTGGGGATAGTGTTTGCGGATGGCATTGTAGATGATTTCCGGATCGAAGCTCATCGAGGTGACGTTGAACGAGTTGCGGTGGATCAGGCGAGAGGGGTCGGCCTCCATGATGTCGATCATGGCTTTCTGTGCATCGGGCATGTACATCATGTCCATGTAGGTGCCTTTCTTCAGGGGGCAAACGAATTTTTCGCCTTTGACGGCGGCGTAGTAGATTTCGACGGCGTAGTCGGTGGTGCCGCCGCCGGGCAGCGTCTGGTAGCTGATGAGGCCGGGGAAGCGCACCGAGCGGGTGTCGACGCCGAAGCGGGTGAAATAGTAGTCGCTCAGCAGTTCACCGGTCACCTTGGTGACGCCATAGATGGTGTTGGGGCGCTGGATGGTGTCCTGCGGGGTATTGTCGTGGGGTGTGGAGGGGCCGAAAGCTCCGATCGACGACGGGGTGAACACGGCGCAGCCGAAGAGGCGTGCCACTTCGAGGCAGTTTACCAAAGAGCCGATGCCGACGTTCCAACCGAGCATGGGGTTCAATTCAGCAGTGGCGCTGAGGATGGCAGCGAGGTTGTAGATGGTGTCAATATTGTACTGCTTCACGGCAGTGGCGATCTGCATGATCTGTGTGGAGTCGATTCTTTCGACCGGGCCACGCTCGTAGGGGTCGCCTTTCAAGGGACGAAGGTCGCTGCATACGACGTTGTTGTCGCCGTAGATGTCTCTCAGATTACGTGTAAGTTCGGAACCGATCTGTCCGCCTGCACCGACAATAAGAATTTTCTTCATTGGTATATTCTTTATGTTATTATTTCGTATCAATGCCTACAACGTGCATGTTTGCAGCGTGTTGCATGTGATTTGGTTCAAAAGTACAATGTGCAAAAATACAAAATAAATCGTATGTGCGGAAACATTATTTTAGGAAAAATGAATATCGCGTCAGGCTTTGATAATGAGCGCCCTCCGCGCGGTGGTGCTGAATGGGTTGTGGAGGGGCGCGTTTTCTTTCTGATCCGGCATTGGGTTCAGTGGCGGCCAGCGTCGGTGACTGTCAGGTCGTTGGCCGACATGCGCATCATGTAGGATTGGATGATGGCTTTCAGCCGAGTGGCCATGGCGGCTTCGCGTTCGGGTTGTGAGCCGACCAGGTTGTGCTGGAGCATAGGGTCGGTGACGTAGTTGTAGAAGGCAGTTGTGCGGCGGCCGTCGAATTGAAGAAGGTATTCGCCGTCGATGTATTGGTAGATGTCGTTGCAGTAGTTGACAGTCCAAGCGGGCGTGTCGGCCGAGAGGAGGTCCTTGCCGTAGGAGAGGAAGGGACGGTCGTAGCCGAGGAGGCCGAGGAGGGTGGGCATGATGTCGATTTGCGCCGCAACGCCTGGGAGAATGCCGCGCGGTAGCTGGCCGGAGGGGTCGAAAATGATGATGGGTATTGAGAAGACGCCGATGGCAGTGCGGTAGAGGTCGTGGGCTGTGGCGCTGGTGTGGTCGGCGGTGAGGATGAAGATGGTGCTGTCGTACCAGGGTTGCTGCTTTGCGGTGTCGAAGTATTTGCGGAGTGCGTTGTCGGAGTAGCGGATGCATTTGAGGAGGGGAATGTCCTCTTCGGGGAAGGTTGTGCGGTAGCGTTGCGGGATGGCGAAGGGGTGATGCGATGTGGCGGTGAAGACGGTGGCGAGGAAGGGCTGGTGAAGGTTGCCGGCCTGCAGGGCAAAAAATTGCAGGAATTCCTCATCCCAGATGGCCCAAGTGCCGTCGAAATCGTTTTCACCGCCGAAGCGGCTGTCTTGGTCGTATTCTGTGCGTCCGAAATAGTGCTGGAAACCGGTGGTGCGTGCGAAGGCGTTGAAGCCCATAGAGGTGTTGTCGGCACCGTGGAAGAAGGCTGTGGTGTAGCCTTTGTCGGCGAGGCATTCGGCAAGGCCGCCGACTCGGTTGAGTGAGGTGGTGGAGGTGAAGAAGGGTTCGATGAACATGGGGATCGACGAGAGAACGGAGGGCATGGCGTCGATGCTTTTTCGGCCGTTGGCGAAGGTGTGCTCGAAGGTAAGCGAATTGGCGAGCAGTGAGTCAAGGAAGGGCGTGTGGGTGACGTAGTCGGGATTGTAGAAGCCAAAGTATTCGCGGCCAAAGCTTTCGAGGATGAGGATGACCACGTTGCGGTTGCCGATGGAGTGACTGGCGGCGGGGTTGTGGTGGATGGGGGAGAAGAGGTTGTCGAGATCGTCGTCGTCGAAGTAGTGCGGGTTGGCGAAGGTTTGTCCGCCGATGGAGCGGATCATGGAGAAGGGAGTGTTGAGCACGATGGCGGCTTCGCCGGGTGTGTTGACGTATTCGTTGGCCTTACTGCTGACGATGGGGTGGAGCCTTGGGGAGAACCCGCCGCGGATGGCGCCGATGGACAGCGGGACGGCGATGGCGATGGCGGCGATGTGGGCGACGACGGTGCTTTTCTGGCGGTGGCCGGAAGGTTTGGTATAGAGGAAGATGAGTGCGGCAGCCAGGGCGATGCCGGTGAGGATGAGGTACCAGTGGTTGGCGATTTCCTGGAAAAAGATGCTGCCGAGGTTGCTCTCGTTGGAGAATTCGCTGAAGAAGGACCAAGTGGTGCGGCGGCCGGTGTATTGCGAATAGACGGCATCGGCCAGGTTGGCGGAGAGGGCGAGGGTGTTGACGGCTACGAAGAGCCATTTCAGCATTGTTTGCCACCATTGGCGGAAGCACAGGGGTGGCAAGAGTATGAGGATGAAGTAGATGGCGTTGGTGTAGGCGATGGCGGCAGCGTCGAAAAGCAGGCTTCCGGAAAGCAGGCGGCCGGTGTCGAGAGAGGCCCATCCGGAAGAGTAGAGGCTCCAGTTTTCAAGCACAAAGGCGACGCGTGTGACCATGTAGGCCACGAAGACGAGGGCTATGTTGAAGCATGCTGCCATCAGGTTCCAGTAGGGTGAGTCTTTTATCTTCATGGTTGCCGGTGCTTAGAATTGGAAGTAGATGAAGGGTTGGAGGTCGGCCGTGATGAACTGATAGATGACGACAATCACGACGATGACGACAGCGAGGAGCATCCAGATGGGCATTTGGGCGAACCATAGGCGGTAGCGGCGCTTGAAGCGTGTGGGGAGCCAGTGGATGATCATGCCGACGGCGAACAATGCGAAGATGTTCCAGTAGTGGGAGACGATGTCGGGTATGGCTGCGAGGTTCCAGTGCGAGCCTATCTGGTTCACCATCTGGCTGGCAGTGCGCCAGGCTGTTTCGTTGGCTTCGGCCGGGTCGAGGTTGGATCCGCTGCGGAAGAACAGACGAGTGAAGCTGATGAAGAAGAAGGTGAGGATGACGCTCCAACCGTGGGCGATGTTGTCGGTGCGAACCTTCAGATGGGCCAAAAGACGGATGACGCAATAGACGATAAGGCATACCAACGAGCAGAACCACAAGATGTTGAATAGTGGTGAGGGAACGTATTCCCTGACGATGGACAAAATGATGGAGAGGCCAGCGAGGGTGGCCAGACGGACGGTCCAGGTGCGTTTTTTCCACCATTTGTAGACGAGAATGCCGATGCCGTTGAGACCGCCCCATGTGATGAAGTTGAAAGAAGCGCCATGCCACAGGCCCCCGAGGAGCATGGTGTCCATATTGTTGACGTCGGTGCCGAGCGTGCGTCGGTGCTGCGGAAAGCAAAAATAGAGGATGCCGATGCCAACCATGACCACAGCCGCAAAGACGGCGAACCAAATGCTTTTCAGTCGGAATGCGGCGATGGCCAGTACTGAGAGCAGGATGATGTAGGAGGCCCATCCGGAGGTGCGGTTGCCGCCCAGGGGGATGTAGAGATAGTCGCGGAGCCAGCGAGAGAGCGACATGTGCCAGCGGCGCCAGAAGTCGGTGGGGTTGGTGGCTTTGTAGGGCGAGTTGAAGTTGACGGGAAGGTAGAATCCCATCAGCATGGCGACGCCGATGGCGATGTCGGTGTATCCGGAGAAGTCGGCGTAGACCTGTAGCGAGTAGAGCAGCAGCGCCGAGAGGTTTTCAAACGGGGTGTAGAGCAGCGGCGATTCGAATATGCGGTCGACGAAGTTGACGGCCAGGTAGTCGCTGAGAATGATCTTTTTCAGCAATCCGTTGAGGATCCAGAATACGGCGATGCCGAATTGTCTGCGGCCGAGGAAGAAGGGGCGATAGAGCTGGGGGACAAACTGGTCGGCACGCAGAATGGGTCCGGCAACCAGCTGCGGGAAGAACGAGGTGTAGAAGCCGAAGTCGAGAATGTTGCCCACATGGGCTATTTTGCGTTTGTAGACGTCGACTATATAGCTGATATTCTGGAAAGTGAAGAAGGATATGCCGACGGGCAGCAGGATGACCGACGCGTCGAAATGGGATGTCCCGAAGATGTTGTTCGTCCAGAGGGCGAAGTAGTTCACGACGTGAAAGTTCGTCCCGAAAGAGGAGTTGTAGATGTCGGTGAAGAAGTAGGCATATTTGAAGTAGCACAGAACCAACAGGTTGATTGCAACGCCGATGGACATTTGCAGCTTCCTTCGGGATTGCGACTGGGTATGGTCCATCCGGATGCCGAGGATGTATCCTATGATGGTGGAAAAGACAAGCAGGAGGACGAAAAGGCCGGAGGTCTTATAGTAGAACAGG
>CAKZZD010000002.1 GCA_937886715.1 uncultured Bacteroidales bacterium | reverse complement strand
TCCTTGATGTACTTCTGTTCCCAACCCTCCTCGCTCATGTGAGCAAGGCACAAGTTAATCATTTTTCTTTCTGACATAATATGTTATAAGTTTAATTTGATTTCAAATTCGTCCTAAATCACTTCCCCCGCATACTTCATCTTCCGGCCCAGCACGGTGCACAGAATCATCTGAATATCCTTCACGAACGAATAGTGCCGATAGTAATAGCAATTCAGCCGCACCTTGTCCGGGTAAATCACGTTGTCATTATACCACACCGCCACCTCTTGATCACTCATCTTGTCAAAGTTAACGTTATCGTTATGGTTAAGGTTGGCGACCAGCGTCCTCGCATTCGCAAGGTACTCGTCTTCCAGCCGATACTTCAGCGTCGCCGGTCCCGTAATCCCTGGCCGCAGCTTCAGCACATCGCGGTCATCGCCCACCAGCTTGTCCGCATACCCAGGCACGTCCGGCCGTGGCCCCACGAAACTCATCTTGCCGATGAACACATCCCACAGCCCCGGCAGCTCGTCCAACTTCCAGTGCCGCAGCTTCGCTCCCAGAGGCGTAATACGGCTGTCCCCCGCCACCGAAACCGTTGAGCCATTATGCTTCACCGTCATCGTCCGGAACTTATGGCAGTTGAACAACTTGCCTCCAAGCCCCACGCGCTTCTGCACGAACAGCACCGGTCCGCCCGGCATCTTCACCTTAATCAGGATGGCCACCACCAGCAGCACCGGCCACAGAAACAGCAGCCCAAACAGGGAGACCACTCTGTCAAATATCCATTTCAGTATCATAGTTTTCAATTATTTTAGTTCCGCCCACAATTTCAACCCCTTTTCCGTCAAGTGATATGCCTGGTCAGGACGATTACCTGAATCCGGATAGAGTTTTAACACAATCCCTTCTTCCATAGCAGGCTCCAAATAATTAACGCGGAAATTGTCTCTGCCCTTTAAAGAGAGCAATTCCATTATTTGTTTCCGAGTAAGAGTTTTGTCGCCAAGAGCCAGAATCAAGCGCCGTACAGAATCTTTTACTTGACCTGCTACTTGACCTGTCACTTGACCTGTCACTTGACCTGTCACTTGACATGTCAGTCCACTCCCCGTAGTCACGGCACTACGATTCTGCCTAATTGTGGCATACACCATAAACTCATTCTGCCTGTACTCCGGCGCAGGAAGTCCGGCATACTCCATCTCACGGAACATCCTGTCCACGCCCTCTCCAAACTCCTTCACCAGCTTATACGAACGCATATACAATGCGATCTTCGGGTTCCTCGAGAAGTGCATCTCCCGAATGTTATACGGTCTCACCAAGCCAGGCAGGATGCCCGGGCTTTCCACCGTGATATGGTCATCGAACAACTTCACCTGAATGTCCGTCCCCAGAATGCTATAGTCCCTGTGGCAAATCGCATTCACGCACACCTCAGTCCAGCAGAACTCTGGGTATTGCGCATCTGTGCGGAACCGTCCGTCAGATCCCAAATACGTATGCTCCCTGATCTGCGTTTTCACAAAAGCCAGCACGTCGTTGGTCAGTTTCAGGATAGGGCCGGTGAAAATCTCATCCTTCACCACGTTCATCTCCGTCCCCACCTTAGCCTCTGTACCGTCATAGCGAATCACCCGCACCTGCGCCCGCTGGAAGAACCGCTGCGGATTCTTGCCAAACAGCAGCACCGCAGCACCCGTCAAAGCTTCGTATTCACGCCCCCTGTAGTCCTCCTTCTTTACCACATACCCGTTCTCGCGTATATACGTCTCAGCGCCCTTGCCGTAGCCAATCACCTTCATGTAATCCTCCACCAACGCCATATCCAAGTCCTCCCAGCCTGCATTGTTCACCGGAGCATCCTCGTAGTAGTGTTCACCCTTGGCATACACCAACTGCATACGCTGCTCGAAGTTCAGTTTCTTCGACTTGTCGCCCACACGGTAATACACCTCATCCGCCTGGTTCGCGTGAACCCTGACACTTTGCGGCACCGTCATCAGTATGATATGGTTGGGCTGCCCATTTACGTCCGTCACCTCCATATACTCCGTAGAGGTCGCTATGGAAGGCACACAATAATCATACGAAGCCCTCAGCAGTTCATTCACGTGCTCCGTCTTACCATCCACACCCGTCAGCGTCCCGTCATCCTCCACACCGATTACAATCCTTCCGCCATCTGCATTGGCGAAGGCGATGATGGTGATTGCCAGAGCCTTCGCGTCGATGCGGGCACTCTTCCGGTCAAACACCTGAAACTCCGTCGATTTCTGTATCTCTTCTATAGTCATATCGTATTCCTTTTTTGCCCCAACAATATCGCTACCAAGCTGCATATTAATGGCCAATTCGTGATCATTCGTGTTCAAAACTCATTCCGCACTTGATGCGGAATCTTTCTGTGTCATCTGTGCTATCTGTGTGACCCAAACCGTTCTTTCACACAGATTTCACGGATTTCACGGATTTTTGTTTGCCTCACGGCAAACGGCTGGCGCACGACGAGTCTCTACCCATATCAATTCACAATACGCTTGATGCCTTCGCGCAGGTTGCTCGTATTGAAATTCACCAGCAGACCCACTCTCTTATCAAGAAGCCTTAGGTATGTAAGCAGTTGTTTTGCAAACACCGGCTTCATCTCTTCGACAGACTTAAGTTCAACAATAACCTGATTGTTGACAAGTAAGTCCAAACGAAGAGGGGTTTTGAGTTCATTGCCCTTATAGCGAATAGACACTTCCATCTGTCTATCCACCCGTAGGCCACGTTTCTGCAACTCAAAAGCCAAGGCTTCTTCATACACGGATTCCAGCAAACCTGGACCAAGCTCGTTGTAAACGTCAAATACTGCGCCTCTGATTTCGTATGTAAGTTCGTTGTCTGTCATAAATATCTTATCTCGCACAGATACCACGGATGCCACAGAATATTCTTACTGATATTGATGACAGTATTGCAATACTGCTTTGCCAAGAGCAAAGGTTCTATTTTTATAAAGTGTATCTGAAAGCTCGCTTTCAAGGACACTTATGTAAAAGAGAACAAATCATCAATATCTAAGAAAACAGCTAAAGGGTTAATATCAATAATATCTGTGTAATCTGTGCTATCTGTGTGACCTAAAAAACCAGCGAATATCATTCGCCACGTATCGCACTCCTCACCCCGTTCCACATAATGGCGAACGAGAACCGCAGCGAGTCCAGCGGGAAGATCCTCGCGTGGCGGGCCAGGTCACCCACGCGACGGCCGAAGGAGACGCACTTCCTCACCAGATACGGATACTTCTCGAAATACGAATGATCCCTGTTGTGCCCGAAGTTCCCCGACATTATCACGAACTCCATAATCCTGTCCGCCTTCTTGTCATATCTTGGATCCTGAAACATTAAACTTGAATCCAAATCTGGCATACCAAGATACCTGCTTGCCAGATTATAGAACGCCCGCCACTCACTCATCAGCCCAGCCCGTCGCAACCGACCTTCCAGCTTCGCCACATCCAACTCCGAACGATACGTCCACAGCAACCTGCACCAATCACAAATCTGCCGCAGGCCGATGCCCCCCTTATAGAAATGCTGCAAGATATGCGTAAACACATAGAATACATCGTTCTCCACCGCCAACTGAGGCACCCGCACACCGCTGTTATCCCACGACCGCACCACCACCTTACGCTCCCCTTTAGGGGGCTCGGGGACTTCGAACGTCTCGCGATACACCCCGTCCAGCTCCCGCTCAATCCTCCCCGACAGTCCGCTGTACAGCCTCCCGTGCAGCTCCACCACCCACGGGTCGATGGTCATCCCCAGATGCTTCTCCCGCACATATTCCTCCTCGACCGACGCAGCCAAGGGAGTAAGGAACGCCTTCGCCCGCTCATAGTTCTCGTCGCTCAGAAACAAGTCCACATCCCCGCACGACCGCCACAGCGGACGCTCGTAGCACTGCGCCACCCCCTGTCCCTTCACCAGCACCGCCTCAATCCCCGCAGCCCGCATCTTCTCCACAATCACCCCGATGAAATAGTTCATCGCAGCGTTCCGCTGCTCCAGCTGCACCGTACGGCCGATGAACTGCAGCACATCCTTCTTCTGCGGCTTCCCGTCCGTGATATGCTCGATGCTCGCCGCCACCAGGCCCACCACCAGAACTACACTGGTTTATTTCAGGCATAAACACGCACCCACCATTACATACCGTACGGTGTTTACATCCCGTACAAGAATTGTGGAGTATCGATTCTCTATGATTTACAAATGCTGGATGAGACCGCCATATATCCAGCAAACTCTCTTTTCTCAAATCTCCATATTGCTCAGTGTTCACCATAAACGAGCAAGGATACATCTTCATATCCTCACTTACGAAAGCAGAAAACCTTGCCGCCTCACACGAGTCAATAAGTGCTGGTTTAGCATTCATCCAAGTCACTATTCCAGGAACACAACAACTGTCAAATCCAATCTTCACCGATTTGCATATAGTTGCACTTTCATAGAAAGCCTTCAATCGTTCTCCGTCTCTTGTAGCCAGTCCCGGGAATCCGCCTATAGGCTTATAATTCAAAACAATAACAGCATTGATATACGAAAACCATTCTGGAGCTTCCTCAAACCAGGACGTCAGCAAATCAATAGTATCACTTTTCAGTATTACATGTACGTTAAGCTTAATACCATAGCCTGTAATCCTCCGAGCCATCTCTTCATAGCCATCGTAAGGCGGATATAAGCTCAGCGCCATTGCACCACAGTATTCTTTCGTAGCTTTCAATATCTCATCTGACAGCCTTTCGCCATTCGAGGTATATGATGGCACTATACCTTGCTCACGAATTAACCGTAGAATCTCAACAAAATCCGGATGTTGGTTAGGATTGCCTCCACCCAAAGCAATCTGTAATACGCCACATTCCTTTGCCTGCTTTACTACCTTTTCAACATCCTTCAACGAAATGTGCATTCCTGAAGGATTCGCTTGCCTATAGCAGAAGTTGCAACATCTTTCACAATAATTGGTAATTGACAGGTCTAATAGTTCTGGTCCGTCTTCCGACCAAAAAGGCTCATCATATCCATCATCCTCCAACCTGACAAAGAATCCGGTCTTTCTGCTAAACACTGTTTTGTAGTGCTGGGCTGGATGCTCGCCTACGACAACATCACCAAGCGTCTTCTGTAGCATCAATAATCAATTTCCCGTTGTCTATCACAAATGAATCACAGCAGAACAGCGACTCTATCGCATCGTTGTCGCTGGCCAAATCTCCGATATAGATGTCATAGCCCTTGGTTTCTGCTTCCTTCACGCGTGCAACCGTGTCCTGGCTGCAGTGCTTTTCCACGTATTCATCTACCGTACTGCAATGATACTTTCGCGCATACAATAGTCCAGGAGTCATATCATCCTTGAAGCACTTGAACAGACGTACAAAAACATCCAGAAACATTGATTCCTGAGAAATACCTACTGCTCGAAGAAAAGCTTGCAGCGTCGGAACCCCTTTCGACATAACAATAAAGTTAGTCGAAGAACTGTTTGTAACGAAATCTGTCTTAACTTTCATGCCTTAAACGCTCATCATAATTAGTTTTTCAAATCGTTCATACACATCTTCCGATGTAATAAAGTCATCAAAGTTCTCACCCGCTGACAATGAATCGTAGTCATACAGCCGCAGCTCTTTCTTTTGTTCCAACGTTTCAATAATCTCCCTTGCTTCTTCCGATTCCAACTGATAATACCCTGTCAAGAAATCAGTCAAACACCCGTACTCTGTCCGATAGAAAGTGTCATACATATACTGCACATCCATACTCTCAGTAAATATACTCTTGTATATACGCTGGAACAGTTCTTTAGCATATCCGTCAATTGCCCCGCTCTTCTCCACAAAGTATTCTTCAGTCAAATCCTTATGGGCAAAGATCAAATAACGATACATATCGTATGCGTACCTCATAATAACTTTTTCAGTTTTTCTGTGACTATTACAAGATTATTGCTCTGTGTTACGTTCTGCACGGCCTCCAACTGCTTCGCATTTCTGTACTTCTTCAGATACTGTATATATACAGTCTGGGCATACCTATCAGAACAAACACACATATACAATAGCAATTCAAACAGGTTATGGAAGTCCTTATGCTTTTGGATCTCTGTATCATTCAACAACTTTTCCAATGAGTTTATCATATACCACCTGTCGCTTTTCGGGTCTGGGCCTCCATAGTATTTCGTCACCTTTTGCGGCCAGACCTTCTCCAGGAATTCACTCAACGCATTGTCATCCAGAGTAGCAAGATAATCAAGTAGCAACCTTATGTTCAACATCTTATGCCATTCAGAATTCCAGCGTCCCCAATATATTAATCTCCTTGCCACATACTGCGGATCTTCCTTCGAAAGAAGATTCCTAACCATTTCCACATCACCGCCATCTATTGCATCCTCCTTGACATCCCAAATATATGATTCAAACACGACCTCATACCAATCCAATTGGGAAAGCAGTACGCACGCCTCTCTTTGGCGGTTATTCTTCGCATGCACGAACAGAAAAGGAGAAATCCCTTCCCGCAACTGGTGTCCACTAGCTGTGTACTGTTTTACCGAGCGCTCATATTCAGTTAGGCTACCCGGCAATATGCTGTCTGACAAATAGGCAGAGATGATATAGTCACGGAATGAATCATATGTAAAGTTCACGACTTCCTGATGGCCAAAAGCTCCCTTTGCATTCGGAGCAAGGTCTTTCCTAAGCAGAATGTTTTCATCAAGAAAACGGTTGAAAATCTCCACTTCTTCCTTGGCTATATTCTTCAGCAGCTGAGGCAGAGGCACATTGAAGAACGAGTCGCTGCGAATCATATAAAGGACCATATTCTCCATGAAAGCAGCAATACTGGATTTCTCTAACTGGTAATGCTGTTCATTTTGAACCTTTTCCCTCAGTTTGTCCGTCATCAGTTCATAGTACTCTTCAAACAATTCTTCACGCTTGATACTATGTACATCGCCAAGCGACTTTCCCTGATTTGCCTCACTGAATATTCTTAACAATAGCAGGTCATCACAAAGCGCATCTTCAACATGTCGGTTAATATTCGCTTTGATTTTGAAGTAAGCAAAATAGTTTCTGAGCAGCTTTTGTTTCTCCTCGTCTCGGAAATGTTCATTCAACCCTTCTATCTTCAACATCCTGTCTTTAAAGGCTGCATCCAAACTAGCAAACCGCTCTTTATAATAATCGGTTCTGCAGGTCATCAGTACCTTCACGCAGTCATATTGCAATATAAGATCAAGGAAAACCTCCAAATTCGATGCAAAGATATCTGGCTTTGGATTCTCGTTCAATCCGTCTATAATAAAGATGATAGGACATCTCTTGTACTTACAATAGGTAGCAGCCTCGTTGATTGCATTGTCAAAAGACACGCCGGTTCCGGGTAGCATCATATCAGCAAAACTGCGTCCTATATCATTAGGCTTTATCTCATATCCGTTCAAATAGATAAAAGGTATGTGTCTTGTCAATAACACCTTTTCTACCAGGTCGCAAATCAGATTAGTCTTTCCTTGACCTGCGGCGGAAGTAATCAACAACAGTTTCCCTGCCACATAATTCAAGTGTTCATTTTGTCGTCCAAATCTTGACGAACTGAAATAGTCGCTAGACCGGTTCGTGTTCAGTTCATCGTACTTTGCTCGCAGGAAGCTCTGCACTTCTCCCACGCGCTGATAAAAGGTCGCGATACTTTCTTCCGCGACAGTTGACTTAAATGGTGTTACATCAAACTCGAAGGGTTCTCTGTGATTGATTCTTCTGTTCCTGTTCAAGCGATACAACTCAAACGAGTCACACCTCTCCAGAACGAGTTTACAGAAAGTGTATGGATCTACGAAGTCACGCAAGAACTGCTTTGTCCTTCTGTCCTCAAGAAAAACGTTTGGCAGATACTTTCCCGATGTAATGTTCTTTTTGACATTTCTGTCATAATAGAGAAACTTGTCCTTATCATCGAAGACTGATTTGTGTTTCGGATTCTCCACAGCCGTCTGTGCCATCATCCTCACATAATCTTTGATTATCGTATTCGAGAATCGGCAAAGCCTCTGGTGGTTGATGTCAAACGGCATTTTGCTCGTTTCAATATCACCGGTGTATAATAGCATTGTGACATCATCAATCATACTGGCTTTAGCCACACCCAGTTCTACCATCACATTGGGGTTTGGAATGGCTTTCTTCTCTGTTGTTACAACAGGCGTTAAGTCTGCAACAAACAAGTCACATTTCTTTATCTTTTCCAGCACAACGTCTTCAATCACAGGAGAGCCCGATCTGCCCCATGTTGACTCGTCATACACGATGTCAAATTCACCCTCGGAGCGAATATCGTCACAGGCGGCTTTTAGAGCATCCGCTATCGTCTTGTGATTATTCTTCACATCTGACTGCCATGAAAAGAATAGATTCAGTTTCCTCATTGATGTCAAACGGCATTATTGATAAACATTATAATATGCAGGGCAAGTACTAACTATCAACTACTTCTCCCCATCCAGCACCTCATACACCGAGTTGTTGCTCTTGTACTCCGGCACGATCTGCATCTTCTTCCGAACGGTTTACATCTTGTCGAAGGTCTACGTCACTCCCCCCTCATCGCACTCCTGACCCCATTCCACATAATGGCAAACGAGAATCGCAGCGAGTCCAGCGGGAAGATCCTCGCGTGACGGAACAAATCCCCAACACGCTGCCCCATAGAGATGCACTTCCGAACAAAGTACGGATACTTACCGTAATAGCTCATATCCCTGTTATGCCCGAAATTCCCTACGGACAACACAAAAGCCTTAATCCGTTCCGCCTTCCGGCTCCATTTCGCATCGTTATCATACATCGGCATAGCCTCTGCTGGCATACCAAGGTCGTTTACGGCCAAAGCCGCAAACGCCTTCCACTCACTCAACAGCCTCATCCGGCGGATGAGCGACTCCACCTTCTTCACGTCCATCGTCTCACGATACGTCCACAGCAGCCGACACCAGTCGCAGATCTGCCGCAACCCCAGCCCTCCTTTATAGAAGTGATTAAAGAAATGGACAAACACATACACTGCATCATTCTCCTTGCCGAGCATGAACACCTGAGTCCCGTCGTTGTCCCACGTCCGCACATTCCCGCAGCTGAATGTCTCATTCTTGATCTCATCCAGCACATCGTTTATCCGTCGTGGCAATCCCATACGCAAACTCCCGTGCAGCTCCACCACCCACGGGTCGATGGTCATCCCCAGATGCTTCTCCCGCACATATTCCTCCTCAACCGATGCAGCCAAAGGAGTAAGGAACGCCTTCGCCCGCTCATAGTTCTCATCACTCAGGAACAAGTCCACATCACCACACGACCGCCATAGCGGTCTTTCGTAAGATTGTGCAATACCTTGCCCTTTCACCAGCAGCGTCTTTATGCCAGCATCACGCATCTTGTCCACCAGCACGCTGATGAAATAGTTCATCGCCTGATTCTTCTGTTCCAATTGTACAGTCCGTCCGATGAACTGCAGCACATTTTTCTTCGCAGGACGGCCGTCCACAACGTGCTCGATGCCAGCGGCAAGAAGGCCAACCACCGACTGTTCCTCGGCCAAGTCAAAGATGGCTTGGAAATCCAAATCTGCGAATGGCGCAAGTCGAACTTCTTTCTCCCAAAGCCCTGCCCGAAGCAAGGCAAAAAAAGCCTGCTCGACTTTAGATCTCTTCTCCCGCATACTTCATCTTACGGCCCAGTACCGTGCACAGAATCATCTGAATGTCCTTCACGAAGGAGTAATGCCTGTAGTAATAACAATTCAACCGCACCTTGTCCGGGTAAATCACATTGTCATTATACTCCACAGCTATCTCCTGGGAGCCACGTGTATCCCCATCTGCCTGATGTGAAGCGACGTACTCAGCAATCATTTCGTCTTCCAAGCGATATTTCAAGGTGGCTGGTCCCGTAATCCCGGGCCGCAGCTTCAGCACATCGCGGTCGTCGCCCGTCAGCTTGTCCGCATACCTTGGCACGTCAGGCCGAGGCCCCACGAAACTCATCTTGCCGATGAACACGTCCAACAGCCCCGGCAGCTCGTCCCGTTTCCAATGACGCAACTTCGCACCCAGTGGCGTGATGCGGCTGTCCCCCGCCACCGACACCGTCGACCAACCTCTTGAGCCTGTCGAAGGATGCTTCACCGTCATCGTGCGGAACTTATGGCAGTTGAACAGCTTCCCGCCAAGACCGATCCGCTTCTGCACGAACATCACCGATCCTCCCGGCATCTTCACTTTAATCAAGATAGCCACCACCAGCAGTACCGGCCACAGAATCAGTAGTCCCAGCAGCGAGACCACCCTGTCAAATATCCATTTTAAAAACATAATCTTATTTTTCTATTCCAATGCAGCGCCCTTCACCACTATCTCTCCATTATTACTAATTACTTTTTTCCCTTTCACTGGTATTTTTCCCTCCACTGCACGTGCCTTGATTCCACTGACGTTCGTTACGTTGTCTTTTATCGTCAACTGATCTAATGCTGTTTCTTGGGTAAACAAAAAATATGAAGTGTTGTCAGGCAATGTCTGGGAGCAATCAAAGGTATTACCGGAAATACTTGCCTTTCCTCTGCATTTATTCAAAGTAATATACACGTTCGATTTTGTAATCGAATTCCGAAAAGAATTATTAAAAATATTGCGTTCAACTGTTAGTTCACGACAATCATTGAGTTCCAAAGCTGTACCCCTATGAGGTCCTCCATTCTTATCCGGTACAACCGTAATTATATTATCCTTGATATTCAAAACGCAGTTGCTTCCCGGATAAGTAGTAATGCCGCCCTTACAATTCAACCTATTATTATTCACTTGGATATTAACGCCATTCCCAATTTTTCCTCTTTGAAAAAGATAGCTGGTAGATTCAGTTGTTGTTTGCTTGTATCCGAACACTGTCAAAGCAAAGCCCGATGCAGGATTTGAACAATGATTGTTGGAAATAGTGATATCTTCTCCCGACACCATAATGAAGCCAGCGCAATTATCAGCCTCATTCCCGCTTATCTCTACATTTTTTGGCCAGTAAATACCGTTTTCTGTAATATCTATACAATTGAACCTCTCACCACCTTTAAAATGATTATTCCGAATTATAGAATTGTAACAGAATACATTCATTCCTGAAAGACCAAATACATCCATCTCATTATCTTCAACAAGGCACCTGCCATCCACTAAAGTCAGAAATGTGCCATAATTCCCATTGCTTTTATTTCTCTTGAATAAGAGATAGTTTTGTTGGCTCTCATCGGGTACAAGATAAAAACCCTCACCGGTATTCTTCGACAGAGAACATCCCCTAATCGTACAGTTCTTATAATTCATAATGGCACATACCCCAGCCATATACCGCTTCTTAATATCTTTGGCATAATCACCGCTGGTCCCCAATCTGAAATTCCGGATCGAGACGTTCTCTAATGTAACATTTTTCACCTTTATCAGTCTTATTGCATTTCGCCTTGGCCCTACCCCGCTTTCGATACCATACCTCGGCATTTTCCCGTCTATTGTAAGGTTTTTTATAGTGACATTTTCTAGTGCCTGCTGCGTATCCGGATTCATCAAAAAGACGGAATTACTCAGGCCGTACCTGTCAACAACCGTCTCAATGATAGAATTAGAGAAATCCAGCGTGATATTCTTATTTATTTCAATCTCTGTTATATTCTTATATGTTCCTGCCTCATATATAACGTTAGAGTTATCCAAGGCTACACTGAATACATTGTAAATGTCTTCAGTTGAAAAACTATTTCTCACTAAAACTTTCTCTGAATAGAGGTTCTCATCCTCAACATAACAGCCCTCGATACTAAGTCCCTTTCCTATAAAAGCTTTATTATAAAGTACCTTATTACCTTCACCCTTTATCTTGCCGTTCTTCAAAACGCCATTCCTACAATCAAGAACCATCTTTGGTGGCAGCGTCAGTGTATGTCCTTTTAGGTCAGTCTCTCCATTCAACACATATCGGTTCCCTTCTTTCGAAATATTAAACTGCTTAAGACTATGTGAATTCACGTTCCGCGTTCCGGCACAACCCAAAGCAAAAAAGGTGGTAAGCACCAGAAAAGCAGCGACCCAGTATTTTTTTGCGGAAATCATAGTTGTTAACCGAAATCAGTGCATATGTTTCACCAATTCATTCGCCCGTTTGTACTCCTGCGGATTGCCAATATCAATCCACGTTCCATTCAGCGGGAAACGAATCACCTTGCGACCGGCTGCAATCAATGCCTCAATCAAATCTGTAGCATTGAAGAATGTCTCCTCAGGAATCAGATCCAAGGCTGACTTCTTTATCAAATAGATGCCGGCATTTGCATAATAGTCATACGTCGGTTTTTCCACAAGTCCGGTGATATTCCTGCGATTCTCTATTTTGAAGATGCCATACGGGACCTGCACACTGTACGGCACAGCGACTACACTCATATCCGCATCGTGTTCTTTGAAGTGCAAATAGAAGTCCTCATAGTTGATGTTTGTGAACAGGTCGCTGTTCATCACCAGAATGGTATCGTTGTAGAATTCCTTCACAAAACGGATACTCCCGATGGTTCCCAAATACTTCGGTTCACGGACAGTCTGCACTCTCACTTCACCACGAGGCTCAGCAAAATGCTCTTCGATCTGCTCCTTCAGATAATTAACCGTCACGGAGATATGCTTCACTCCGTATGAAATCAGACGGTCAATGTTATGGTCAATGATGCATATATCGCCAACTTTCAGCAGAGGCTTAGGGGTTTCTAAAGTCAGTGGACGAAGACGCTCACCCTTGCCACCTGCCATTAGAACGGCATCAAAAGGCAAACGGGAATTGTACTTCTCCAGATTGATAATCTCAACTATGTGTTTTTCTGCATCCAGCACTGGAACCAGCCGCATCTTCAACTCGCGCTGGCGCTTAATCTCTTTCACATCGTCGATATCTTCCACTTTCATATAGTTGAAGTTACGATGCATCACTTTGGACACTTTGTCATCTACAGAAGCGCCCCCAATCAGCGCCCGTCGGGAATCTCCATCCGTAAGAGTGCCCACCATTCGGTTCTGCTCATCGAGCACGAAGAGCACAAGCGGTTCTGGAGCTACTCCGTTGATTCTCGACAGGGCTTCTATCAGTGTCAAATCTTGATTGATAACATGGTCTTTCATCACCCTAACATTTTTTCATTGATTACCAGTTCCGCTACTTTCCAGTCAAACGGATTATCTATATCTATGGAATACAATTCCGACATCGCATATTTCCGTATCCGCGTAAAATGCGCCATCCCTTTCTCCATCAGGCTCTTGGGATTGATGACGTAGATAGAGCCGTTCTGTTGCCACACGCTCGGTGCATCCTGACGACGTTCTATCGTACCATCACCCTTACTGATAACGAGCAATCCCTCTTCGTTCTCCTCAAATCCGTCATAATAAGGATTGCACGAAGAAAGCTTGACGCTCGTCACCATATCAATGCTCTCATCATAAAGTTCACAAGCCTCAATTAGGAACTCCACCTTACGGAATGGCGAGGTGGGTTGCAATAACACGATGGCATCGTAATGCCTTCCTTGTTTCTCATAAAACTGATATGCGTGTTGGATGACCTCATTGCTTCCGCAAGTGTCCGTAGCCAGATAGTCGGGACGTTTGAACGGCACTTTCAGTCCATATTCCCCTACCACTTTGATAATTTCATCATCATCTGTGGTCACGCAGATATTCTCATCACTGGTGAACTGTCTGGCCACATCAATTGTATAGCATATCAGCGGCTTGCCATTCAGCGGCTTGATATTCTTGTGGGGTATTCCCTTGCTTCCCCCACGTGCCGGAATCACTACTAAAACTTCCATCTATTGCAGTTTAATCGGTTCATCAATATCGTAATCCTTCACAGCAGTGGTCCCCACGACCACATCCCAATGCACAGAACTTATACCAGCACCCGCTCTTTTTGCTACCAGCATATCTTCTGTCAGAACTTCTCCTTTCTTTATCGGGCGCTTGGCCAGGATAGATTTTTGCACCACCTTCGCATTCTCCGCCTCACTCCTGTTGGGTCGTTTGATGCCATCGCCAAGGGCTGTCTCTATATGCCGAATCTGCTCTACCATCTGTTTCAGTTCCGCCGGTTCGAGCGATGCCTTATGATCCGGCCCTTCCATCGTGCGGTCAAGCGTGAAATGCTTCTCAATAATCTCTGCACCTATCGCCACGGCAGCCACGGGTATCTCGGTGCCCATCGTGTGGTCGCTGTAGCCAACCTGACACTTGAAGGCCTCTTTCAAGGTCAACATCGCACGGAGATTCACCTCGCTATAAGGGCAGGGATAATTGGTCGTGCAATGCAACAACGACACCTTCGGTGCCCCTGACTCCAGCAGTGTATCGTAAGCTGTAGCCACCTGTGCCAGCGTTGACATCCCCGTTGACAGGATCACGGGCTTCCCGTATGAGGCAATCTTTCGCAAATACGGAATATTGGTCACCTCTCCCGACCCTACCTTGATGAATGGCAAGTCCAAGGAAACAAGGAATGCCAAACTCTCTTCCTCATCAGGCGTAGAAAGAAACTCTATCCCTATTTCCTTACAATAGTTCTGGATATAACGGAAATGGTCATAACTCAGTTCCAACTTTTTCAGCATCTCAAACTGGCTCTCTTCCACACCCGTGTTTTCGGTCTGATAAGCCGCTTGGCGTGCTTGGGCGGTTACAATGTTCTCCGTTTTCCACGTCTGGAACTTCACGGCATCCACGCCGGCCTCCTTGGCAGCATCGCATAGTTTCAGCGCCAAATCCAGCTGACCGTTGTGATTCACACCTGCTTCGGCAATAATATAGGTTCTCATTATCTCAGTATTTATATTTCAGCAAATGATGTTTATAATGCGCAGCCTTGTCGGGATTCCCCTGTTCCCAATCCTCACACAGGCGGTCATACACTCCTTCATTGAAGATCAGCTTCCCAATATAGAACTGGCAAGTATCTTTTGAAAAACGCCGCTTGAACAGGAACAAAGAGTTCTCTTCATCGCTGTTCGTACCACCGCCAAGATGGAACCTCTTCACCCCCCGTTTCTGCAATTCCCCAGCGGCATTCCACAGCATAAAGTTGTTGGGCGACAAGGCCAGCTGACTTTTGTCACTGCCAGAAAGGTGATAATGTCCGTAAGGTCCGCTATACATAAAAATGGCAGCAGAGATAATCTTCCCTTCGGCATCTTCCACGCATCCCAGGAAACTGTTGGGAATCCCCTTGACAAGACTCTCATAGTAGGTATCATCGAAGTAATAGAATCCGTCTGCCGAGAGCTTGTCCATCGTGGCATCATAGAGTCTGATGAAGTTCTGAAGATGCTCATACTTCTCATCCACAATGAAACGACAGCCAGCTTTTTCTGCCTTACGAATCACATTACGGTTCTTCGAGTGGATTTCATTCTTCCACACGTCATCCATCGGCTGGTCCAGATCAATGGCTACTGTTTTGCGCTCGGCAAGCAAACTTCCGATGGTCTCAAAGCAATCCTGGTTCTGCAAAAGCGGATGGAATCGAACAAATCCAGCCACATAGCCATTGGCAGAGCAATACTCCTTAAATGCGGTCAAGGACTTACCCAAGAAGTTCCTGTCCTCGCAATTGCAAACCGGACCACCATATCCGTAGGCGGTTTCAAAGTCTTTATATTGTACACCCTGAAACTCGAACCTGCGCGACAGGAACGGGAAGAGCATCACCTTGTCCCCATCCCTGCACACAAAGCATTCTGCCTTCTCAGCCTCGGTCTGATATAGCTTTACGTATTCTTCCGTAAAATATATATCCTTCAACGTCGGCGGAAATGATTCCAGCAAGTCATTCCAGTAGTTTCTGATTTCTACTTCCATAATGTATCTTTCAGCACCTGCACGATGCTATCCATATCTTCTTGATTATACCGCTGGTCAATAACCAGCGACAATTCTTTTTCTGCCATCCGTCTCCCCATAGTCAAGCCTTCCATATCCTTCCGTAACGGCCAGTGGACAGGGCAAAAAATCCCGTTCCTGCGCAGTTCCTTGCGCACAGCATCCCTATTATCAATCATAATAGGCACAAACAAAGGTACTTGATTCCCACTGCATTTCAGCAACGGTTCTATTCCCATTTCTTCCAATCTCAATGTCAAATAGTGAGCGTTTTTCCTCCGTTTGTCTGCAACGTCTGCCAAATCAGTCACTGCGAAAATGGCAGAAGCCTCTCCGCTTATTGCACTCTCATAGTTATTCTCTATCAGTTCCTCACCTCGCTCAAACAAGTCAAGATACTCAGCATCATCCGTTGTCTCATCAGCGGCTCCTTTTATTAGCGCACCTTTCAATTTATAGGGAGAAAAAGAGTTCTCCTTTTTTACAAGGGGCATCTGCCTGCTAGTGGAGACCAGTCCTCCATCAGGAGCGGCAATCGTTTTCCTAAGGCTCGTAAAACGGTAGTCAGCAGTATGTCTAACCGAGTCATCCAGAAAAGCGAACAACGCCTGAACATCATCCTCAACTATCACTGACTCAACCCTTAAAGCGTGTAGTTCTGCTATTGTTTTCTCAACATCAACTAATCCGAAGTAGTTCACCAGCACAATAACATCGTTTTCGCTGACTGGCCGGTTCTTCTCCACGAAACGCCCGACATCCATCCTTAGATCTGGGCCAAGTTCATAAAAACGATACTCAAGCCCTGTCCGCTTTACAGCATCTATCATCGACTCACACAACCAGTCGGGCAGCCAAACCTTGAAAGTGGTCAGTTTGATGGACATCAAGATTTGATACAACGCAGCCCTTCCCGAGGAATAACAATAGTATCCCTGCGGTCTGTGTGCCTGCTCCGGCATAGTGCGCAAATCAAACTCTCCGCCTATAACTCTACTTCTCATTCAGGTAATCTTTGATGTGTTGGATAATCCCCGCAGCAGTGTGTCCGTCACCATAGTATGTGTCCACTATCTTGGGCTGCTGAAGCATCTTTTCAATTGCGCTATGAATCCCGTTCCGGCTTCTATCACATTGGATGACATTATTGCACAGGTGTCTGCCTTTCTGCCTGTCACCGATATTGACAACGGGAATACCTAGGAATGGTGCCTCCACGATGCCGCTGGAGGAGTTCCCGATCACTCCCGCTGCCTGTTGCATAAAGCTCAGGTAGCGTCTCTGTCCCAAGGATGTGAAAAGATGATATTTGTCTGTATCTTGTTTCACTGCCTCGTCCCAGAAGTCATTGATTTGAACTCCTCCAAAGTCTGCATTGGCCTTACTGATGACAAACTGCGTGTCTTCTACCTGCTGCATCTCCTCAAAGAGATTCCGTACCATTTCCAGATTCTCCTCCAGACCCAACTTTGTCTCCGAGTGGAGCGTCACCAGACACCAAGGCTTGTCAGTATCCAATCCAATGCTATCGGCCAGTTCTTTTCTCGACATCAAATCGAATCGAAGGAAGCTCTCCAGTCCGGGTTCTCCGGCGGTATAGATGCGGGCATCCTCGCCCAGCATTCGCCTGAGATTCTCCGCTGAACTCTCCACACCAGGGAAATGGAGTGTGGACATCATCGACACTGCATTCCGTACTTCGTTATCAATGGCGCCCTCTGTCACATCGCCACCCGAGATATGGGCAACTGGGATTCCCATTACCAGTGCTGCGCTCACGATAGGCAACAGTTCATAGCGGTCACCTAGGACCACCACAATGCCTGGGCCCAAATCTGCCAATACGTCTGCCATACCAAAGGAGCAATGCCCCATGGAACGCACTATGTCCTGCCGGTTGTCCGAGGCCAGATGCATATCCACACGGGCAGCTATGGGATAGCCGTCCTCTTCAATAAAGCGGACAGTTTTCCCGTGTTTCTCACTGAGGTGTGCTCCCGTGACAACCAGTTGCAACTCTAGTTCTGGGTCGTTGTGTACTCCGTCCATGACCCATTTCAGCAGGCCATATTCGGAGCGGGCGGCAGTGATGATACAGATTTTTTTCATCCTATTATTTTTGTCCAACAATAAAAATAATGTATCTCATTGAATGCATTCATAAATCGTTCTTCTTTTGCATCACATTTCTGAAAGCCATTCTTTTCGAAACACCTTTCTGAAGCTCTATTCTTTTCTGATACCCATGCGTATAACATTAAAGCATCGCTTATCTCGGTGGCATATTGCACTATATCAGTTCCAATACCCCGGCCAGAATACTCTGTCAAAACAGCATAGCCTATTTCTTCAGCGACAAAACCCACTTGTGGAAGACTTTTATACCCCCCCCTATAAATTCTCTATCCTCCTGGGTATCAGTCTTTTGAAACCCAAGATTGTCGAATCGTTTCCAACTACGTGGATTATCATCAGCTACCCAAGTAGATATAGTCTCTGCTCCTTGCTCTTGAGCAAGCTCAATTCTTTTTTTTACCAGCCAAGTACCAATGCCTCTGCCGGTATATTCTTTTAGTACTCCTGAAGATGCAGCTTCAAACTCCTTATCCGAAAGCTTATCCAAATAGAAGAACCCACAGACCTCTCCTTTCCAATAGCAGAGGTAAATAGTACGCTTGTTACCCTCCAACTGCTGACGGAACCATTCTTTCATCCGTTCGTAGTCAGGGGCGTTTGCGAAACCACTCCATTTCACATTCTCGGGATCACACTTGATTTTATAAAAATCATCGTAATCCTGCATCGTTGCCACCTTGTAGGTTAGCTCTTCCATACTTCAATTGCTTACTTCTCAATCAATTCCTTAATCGCATCACAAATAAACCTCACCTCATCATCACTCACATACGGCCCGGCAGGCAAACACATGCCCACCTTGAACAGCGCCTCGCTCACACCATTGACGCATGCTGGTGCATCCTTATAAACGGGCTGCTTGTGCATCGGCTTCCACAGCGGACGGGCTTCGACGTTAAGTGCATCAAGGCCCATACGCAAGGCCTCTACATTATCATTTGGCTCACAGTCAGTATGAGCGCTCTTGGCAGCGTGAATGACACCGGCTGCACCGCCCACGGCTCCTGTCACAACTTGTTTGTAAGCATTCTCCTGCCCCTTGACCTTAACGTTCTCGTCAATCGTTATCGTGCAGAGCCAATAGTTGCTGTCATACTCGCCGGTAGCAGGCTGACTGTGAACCTTGATACCAGGAACGTCTTTCAGTAGTTCCTCGTAGAGCGCCTGCACGTGCTTATGATGAGCGATATGCTCATCCACAATGGTCATCTGTCCACGACCAATACCAGCACAGATGTTACTCATACGGTAGTTAAAGCCTATCTTCTCGTGCTGGTAGTACGGGTAGCTCTCGCGGTACTGGGTAGCGTACATCATGATCTCGCGCCACTCATCATCATTGGCTGTAATGAGTGCACCTCCACCGCTCGTCGTAATCATCTTGTTGCCATTGAAGCTTAGCACACCGTATTTGCCGAACGTACCCAGCACCTGACCGTTGAACCTGGAGCCGAAGCCCTCAGCCGCATCTTCCACCACAGGAATCCCGTAGCGGTTGGCAATCTCCATAATGCGGTCAATCTTGTACGGCATACCATACAATGCCACAGGCACAATAGCCTTGGGCTTCCTGCCCGTTTTGGCGATGCGGTCTTTGATGGCCGTTTCCAGCAGTTCCGGATCCATATTCCAGGTATCCTTCTCCGAGTCAATGAACACAGGAGTAGCCCCAAGGTAGGTAATCGGGTGCGACGATGCGCAGAAGGTGAAGCTCTGCACCAGCACCTCATCGCCGGGGCCTACGCCACAGGCCAAAAGCCCTAGGTGCACCGCTGCCGTACCTGCGCTCAGTGCAACAACTCTCTTCGATAACTTTTCGTTTTCGTTATCGTTTTGGTTAACGAACTCTTCCAGGTCTTTCTCAAACCCGTCCACATTCGGTCCCAGAGGCACTACCCAATTGGTATCAAATGCTTCCTGTACAAACTTACTCTCATTGCCCGACATGTGGCAAAGGCAAAGCAGTATTCTTTCTTTACGTCTTTCCATGTAAAATACTATTTTTGTTCTTTTGTTGTATTCTTTACGTATCTCATTTTCTTGTAGAATCCGCACACAAGGTTCACTCCCGTATGCCACAACGATGACAAGGCCCCCATTTTCTCAGCCTCGCGAAACAGTTTGTAGTGCCACTTTATCATCGTACTGATGCCGTGCGAACTCACTGAACCGCTGCGTCCCCGTCGATACTTCGCCAGCACCTCCGGTAGCAAATAGCAATCAGCTTTCTTGCAGACCTTCAGCCACATCGCATAGTCGTTGTTCTTCTTGATGTCCTCAATCTGTATTAAGCCTATGGCAGCGGCATCATACATCACCGTCAGGCATCCTGGCCAGCAGAAGGCAAACATCCCAGCCTTGGTTACGTGCTTAGGTCCAGAGACTACGACACCTGTCAGAACGCCTTCAGCATCCATTTCCTGATATGCTGTATAAGAGAACTTATACCCGTTCTGCTCCATAAATCGCACCTGCTTCTCCAGTTTTGTCGGTTCCCACTGGTCATCGCTGTCCAAAAAAGCTATCCACCTGCCTTGGGCCTCTTGTAGAGCATTGTTGCGAGACACAGCAGCACCCAGGTTACACCTGTTCTGATAGAGGTGGATTCTCGAATCTTTATCTCTCATTTCCGACACTAAACGGATGGTGTTATCCGTCGAGCAGTCATCCATGAAGATAATCTCCCAGTTCTGGTATGTCTGTGCCTGCACACTGCGGATGGTATCCTCCACAAACTGCCCGCAGTTGAATGAAGGCATTATGATAGATACTAAATCGTTGGCCATACTTACATTTAAAACTTTCCTTCTGCTTTTAATTTCTCGAAGTGCTCAATATCACGATACTTGATCACTTTTGCAGGGTTTCCTCCAACGATAGCACACCTCGGGACATCTTTAACTACAACAGAGCCAATTGCAACAATAGCTCCTTCGCCTATATGTACATTTCCTGAAATGATGACATCAGAACCCAGCCATACAAAGTCATCAATCACCACTTGCTTACGTGTATAGGTAGCTCCGTATGGAATCTTATCTCCGTGGTCATAGTCGTGGCTCCCAAGCATAATCTTCACATTGGTTCCTGAGTGGAAATAGCTACCTATTTTTACCCCCCCAGCCAGTTGCCGTAAACCCATTAAAACCAACGTGTTGCCCCACTTCAAGTGCAACTTCTGAGCCAATATGTGGAATTCTTGCAGCACTAACACAAGAACCATAACTCTTACATCTTTTGTGTAAAATTAGCGTCGCTACTTGTGACCTCAGTTTTCTATATTGTGTCACTAAAAACATAATAATCCTTATCATGCCTGTCGTTTTGATAATGTATTCAAATTCTCACTTGCAAGGATATACCTCATCTTTTTCAAGTCTTCATATTGCTGATGATAGGTCATATCATCTAATACCACATGCTTCCCAGAGAAGAAAGCCTGACTTAAAACCGTTGTGTAGGAACCCACGGCATATTCCAAATTGGAGATGGAGTCTATGATACCGACTTTTGAGGGATACTCTATTTCATCTTCTGCGACATACTTCCTCAATAGTTCCATGTCACTATAACGAGGATGAGGACGGTATTTCACGGTTTTGCCTTCCTGCTTGACGAAGCCCATCGAACGAACTATGCTGGCAATCTGAGCCTCCGAGTATAATGCCAGATAATACTTATAATCGGCATAAGCATCAGGGTTAATATGCGTGTCTGTATCTATTTGCATAGATGGAGGCAAAGCAACGCGGAACTGTGTAGGTTCGGCCTTGAGACTTCTGAACAGATTGGCATAATACTCATCCCACACATAGCACTCGTCATAATGAAAGTACGCATCGCGTATGAACCACAGCTTTTCGCCGTGCATAATGTCAACATGCTTGATACCATACCGGTGACAATACGCCGTTAGGATAGAACTGCTGAAAGAGAACTCTCCAAACTCAATCATCACGCTTGGTGAGTGTTGTCTGATCATATCACTGTAACGCACCACATTCATCATCGCCTTCAAGACAAAATAAGGATGATGCGGGCTTCTTGCCACCAGCTTCAAGAAGAAACCAATATCTCTCAGTGACATAGAGGATGACTCGTTCCAGAAACGGCTGTCGGGCTGATACTTGTCCTTCACAACGGCTGGAATAACCACTTCCATCCCTTTCTTTTCGATGATTGCATTCACTGGCTCCCCTTTCCTCACGAAAAGCCCCTTGAAGATATAGAACAGCACCACCAAAGGCACCACTAAAGCAGCTGCGACATTGAACATACAAACCTTCCATATAGGCACAAAGAAATTCTGGCAGAGATACTGCTTGTAGCTTCTGTCAATATCATCTTGGGGCTCTCCCAAAGAATTCAAATACTGCCTTTGTTCCTCAACTGGAATATCAAATAGTCCCTTGTCTCCTTTCTGAAGGAACCGGAGAATCTTAAAGTAGTTCATTCTGTTTCAACTTGGTATAGACATCTATATAGTTATGCGCCATAGCTCCATTTTCAAACTTCTGCGAGTAACTCTTGATGGTGGCTTTATCCCAACTTGTTTCCAGAAGTTTGCCTATCGCAGATGCCACGGCAGCATTATCACGATCCGCGATGGGAACGACTGCGCAAGAATCATATATGTCTTCAAAGGCATCCATATCCGTGAACATGGCACAAGGAACGCCAAAGTGCATCCCCTCGATGAGACTCAGTCCGAAACCTTCAGCAATGCTCAGAAGAACCACGCCGTCCGCCTCTTTATAGTAAGCTGCAATAGCCTCCTTTTTTACGATCCCGCAGAGCACAAGATGGTTTTCAAAAGGACTTTCTTTGACGGCTCTCTCAAAACTTCCGTCTTGAGAAGGTCTGCCACAGAAAAGCACCCAAGTGTTCTTACGAATATGATCAGGCAAAAGGGCATAAGCGTCAACCATCTGTTGCTGGTTTTTTCTTACACTGATGTTACCCACATAGAGCAGGATCTTCCCGCCCGGGGGAATGTTATTTAATTCTCTTATAGTTGACCCTGTCCTTTTTTTTCCACTGCTCAAGCATTCACCGAAGGAGAATGAGTTACAGACGACCTTGATATTCGCGCAGTCCTTCATCCCAAAGGTTTTCTCGATGATGTGTTTCATTCCGGAACTGATCACTGTGATGGGGATTTCTCCGTTTGCGACACGTTGAAGGAAATCGCGTTCATACTGCTTGCCGGCAGCATTGAGGCTGACAGTATCCGAAAAGGAGTTTAGCCCATGAAGGGTAACGATAAATTTCTGGCCTAAACGACGGCACACCTGCATCCATATCTCAGTGAAAAAACCGCACCCGTGGACATGAACGATATCATATCTCCCTTCAGTGATAACCCTTGAGATATAGCCGGAGAGAAGCCAGTAATATACGAGTCGCAAAGCCGCCCCCCGTGGCATTTTATATTTCTTTAGCAAAGAAAACAAAACACCAAGGGGAACACAACGGAAAAGATTTCGCAACATTTCCCCGTATGACACGCCCAGAAATCTCACGCCACCTTGTCCAAATTCCTTGTACCGGACATCGGAGGCCACCACTTCAACCTCCGCCATCTCTCCTACACTACGGGCTATATCATACACCATATACCCAAAGCCTGTCTTGTTTCGTGTAAACTCTGGCTTGGAATTGATGGTAAGATAGGGGGCAATATGAAGGATTTTCATAAAACACATTTGACTTAAAAAAGGTAAACGTCATACGACATTATGAACTCCGTACATTTGGAGGATTTGACGTAATTCATCCCTGAAACCTTTCCCTTCTGAAATCTGAAATAGATACTGCGCTCTAGGATTACCTTCAACTAGAACCCATCCTTGCTCTGTTAATGCCAAATCCCAACCTGCATAGTGAACACCAGGCATATGCAAGGCTAACTTTTCAGCCATCCTATATGCTTCTTCCCAACGCGGTACTTTAAAACCAATCAGTTGATTACCATTGTCCGGGTGTTTCTCGAAGATATGCCCCCATTCGTCTACAGCTTTATATACTTCTCCTGTTTCGGGATCACACGCCGTAATAATACCACCTCCACCGGCATTGTCAACAATACTCTTTCCCCTTCCCACTCTTATTAGAGGATGCAATACAGACACTTTGTTATTGTAATTTATTGTGTATATCCTCAATGTGTTAACTGATTCTTTGTGAAGAGATGCCATTCTTGCGTCTTGCTTTATCAATTGTTCGGCAATAAAACCTCTGGGATATTTTTTCAATAGTTCGTCAATTGCAATACTGTCAAAACCGTAAGAGGAAACTATCTGAATTCCCGCTCCCAACGAACCTCTCAATGGTTTAAGAATCAGTTCTCCAGACTTTGATAATAAATCGACAAATGTCTGATAATCATCGCTTTTACCCCCCCCCATCAACAAGCAAGCTTCGCGTTGGAAGAAGTTATTGAACTTATTATATGTTGACCACTTGTCAGAAAGCAAATCCAATCCTTTTCTATCGTTCAATGTCTCAGAAATTCTTTGACGCTCGGCATCACCGATGAAAGACATGCGCTGATCATCTGATAAAGAATCATAATGAAACAAAAAATATTCATCCGTGTTATAGCCATAACGTTTATTGGCTTCAATTATTCCAGATAAAGTTCTCAACCTATTGTGTCTTACATCAAACTTTTTCAGACTATCACTTGCTTGCTTAACAAGCTTAAGACTGCGATAGAGTTTTGGAGGTAAAATCGAAGAAAAATGCATATACTTTATGTTTTATCGATGAACTTTGATATTTTAGAATAATGCTTCCCTAGGGTCATTTTAAGGACCTCATACATCACGGGCGGATGGAATAATATGCAGCAGATAGCATATATCAGAACTCCAACAATGGTAAGTACAAGTAACGAAACCAAGGCAGAATCTATGTGCCAGATATATCTGACAAGGAACATCACCGCCAGCATTATCAACGATGCTCCTCCTATACCAGGGAGATTCGTCTTGAATTGTCCCAACTTTATTTCCTCATGTTTTTTTACAAGCTGCCAAAGGAGCCTGGTTGACACGATGATAGCAACAAGACTTTTGGCCATAGCCAAACCATAGATTCCGAAAACTTGTGGAAGGGCAAGATTGAAAACAATCATAAGAATCAATCCCATTGTGGTGTTCTTTGCAGGAGTGGCCGTGTCTTGAACGGAATAAAACACCTTTGTCGTGGTTTCCCTAACTGCAGAGAACAGTATGCCGATGCAATAAATCCCCAAAAGCTGCTGTGTAAGACTTATCGCTTCGCTATCAAATGCGCCTCGCCCAAAGGCAACGGTTATCAGCTCTTCCTTTAGACATAAGACTCCGCACATCAGAGGAAGGAGAAAAAAAATATATATTGAGAGAGTAGAGTTAACACGACTGTTGAGTTGTAGCATATCCCTGCGTGCAGCAGATTCTGCATATAGCGGATAAACAATCGTTGCAATGGCCGTTGTAAAGAACTGCATCAACACGGTGTTTATCTTTAAGGCATAACTAATTGCGGAGATAGAGCCGACAAAAAGGAATGATGAAACCATCCTATTAACGATTGCACTCACCTCCCCCAAGCTAACAGTCCATATAATGGGAACCGAGTTTTTCATTGACTTATGGATAGCCTCATCCTTCCAATGAAAATCAAGACGAAGATTAAGGTAGTTCTTAGCCACTATCAGCAAGAACAAAACCTGTCCTATGGATCCCGCTACCTGTCCTACACAAGCTGCAGCTATTCCCCACTTCGCATGCAATAACACGATGAAAAGAATGAGTGAGATATTCAACACATAAAGCGAAAGCGTAGGGAATACGAATTTCTTATGGACATTTAATACGCCCACAAATACCCTATCGAGGAGAGTAAACAGAATAGTTGGCAGCGTTATTCGAAGCAGAGTGGTGGCAAGTGCGTGAACTTCCGAGCCAAAGCCTGGCGCAAAAAGATAGATAAGGGGTGATGCAAAGAACTCACACAATACAATGAAAGCCAAGGCAATGCTCCCAATCAATGTAATCAGCTTATTGATATATGCATTTGCTTCTTGATTCCCCTTATTGATAAGTATGTCCGAATAGAGCGGAACAACTATCGATTGAATACTAACTGAAATAACCGCAAACAGCGTGACAGGAATGGTGATGGCTATGGTATAGGCATCCACCGCACCGGACACACCGAAATAATTGGCTATGACGGCTTCCTTCAAAAAAGAAAACACATAGCCAATGACCATCAGGATGGTCACAAGTATGGATGTTCTGGCAAGTGATTTACTCATCTCTTTTTTCCTATGTGGTGTTTAAGCGAAGCAACAAGTAAATCCCATCTAGTAGGACAGGGATATAACTTAGCCATTTCTGCAAATGTTTTTGAGTGATAATGTGCGGCAAAACGATGCATCGACTCAAGTTGTGTGTTCAGTTTAACCTCATTCCCCTTCTTTGCGAGGAACCCCTTCAACACTGTCGGTGTTTTCTTCGCATCAACCCGGATCAGCTCCAGGCAATCAAGATTATCAACAAACTGTTGTCCTTGCTCAGTTGTGGTTATTAAAACGGATGCCCCATCTTTGGTCTCCAGCTGGGGCAAGACTTTTTCGATACCCCAGAAATCTCCGATGACAAGATCGGAATAGCGTTCTTCTTTCCGATAGGCACAATGAAAGCAAGATTCTCGCATCATATAGTGTTGGCCAAACCACACATGAAAGAGATTCTTCCATGCCGGTTCTGTATATTGCTTTCCGTTTGTCATCTCGTAATCAATATACAATTTGCCCCATCCTTTCTTCTTGCTGCGAAAATTGTAACTCTTCAAGACGCCGTGTTTCTTGTTTTGGAGGTATTCCACGAAGTCTGACCAAACAACGGGAGCATTCACTCCGTGGCAGATGATTCCACATGTAAGCAGCTTGTCATCGGCCTTGGGTACCACAGACTTGACAGCATCTATTTGACAAGGAGTCCCCACAAACAACACCTTTTCTCCACCGTAAATCATGTGCTTAATCTTTTTATATATCGTAGATGTATCGCTTTGAAGGTATTTGGAACCTCTAAATTGATTGGCAATAATAACATCGTTGGTAACTACATGTTCTACATGCCAATGATCGTCGAACTTCACGCCAGCCACATAATAGCCGCGATTCAGAGCCTCATTGACGATAGCACTTCCTACGCCGCCAGATGTACTCAAGCGACGCTGGTCTAAAGACTTATTCCATGCACAGTAATAATGCTGAGTGGGTCTAGGGCTTTCTCGATACTTTATAGTAAGCACCGGGCACGTCGTCATACATTTTCCGCATTTGATGCAGGTCGTTTCAGTTATAGAGGGATAGAGATGAAGACTGTCGTCCACTGGCCGCATTATTATACTGCCTGTCGGGCAAACATTTACACAAGCGCCGCATCCGCTGCACTCTCTCTCATTAGCTAATTGTATCAGTTTTTCCGTGGCCATATTGCTTCTTCCAAAAAGTTCTTGGACTGTTGAATAAACACTTTTCCTTGCTCCTCACCCTTGTTGAAGTCAAGTCGTAGTGATTCTACTGTGAAGTTGACAGGTTTCTTCCAATCTTTGATGGCATCCTCTACATTAAAGATGCGGCATATTGTCCTCGCGCGTTCATCCTCGCTTTCTTTAAGATAAGCAAAATTTTTCCGGAAAATGATCGAGAATGATGTACAATGGAAAGAGTTTGTGCAAACAAAGGCCGCATTGGCCACAAGCCCCACTAGGTCTCTTGGCCCTCCCTCTGTTATATTGATATCGCTATTAAAATTGTCACGGGCATTAACATTCAGGTATACAACTTTATAACCCGTCAGTTTTTTAATATACCGAAGCGTCTTGACTGCGAAATCTGACGTAGAAATGAAATAACAGAGAATATAAGGTTCTTTTGGACACTTTGAAGTATCCGAAATACGCATCCATTCTTCCTTTGACAAAAGAAATACGGGATCGCACACCAAATGAACCGCCTTGTCTGGCGCCAATTTATTGACAGAATCAACTAACCCCATATCCCTTATCGACAGCGCATTAAATCGGTTAAGGTAAGGCTTTATAAACTCCTTATCCGCGATGCTCCACTCGTGGGCAAGACTTGGGGCATAAGCAATTATTTTGGATTTGTCATCAGCAAAATCAAAAAAGAATGTTAAGTCTCGTCTGAACCTGAAGTTCCATATCTGATCGCTACCACAAATAAAAGCATCTGCAGTTGGTGGGTGGGCTAATATGTCATTCCTCTTGTAGGATTCTTCGGTCTTTTTTATGTATCCATTAATAAACTCTCGAAAAACCTTATTGCTCTTTCGTCTTCTGATAAGTTTTGACGGTAACAAACCAAGCAAAATATTTGCTAAATCTCCAATTGACCTGGGAGTCCTGATAATCGCCCAACTACGTCTGGATCCTTCAGGATAATAGTCAATTACACTACATTCTACGTCATTGTAGCTATTAAGGTGCTCACACAATGCATAACACTGTAGTAATGCACCCATGTTTTTGGCATATTGCGTCGTCAGTGTAAGTATTTTCATCGATTGATTATTTGTTGAAGGCTTGCTTTAATATCACATCTTGCTTATCGCCCAATACGGAATCCTTATAAATCAACTGTTGCATCTTCATATCTGGATTAGGATTGAACTCTATAATGACAACCCTTCCTTTGTTATCAATCAGCATATCCCATCCGATGAGATCAAACCAAGGGATACGCTGGTGTGCAGAGACAGCTGTTTCGACTATTCTCTCAAAACCATCAATGATATGGTCCTTAATCACTACGCCAGAATCCGTTTTGTCACATATAGTATATTGGGGCTTAGTGGCACATGCAAACTCCGAAAGTTTCCCGTCTTGATTTACCTTTGAGCGGATACCACCAGCAGAGCCATTGTCAACAACACTGCCACTGCGACCAATACGCACGTGCGCACTTACAAACTCAACTCGTTCTTCTTTCCTATTTCTGAATGTATGCACTCGAATGGTATTGCAAGATGATAGGTTCAGTGCTCTAAGGGAGTCCATTTCCATCATTCTTTCTTCTACCAGAAAGTTTTGCTTATAACTCTTCAAAATGGTTCGGATATCCTCTCCGGTTTTTACATCGTAGCCATCTTTTAGTGAAAGCAGGCGCACCCCGATTCCGGCACTCGAATCGCGGGAGGGCTTGATAATACAATCTCCCAGGTTCTGACAATAGAGCACCACATCATCAAAGGAGACTTGATTATTTCCTTCTTGTGGCAGACAGTACACTCCTCTTGAACATTCGACAAAGCGGTCGGGTATATTGAACTCAGACAAGAACTGCCTGTACATATTCTTATCATCAATGATCTTCTGATAGTTCCATGGAGACAACCTGTGATACATCTCAATGAACACATCGAATGGCAGATAACGATAGTTAAACTCACCTGTAAGAGTATAGAAAAGCCGATGCCAACGAGTCGAAACCTTCTTACCTATACAGTGCTTGTAATAATCTTGAATCTGGCGTTTTTGTTCAAGGCTCAGTTTCTTCAACTGTAGACCCTTGGTTTGTTTGCGCCACATCGTATCAAGACTCCTATTCCGCATGAGACGGAAATACATGTCTCGGATTGAATAATAAACAGTTTGTATCATCATATATAATTTACGTATGTCGTTAGATAACTAATGTCTATGAAAACTCTTTTGGAAATATCCAATATATGCAAGAATAAAACACATTTGGAACACATAGAAAGGCCGAAAAGCTACACTTTGAGAAAACAGTGCTACAAATAGAGTGGCAATATATGGCCACAATGTTTTGTCTTTTCGAATAAAGCTAATGAAAACGAGAAGATACAATAATAAACCAAATACGCCAAATATTATTAATACATACCAGAAATCTGACAAATAGAAACGTGCTCGTTCTCCCACTCTATCACCGGTCACATATCCCTCACTCAAATACAGATCAACAGAATAGGTTGGAGTACCAAAAATGATATGATCAACTGGCATTTGAGAGACCAACCACGGGCCATTGCTGACTCGTACATTTTCCGAAAAATCCGTACCCTCAAGTTTATCAATACCGCTTTCAAATATGGGAGAATTAAACAACCAAAAAACCATACCAACCAATGCTATCATAATAAACACTTTTGTCATCGTTTTCTGCTTCCCCATAATTGCGTATACAATAATCATTATCGGAGCAAGGATGATTCCGTTGGTACTGGTTGATAGGAAGATGCAAAACACAAAAAAGATCATGAGCTTCCAATCCTTATCTATCAAAGACAAGAAAAGTGGTATCAACATATAAGAGACAAAAGATGCCGGCTCCCAGAAGAACGAACACGGGCGATTCATATCCTCAAACAATCGGGATGAATCATCTAGTGCAGGCAAGAAAGGAAGAGGTATAGGGTTAATACTGCTGCTCCCAGAAAGCAGTAGAATAAAATGGTATATTATACCCGCGCAGGCAACATAGCCAATAAGGTATAGAGATCCTACCATCTTTTTATAATCCAAAGCAGGAGCAACGATAAAGATACTCGCAAGATATATAACTAAAGCTATGATTGTGTTTATATGACTACTCATAAAACCATCCATGAATAGAACAATAAACTCATGGAGTAACACGAATGCATATACAAAGAAAAGCAATCTATTATGAAGAAGTCTACGGTGACGAAAAAAAGCCACCACGTCCATTAAGACTAGCCACAACAAACTCATTGGAATAGAGCCATAACCATAGCCCATAATGATTGGATAAAATGCAAGCATTAATTCCAATAACCCCAGATTCTCAATATGTAAATAAGATAGAAGCCTTTTCATACCCTCCGATAAACTATTTAATACTCCTTATAAAACCTAAAAGTTTTTTTCCGACTGTTGACTTGTCAATACTGGAAACAAAGGACGTCTTTTTCATTCTTAGCTTAATGCTATCGATTTCTTTATTTAAAACACTCTCACATGTATTACAATACCCATCATTTATGTAGGCCATTGTAAATTGTTGTTTAGTCGGATGAGACTTCATCGGATGCGACAATTGCCCATTTCGACGGACAAGTTCATCGGTGTCAATAGGACGTGAAACAATCATCTCCTCAATTGAAGCAAAAGCAGCTGCGCCTGTCCCAGTATTAACCATTACCATAGAGAAGCCTTTTGCAGTAAAGCCCATCTTTGCGGCATAGTTTCCATCTCTGTCCCAAAAATCACCGAGTGTAATATCGCTCACTCGTTCGGGACGGGCATAATGACACTGGTAGCAATTCTCTCGGTAATAGATACCGCCAAGAAAGCCAGCAATATAACGGCTAGTAGGATAGTACTCTGAATACTTCTCTCTTTCATCGGGATCTAATAAGCGTACACCATAGCGGCTCTTCCCATCTTCGTCCTTAACGCGGAATTGTACAGAAAGAGGTTCCTTATCCAACAGTGAATACTCTTTAGATACAATATCGTTGAATAACTGCTGTGACGGAACTCCGTGACATACGAAATCGATGGTCAAAAGGTTCTCAAAGTCTCGTCCTAGATAAGTCTTCACACCAGCGACCTGACATGGAGTCCCTATGAAAAGAACCTTAAGTCCATTCTTCAAGTCCGCTCTTATCTGCGGCATGATGCCCTGCATATCGCTTAACAGGTATTTGCTCCCTTTTAAGAGTGACACGTCTGATTCTTTGTCAATTCTTATATGCCGGACATGTGTTGCCAGTTCGGCCGTACAGCCGTACACAACGCCTCCCTGAGAAATGACTTTGCGCGAAAGAACGGATGCCAAACCTCCTGACGTAGAAGACAAACTTTCATTTTCCCGTATGGCAGTAGACACAAAAGAGTCCACAGGCTTACGCAATTGAGGCTGGTAATTGTTGTGACAGACTTTTTCGCAAAGACCACAGCTAACACACTTTGTCACATCTTTCTTCGGATAACGGAAGCCCATCAAATCAGAACTTACCTGAATGGCATTGTGCGCACATACAGAAGAGCAGGCGGTGCAATCAGTACATTCATTGGCCGGACAGACCCGCCTATCGACCAATGCCTGCTGAAGAAATTCTATAGATTTATTCCTTAATTCTCCAAGTTTGATGCTTGCGGAAGAATAATCCACATCAGAGAAATCAATAGTCCCAGGAGAATCGTAAAGCCTGTCTTCCAACCCTATTTTCGACAATATATCATACAAGCGTGAATTATCAGAAGCGGACTTTCCTCCTTCTATCTTTGTGAATGAGTAGAATGATTTGCGATAATTGATGGCAAAGGCCGTCCCATGGAATGAATCTGTGAGCACAAGACGTGCATCACGTATTAAGCCTAAAAACTCACGAGGGCCGGTTTGAGACAGCAAATTATTGCTCTCTCCGACGTCACGCCAGCTAACGGGAACAAAGTATAGCGGAAGCCCCAATGATTCCGACAACTGCCTTGCTATCTCTCTGTAGTATGGCCTATCGCCAATAAAATAGCAGAGGATATATGGAATCTTTATCTCAGGATCTGTTGCAAGCTTATTCCAATCATCTCCCGTGAGCAGGAAGGTCGGGTCGAGTACGTTGACAATCTCTTTTCCTTTTACGCAGTCAGAAAGCACTTGCTGCCCTATTGACTCTCTGCAACTGATAGCATCATAAGACTGAAGATAGTAATTAATCTGGTCAGATTCGGTTTTCTTCAAACTTGTCACGCCGATGCTTGGGGCATAAGCAATCTTACGAGCTGCTGCAGAAGCGAAACGCAAAAACATCGCAGGAAGAAGGCCAATTTTGGGCGACCAGGTCTGATCAGAACCAGTTACGTAAATATCGTAATCCAGTTTAGCAGACTTTAACTCCAAATAATTGTTGAATGTACGAGCACTAACTTTTAAGTAATTATGAAAGAACTCATCAAAAGATACTTTTTTCTCCTGAAATGTTGTCCCATAACGTTTCAGTCTAAATACACGTTCTCTCTCTCTAACATATACCCCAAGCCTACGAAGCCGCAACAAGACAAGCTGCATTCGCGACAATTTCTTTTCATTATGAGCACGATAATCAATTATCTCTGCATCATAATCACCTAAAGACTCTATCGCTTTCTGCAAAGCATATGCTTGCAGAACTGTACCATAGTTATAATAATGATGATATGTAATTATACCTACTTTCTTCATGATATACTAAGACAAAAACACAAAGACAGTGGACCGGGGGCAGCTCAGTGCCCCGTGCTCCACATACGATGAATCTTTTCCTATTTCCGTAAGCCGCTCCAACTGCTGGAGTGAGGCTCCGCTGTCTTTGAGTTTCATAAACACTTCTTGTTTTTTTGATTCTTCTATTCGCTGAAATGATGAACTGTTTGTAATTCCAGTCATTCGTTCTTGGCTATACGTATATTTGATGAATTATCTGACATAAATAAAACTTTAGATATTCATTATCTTATCATATCCTATTGAAATACTGATACTCAGCAAAGCTAAAGTTTTCATCCAATTGATTTACTCGATTCTTTATAGTTCTATTAGCCGTGTCCGCTCTACGACGTGCAAATATTTGTCCGTTGTCACAGGTATATCTCATTATTCGCTTAAGTTGCTCAATTGTAAACTCCTTCAGATAAGGAAGGATTAGATTATCGTAACGCCAGTCAGCTTGGTCAAAACTTCTACTGTCACCATACACATTGATATTATAATCTAACGACTCCGCTGCACTAACATTATCACGCAAATAGTCTGACAAATAAGTTATCGTGCTTCGACGCTGCGGTGATGATTTCCTTATGTGCTCAAGTGGATTGTTTGATAGGAAAATAGCTAAGGCTTTAAAGTCTTCACTACCACTAATGACTGCTTCCAGTTTCAACCGCATGTCCTCGGGCATCTTCGTGTAAAAATTGATGTAGATATTGACAAACTCTATGTATAATCTCAACAGATCATCGTCATCCGCATTCAAATTTTTGGCAAAGACACTATTCTCTTTCTCAAATCTCTCCATGAACTGGTTACCATAAATGTCAGCAAGTATCTGGAGTGCCCTGAAATTGACATCCCTGTTCTCATCACACTGTTCGTTTCGCAAAGAGAAAACTAATTTCCACAATGATTTGAACAATGTATAAAACAAAGGTACATCATCGTACTTATTAAAATAACGGGCTTTCAAATACCGGCTCAACTGATCTATGGTGACCATCTGGTCTTGGACTGTCGCTATGTCTTCCAAGAAAATATTGACAAAGTCTTTATTCATAAGTGCCGGTCTTGTCAAAACTTCTTTTAGCATATTGACAATATGACCCAGCACCATCTCCCCTGTGGGCTGATATAATTCTTTGTTACCCTTCAATGCCGGATGGGCACAGAGATGGCGTAATTTCTGTAAGGCATCAAAATTGCTGTAGCTTGCCGCATCGAGAATCTTATGTGCTTCGAAACATTGCTTGGGCAAGTCCGTTTCCCAATCAGGATTCCTTGGGTTAGCATCCCACCGCGACTCTAAATCGTCGAGAATCTTCTGCGCCCCATTATCCCCAAATTCGGAGGTTAACTGCTCCAATTTATACAGCAGGTCACATATCACAGTAGCATAGAGCATGACCACCGCAGATCGAAGGTTGCCACCATAGTAACAACTCAACACCTCCTTGAAATATTCGGCGGTGCGGTAGTCTTGTATCTGACCACGTAGATTCTCAACGATAGGGTTATTCATACATCAATGCCTCGTTTTATTTGGGATATTGATTTCGAATTCTGATAGCCTCCTCACACCAGTCATCCAGATGCTCTGATATATAATCATAGACATTGCCGCTATAGGCGTATGGTGGATTATACGCCTTGCAAACCTTGGAAAGGTTTATCTCATTCCCGTCGGCGGGTATTTCGTGTTGGACGATATAGTTAAACGTCTTGTCTATGCAAAAAGCCTTCAGAGGATTGTCACCCTGCACGTCCTGCTCGCCTAAGGCATTTTTCAAGCCGTGAATATAGACTACTACAATACCCTTGCCTTCCTTCCAAGCATGTTCAATCTCGTACTTCACCCATTTCCGTCCGGACGTGTAGCGACCTGCCAGCACCACAACACACGAACGACCAAACATATTGTCGTTGATCCATCTCTTGATATTGTCATTGCCCTTGCGCTTAACTTCTTCCCATTCATTGGAAGACACAGGGGTATTGCCTTCTATGACCCCCATATTACGTATCTGCTGAACGCGCCAATAATCGTTCGCAAAGTGAAAACTATAGAATACTCGTCTTTTCATTTCTGTTCTTGCTATATGTTATCAGGCATATTGACCTTGATGTTGTAATCGTCTTTATTGTTCTGTATAGACTCAGCAACCCCTACCCAGTAATTGATATTGCTTATAAAGTCCTCCCACCTGACCATGTGGATATAACTGAACCAACCAGTGTACACCGTTGTCCCCTGATTACAATTATGGATTGTTGGAGCCTTTTTGTTAAACATATTCTCCCGCAATATCCAGAAAAAAGAGTCTCTTTTCCACGTATTACAACCAGAGTTGCAACATGTCCGTTTCTCCAAGGCGTAATCATAACTGCCGCTATTATCAGGTAGTACAACAGCCAACACGCCATTGCGACGGCTTGTGCGGTCGTTTCTTGCGGTCTCACGTAGAGAATATGATATTTCCCAGGGAATCCACTGGTCTTTCTCACTTTTCCAAGAATCTCGCATTCCTGGAGAGATCAGCACAATTGTCACCGAACTGTCATATATCTTTTCACGCAGCTTTGACCATATAGTCTCATCAGCAAAGTCGGATAAGTCTTCCCCATCATCTTCACCTTTGTTGATATGGTCTTCCTCGTCCAACTTAAATTGCAAGACATCGACATAATGGCGTGCCGTTGTTGTCTCGTACCAGGGCATCGAGTCTAAATGTTGCACACTATTATCTGCATATTTATATGACACAAAAATCTTTTTGCCCATAAGCTTATTTTTAAATCAAACAATGCTATTCTTCCTGAAATATTGTCCGAAGCAAGGCTATGTTACCTGCCTAACAGACAAATAGCGATTGTTGCTATGACAATCAACACAGAGAAAACCACATAAAAAGGCCAGATTGACTTTGTAAACCGACAATTGGTGGTCTTGACCAGTCCTTTCTCCTTATCATCAACAGATGATTCCATTTTCGCGAAATTATAAAGTGCCTGGCAATAATCGTCATTTGCCTCGGTTTGCTTATTCAGGAAGTCTCGTTGCCTGTTTCGCATTCCGCGTTCAATGGAGAGAAAATAACCATCCAAATACCAAAACATAACAATAGGAACCAGTGTCAAAAGGAACCACCAACTTAGGGCCTTAATGACAGTTAATAAAGCAAAGAATCCTGTTATCAGGCTTAAAACCCAAGTCTTGCAATTAGCACTGTTAGATGACATTCGTTCTATATTGGCCTGCATCATTTGCAGATACAGACGCTCATCATCTGTATATATTGGTTTTTCCATATCATTAAAAATTTAGGTTCAATAGATCTTTGAATAGCGATGCATACGCGAGGTCTGTAAGTAACCTTGATTCGTATGCCCCTGGATTTTTATCAAAAAGAATCTTGGCTGCTGCGCCAGTACTGGCAACAGGAAAAACTACTGTGTCTGGATGAGCTTTGGTAAAAGCGAGAAATTCATCCTCAACGCCTTCCATACCACCGATAAAAAATGCAGCAGAATAAATGTTGTCCTCAATCATTGCACGACGCATCTCATTTAGACTGTTAGTTCTGTCGCCAAGATTAGGGGTGTATTCCTTGTGCGGAACGTATTTGTTCTCCGTAGGAAATTGGTCGTAAAAAAAGGCCGATTGATAGAGTGTCACATGGTCATTAACATCGATATTGGAATGAGTGAGCACGTGGGCAATGAGTGCCGTAATGGAGGGATGGCCACCAAAAATGAGGTTATAATGAGGCAAAACGGTTGAAGCCAAAGCTATAACCGAATCTCTAATGGCTATCACATCAGCTGTCTCAATATACTTAGGGTCCCTCTCCGGTAAAGGAATACTTGCCGAGAGAAATATGTTCAATGGTTGTTTAGCCATAGCGCAAACTCTTTTTTCTTTATTGTCTTCACTTCAAGCGTACTTTGATTAAGCCAGTCGAGATGCTTTATCCATTCTTTTTTGATACGCAGGTCATCATATATCAGGTAGATTTCACTGTTTGGGTCTTGAACAAGCTCCTTGAATCGTAGGGACTCGAAACAATCAAACGACTGCGGGACGCCTACAGCAGGAATGAACACGTGTTTTTTTCCGTTTTGATTTTCTACAAGATAAACATACTCCTGTACAAGTTGCCGCCCCTGCTTGTTGGCTTCACTTATAAACTCTCCGACAAGGTTGTCCTGACGGGCTGCCATGTTACGCGCACGGACTGATTCCACAACCTGTGTTATATGAGCAACCACTTCACCCTTTAGTAGAGATTCAGGGGTATTGCTATCTCCCAAGAATGAAGCATCCGAAAGAATGACAGGCTCGCAAAGGTAGTTATGTTTATCCAAATCGACTCCTGGCCAGACAAGTTCTACGACACCTATCTGCTTCTGATTGGCTGAGGTGATCTCTTCTTTGCACCACTCGCTGTCTTTGAAACCTGCGGTGTATAACTGAATCAGCACATCGCAATCTGATAGACGGTGATGCAGTTCTTCCTGGAAGTTGGTGGCTGCAGCTATTGAATATGAATCCAGAAAAACGTCATAATTGTTACGAACCAACGCATCAAACAGCTGGTTGGCAACTCCTGCCGAGTCTGTCCTTCGATAGCTGATAAACAACCTGCGGTTTTTCCGCAGCAGTCGCAACGATTCAAGTGCGTAATCCACAAAGGAATTCACATCGTTGCTATCATACAACTTGCCATTCATCACCTGTATCACCTTCGGGATTTCATTATAGAAACCATCTTGGGTGAAGAACACAGGGATAATCGCGTCTCCATTAGACATCAGCGTGTCGAGAATATCAACATCTCTGTCGTGATGATTGAGTGAGCCGAAATAGTAAACAAAAGAGGGCTGTTTGTTCTGATAATCCACTCCGAAATTGAAGGAATAAATCTCTACAAAGGCTTCTTTTGGAAGTCCCATTTCATTGACTTTCTCATAAAAGCCCCCCTTTATAGCGTCACAGGCAGGGTTAGCAGTATCGCCAAGAAATATGAGTTGATAACGGTATGTCATATCAATAAGTGTCGTTTAGCCAACTGCCTAATGATACCCATCGTGAAGTGCCGTCTGATTTCCGGATAAAGACATACAGGTCTTCATGACCATAGCTATCATAACGCTTCTCAATATACGGATAAAGTTCCAAATACTCGCTGCCGTCATAAAGAGCATCACGGCTTTCCACCATAGGCAGGATTGCCATATCGTTGGAAATGAGTTTCTTTTTGTCTGCTATGCCTACTTCCCAATTGCACCATTTGGAGGCGATTGCATTATTTGTTGCCAAAAGCAAGAACTTATTGCAACCGTCTATAACGGACTTTATTCGGTTTGCTGTCTCAGCGCACGTCTCTTTCGGCATCTTGTTATCCATGCTGTCAATATACGGCACAACGTTGTAGCGATTCTTGAGATAATTGAGCATACCCTTCAAGTCTTTCATGTCGCCTGCACTCTCAAGATCGCTGTGCTTATGAGAAATGAAAACAGTCGTCCCACTGGCAGAGCGCATCCCCGAGGCACTGAAATACCGAGTACGGTTGTATGCTTCGTTGAGAACGTTAGAATTCACATTCCTATAACTGTCAAAATAGCCTCGCGCAATCTTCATATATTTCAATTATGAGTAATTCTTTCAATTTACATCTGTGCAAAATTACTGCTTTTTCCCCACATAGCAGGCAGAAAGGGTAAAGTATTAAGGATTTTTAGGGTTTTCCTCGCGGCTAAGCCGCTGGAGGCAAAGGGTTCAAGTTTCATAGGCCTGCGGCCGTTTCAGGTTTCAAGGTTCAGGGTTCAAGGTTCAGGGTTCAAGTTTCAGGTTTCAAGCTTCAAGATGTCTTCACTCTCGCTATAGGCTCCATTTAGGCTGCTTCTACCCTGCTTACAGGCTCCTTTCAGGCTTACTCAAGCCTTACTCTAAGCTTACTCGGGAGTAAGGCAGGAAGCAGGGTGAAGCGAGGGTAAAGGCTGCCTGTATTCCTATTTTACACAGGATGAGAAATCCATCCATAGATGCAATAACATCACGGTTCCTGATGTGACAGGATGACTTGACTCATATTCATAACATCCATTGACACTCGCCAGAGAAACTGGAACGAGGCATTCATTACCAGCAAGAAGTGTATTGATATCCCGACATGTGACGTTCACATCGACAGGTTTAACAAGGAACCCCATCATTCCATTTACGCCAAGATTGCTGCTGTACTTTCCAGGAGTCTTGAAACGGTTGATACCTTGTTCGACATATTCTTTGTTCAAATGGCAGCTACCGTCGAGGCGTTTGCACTCGATAATGAAATACACTCGTTGGCCCTCATATGGATTGACTTGGTGAAAACGAAAATCAATCCTGCCGTGTGCACCTTCCTGGATCTCATGGTCAACTTGGAAATTCCTCACAATAGAAGTGTGACTCATTTTATAACTGTCATCCTCAAGATAATCTGCAAGTCTATCTCTTATTTCATTCTCCCTGTTATTCAGAGTCATTCCACTGGACAGTATTTTCTGATAAACCATTGAGCAGTCCGACAATATACCTTCTAATTGTGCTCTACGGAAAAGAGGCCCATATTGAAAAATCGCCGCATCCATCATATCTCTTCTCCTTTCGTGCCTGCTCTATGATAGAGTCTGCAAATTCCTGTACGTCCACACAAGCGATAGCGGGATGCCACAAACGCTCCTCGGCCGGCTTCACAATATAGAACCCATCTCTCTCGAAGCCCCGAATATCCTTCCTTAAATAAAGATTTTCTGAAATGTTGTTCGCGGTAAGGGATAAAAGGAAACTGGTTAACCCGTTCAATGAGCCCTTACTAAACGCAGGACTCTGCTCTTTATGCTCAACTTTGAAGCGAACTAGCACGTAGGATGAGTCTATCTCACATACGGTGTTTAGGAACAGTCCCGAGCCAAACTGACCGTTGAATCTATCTTGGAATACCTTGATATATCGCAAAAGAAGCTCTTTTCCTGTTTTGTTATTCCGCAACAGCTTACCTTTGTCCTTCCCTGTTGCGATAGGAATAGAGTATTTGTTTGCATATTCGAGCAAAAGCTGCTCAACATCGGTCAGGTGGAGTTCCTCGGCAATGCATTTCTCTATTTCCCGACGCTGCTTTTCTATTTTGGACTCTTCTCCCCTATATAGGAGTGGGTCTTCAGTAAGCAGAGCATAAGACCTCTCAATTTTTTCTACGTGTGCGTAGATATCTCCACCGACGTAGGGCATCAAGAACTTCTCCTCGTTATGCGCTTGTTCACGCTCGACAGCGATGGAACTCATACACATCAGTGCATAATAGGGAAACAGACTCGAATTCAAGACACCGGCGATATTCCTAAGTACATTCTTATTGTCTCCATGAATACCCGTAAGAGCGTCGGTATAAACTGCATCTTTCGTGTAAAGGGATGCTCTTGCCGTGTAATCTGCAGAACTGGTACTTTTCTTAACAAGGAGCAACGGAGCCTTAAAGAGTTCCGGTTTACGCTTGCGCTGTACCTTCGGCACGTCCCACAAATCATCAGACGGCACTACATAGAATTGCTTCACACTCTTGGCGCTGACCTTTGGCTGCCCACAGTACTGACTGGCATCATGCTTTTTATTAGCTTCTGTGCCGCATATAATGCCTTGTCCTATGGAATAATTTTCCTGTTTAATTCTATCTGCGATGGATTGATACTTCTTCAGCCGACTGACGAACAAGAAATCCATGTAAGTACCATACAACAGTACTTTCCAGAGGTAGTCTTTTTCCCTTAACAACGACTGTCTGACCAACTGTACATCTTTCTTTTCGGCTGTTAGGACCTTGAAAAGCGAAAAGAAAACACTCGGCTTAAGAGCGGTGTGCTCCACGAGGTGTTCGCCATTACTTAGACCTTCCGGCATCAAACCATAAATGATTACACGGGCCGGAGCAATGGCCGGGTCACTTGATTGCGTGAAAATCTCATGCCGTACAGAGGACAACTCCAACACAGAATCCACCTGTGCCCTCTCTAATAAGTAAGAGCGGAAAGGATGACTTTGGATGTTATAAAAGATCTTACTTGTCAGCACCAAGGCGCACTTTGTCTTCGGCTGCATAAAGTCGAATGTTCTCACCACAAAAGCTTGTGCGATCTCCTGATTGTTGACTATCTGCCTGCCCTCCTGTTTCTCCCTACGCTTGACATACTTCTGATACTCTTGTTTTATTTCCTTACCCGCTGCATCCACTTCTTTACTCCCACGCTTCCATGGCGGGTTGCCAATAATATAATCAAACTCTATTCTTGCAAACGGAGTGTCTAAGAATGTGTCACGACAAATCAGATTGGTCTCTAACATGTTCGGGAAGCGGAAAGATGAAATGTCGGCGGGGTCTTGATAGTCCAGTAAAGTAAGATAAACCGAAAAGGCTGCAACCTGAACAGCACTCTCATCGCTATCTATACCGAAGATGTTCTCTTTTGCAAGTTCCTTAAGCTTGTTTTGATAGTTTTCACCAACCAATTCATCTTTACTTGCATGAGCAATGTAGTGATCAATGATACGGCGAAGCGACTCAACAAGGAAAATACCAGAACCGCAAGCCGGATCAAGAATCTTGCAAGAACTATCAATGGTATTCTTCAAATGCTCACCTACCGTCTTCTCAACGATGTAGTCCACCAAGAACAGAGGCGTGTAGTATGCTCCTTGTTTTTCCTGATTTTCCCGACCTATGAATCTTTCATAAACATTGCTGATAAATTCTATAGGAAGAATGGAAAAGTCATAGACATCGAAGAGTGACATCTCGCCACTTTCCAAGTCATCACAGCGGAGGAGCCTAACCAACACGTTTAGCGCTTCGTCCGGGATGGATTCCAATTCTTCGCTTGTTATCTTGAACAAGTCTCCATTAAATCCTGTCTGACTGTCTTGCAGAGCTTCGAATAGCTTGGATAACCTTCCTTTGTCTTGTAATAGCTCAATAATGTCTTGATTTGTCAATGTGCAAGTTTTTCCCTCGAAACGTAACATCACATTTCGGTCAGTCAGGTAACGCAGGAAAATGATCTTTCCTATCAGCCTGTTGGCCAGATTCCGTTTTACGGAAGCGGCCTGTATTTTTTCCTGAGCATACTGTATGTTTTTTAAGAGGAAATAGTCCACCCTATTATGGTACCCCAAACGCTCTCGATACTCCTCCCATCCTTGACCGGTAACAATCTTAAAGTAGCTGAAGTCGCCAAGGACATCCTCGCCTCCAAGTAGTTGAAGATGTTTAAATTCCTTCTCATAAGCAAAGCCATTATATACTTTTACAGTATTGTCCGATCCGACCACCACAACGGGTATCTCGTTCAGATTCCAAATGGTTTTGTGGAGCGCACTCTCATCTGTTGGATCCTCAAAGAAAAAGATAAGGGGTTTGCCACCAAAACAGAACAATGCGGATAGTTCAGACAAAGGGCACGTTGCATCGGTGACCAGACGCAACAGTCGTTCTGGCAGGTTAACTTGTTGGGGCCAGTCAGGACTCGGAAGGGAAACAAATCCTCCCTTTCCTTCGAGTTCTAGCATCTTATATATTCTCTCAAATGCCATGTCTTAACATTTATCTTCAAATATAACGATTAAAACTTTAAAAACATTGTGATGGAAAGTCAAGAAATCAGAACTTCTCCCTCAACAACTGATACAAGAACGCTGCACTGGAATAAGCACAGCTCTTATGATGGTCATCGCCCTTGTTTCGGTCGGCAAAGTCGCATACTGCCTTGATCCAAAGGGCTTGTTTCTCAAGGCTATGAGCAGTAAGGTAAAGCCCAAAGCCTTCCATATCGAGTGCCTGCAGTTTGCGGTCGCTGCTTTTGAGAACATCGACAATGGTCTTCGAGGCCATCACAAAAGGTCCACACACGGTCTTAGAGATGTGGAAACGCACTTTGCTATCACCAGTCTTCAAATGAAGCCGCAACAACTCGTCGTTGATGTCCGCACATATACCTTCATCGCGAGCGACAGCAGAGGCTGCAGAGAGTAACCGCGTGCTGGCACTGGCCTCGTGAATCTCCCGTAGCCAGGTTACTTCATCATTCTCTGTATCTTCAAGCTTGCCGGTGGCATAGTCGCCAACAGAGTCTGCGATGATCACATCATCCAAATGTATGTCACCATCTTCAATACCTGCCGTGATACCGGTCATAAAAAGCGCATCGACGCGGGCGACAGTATAGAGGGACGTGGCAAGGATGGAGGTGGCGCACACACCGGGACGGTCGGCACAGGCCGCTATAACCTTGATGTCGGTGAAGCTGCTGGTGGGGACAGTGGTGGTGCGGAAAAGGAATGGCAGGCCGGGGAGTCGGCAATCACTCCACTGACATCCATCAAATGCCCGCTGCATCTGCTCGAACTCTTCGCTGAGGGCACAGATAATTCCCACATCGTACTTCCCGCGATTCTCCAAAGAACTGATGAAATCAGATTTCATCTTCGCCAATTGGCGCACCTTGGCCTTGAGCATCTTCTTCCACTCGAGCTTGCTCTGTGAATAAAAGAGCAGATACCACAAGCGGTCACGGAACTCCTCTTTCTGGCGGTCAAACTCGGCCTCATACTCAGTAAGGCCTATCACCTGAAGAGGCAGGTGAATGTCCTGATTCTCGTATATCTCGGTCAGGAACTCGGCACCAGCGGTATGAGAAGGTTCCTCATCTTCCAGTTCGGGGATTACCATATCAAGTATGACAAGGTCGTAGCTCTGCCCGCGCATCTTGTCGCGAGCATCCACGATAGTCCTGGCTTCTTCGACCTCCACCTCACCTTCGGCAAAGAGAGGCACTATCACTTGGCGCAGGTCATCAATCTTTTGCTCTTTGTCGTCAATAATCAGAATCTCAAGTTTCATTTCAGAATGTCGTTTATTTTTTTCTTAAGGTCCTTTTTCCAGTCATTGCGCTGTGAGGAATAGAACACGTATGACTTATAGTTCTGCGGATAGTTCTCCAACAACTCTTCGTGGAATGCAGCCAACTCCTTGCGGCCAAAGACATTGTACATTGTAACCACTATGACGGGCGTAACGATATCACGTAGATACATCCCTTCCAGTAAATCGCGTCCGGCTGTCGGTTCGGGCTTGCCGCCACTGGCATCGGAGTCGAGGTCGTAGGTGGTCATAGACATATCCAGCAAGATAAGACCATACTTGTCAGGGTTCTCAAAAATAGTCTCCTGGGCAGTATTGTATGCCTTGCAACGCTCTACCTCGAAGTCCGGGAATTCTTCGCCCAGAAAGGCGATGATGTTGCCGGCCTTCTCGTCGTAATCTTCAACTAATAAAACTCGCATAACTTGTAGAGTTCAAGATTTCAAGTTTCAGGTTTCAGGTGTTACCACCATATTTGCAAGGTGGATATAGACGTCGGTGACGCACTTCCCTTCGCTGGCATTGATGGTGTAGGTATTGTCCTGATTTCCGAAGTCGTACTTCACGATATTCATAGCCTTGGCAAGACCGCTGCCTCCCTCTTTCTGAATAAGTTTCTCGTTGCTGAGGCGGCTCTGGAAGTCGGCATTGAGTGCTTCTTCGTCGATCTCTTCCGGCAGATTGTTCACGATGTGCAGGTGCATCACCTGATTGTCTTCAAGAAGAACATCGAAAAGCAACGGGCGTTCCATCTCGTCGCGGCTGTATTTGAATACATTGCTCAGGAAGATGGTGAGAAGGTCGAACATAGATGCGCTATAGTCGGCGTGGAAAAGGGGGGCTGGCACTGGAGCCTGACCATCTGGTTTCACACAGACATCGGGCGAATACTTCTGAATCGTGTCAAGTGCCATCTTGATATGGTCGGTGATATGGAAGTGTTCGGGCTTGGCCTCTTGGCGGTAGAACCAGTTTTCAACCTTCGTGATACGCGTAGTGAGTTCCTCACGTGCTTTATTGATAGCATTGTGGATGTCTGCCCGGAAGGTGGTATGGGTATGAATCTGTTCCAAGCTCTTTTCGAGCATAGATATATTGCCGGTGAAAGAGGGCCTGAGCTCAGACTGTACTTTTTCGCGAACGGCCACCAGGCAGTCTTCCGTAATCTCCCACAACCAATCCATCACCCTATGGCAGAATTCCTCGGCACTGTGTGTTTCTCCTTCGAACTGCAGGAACTTCTTGCTGATAACTTCGGCAGGCTGTTCATAACAGAATAGGCCTCCATTTTTGTCATTCTTGTCCACACGGATCTGGATGACACTGTCCTTGAAGTTGACTATAAGATTGTCGGTGTCACGCGAGAATCGGCTTAGCGCACTGTTGAGTATTTCGCGCGAGGCAGGGTCAAGATGATACTCGTGGGGCCAGTGGCTGCTTGGCACATAGCTGCCTCCATCGGTACTTAGAATGAGGTCGAGTTCTTTGAGGAAGGAACGCATCTCGCCCTCGAACACTCCGTGGCGGATACGAGTACTGAGATAGGTGCCGAGCCCAAAGCGACTCTTGAGGAACGCCTGACGGATGATGCCATAGAGTTCGACGGCAACGTCGGCAACGGCATCGGTGGAATAGGATGCGGTGTCCTTTAGAATCTCAGTCAAGCCTTCAGGGTCATTAAGACTGTAGTCCCCTACCACAAGTAGCGTCCGTTCACCACGGGCAAGAGCAGCCTGCTTGCGCAAGCGCTCGTAAAGTGGCTCGATGTCGCATAGCTCATATTTCATTACGGCATCCTCGTTGACATAGATTTTGCTGTCGTCAAGTTTGGCCATACTACGATAAGCCACGATTTCGTGCATCAGTTCAGTATAGATAGCCGGATACTCTTTGTTGTCAGGATATGCAGATTTGAGGTAATTGACAATTTTGAGTTTTTCGTCCAGCACATCGATGGTCGAGCGGAGCTTGTAGTGGTGGTACAGGATGTCATCGCTGAGCAGTATATAGAAGAACAACTCTACTTTTTCCGGGGCGTTCCTGCGGCTGAGCCGCTGGATAAGCTCGGATGGATAGGTGACCCGCTCGAACTTGCAGCAACGCTCGAGCACGAACTGCTTCTGGGGATACTTGTCGGCATTGAGGAAGACAAACAGCATTAGGTCGATGTCGTTGCGCAAGCCTTCATAACGCGACTGTTTAATATCGACCATAAACTGTGTGGCGTCCACTTTGGAGACAAAGGAGCGGTTCTCAATGAAGCAGTCCACGTAGAAACGGACAGCCTCCTGACGCTTCTCAGGACCGAGAGCCACGAGAGAACGGAAAACATACTCTACTGCAGTCTGAGCAGTTGGGATTGAATCGTGGTTGGCAGAGAAAATTTTCTGCCACTGCTCCAGAGCAAGTTGGTAATCCCCTAGTTCGTAGGTAATCTTGGCTGTATCCACATCGCGGATGTAAGACACCACGGGACTGTCGTAAGGAATGTTGCGCTCGACACACTGCTTCCGGTAGAGGATGGCAGCGGAACCAGGGATATGCTGCAGGCCACGTTTGAGATAGGCTTTCCTGTCTTCTTCCTTTTCGAATGCCCGGATGAAAAAGGGGTCGAACTGCGTCATTGACAAGAAATCGAGCAACTCTGAGTGCGGCTCACGCGTTTCGGACTTTACGAAACGGTCGAGTGAAGCGGCAATGCGCAGACCATATACAATCTTCAATAGAGAATTAAGCCTATCGAGATAGGGCGTATTCTCTTTTTCGCTCATCACCTTATAGGTGTTGAAGGCTATGTTATGAAGCAAGGACTCATTATTGCGTGTGATGGGGCGGAATCCATTCTTCAGGAACATCAGGGAGCGGCAGTAGAGTTTGACCACATAGAGGTTGGACGGGTCTTGCTCCAGATATGTGCGGCATCTCTCTGCGGCATCACCATATTGGCCGGTATAGTAGCTATCAAGAATAGATGTAAAGGATTCATCATAGTAACTATCGGTCACCAGAGCATCATCGTTCAACGCAAGAAGTGGCAGCAACTGCCGGTCGCCCGAGAGCCTGTAAAGCTGCTGCGACAGATGCAGGACGGCTTGCCGCTGGTCGGGCTTGGTGATGTAGCAGGAGCGTAACACATAGAGTAGCATTGCATAGCGATCGACCGCGGATTGGATGTCTTCCATCTCGACCACCTCGGCGAGACAGTCGAGGTCGTAGTATTGGTAGTAATTCAAGCGGAATAAGTAGTAATCGAGACGTCCACCCTTTTCCTGATTACGTTTGAAATGGGACACCAACATATTGTCGTAGCGAAGCGGTGTTCTACTGAGGCTACGGTTGCCGAGATTCTGGACAAGTATGGGCACGATATGCAGGCGGTTGGCTTTCTTGTAGGCCTCGTTGATACGTGAAAAGAGTGTATAACATTCTTCCACATGGCTCTGATATCCTGCAATGGTGAGGCGCATCTCAAAGTACCAGATTGAATAGCCGAATTGCTTTACGCTTTGTTCAAGCAAATCTGTGGCATCGTGGTAGTTACCTAACAGGATGTGACGTTCGACCTGGTCGCGAAGGTTGACAAACTCGCGGATCTTGCTACGGAAATTACGGAGCCCTACGATGGTCCAGCCCACCTCGTTCTCGAAATTCTCTGGCTTGAAATAGTAGCTGTTGTCGCCATTGCCCAAGGATGCAATCTCCTTAGGGCACGAGTTGCCCCAAATCGCACGCTCAGCAATAGGAACACTACGGAACAGTTCGTCAAGTGTCTCCTTTGCAAGCGTGTAGTTTCCGCCCAGGTTTTTGAGCTGACAGGCCAATCGGGCAATGTTCAGCTTGTCACCTTTCTGAGCCAGAAAGCAAGAAAGAATATGATACTTCTTGGCATTAAGGGTGAGCTTAGGCAGCACTTTGGTAGGTATGTAGGACTTACGACTCATTCGTTAAGGCTTCAAGTTCCAGGGTTCGGGTTTCTGGTCAGATCTCGAACTTCTTTGTGAAGTAATCGTACAAGCGATTCTTAATCTCTTTTGGAGGGATTTTGGAAAGTTCCTTGCGGAGCTGGTGCTCAGTGGTTCCTATTAATGCCATACAGAGAGCGCTGGCATTATACTCCTTGTCTTCGCTCAGTGCGCCACAGTCTTCGAACATATAGTAAAGGATGTTTCCGACGAGATACTGATTGAAGTTAGTATTCTTTTGCTTTCCAGGATTATAGACTTTCTCTTTGACCTCCTGCATATTGAGGATGTCGCTCCAGATGTTCTGGAAGCCAGCCTTCCAGGCATCGTCAAGCAGGGGGCGCACCTTGCTGACCCAAGTAAGGATTTCTTCACGTATCACTTCGGTATCAACCAATGTCTTGGGGTTCTTTCTGGTGTCTGGATTCGTGCTTTCTGCTGCGGCTTCATCTGCAAGTGCTTCAAGATCTTCGTCACTTGCACCTTGCAGCTTTGAACTTGATACTCCATTGATGTGGTAGTGCTTGGTAACTACCGTTGTGGCATTAGGCGCCAAGGTCTCAACTTTGTTGATATTATAGGTGTTCTCGTTATAGGTGTTGCCTTGTCCGGGGTCACCTTCTATCTGTACTTTCATTGCTGGTATCGAGTTAGTATCGACGAGGAAATCTGTTTTGATGTGTCGCTCGTGTTGTCGGATGGTTATGGCCAGTTGGCGGGCTTTGCTGAAGAATGCACTATGGCGGATTATCGGTTGCAGTCTTTTTGTGAAGGCTGCCTCTGCGTAAGTGGGCTGGTCCTGCACGGTGAGGGCGACCCAAGCGAGACAGAGTATCAATTCAGTCTGGCGGCTGTTGCCGGTTCGTCTACGGAGATCTTCAACATATCTTGATGTGAGGTTCTCGCCGGGTGTCTGGTCTGTCACGGCCTGGCGACAGATGGCAAAGACTTCGGCGAAGAGTTCCTCTGAGTTCAGACCGCCTTGCTTACAGGCCCCGGATTCCAACAGAAACTGGTGGAAATAGGGGTAGATTTGGCTGGAAGAAAGGGGGTTCTGAGCTTCCATTGTATCATCGTAAATTGTTGTATATCAACTTGGAAGTTGGAAGAAAGTTCTGGTCAGGTTCCTTCCTTGCTTCCGGGGTATTCGCCACCATATCTTTGCAACCGAAACGAGTTCTGAACTGCATCCCGGGTAGCTGGTGAGGGACGGTTTCAAGGGTTTATCAACAGTATGTCAAGTTTACTAAAAAGTATGCGTATGCAAAACACTTTTCTTACACCTCATTTCTCCCTGCTGGAGATGTGCGAGAGCCGGACGGCGGACAGGCACGGCATCGTGAATGTGCCTGGGCCGGAGGCGGTGGCGAACCTGAAGCGGCTGTGCTGCTGTACACTGGAGCCGCTGCGCGAGGCGCTGGGGCTGCCGGTGGTGATTACGAGCGGGTATCGCTGTCAGCGGCTGAACGAGATCCTGGCTCATTCGGCCCGCAGGTCGCAGCACCTGACCGGCTGCGCCGCGGATTTCTATGTCGGGCAAGGGTCGGCTTCCCGTGCCAGGTTCCAGGTCTCCGGTCATCGCGAGCGGCTGATTGCTGCCTTCCGGCTGATTCTTACGGCTTCGGCTCCTTCGACTGGCTCAGCAATCAGCTCGGCTCCCAGCATCGACTTCGACCAGCTGATCATCTATCCTACCTTCATCCACGTGAGCTATGTCTCGCCGGAGGCGAACCGCCACTACATCATGCGGGCGGAGGGCAATGGCCGCTATCAGCGGCTGAGCCGGGAGGAGGCGATGACGCTCGTTTAATGTTCACACAGAGTTCACAGATTGTTTAACCTTTTAATTTTTATCGATTATGGCACAAATCAAACAAGTCGGCATTGGCCGCAAATCAACCGGTACCATCGACGGTATCACGTATTATGTCCGTAACGGCAAGACGTTTGCCCGCAGCGCTCCCACGATGCCTGCCAGCGCGTACAACAACCCGGACGCGAAGGTGAGGCAGGCGATCTTCAAGATGGTGCAGATGCATATGAAGTATCATCTGCGTACCATCCGCCAGACCATCACGGCGACGACCGGCAGCCCCAACAACCGCTACTACAGCCTGAACAAGAAGGGCCTGAACGCGGCTCTGCAGACCCTGGCTGAGCAGTACGTGGACGGCGAGGATGTGACCATCACGGATGTGGAACAGGCGATCAGCGATTACGCTGCAGAGCATCCTACTTCTATCCGCATCGCCTCGAAGAGCGGCTATCAGGAGGTGTACCTCACGGGCCCCTGGCCTTCGACCATCACCCTCAACGCCCTTTCGGGCGACAGCACGGTGATCATCATCGTGAATGAGCACGGGGTGCAGACGACCATCAATGCGGATGGGACTACGACCGTCTCCACTTACAGTGGCTCCGGCAACGATAACGATAACGATAACGATAACGAAAACGCTAACGAAAACACTGGCGGCTCTGGTACGAGCACTGGCGGGTCTGGCTCAGGAGACGGCAACGGCGGCGGTGACAACGGCGGCGGAGCCGGGTTCCAGGACTAATTCATTAACAGTTTAAAAATCAACAAGTATGAAGAAACTCTTTTCAAAGCTTTTGCAGAAGCTCATCAAGAAGTCGGTATCCGACGTGGTCTCCAATGTGCCTGAGGCACCCGGGACCGAACCCATAAGCAACCCCAAGAAGGACATCTGGAAGTTCATCATCCAGACCCTCATCAGCATCCTCACCGCGATTCTGACCGCACTGGGGGCCACCAGTTGCATGGGGATTCACTAATCGCTTCGCTTTAGTGTAGAGTTCAAAGAGTAGAGTTTAGAGTCAGTTCAAGAGTTCTAAGTTCAAAGTTCAAGGATGGTCGCCTTTCGGCTCAAAATCACGAGAAAATCTGATTCAAAATCTTGCAACTCCCAACTATCAACTTACGAACTGACTTTAAACTTTCAACTATCAACTATAAACTTTATTAGCAATGAAAACCGTTAAATATATCTTAGTCAATGAAAACGCTTGTCAAAACGCTGCTTGCCTTGTGCGCGACAGCTTTGTGTCTGACCTCCGACAGTGCCACGTCGTCGAGCCCGGACTCACCCGTGGCGAACTCATCGACCGGCTCGTCCGCCTCCGTCGCCACCATCCCGATGCCCCGATCCTCGGCCTCTCCGAACTGGCTCCCCACTGCGTGCATCCCTCCGAAGCAATGAACCAACTGAGGCGGGAGCTGAGCGAGTGACCGTGAGGCTATTTCTCGTAGTAGCCCTTATCACTGTACTGCGACCAACGAAGATACATTTCCTGATAATGGTCCTTGATAAACTCTGATATCCGGGCTATCTCACGATCTGTGAGGATGCCTCGATTCTGAAGAACTGTATCGCCGTTGCTCTTCACAAAGAACTTGGCCGAGCCCGCCTCGGTCAGCTTGCTGTCGCTGGCATGGACATGCATGCACTCCACAACGCAGAAAGAAGTAAAATACAAGTAGTATCCTACCACCTTGAAATCGTAATACTTCGGCATCGCTCAGTCCTCCATGTATTTGAGGTTCTGCTTAAGGTAACGACTCGCGATGGAAATCTCGATGTCATCCATCGTGGTCTCCAACACCTCACCTTCTGCGCTGAACACCACAGCTTTGTCCGGGCAGTTAAGATTAAGCACATAGATTCGGTTGCGATCACGGGTGAAGGCGTATCCATTGACGATGATGTTCGCTTTGTCAGCTATGGTCTTGATGTCAGGCATAAGCAATCCGTACGCTTTTGATAGGTTTCAGAAAGGTAACCGGGTCAATATACAGTCCTTCGAGAATGGGCTTGAGGTCAATGTATTCCTCCTCGGGCTCGGCATTATGACGGTACTTGGCCAGAACCACCAGATAACCGTCATCCCACCGCACGACATCCACATACCTTTCCAGGCTGTAAGGCGCCCGGAAACGGATGTTGTACCCTCCGAAACTGAAGGCGGTGAAACTCCCAGCACTGCTGAGGATAGCCTCATGTCCAACGGGTTGTATGTTATCTCGACCTTTCATATTCTTTTTGCAAAATTACAACTTTTATTCCTTATATAAGGCAGATTCGTACTTTTTAACATTCGCATCGGCCTGAAACCTGCATCTCTGCTACATCTTCTGGTCAAGGTTCTTGCCCTTCTCTTCGTGCTCGAAATTGGGGATGAACTCCTTGATGGCCTCAACGACCTGGGCCTTGGTGAAGTCGTCCTTGTGGAAGATAGCTTCGAGACGGTCGAAGAAGGCATTGACCTCGCTCATCTCGTGGCGGGCGGTCTGCTCCACTACGCCAAGGGCTTGAAAACGTTGCATGTCAATCTTTTCACCAGGAACGTAGAACTCCTCGTAAGCCTTCTCACCGGTCGTATCTGAACCAAAATAAACAACTGGATAGATTTCGCTGTCATACCCCATCTGGGATGCATACGTGACAGCTTCAGCATCATTTGCGCATTGTTTCTTCTCAAAGCCCTCAGCTTTCACAAACTCATCACAAATGCTGCTAAAAGTCAGCATCTGGTCTTCTCCCAACTTCGGGAAAAACACTTCACCTCCATTTCCAAGTATGCAAGCCAACATACAGATCTGACCGCTTTCCTCTTGACTGACAAAGTAACGTTTCACGTCTGAAGGAGCCACCAGTGGCTGCTTTTTCTGCAGGCGATGGATCCAGCCGTCGGGCAGGGAGCCGTTGCTGAAGGCGACATTGGCAAAGCGGGCGGTGGTGACCTTGAAGTACTTGTTGTAGGCCATCACCAGATCTTCCATAATGCGCTTGCTGGCTCCCATAATATTCACGGGGTTGGCGGCCTTGTCGGTGGAAACGCAGAAGAAGTGCTTAGGCGGATAGACAGTCAGCAGGTCCATCAGTCGCTTCGCCTTGATGTCGTTGTTCTCGATGAGCGCCTGCACGCTGTAGCGGTCCTTTTCGCTCCGCACATGCTTGTGGGCCGAGAAGTTCGCCACAATGTCGAAGCCTTTTTCCTCACGGAAGATGCGCTCGAAGATGGGATCGGCGAAATTCAGCGTATAGCAACGGAACTCCTCCGGCACGTAGAGGCTTTCTGTGGAGCGGACGTCGCGCACCAGTTCGGCAAGTCCGTTCTCGTTGAGGTCGACCACCACCACGCTCTTCGGTTCGAAACGCAGCACCGCCTTGATGAAGCTGGAACCGATCGAACCGGCACCGCCAATCACGCAGACCTTCTTGCCTTTTATCTCCTCCGTGAGCCGTTCCTTGTTCGCCTCAATATCGGCCTTGAACATGCTCACCGGCCTGAAAGTCACACTATCAGAAATGAATTTGTCTAAGTTGAACATATATCGTTATTGTTTATTTCGTTCCAAAACGCCGTCTGCGGAGGCTCCCGTTAGAGAGCCTTCCGCAAACAGAATCTAATCGTTAAAGTTAACACAATTATTGCACAAAGGCTATAGCCTGGTTTCAAGTTCAAAGTTCAAGGTTCAAGGTGGCGCTAAAGACGCGAGTTCAAGGTTCAAAGTTCAAGGTTCAAGGTTCAAGGTTCCGTCGGTTCTATGAGACACTTGGACAATTCTTCGGCTGGAGGTAGTACACGGGTTAAATCCGCAGGTGCATTCTTTCCCAACTGGAAGGTTGCAACACCCATCGGCTTGGTATAGTCACTGATGGCAACTTCCACTACCATACGGTCAAACTCACGACACAAGACAAGTCCAATGGGAGGGTTCTCATGCGGCTTCCGCACCTGGCGATCCAGTGCAGACAGGTAGAAACTGAGCTGCCCAAGATGGGCTGGCTGGAAGCGTGTGTCTTTGAGCTCCACCGCCACAAGGGCGTTGAGTTGCCGGTTAAAAAACAGCAGGTCTATAAATTTTTCTTCTTCGCCTATCATCACCCTATATTGTTCACGTAAGAACATAAAGTCTTGACCGAAACGGAGGATGAAGTCTCGGATGTTGGCTACTATCTTCTTGTTGAGTACAGGTTCGTTGCGGTCTTCTGCCTCAGCGTAAAGGTCTTCCGCATTGATAAAATCAAGGAGATATTCTTCCTTGAAAGCTTTCATCGTCTGAACGGCCAGTTGCTGGTCGGGGATGGTCTCGGAAAAATTGTTCGGCAACTGCCCCCGCTCCTGATATAGATTGCTTTTCAGATAATCTCTCAGGACATATTTGTTCCAACTATGCCGAGCGCACTGGCGAATGTAGAAAGCACGCCCTTCGAGCTATTTCTCTTTGCGCAGTATCATCACGTGGTGTGTGAACGGCACCCTCAGGAATTCACTCCAATCTAATTCGTCGGCCATAGGCTGACGAATTTGGCGTAGCATAAGACTTTCGTCTATCTTCATTCCTGCAGACACTGGCAGTTGACCTGCCCTATCAGGCAATTCGTCGGCCACTGGCTGACGATTTACTTGCGGCTGCCACTGCTCGTAAAAGGTGCGCATGTCTTTAAGGCTCGTTTCGCTATATCCTTTTAGGCCAGGCATTTCCTTCTGCAACTGACGGCTGATTTGCGCCAATGCGCCTGTGCCCCAGAAACCTTCACGGGAATTCTCGGAGATGTATCGGCCTATGCCATAGTAGAGCGACAGCACTTCACTGTTTACCAGATGCAATGCTCTTGCCTGACTGCGTTGAATGGCCTCTTTGATGGCCTGCACAGCCACCGAATAAGTCATATCGAAGCGGCTCTCACCTATATCCGTATTCAAGTTCTGCATGATATCCATATTATTTAGATTTCCGTGACCTGCTTCAAATATGTAACCCCACCCCCTTTTGCGGGCACATCTTGATCGCCTCCGGCCGGGTTCCGAAAACAAGCATTACTTTTTTCATTATCGTAAATCTTTATTGTTTATTTCGTTTTTACACCCAAAGCGGGAAGCCTCTCCTAAGAAGAGGTTCTCCGCGGAATGAGTTTAATCGTTAAAGTTAATACAATTATTGCACAATGTTTGCAAGTTAAAAGTGAAGAGTGAAAAGTGAAAAGTTATTATTCGTCACCCTTTGAGGTCTTTCTTGCTTTGGGCATATCGTCAAATCAATCGGTCTCATCCTCCGGTTCCGGCAGTGACTCTACTCTGTCTGTAGGAGGGAGATAGTCGGAAGCAACCTGTGCCATCCGCTGCTTGAACGGCTCCGCCTTTTTGTTGGGGATGCTCTGGATGATACGGAAGAGCTGCTGCTGATCAGCGACATCGGTAAGACGCATCTTGCCGTCTGGAGCCAGGAATTTCAACTGGTAACAATTTGTTACCGTTTCATTGCCCTCTTTTTTCAACCTACCCTTCAGTACTTTCCAGTATTTTCGTGCTGCCTGATAATCACTATCTGTGAGCACCCCACAAACATCCACGATGGAGAAGTACCCACTTCTCCTGCTGGTCGTCCCACACGGTTCGGACCTTCTTCTCTTCAAACAGTTGTATCTTATGCTCCTGCGTCATAACAGGTCATTTCATGCTCGCTTTCTCGCCATGCCAATCCTCAAGCGAGCTTGACATTGGTCATCTGGCTTAACAAAATGTTCCTTTTCAAGGGGCGTTTTCTCGCCTCAGCATAATGCAAACACTACGTGATTTGCACTCCGCATTCGGATTAACAAAACGTTCGAATTTTTATCTTCTACAAAGATAACAGAGAAATCGGAGAACTTTTTGCGAGATCAGTGGTTTATTTAAAGTTCAGGGAACACGGAAACCACAGAAAGACCGAATACTCCTTGACGGTCGTTCCGGTGTGCGTGTATGCTGACTAGAAATTGACGATATTGGTGTCGCCGATCCAGGATGTGTTGACCGTGAAAGAGCCGGAAACACCGGCACTGTAGAGGGCACCACGCAGCTGCGTCACCTTGTTGCGCTGGAAGGGCACATTGTTGACAACCTTGTGCGACACTGAGTTGCCTTCTCTGTCGAGGGCATCGAGGGTGACATTCATCGTCTGCTGGTCGGTGGCAAGGAACTGATGGCTGCGGAACTTACTGATGCCTTCACTGGTGGTAGCGGGGTTCTCAATCAGGTAGGTACAGCCGGCATTGGTGCTGGAGAGGCCCGTGACTGGGTTGATGCCGCTGCCGCCTGCAGCATAGGTGATTCGTACACTCTTGACGTCTTCTGGGACAGGGTCGGTGGTGAAAATCTCAAGGCGGCACACAACACGGTCGAGAGTGGCACTGATATCCACTGAGTTGGCCGTGTTGGATATGGTCACTGTCTGTGAACCGACGAAGGTCTCGCGCACTTTGTCGGGCGTGAAGACCCACTCGGTCATACTGTTGCAAGTGGCTGGCTGCTCGTTGGCATAGCCCAGGACTTCCATCGTATAGGTGCCGATGGGGAGCGTGAGACTGAACGAACCGAAGGTCTCATAAGTTGTAGCGTCGGCACGCAGCTGCGTCGTGCTGTAGGTTTGGTCGCCATTCTCGTCGAAAAAGGCGAGTGTTATGGCATTGACGTTGGTGTAGTTTGCCACGGACGAGGCATCCTTTGACAAGAATTCGCATTGCGAGATGGCAAAATCGTCGACATTGACGTTTACGGGAACGAGGGCATTGCTGTGTTCCTTGCTGCAGGCGCTGGCAAGCAGGGCTGCGGCGACGAGGGTAAGTATGGCTGTTTTTCTCATACTGGTTTATTTTTCAGAAATTCACATATATAACGGTGTCGTAGTCGGTGTCGAGCATAAACGACGATGAGGTCCCGGTGGTGAAAAGCTGGCCCTGCAGGACGGTGCGGGCGTTGCGGCGCAGAGGTACGTTGATGACCTCCTTGTGAGTAAGGACACCTCCTGCCGTGTCGAGTACATCAATGCCGATGTCCACGAACTGCTGGTCAGCATTAAGGAAACTGTAGCTGTTGATTTTGGCGGGCTGTCCTGCCGGGTAAGTGAGGTAGACTGTGTTGACGATGCCGCCGTTAACTGTGGCCAGACCTGTAATGGGATTGAAGCTTTTGCCGCAGGCGGAGTAGGTCAGGCGCACGGCATCGGCATTGGATGTGCGGTTGTCGGTCGAGATGACCTGCAGGTTGCTGGTGATGCGGCTGAGGGTGGCGTTAACGGTCACGGGGTCGGTGCTGGTGATGTCCAGCGGACGGGTGGCAACGAAGGTCTCACGCACCTTGTCGGCTGTATAGGCCGCCTCTGTCCGTCCGTTGACCATCAGAGCCGAATCGCTGCCGTAGGCGAATACTTCCATCGTGTAGCTGCCCATAGGCAGGGCGAAGTCGAACTGGCCGAAGGTGGTATAGCCTACAGAATCAGAGCGCAGCTGTGTGCTGCAGTAGCGCAGCATGCCGTCGGCGTTGAAGAGGGCAAGGGTGACGGCCTTGGCAGCCTGATACTGCGACAGGGATGTGTCCTTGCTCTGCGGCAGTTCATCTTCGACCGAGATGACAAAGCCCTCGACTGAGATGCGGACCGGAGTCAGGTATGTGATTCTGTCCTTGCCGCAAGCGGACAGCAGCAATAATATGGTGGATAGGAAAGCTATGCGTTTCATTAGGTATCTAGTCAAAACTTTCTCCAAACCATCTTGTTCACTACGCCCACATAGCTCTGGATGATGCGGACGACTTTGGTGGAGACGTTCTCGTCGACATAATCGGGCACGGGGATGCCGGGATGGCCGTCCCTGATAAGCTCCACAGCCACATCGACGCTCTGTAGCAAACCTTTAGTATCGATGCCGCTGAGGACGAAGCAGCCTTTGTCGAGGGCTTCGGGGCGCTCGGTCGAGGTGCGGATGCAAACTGCAGGGAAGGGATGGCCGATACTGGTGAAGAAACTGCTCTCCTCGGGCAGTGTGCCACTATCGCTCACAACAGCAAAAGCGTTCATCTGAAGGCAGTTGTAGTCGTGGAAGCCGAGAGGCTCGTGCTGGATGACGCGGGGGTCGAGTTTAAATCCAGACTGCTCCAGGCGCTTGCGACTGCGCGGGTGGCAGCTGTAAAGGATCGGCATGTCGTACTTCTCCGCCATCTTATTAATAGCAGTGAAGAGACTCCTAAAGTTCTTCTCCGTGTCGATGTTCTCTTCTCTGTGTGCACTCAACAGAATATACTTCCCTTTTTCTAATCCGAGTTTTTCGTGTATTTTCGATGTTCTAATCTCTTCAAGGTTTTGATGTAAAACCTCAGCCATCGGGCTGCCGGTCACGTAGGTTCGCTCCTTGGGCAGACCGCAGTCAGCCAGATAACGACGCGCATGCTCGCTGTAGGCCATGTTCACATCGGAGATGATGTCCACGATACGGCGATTGGTCTCCTCGGGCAGGCACTCGTCCTTGCAACGGTTGCCTGCCTCCATGTGGAAGATGGGGATGTGCAGGCGCTTGGCGCCGATCACAGAAAGGCAACTGTTGGTGTCGCCCAGCACCAGCACGGCATCGGGCTGCACCTCCACCATCAGCTGGTACGACTTGGCGATGATGTTGCCCATCGTTTCGCCGAGGTCCTTGCCCACAGCCTCCATATAGACGTCGGGGTCAGCGAGTTTCAGGTCCTTGAAGAAGACGCCGTTGAGGTTGTAGTCGTAGTTCTGGCCGGTGTGGGCCAGGAGGCAGTCGAAGTACTCCCGGCATTTGTTGATGACGGCAGCCAGGCGGATGATCTCGGGGCGGGTGCCCACGATGATGAGAAGCTTCAGCTTCCCGTTATTCTTGAAATGCTTAATATTCATATCATTATTCTTTTTAACATCGAAAAAAACTAAAAATACTAATAGCAATTCGTTGCTTTCGAGACTTTAGATGTTTATACAGATTCAAAGAATGTGTCTGGTCGCGAAGCGTCAAACACTTCGTTGCAGTACATGAAGAAAAGACCAGTGGCCTTTTCGACATCGAGGCCGAACGAGAGTGCCGAGCAGAATACTCAGACCTTCTCAAAGAATGTGTCTGGTCGCGAAGCGTCAAACACTTCGTTGCAGTACATTACTGTAACCAAATCTTCCGTCTCTGACAGATTGATAATGTTGTGCGTATATCCGGGAAGCATGTGGACGGCCTGGATGTGGTCGCCGTCGACAAACCAATTCAAAACAGTCCCAAGCCCCCCTCCGACTCCCCCCTCAGGGGTGGAGAGATGGGCTAGCGCATTGCGTATGATACCAAGAACCTCGTCGGTATTACCAATTACTTCCTCATTTTTGAAGCGAAGAACACCAAAACCCTTAGATTGAAGGAAATTCGTTCTTTGTCTGTCATATTCCACTTGTACAGGATCATTATGATAACCTCCATCTATCTCTACCACTAACTGCTTATCCAGACATACGAAATCCACAATATAGTCTCCTATGATATGTTGTCTACGGAATTTTGCATCAAGGTTCTTACCTTTCAGCATCTCCCACATAGCTGATTCCGCCTCGGTAGGATTCTTTCTCATACTTTCGGCTTTCTCCTTCAGTTCTACATACAATGTCGGATCTGCAGTATTCCAAGCCCCCCACTGAACTTCCCCCTCAAGGATGGAGGCTTGAGTCCTCCCTTGAAGGGAGGATTGGGTGGGATCTTCTCCTCCCCTTGAGGGGGAGGTTGGGAGGAGGCTTAGGTTGCGCTGCTGGATAAGGCCGTGGCCCTTGACCACGATGAACTGTTCCCACTTGGTGTTGTGCCAGTGCTGGCCCTTGGTGATGCCGGGCTTGCTGATGTTGATGCTCACCTGCCCTGCGTTGTGCGTGTGCACCAGCTCAGTAAACGAGCCGCGGTCGTCTACGTTCATCTTGAGCGGGAAGGCAGCCTTGTCCTTGGGGAGATAACTCAGATACGTGCTGTATAACTTCTTCGCAAAACTCCCCGCAGGAATCTCCGGAATCATCAGCGTCTTAGGCTGCTCAGCGAAATTCTTCAATAATTCAACGATCTCACCCAGCGTTGCTTTGTGGGTTACGGGAACGTAACAATATCGTCCTTGTTTTCTATCAAGAATTTGAGAATTTGAGAAATCTTTATCCGTGCCTTCCGTGTATTTCGATGTTGGAATCACTTCGAGACCATCAAACTCGCATCTGTGTTCCTTCCCCATCAGCCCCGCAATCATCTCGTCCACGAGGTCGTCGATGTACAGCAATTCCAGTTCAACGCTGGGATCATTTACGGTATAGGGCAGGTCATTGGCCACCGCATTGCAGAACGTGGCCACAGCACTATTATAATTAGGTCTGCACCACTTGCCAAAGAGATTCGGGAAGCGGTATATGAGCACACGAGGTTTTTGTCTTTCACATCGAAAATCACTAAAAACACTAATCTTCGTGTCTTCCGTGTCTTTAGATGTTAAAAAATCGCGTTCGTAGTCGAGGAAAAGATCCTCTCCGGCTTTCTTGCTCCGGCCATATTCGCTGTTTCCGAAGCGGCCTGTGAGTGAGGCCTGCTGACTACTGGAGAGCATCACGGGACAGCGGTTGCCGTGCTTCTTCAACGTATCCAGCAGCGTACTCGCGAACCCGAAGTTGCCCTGCATGAACTCCGAAGTATCCTTAGGTCTGTTCACCCCAGCTAAGTTGAACACAAAATCTGTCTTTTGGCAGTATTCATCCAACAAGGAAGGGTCGGTGTCTATGTCATACTCGTAGATTTCATCAATCTTCAGTTCGGGGAAACGGCGGTCTTTGCCGTCCTTGATATTCTTCAGCGCCCAGCAGAGGTTTTTGCCCACAAAACCCTTTGCTCCTGTTACCAATATTTTCATCTTATTCTTAGTTTAACATCGAAAAAAACTAAAAACACTAATACCGAACTATTCGTTCGGGTTTTACTTGTCGAGCGTTGAAGTTCACCAACAGACCAAGTCGATACCCTGTGATAGCAAGATAATTGATGACTTGGGCTGTGTGAACCGGAAGAAGTTCATCAACGGCTTTCAATTCTACGACTATCTTGTCGTAAATTACAAAGTCTGCGATGTACTTCTGTTCAAGAGCTTCGCCTTTATACACAATGGTGAAGCTTTTCTCACGCTCAAAAGGAATGCCCTGACTTCTTAGTTCTTTTTCGAGGGCTTCTTGATAGACCTTCTCCAAAAGGCCTGGCCCAAGTTCCTTATGAACCTCAAAAATGGCTCCATTTATCTTATATGACTCCTCAGGATAAAGCAAGGCCATCCTTATTCGTATTTTCCGTGTTTTTAGATGTTATGCATTACACCAAGTTAGGAATTCCAGCCAATTCGTTCTGGATATACTCCAGCGAGGCAATCTTCTCCTTGGTCTCCTCGAGGTTCAGCCGGCGGGTGTTGTCTGAGTTGAATTCCTCGATGGTGGCGCGCTTGGCGTCACCCTCCTTGAAGTACTTGTCGTAGTTGAGGTCGCGGTTGTCGGCCGGCACGCGGTAGAAGTTGCCCATATCCACCGCCTTGGCTGCCTCTTCCTTGGTGAGGAGCGTCTCGTACATCTTCTCGCCGTGGCGGATGCCGATGACCTTGATGTCCTCTTTCAGTTGTTTTGCAACAATTGAAGCATCGCCGTTACCGGCGTACTTCGACTGTCCACCAAACAGTTCACACACTGCCTCGGCTTGCGTCTGGATGGTGCAGGCCGGTGCCTTCTGCACGAGGATGTCGCCATTCTCTCCGTTCTCGAAGGCGAAGAGCACCAGGTCGACGGCCTCTTCGAGGCTCATGATGAAGCGCGTCATCTTCGGCTCCGTGAGCGTGATGGGGTTGCCCTTGCGGATCTGGTCGATCCAGAGAGGAATGACACTGCCACGCGAGCACATCACATTGCCGTAGCGGGTGCAGCAGATCTTCGTATCGCCACTGTAGCGACTTTTGGCGATGGCCACCTTCTCTTCGATGGCCTTGGTGATGCCCATCGCGTTGATGGGGTAGGCGGCCTTGTCGGTGGAGAGGCAGATGACGCACTTGACGCCTGCATCAATAGCGGCATCGAGCGTATTGTCCGTGCCGATGACGTTGGTCTTGACCGCCTCCATCGGGAAGAACTCACACGAAGGCACCTGCTTGAGCGCAGCGGCGTGGAAGACGTAGTCCACGCCCTTCATCGCATATTTCAGCGTGCTCTTGTTGCGCACGTCACCGATGTAGAACTTGATCTTGTTTGCCACCTCCGGCATCCGTGCCTGAAAGTCATGGCGCATATCGTCCTGCTTCTTCTCGTCGCGCGAGAAGATACGGATCTCGCCGATGTCAGTGCGCAGGAAACGGTTGAGCACTGCATTGCCGAAAGAGCCAGTGCCACCTGTTATCAATAATACCTTGTCTTTAAAAATGCTCATATAATCGTTATTGTTTATTTCGTTTATTCTGCCAGCATCAGCGCACTGATGGGGTAATACACCATCGGCTTGTCATAGATGGGCAACAACTGTTTGCTTACACCCTTGGTAATCGGGTATAGCCGCGTGCCGGAGCCTCCGGCTACATGTAAGTGCCAGAAGGCGTTTGTTATATTTCTTCCATTATGATCTCTTTCTTTCCTCCTTCTCTATCATTTATGGACGCTATACGGAATCGTGCATCTTGAAGAAAAGTTACTTGAAATTCAGTATTGTTATTCACCCAATACATCGCTCTTGCCTTGGTATTTGCCACATCAAGTGGGGTAATACGATACAGGCTGACAGATGTGTCATCACCCCACGTAGGGGCAGCACTCGTAGTTAAGCAGAATCCAAGCTCAAAAACATCGCCTACCTGAAAATCCACTTTATCATAATCATTTGCAAGGCCGGTACGCTGTTTTTTGACACACGATAGATAGTCATAGAAAATCTGCGTGACACCACTACCCGCACTGCCGACCTCCTGCCGACTTGTTGCCTACCTCCTGCCGACCTCCTGTCCATCTGGTGAAGCATTGCTGAGATTTGATAAGAATTTGAGCCTTTCATTGCAATCAATGAATAGGTTTGGGAGCACTTCTAAAAGTGCGCTTTTTAGATGCTCACGAAACTATTCACCTATCATCTGCATGGCCACCTCTCATTTTTTCGTTTTTTTTCGGATTTTAGGGCTTTTTCGGGATCTCTTTTTATTTCAAACTTATGCGGATCCAAGATGTTGTGTTTCAGGTTTAATATCACTGGCTCAAAAAAATGTCGAAAAGCCATCCCCTACCTATTATTAAAAAATACGATCCATCAGATGCCATTTCTCGTCGCTGCGAGCAGCGGAGCTGGCGCCCTGAAACTGGCTGACATAGGCTTCCCATTCGGCCTGGCGGGGCAAGGTGGCCAGTCGGGCCATATCACGGACGAAGTCGAACCCGTCGACAGTGTCCATGATCATGAAGAGACTGCGGCCATGCCGGTATATCTGCATATCCAGGATGCCGACCTCACGCTGGCCTTCGATGACCTCCGGCCACACATGGGTATGGGCAGACACATATTCGGAGATTTTTTCTTCGTCGTCGACAAGCTGCAAATACTGACAGTAACGCTTCATGGTTTTTCTTTTACAAATATACCCGTATGAATCAAAATCCAGGCCGCCTGATAGTCAGCTTAATGGCCTCCGGATGAAGAGAAATGAAGGCATCTGCATCGTCAACGACACAGGCAAGGTAACCACCTCCACCTGCGCCTGGCATTTTCCATGCCATCACGCCCGGCTCTGCCGACCACTTATCGATAGTGTTCTGAATGTCACAAGCTTTCAACTGTCCCACCGCACTATCCCCTAATTCTTCCACAGGATGGACCATCCCTGGGAACATGGCCACCTGTGCATTGAAACTGTCCTTATATGCTTTGGCGAAGGCGGCGAGATCGCATGACATGATGGCAGCCCAGCAGTCGTCGGCAGCCTGTGTCAAGGCTTTGACCTTGTCCAACGTGATGTCCTTCCCCTCCACAACGCTACATCCGGGACGACGAGGCTCCATAGGTATCATCACCAGATGTGATTCCAACCAGCTCAAGATATGCTCGTCCGAGCAGGTTTCTATCTTCTCTGGCCAAAAACGGTTGTCGTAGTAGTGTCGGCAGAGGCCCGGGAAACAGATGCCGATGGCATCCTGCGCGCCACTGATGATGCCGTCGCTACGTTCCGGGTCGTTTTCAAAACAGAACACCAGCTTCGCCAACATCTCGGGGTCCATATTGGGGAGCTGATAGGGCCAGATCTTCCTGATGGCGTTGCGCGTGGAGGTGCTCAAGCCACAGCGTTCGCGTATCTCGAAGGTGGGCTCCAAGGAGATGGTGATGGCCCATCCGGGGGCGAACTGAGAAACGTAGGACTGGTCAATCCAAGTGCCTGCGAGGTCGAGTCGCGTGGGAATCTGGCTCTCCACCTTCTTGAGGTCGGTGCTGGAACGGGCTACGAGTCCTTCATGGGGGTTGCGACGAAGCACCACATATTTGATGCCGCGTTCGCGACAGACCTTCTCCTTCTCGGGCAGGCTGCCGTCTTCATTGACCACGAAGATGTCGGGCTTAACGACATCCAGCGTGGGGACGAAGTCCATCACACCACTACCAGCATTGATATAGGCATCTTTGACATAGCGGATGCTCTTGACCATAAAGAGGCGCTCCTGCTCGGCATATACCGTCTTGCGGTGTTTGTAGCCCAGATAGGTCTTGTCGCTACCGATGCCCACATAGAGATCGCCATATTGCGCCGCCTGCCGGAAAAACTCGACATGACCGCTATGCAGCAGGTCGTAGCAGCCGCTGACGAAGACCTTAGGCCTTTTTGAATGTTTATCGTTCATGGTTTGATGTCTGTTGACGGTTTATGGCTACGACGCAACGCGTAGGCCAGCACGACGAAGAAGCAGAAGCAGGGGACGACGAACGACAGGGACGGATGTCCACCGTCGATGATCAGGGCCTGGATTGGAGGGAGTAGACTTCCGCCAAGGATGGCCATGATAAGTCCGGCAGAACCCACTTCGGCATCAGGGCCCACATCTTTCAGCGCCAGGCCATAGATAGTGGGGAACATCAGGCTCATACAAGCGGAGATGGCCACGAGACTGTAGACCCCCACTCGTCCGCCTATCAGTATGACCACCAGCAACAGCACGATAGCTACGCTGGCGAACGCCGACAGCATCGATACAGGGCGGAAACGCTTCATCAGGGCGGTGCAGATGAAACGACTGCAACAAAAGAGCACCATGGCTATGATGTTGAGCCGCTGCGACAGGATTTCTGCAGCCTGTTCCTCCATACCTTCGGTCATAAAGACGTGGGTTCCATATTGTATGATAAAGGTCCAGCAGGTGATCTGTGCCCCTACATAGAAGAATTGTGCGATCACCCCCTCCCGATAGGCCTTGTTGGCGAAGAGCCTCTTGACAGAAGGCCAGAAGGCGAGCGAGACGCAGCTGTCGTCATTCTTACGCAGAGGGATCTTAGTGATCAGTATCAATACGAAGATAAGTATGATCACCATCCCGATGACGGCATACGGCTTGACGACGATGTCGAGGTCGGCCGCCTTGACGGCCTGAAACGTGGCATCATCCAAGGTGGCACGTTCGCCAGAGGACATCGGGTTCATGCGGGCCTGGATGAAGTTCATGGCCACAAACATGCCACAAAGTGATCCGATAGGGTTGAAACTCTGGGCCAAGTTGAGTCGTCGCGTGGCAGTTTCTTTTTCACCCATCAAAAGGATGAAAGGGTTGGCACTGGTCTCAAGGAAGGAGAGGCCGCAGGTAAGGATGAAGTATGCTGCGAGAAAGGGCCAATAGCTACCCAGACGTGCGGCAGGGAGAAACATCAGTGCTCCCACGGCATAAAGGCCCAACCCCATCAGAATTCCAGATTTATAGCTGAAGCGTCTGATGAACATGGCAGCAGGAAGCGCCATACAGAAGTAGCCGCCATAGAAGGCCACCTGCACCAGCGCCCCCTGGGTAACGCTCATGCGAAAAATCTTGCTGAACGACTTCACCATGGGGTTGGTGATGTCGTTGGCAAATCCCCACAAGGCAAAGCAGGTGGTGACCAGGATGAAGGGGAGTATATATTTCTTGTCGACGACTTTCATCGCTCAGTATGCATAAGGTTGGTTATGTTTTATCGCGAAAAGTTGCATAAACCGCGGAATACGCGGAAACTCTTTCTTTTGATTCCGAAAATCATCCGAAAAAAACGAAATTCCCGAAAACTTTATAGTACTCATCTGATTGATTGCCTTGTTGCAGATGACAATCCTATGGATTGCTTTGTCGGGACAAAGGTTTATAGTTTTGAGAGCACTTCAAAAGCGAGCTTTTAAGATGCTCGCGAAACTATTCACCAATCATCTGCAGGACTACCGCTTTTATTTTCGCATTGATTTTGCCTTTTCGCACTTTTTCGCAATCTCTTTTTATTCCGAGATGCTCGCGAAACTATTCACCAATCATCTGCACTGCCTACCTCCTGGCTACCTGTTGCCGACTTGTTGCCGACTTCCTTTCCAACTTGGCGAGCCATCGCTTAGAATATGAGAATTTGAGGCTTTAACCGCTAGCCATTAATAGAAGTCGTCATCTGTGATATGTGAGAATATATGTGAATTAGTGTGAAGTTAGGATAGTTTTGAGCCCATCGGCTCTTTTGGCCTTATATTGTTTGTGTAACGTTTCAGTCAACCTCGAGGACGACGAAAAGAGTGTGTGAATGCGTTAATGCATGACCTGCTCCAAACGTAAAAAAACATTTATTAACCTTTAAATTTTTTAACATTATGGCAAAGACAAACAAAAACATCCTCGGCGACCAAAGTGGTAAAATCGGCAAAGTGGTGGGACGCGTGGTCAACGGCGTTCAGATCTTTTCGGCGTACAACGACCACAACAGCAACCCCCGCACCCCCAAGCAGCTGGCGGCACGCGCCAGATTCAAGGCCGCCATGCGCCTCGCTCGCGCCCTCAACGGCATCATCAACATCGGCCTCCACAACTCCGCCTCCGGCGTACCGCTGACCTCTCCCACCAATATCTTCAGCCGACGCAACAACCGGCTTATGCAGTATGACGCCGCATCCGGCATCGCCACTCCCGACTATGAGCACCTCATCCTCTCAGAAGGTCGCACCCCCTATGTGGAGTTCAGCAACGCCTCGTTCGAAGAGAGCCAGGCGGTGAAGGTGTCAATCAACTCTCCCCTCACCCCTGAATTCGGCGCATACGACGATGACGTGGTTTATGTCGCGGCCTATTGTCCCGACAGGGACGAATGCTCCATCGGCACCGCCAAACGCACAGACACCACAGTCACAGATACGGTGCCACCGAACTGGGTCGGCAAGACGGTATACGTCTGGGGGTTCGTCATGACCTCCGTAGAGGAGATCTTGCTGGTGGAGGGCACCGGCGTGAAGCTGCATCCCGGGGAGTGTTCACCGACCTCCTACATCGCCACGGGCACCATCGCCTGAGGACTCTATTCCAGGGCGGCCTCAGGCCGCCCTGTTTTTCACCTATTCTTCATTCCGAAAAAATCACCTAAAATTGAAGATCGACTTCGGCGGTTTTGCACCACTTCGTGATAGTCAGCGTATGTGGGATCGTGGCTCATAAGCTTTGAAAGATAGTCACGTCCTATTAGTGTTTTATTTTGAATAATAATCCTTATACCAACGGGCGAATTTGCGCAGCCCTTCGCGGAGTGTGATGCGAGGCGTGAAGCCGAAATCACGCTCCAAGGCCGATGCATCGGCGTATGTGGTCGGCACATCGCCCGGCTGCATCGCAACCAACTCTTTGTGTGCCTCGAAGTCGTAGTCCTGCGGCAGCACACCGGCTGCGACAAGCTCTTCTTGAAGTATCTGGACAAAATCCAGCAGATTCTCCGGCTGGCCACCACCAATATTGTAAACCTTATACGGTGGCACGGGCAGCCCGTCCTCGCCCTTCCTTCGCTCGGGAACTCCACCCATCACCCTCACTATACCCTCCACAATATCATCCACATAGGTGAAATCCCGTCGGCAGTTGCCATAGTTGTAGATCTGTATGGTCTCGCCATGCAACAGCTTGTTGGTGAAGCCGAAATAGGCCATATCCGGGCGACCGGCAGGGCCATAGACGGTGAAGAAGCGCAGGCCCGTGGTGGGTATGTCGTAGAGCTTGCTGTAGCAGTGGGCGAAGAGCTCGTTGCTCTTCTTGGTGGCGGCGTAGAGGCTCACGGGATTGTCCACGCGGTCGTCGGTGCTGAACGGCACCTTCTTGTTCCCGCCATACACCGAACTCGACGAGGCATAAACCAGATGCTCCACGGGATTGTGACGGCACGCTTCCAAAATGTTGTAGAAACCAATGACGTTGCTCTGGATATAGGCATCGGGGTTCTCGATGCTGTAGCGCACACCGGCTTGGGCCGCCAGGTTCACTACAATGTCGAAATGGTGTTCAGCAAAAAGACTGTCGATGAGGGCCTTGTCGGCAATGTCGCCTTTGATAAACTGCCACATACAATTCGAACACGAATTGCACGAATCTGACGAATCTTTTTGCTTCGCAACTCTATCTATCTCTGCAAGACGGTATTCCTTGAGGCTCACATCGTAATAGGCGTTCATGTTGTCGAGGCCTACGATGCTGCAGGGCTGGCCCTGGAAGCCTTCCTTCAGGAGGCGCATCACGAGGTTGGCTCCGATAAATCCGGCTGCGCCGGTAACGAGGATTTTCATATCAATCGCGTTTGAAAATGTCTCGGGTGTAGACCTTCTCTTGCACATCGTCCAGGCAGCTGTCGTAGCGGTTATTCGTTTCCACTTTACTATTCTTTTAATGTGCTCATATCCTCATGATTCAGTCTCTTTTAAATATGTCCCTGGTATAAACCTTGGATTTGACATCATCGAGGACTGAATCATATCGGTTGGCGATGATGGCTTGGCTCTGGGACTTGAACTTGGCGAGGTCGTTGACTACCAGGCTTCCGAAGAAGGTGGTGCCGTCGTCGAGGGTGGGCTCGTAGATGATCACCTCCGCACCCTTGGCCTTGATGCGTTTCATCACCCCCTGGATGGCGCTCTGGCGGAAGTTGTCGCTGTTGCTTTTCATCGTCAACCTATACACTCCTATCGTCGGTACAGGTAATGCGTTATTGTGCGAATGCGTTAATGCGTGAGTGTTTGGATTGTACTCGTTGTTCTCGGTGTAGGCGTAATAGCCTGCCATTTTGAGAACCTGGTCGGCAATGAAGTCCTTGCGGGTGCGGTTGCTCTCCACAATGGCCGACATCATATTCTGCGGCACGTCCTCATAGTTGGCCAGCAGCTGTTTCGTGTCCTTCGGCAGGCAGTAGCCGCCGTAGCCGAACGACGGGTTGTTGTAGTGCGTCCCGATACGCGGATCCAGACCAATGCCCGTGATGATGGCCTGCGTGTCGAGGCCTTTCATCTCGGCGTAGGTGTCCAGCTCGTTGAAGTAGCTCACGCGAAGCGCCAGATAGGTGTTGGCAAAAAGCTTCACCGCCTCTGCCTCTTTCATCCCGATGAACAGAACGGGAATTCCTTTGGAATTCGATTGTGTGAATGCGTCAATGTGTGAATGCGTAAGTGAATCTTTCGAGGGGCCGATGGCGCCTTCGACGAGGAGGTCTGCGAACTGATGGGCCTTCTCGGTAAGCCAGTCGATATCGGTCAGCGACTTGATGGCTTCGTTCTCAGCCTCATATTCCTTGCCAACCATCATCTTGGGCACGCCCACAATGATTCTCGACGGGTACAGGTTGTCATACAGCGCCTTGCTCTCGCGCAGAAACTCAGGAGAAAACAATAAATTAAAGTGCGGGAATGCGCTATTGTGCGAATGCGTCAGTGTTTTTTCCTCTGTTTGTGCAAGGAACTTCTTATAGTACTTGACATAGAGCGAGCGGGTGTAGCCCACAGGGATGGTGCTCTTGATGACCATCACGGCCTCCGGGTTCACCTTCAGCACGGCATCAATCACAGCCTCGACAGCCGAAGTGTCGAAGAAGTTCTTCTGGCTGTCATAGTTGGTCGGTGCGGCGATGACCACAAACTCGGCATCGCGATAGCCCGCCTCCTGGTCCAACGTGGCCTTGAGCGACAAAGGCTTGTTGGCCAGATAGTCCTCGATATAGTCGTCCTGGATGGGCGACTTGTGGTTGTTGACAAGGTCGACTCGTTCCTTGACGACATCGACCGCGGTGACTTCGTTATGCTGTGCCAAGAGGGTGGCGATACTGAGACCGACATATCCTGTTCCGGCGACTGAGATTTTCATAATTGACGTATGATATAAGGATTGATTAATGTATCTAAAAGGCTCCTAAGGAATTCGAATTGACGCAAAGGAAAGAGTGAAGGAGGAAGGAAGGAGAGATGATGGAGAGAGGGAAGAAAGATTGTTGAAGGTCAAATGATGTCTGAATGTCTGTATAAATGTTAGAAATTACGACTTAATTTGGAGGACACTTCGATTTTCTCTTGACAGAAGAAGATAGATGAGAGAGATTATGGGAAGTGTCTCAATGCGACGATATTTGGGGGAAAGGCAATGCTAAAGCTTCCTCAGTCACATAGGAAATGGCAAGTGAAGGAAAAGTGTGGGCACTTAGGGATTTGAGTTTCTGTTCGCTCTGAGGCCACTGCCTCGCTGTACTAAACTACTCACCATCCCGAAGCTACGGGAATCACTTTGCCGTTTGATGTTGTCACTCCGTCGCTTGAGGAAAGTATTATTTTCAATGTGCAAAAATACAATTTATTTCGCCATTGACAAAATTTATTTTGGACCTATTTGGGGGCCCTAACACAAGTGGCTGGATATCATAGAATACGAGAAATGCCCGCACCGACAAAAATTCCACAATAAACCTATAGAATCCTCGCACACTCTGCATGACAGGCATCGAGAAAAGGGTTGGCATAAGGGTCTTGGCAGGAAAGAATGTCAAAAGAAAAATCCGCGAGCAGGGTCGAATGCCACACTCGCGGAATGGATATTGTCATTAATGAATTGCTACTCGATAGCGGCAGCGATTTGAGCAGCCAAAGCACTCAACTCGTCAGGGGACATCTCGACATGGTGGGAGAAGTTGAGGTCACCGGGAGTGTTGAGCGGCATAAGGTGGATGTGCACATGGGGCACGTCGATACCTACCACGGCTTCGCCGATTTTGATGCAGGGACAGACCTTTTGAAGGCCCCGAGCCACCTTACGGGCGAAGAAATGAAGCTCGGTATATAAATCTTCGTCGAGGTCGAAGATATAGTCGACTTCCTTCTTTGGAATGCAGAGGACATGTCCGCGGACGACGGGGTTGATGTCGAGGAATGCGAAGCAGTGTTCTGTTTCAGCCACCTTATAGCAGGGTATCTCACCCGCCACGATTTTACTGAAGATTGTCATAGCAGCGTCAGGGATTAATGGTTAGCGAGATATTTTCATCAATTCGAAAGTCATTTTTCCAGCAGGCACCACTACCTCGACGATGTCGCCCACCTTGTGGCCGAGGAATGCGGAGGCAAAGGGCGAAGTGATGCTGATCTTGCCTTTTTTGAGGTCAGCTTCGCTCTCGGGGACGATGGTATACTCCTGCTTCATGTTATTCTTTGTGTTTCTGATGGTGATGATGGAGAGGAGAAGGACCTTGCTGGTATCGATCTTGGACTCATCGAGCAGACGTGCGTTGGCGACGAGTTCCTGAAGTTTAGATATACGTGCCTCGAGGTGGCCTTGAGCCTCCTTGGCAGCGTCGTATTCGGCATTTTCGGAAAGGTCGCCTTTGTCGCGAGCTTCAGCAATGGCTGCAGAGGCGGCAGGACGTTCGACGGCTATGAGATGATGCAGTTCATCTTTGAGCTTCTGCAAACCATCTTCGCTATAATACTTTATTTCGGGCATGATATGGATTGGTTTTTATGACGTTTAAAAATTAGGAAAGGCTTAGGGGATAAGCCTTTCCCAATGAGGTTGTTTGTGTTGTCAGATACGGTCGAACTAGAAGCGGAAGCTGGCACCAATGGCGTGGGTACCCCGCAGATAGTCGGCTGTACGATAGGAGTAGTCGATAGTGAGGCCAGTGCCGTTCTCCTTGTCTTTCGACAACGGGATGTCGATGGAAGCACCCGCGTGGATACCGGTGCTGGCGGTGGCCGAGTTGCCGGTCAGCATGCCCGACTGCAGGACGTAGCCACAGCGAAGCTGGAGCATATTGAGCAGGCTATACTCGATACCAAGGGCATAATTGTCGCGGAGGAAAGCATTCGAGGTGAAGCTACCCGCGATAGTGATGCGCTGGTCCCAGCGGTCGATGAAGAAGTCGTAGGCCAAACCGATGTTGAGGAACGTGGGGAGCTCCATCTCGGCCGAGCGAGTCTCGACGGTGAAATTGTTGCCGGCATCATTGATCATGGTCAGAGAATGGCCGGTACCACCGAAGCTCATGGCAGGACCCCAGTTTTTCAGGGCTATACCGAATTTAAGTTCGTCGTTCTCACCGGTGACATACTGGATGCCAGCGTCGATAGCGAAACCGGAACCCGAGATATTGTCGGTGGTCTCGGTGATCATCTTGACGGTGGCGGCACCATGGATGGTGTTGGTGAAGCTATGCGCGTAGGCAATATTGATGTTCATGTAGTTGGGAGCGAAGGTGCCGTTTGAGCCGGGCTCTGGACTATCGTAGGTGGTCACGGGCAGGTCGCCGAAGCCGAGGGAAGAGACGTAGACACCTAACACACCCGACTCGAAGACGCGGACACCCAAACCGAAGGTGTTGATGGTGGCACCGCTATTGAGGCCACTCTTGCCACCGTTGAGCAGTGTGTTGGAATAGCTGACTTCAATATTCTTGACAAAGGCGAGACCTGCCACGTTGTTGAACATAGCGTCAAGACCGCGGACATTAGCCACGTTGACACCACCCCAACCCGTGCTACGTGCCCAAGGGTTGATCAACAACTCGACAGCACCGGCAGTGCCTCGACGTTCGTCGTTGCCAGCGAAGGCGGAGTAGCCCGTCATCGTCAAGAGCATCAAAACTACGGCGAATATTCTAAATGTCTTTTTCATGTCTTTAATTTTTAAGAGTTTTCTTACACGATTAGAACTGGAACGAGTTGAGGTCAATAGGACGCATAGTACCGAACCATTTGACGACACGCTCACCGATGCCGGGAACAGTCACATGGATCAGGTAGACACCGCCTGCGATAGGAATACCTGTCTGGTTGTGGAGGTCCCAATCCAGATACTGGCCCATTTCGGCGCCCGCTTCGGTGTTGCCGACAGATGTAGGACCGAGGGTGCGGACGAGGGTTCCGTCGACGGTATAGATACGGACAATGCAGCCTTGTTTCTCACCGTTGGCACCCACACCAGTAGGCAGGTTGATTATACGTACCTTGGTTTCAAGCTGACTGGTGGTCTCATATTTCGAGTAGCTATAGTAGGGGTTTGGCACCACATTGATCATGCCAAGGATGGAGTCGATATACGACTGACGAGCATCTTTAGCAGTAGCCAGGTTCTCGAGGACGGCATCCTTGTCGGAGATGCGGAATTGGTAGCGGGGCATGTTACCATTATAGCCATGGTTGGGTTCGAGGCCTGTAGAGGTGTAGGAGGTGCCGTTGGGCGACATATAGCGGCCATACGGCGAGCGAATGTCGATGTCGATGGTGACATCGCAGGGGATACCGTCGTGGACACCCGCGTTGAGGGTGGCATCATGACCGGGGTAGTTGAAGTTGTAGCGCTGCGAGACGAGCGGCATATTGACCCATGCCACCGAAGAATAGAGCAGAGCGAGGGAGTCGCGGACCGGCCAGCGGTCGAAGCTGCTCTCATCGGCAATGACACCCTTACAGAGGATGCGGACACCTCCGATAGTGGTGTCACCGGCCATCAAGCGGTCGACAGAGCCAAGCATATTCATGGCCCACTTACCGGCATCGTAGGAAGGAGTGATATACTTCGTGATGCCGAAAGAGGAACCGGTAGCGGTGGTGATGTCGAGGAAGGGCTGCTGGCAGGCATTCATCACATAGATGAAGTGACGGCCACCGAGGACGTAGTTCTGAGTACCGTCGGTCATAGTGCTGACGGGATTCCAGAGCATATCGCGGCCATTGTACTGGACATAGCGCGAATCTTCTCCGAACATGATGTTGAGACGTTCACCGGTGGTGACGTTGATGGCGTAGCCGGGGAACCAACCCATACCCTTGCAGCTGATATAGGCGGGGTTGCTGGGATCGTTGGCATCTTCGGCAATGCCGAGGTCGGCGCAGGTGCGACCGAGCTTGTCGACAGAAGCATGAGCACGGCTGCTGAACTTGCGGGCATTGCCCTCAGACTGTGTATAGTCGTCGCACATCTCGATGACTGGGCAACGGGTCCACTTGGAAGTATCGGCAGTGAAGACAATACGCACGCTGGGCAGCTGGCTCAGGTCATTATAGTTGACGGCTTTGTTGTAGGTGTTGACCATCAGGGTGCGCTGCACCTTATATTTGTTGATGCCCAAGCTGTCGAGGATGCGATCCTCAGGCATGAAGTAGGAATAGTTGAAGCCGGGGTGGAAGGGCAACGTGGAGACCACCGCATAGGGAGCCCACATGCCACGGACCACGCTCTCGTAGATTTGGTTCTTATCAATACCTTCCGAACTCTCGGTAGAGTTGTAAGAACTTCTGGAGAGGTATGCTTTGAAGAAGTCCTCGTCAAGATAGGTCTCGGAAAGGTTATAGGGTGTAGAGGCGTTGGCGAAGGTTCTGTAGGTACCAATAGCGTACTGAGAGCCCGAACGAATCCAGTTGTAGGTCATGTAGGAGTCGTCGTCAGGGATACCATAGAGCCACTGGATGTTCTCATTGGCAAAAGTCATGGAGGATCCAAGCAGGGAACCGACACTGGCGAAACCCTGATAATATTTGTAGACGTTGTCGCTATAGGCCGGATCGGTGAGGTCGGAGGCAGCTGCTGCGGGGTTGACCAGGGTCACAGCAAGACCAAGGTCGAGGAAGAGCTGTTCATTGTAGCGCGAGATAGTGAAGTCGGACCAAATGGTGTCGACGTCGCCATAGACATGGCCACCATCAGCACGGACAACGCACCAGCGGGTGTTGCTATTGATGCCGGCAGCGGTGTCGTTGACGATCTCGTGACGGTTGTTGTACTCACGGTTCCAGAACAGGATGTTGTACTCGCCCTCACGCACCTTGAGAGGATCGATCACGCGGACGTTGAGAGGTCCGTAGTTTTCCTCATACTGCGGGTTAGGGATAATGCAAGGATTCTTGACAGAGGAGCGGTCGCCAGAGGTACGTATGTTGCGGACATAGGTGCCAGGAGCCTTGGCGGGTTGGCCAGGCAGCCCCATGAGCTCGTCAATCGAAGACTGGCTGAGGCGGAGCTGCGAGCCCCCGTTGCCGAAGCCTTCAAGACGCACGATGTTGGGGCACATGCCGAATTCGGACTGGGCGAGTTTACCGCCATCTTCGACGGTAGGATCATGGGGGACACAGACGATCGGGGTGATGGTACCGCCGCGCTCATTCTTACGGCCAGCCAGATAGGGTTCTTTCTGTCCATCGAGGTACTCGGCCTCGGTCTGGGAATATTCTTTATAACGGTTCTGGGCATAGGCCACAGCCACAAAGTAGTACTCCTTATTGTTGACCAGGTTGGTGTTGACACCGGTGGCGAACTGGTCGGTGGTGATACGGAACACATGCTGGATGCCACGGTTGGCACCGTTGACCATCACAGTGCCGGTCAGCAGACCGGTAGCGGTGTTGGTCTCGAAGTTAACCAGCGTTCCGATGGGCAGCGAAGGATTGGAGTTGAAGGTGGTGTCGTAGCGATAGGTACCATCGCTCTGAAGGATCGTATCGACGTGGTCGACAGCATCATAGTAGTTTTCAATATCGCACTGGGCTACGAGTTTGGCCTTAGTGACATCTCCGATGTCGGCGATTGAAGCCTTTGAGTCGACAAGCTGATAGATCTGATAGCCTTCGAACTTGTAGCTACGCTGATCTTCGGAATACTCGTAGGTGTTCTCGTCGACCACGTAGGACTTCACGATAGAAGGATCGATCTCAGAATATTTCTCGTTGTAGTTGTTCGACTCGGGGTTGTCGTAGTGGAGGTAGAGGATGATCTCGTTGTTGAGTTCCTGACAGGTGATGGTGGGTGCGTCGGGGCCGTCGAGGACCTTGAAGCAGTTCTCGAAGAGGGCCTGGCAGACATCGTCAATCTGACGAAGCTGTTCGACCGACTCCCAGGCGCTTCCCGAAGAAGCCTGTGCAAAAGGAATACCGACAGTGATGTAGTTCAGAGCGCCGGGCTTCAGGGTGAAGGGACCTGCCGACTGCATGAAACGACGGTCGCCAGGGGTCACATCGGATCCGGAGGTAACCTCAGTCCAGCTGTCAGGGTTGATATCGGGGACATTGCCGTCAGTGCCCCAATGCCAAGGATCGCTGTCGCCGGGGAACATGAAGTCGCAGTCGAGGGAGGTGGTACCGGTGTTGCAGCCGTTGCCGCCGTAGCGCATTCTCTGGCCGTTCATCCAATAGCCACGAAGGTAGTTGTAATAGTCGCTGGCCTTGTTGGGCTCGCCGTAGATGCTGTTGGAGCTATTCTGGTAGTACACAAAGCGGCGCATACCGAAACGCTCATCGTCGATGATATTGTTGCCGAAGTTGACGCCGTTGATGGCGCAGTTTCCGACGACATCACCCGGGACGAAATACCAGCTTTTAGGATCGATGTTGAAGAACAAGTCGGCATCGTCGGAAATGGCGATGGTGTCGTAGGTGCCGTCGGCCTTCTTATATTTGTTCAGCTGCTGACGCAGGAGGTCGTTAGAGTTTTCCTCACTGAGGATATAGGGGATGTTGATCTTGGGGTTGTCGATACCGTCGGGATCCATGTAGGGGCCTTGGAAGAAATCGATACCCACTGCCGGGGGAATACCGGAATAGCTGCCCGAGCCGGGGCCGTCCTGCTCGTCGCCGTTGTAGCAGTAGCCAAGACCACGACGGACGTCACAACCGACAAAGTCGTCGAAGGCATAGCCCAGATCCGGGTCGACCCACTGGCTGAAATAGGTTTCGCGCAGTTCATAGGTGGAACGGTTGATGATCTCGTAGGAGTAGAAGGTCATGTTGTTGATCTCGTCGTTGGTCGAGAAGGCGAAAGCCTGGGCGCGGATTTCAAGTCCGATCGGCTGGCCGTCGGTTTCGGTATGGACATTGCCCATATCGTTGAAGACCCACCAGATCGTCTGGTCGCCCTTGAGGACCTGGTCGGAGAGAATACCGCCAGTGACGATGCCTGCATCGGTCTCCATGGTAGGAACTGTAACATAGTTCTGTCCCGGGTTGGCAGCTTTAAGCGTGCGGGGGCAGAGCGCGTTATCGAAATCATAGTAGGGATAATCGCCATCCTCGGGGCTATATTCACCGTCGCCGTTGGCATCGTAGAAGGGAGCCAGATACTGCGACAGGTCGTCGCCTTCGCCCTTGGCGGGCCAGTTCTTGATCACATCGGTGATGTCGGCCGAGGGATCGGAGAGCATGGTCACGCCATTGGAGTCGTACTCGAAGTGTGACTTGAGCGCCAAGACCTCGGTCTTGGTAATGATCCAGTGCTGGTCGTAAGCATTACAGACGGGGAGGTCGATAGAGGCCGTTCCGTTGATTTTGAGGGGACCCGGCCAATAGTCGTCACCATTAGATCCGAAACGCAGAGCGGCGATGCGGAGCTGGTCGTTGACGTCGGTACCACCAATCCACAAAGCGGCGCAGAACAGAGGGCATGTGTTGGCATTCTTAGGCAGGTGGTACTGAGCCACGCTACCGTCGTACCACATGTTACCGTAGCCATTGATGAGCGCACGGACGTTGTTGATATTGAGCTCAGCGGTACTCTGTGCACGCTTACAGACGGCAGCCTTGGAGCGGACAGCGGTACGCTTAGCATTATTCTTCTTGCATTCGTGGCAATCTTCTGCAAATGCGGTCCCGACGATAGACCCCATCAGTAGCGATACCAATACAAGTTTTGTATATATGCTTTTCATCTTTGAAATTATTTATCGTTTTGATATTAGAAGTTATACGACAGGGACAATTTGATCGTTCTGGGGCTCGAATAGTTCCATGTACTGTTACCAAGATAATGGATGGTGTAGATGTCACGGTAAGCCTGGGGATCAAGATAAGCGTTGATGACGGACTGGGTCTCGGGGTCGGTGAGGTAGCCGTTATCCTCGGGGTTACCCGTGACGGGGAACACGTTGACCACGTTGCGGATATCAAAGAGGTTGTTGACGGTGATAGCGGCGGTGATGAAGGTGTCGCGTTTTCCGACCTTCACAGGCCATACCTTGTCGGCCACAATGTTGAAGTAGAAGCCCCAAGGAAGACGTGCGCCGCGGTAGCCACCGACGATAGTATACTGTGTATTGGAGAAAGCTTTGGTATAGGGGCGTCCCGATTGGGCAACAGCCATAAAGTTGATACCGAAATTTTCGAGGAGCTTGACCTCTTTCTTACGTTTTTCGCCAGTCTCCTTATCGGTAACGACGCGGGTGATGGTGGGGCCGTTGTACTTGGCGCCGGCACCATAACGGAAGTCGACATTGGCTTTGAACTCATGACGACGGTCGTCGCTGATAGGATTGAGCATCTTCAGGGTGGTGTAGCCTTCCTTGATGAGCTCGGTCATGGTGGAGTTGGACAGACCGGTACCCTCGGCATACTGCAACGTGTAGTTGGCGTTGATGCGGATGTTCTTGGTCTGACGGAGGTCGTAGGAAAGGGTGACACCCTTGATGGTACGGAAGTCCTTGTTGTCGTAGCTATAGTAGTTGGGATTGGGATCAGCACCGGCATACTGGACAATCTGGATCAGGTCGCGAGTCTCCTTGTAGTAAGCCGAAGCGCTGATAGCCGAAGAATTGTTGAGAGCCTGTTGGAAGCCCAACTCATAGTTAGTGATGCGCTCAGGCTTCAGGTTGGGGTTGGTCACGCTGGAATACTGAGACATATAGAGGTAGGTGAAATAACTGGCCTCCCATCCCGAAGAGGGACGACGGGCAATAATGTCATAGCTAGCCTTAAACTGCGACTTGTCGCCGATGGGGAACGAGAAGGCAATACGGGGCATGGCCACAATCTGGGGTTTATAGCGTTCGAAAACACCCTTCACGTGGACAGTACTGTTGGTGACAGCATCCTGACCATTCTCGGTACGGTAAGGAGTAGGCTTACCGGAGATACCGTTGACGGCGCTCGGGGAGGTCACAAGCGTTCCTCTGGAGTCGTACCAGTTACCCTCGGTGTCGCGATAACCGACGATGGTGGGTGCAGTGGTGTTGGAGGCGTCGGGGACCTGGTTCACATAGGGGATCCAGTCGTCGCCAGCGCCGACATAAATATCGTTGGCGTAGCCGTAGGTGGTCCTACCGTTGCGGAGGTCGCCGACTGTGTAGGACTCATACAGCAGATAGGGGTCTTTCATCACATACTGGTTGCCGTTGAAATAGTCGACACGGACACCCACATTGAAGATGAGGTCTTGGAAATAGAACTTATCCTGGATATATCCCGCCATATAGATGGGCGAGAAGGAAGGCAGATACTGGTACTTGCTGTCGCCGGGGTTGAAGAACTCTTCGAGGTCCCAGTTGGCAGCATTGTATTTCTTACCCGTGTGGTCGAAGCCGGAATAGGAGACGATGGGGTTACCACTATTGAAGAGCTCGTTGGCGGAGAACATATCAAGGCCTCCGGCGTTCTGGAAGTCTTCGGGTTTATAACGGTCGATGTCAATCCATGTCAGATCGTCCTTGGCCAGGCCAAGATAACTTCTGAAAGCCTCGTCAAAGGCGGTCTGCTGATCGGCGTCGTAAAGACGGTCGTAGTCGACATACATCTGGCCACCGACGGTACGGGTGTGGGGGTTGTCGAGGTCCATCTGGGAGATGTGGCGGTTGGCATTCTGACGCATGATGGTCCAGAGGGAGTATGCACCAAGGCTATAAGAAGACTGCCACATCTGGTCGTACTGAAAACCGATCTCGATTTCGTGGCCGAGCACATCTGCAGAAGCCTTCGCCTGGAGGTAGAGGTAGTCGTTTTGGGCTTTTGCAAACGAACCACCCTGCACACCCACGTTGCTCAGCAAGCCGTAGATGTTTGAGGGAGAGTCTCCATTGAAGAGGCCTTTATAGCCACGGATATAGTCCATCGTACGGAGGTACGGGCGAATGTCCTGGAACTCCTCGCTGTTGAAGAGCTGCTCGTTATAGTTAGCCAAAATAGGGTTATAGTCGCGACCACTACCGGACACATAGGTCACATTGTCGCGCCAGTTATTCTGAACATAAGCCATCTTCGAGATGCCGTTGTCGTTGTACATCGTCCACTCATAGGTAGGAACCTTTTCCGTATAGAACTGGCCAATATAACCGTACTTAAACACATCGTTCAAACTATTGCCAAAATTCTCATTATAAGATTTAGCCAGATAACGGTTCACCATACCGGTGAGGTTGTACATTACATTCTTGATAGGCGAAGCAGCGCGAGCCTCATCCTCGTTGGAAGCTTCGGCATCGGGGAAGCGCTGGGTAAAGTCTACCGTCAACACCATATTCGTAGCCTCGGTCACGGTGGAACCGGACAACGGCATGGTGAGCGGAGAGATCGAGGAGCTGGGCGAATGGGTGGCACCAAACTCGCCGGTCAGGGTGAGGGTAGCATAATCGGAGAAACGGAAGTCGAGTGCACCCTCCATAGCAATGGAATAATACTGCAAATCAGGCACACGACTAGCGGAATTGCTGCCATAAAAATCTTTCGACGTCAGTCGGGTGATCTCATGGAAGTCGTTGGCATGCAAATCCACTTCAGCAGAATAGTTGACAGCGCCTGTCAGGGGGTCGTAGGCCAGGGGGTTCTGCTCGAACTGTTGCACTTTCTCGTCGTCGACGATACGATAGCGGTAACCCTTCACACGGTAGAAAGGCGATTTCTCGTAAGCCGCGTTGGCATTGAAACGGAAACCGACCAACGTTCTCTCCATCGAAGAGCCGTCATCATATTTATAATTCTTCTTGATAACAGGACCCGTGAGGTAGACCTGCAGAATGTTGTACAGACGATAGTCGAGGTAGCCTTCCCAACGCACCATACCTTTAAACTGGCTGGTTGGCGGCTTCAGGGTGATGATCTGTGTACCGCCGATAGCCTCACCGATGCTGGCGGGGGTACCGCCAAGGATCACCTGGATTTCAGCGATAGCGTCTTTAGGGACGGAGACGCCCGTACGTTTACGCACGTTGCCCTGCATCGTCACCATGCCGCTCTCACCACGAGCCGTGCCGGTACCACCGTCAGAATAGCCCACGCCACCCACAGCAGCGACGATGGCATCGACGGAGTTACCGGGCATACGCTTGATATCTTCGTCGCTGATACGGGTACCCGATTCGGGTGTACCGATCTCGATCACAGGGATCTTGCTTTCCACAACCTCGACAGCTTCAAGGACTGTGGCCTCGGCTTTCAGTTCCACGTCGACAACCGTAAAACCGGAAGCTTTCACGCTGATGCCCGTCTGGATATATGTGGCATATCCGACAGAGCGTACTTCCAAGTCATACTTACCTACCGGCAGGGGTTTGATGGTATACACACCATCAAAGTCGGACACACCGACAAGGACCTGCTTGCCATCTTGCTTGGCAATCACATTAGCGAAAGGCAAAGGCTCCTTCGACTTAGCGTCGATGATAGTTCCTTTCAGCGTACCTTGGGCCAATACGGACAATTCCGCAACCAGCAAGAGACCGAACGTCAAAAGTACTTTTTTAAACATTCTCATTGCGTTTATTTATTAATTATTGATTTGATTCTCTGATATAAGGGGCATTCAATATTGTCTGTGCGATGATGGCTTGACGAAGGTCGAATCCTACAGGCTTCGCTTCTTCGGCAGCCGGCGTCTCCTGTCGACCCTGACTCGGTGCAGTGGCAGGTCGAGCTTTCGCAGGTTGCGTTTCGGCACCTTCCACCTCATATTCGAACGACGGCATCACGTAGCCGTCATCGAATTCCAGCTCGTCGCTGTCCACAGTCTCGTGAGCGCCATGGTGCTCTTCCTGCTCTGCCAAAGCCTTCTTGAAGCGAGTGTACAATGGCAGGAGCATGAAGACCACCACGAACAATATGGTTATTAATGCGCTCATTAGAATCGCGTTTATTACTGCAATATTGAATTCATATCATCAAGCCTGAGCTTTCTCGGCCAGCTTTTCTTTCTTAGAGATTTCGTACACAATGGCGCAGGCGATGCACAGCGACGAGAATACACCGACGAGGACACCCACCAACAATGCGAAGATAAATCCGCGGATCACCTCACCGCCGAAGATGAACATCATCAGCAGCGTGACGAACGTCGTACCCGACGTATTGACAGTACGAGCCAAGGTGGCGTTGATAGCGTCATTCATCTGCGTCTTGAGGTCGCGCTTGGGATAGAGCTTACGATATTCACGCACACGGTCGAAGATCACCACGGTGGCATTGATCGAATAGCCTATCACCGTCAGCACAGCCGAGATGAAATATTGGTCGACCTCCAAGTTGAACGGCAGCAGGCCATACAGCAGTGAGAAGATGCCGATGACAAGAATCGTGTCGTGCGTCAAGGCGGCCACAGAGCCGATACCGAAGCGCCAGCTGCGGAAACGGAGTCCGATATAGACGAACATCACCAACAGACCGCCGATGACAGCCCAGATTGAATGGACCAGATTGTCGTGAGCAATCGTGCCGCCGACCTGGTCGGCCTGGATGATACCCAGAGGGTTGGTCTCGGTCGACTTGAATTCCTCCATTGAGATCTGGTTAGAGAAATGTCCCTTGGTGCCAGCATACAGCTTTTCAACGATCTCGTTCTTCACAGCGTCGCCATCCTCAGCGATCTTATACTTGGTAGTGATCTTCAGCTGATTTGACGGACCATAAGTCTTCACCTCAGGAGCATCGTCGAACTGCTTCGCCAAATCGGAGCGGACGTCGACGGCGTTGACAGCCTGGTCGAAGCGGACCACATAGGTGCGGCCACCCGAGAAGTCGATACCGAAGCTTAAGCCACGGAAGCAGAAGCTAGCGATGCAGATCACGATAGCGATGCCGGCAATCATATAGAACATCTTACGTTTGCCGATGAAGTCGATATGCACATTGCGGAGGAAGTTCTCAGAGAAGGGGTAAGAGAAATTCATCTTGCGCTTCTTGTTCAGAGCGCTGTCAATAATCAGACGGGTAATGAAAATCGAGGTAAACAGCGAGGTCACGATACCGATACACAGCGTGACGGCGAAGCCTTGGACAGCACCAGAGCCGAACATGATCAGCACCAAGCCGAGGAGGAAGGTCGTCACCTGACCGTCGATGATAGCCGAAAGAGCGTTCTTGAATCCGCTTTCCACAGCGTTGGCCATGCTAGCGCCAGCGCGCAGCTCTTCCTTGATACGCTCATAAATAATCACGTTGCCGTCGACAGCCATAGCCATCGTGAGCACAATACCGGCGATGCCGGGCAGTGTAAGCACCGAACCTATCGATGCCAAGATACCTATAAGAAGGAATACATTAGTAATAAGGGCTGCCACAGAGACCCAGCCGGCGCGGTTGTAGAAGAACACCATATAGATCAGCACCACCACAAAGGCGAGGATGAACGAGATAAGGCCGTTGCGGATAGACTCCTGACCGAGAGAAGGTCCGACGACAGCTTCCTGCACGATTACAGCGGGGGCGGGAAGTTTACCGGACTTCAGAATGTTGGCAAGGTCTTTAGCCTCTTCGAGGGTAAAGTCGCCAGTAATCGAGGAGCGACCTCCAGCGATTTCGCCATTCACACGGGGAGCAGAATAAACCTGGTCGTCGAGGACGATGGCGATGCAGTTACCGACATTCTCGCCGGTGATGCGCTTCCATTCACGGGCGCCTTCATTGTTCATCGTCATAGAGATCTCGTTGCCACCCACGTTGGAGAAGTCCTGACGTGCATCGGAGATACAGCCTCCGTCAAGCAGAGGAGAGCCGTCACGGGTGGTGATCTTGATGCCATAAAGCACATAGATGTCGCCACCAAAATGTTCGTCGGGCTTAGCCGACCAGAGGAATTTCACCGTGCGGGGGTCGTAGACCTTCTTGGCAGCTGCAGTGGCCAGCATCTCGTTGATGGCGGCTCTGTCCTTGCCATTGGCAAGACCCGCTATCGGGCCCGGAATCAGCTGGCCGTCGGGAGAGATGTAGGGCTGGAGAAGATGGAATAGGGGGTTGTTCTTGGCCATCTGCTCGTTAGAGGCAGCCGATTGGGCCGGGACGTTGGCGCCCGAAGTCAGCTCGTCGAGCTTAGACTGCACGCTGTCGGCAGCGGTCTGGGCAGTGGTGTCATTGCCTTCCACAACAGTTTCCTGTTCTCCATCGGCGTTGATAGAAGCCAGGTATTTGTCAGCGGCATCGAGGAAGCGGAAAGCCTCGGCGTTGTCGTATGCCAGCCAGAATTCGAGCTGGGCGGTACCCTGCAAAAGTTTGCGCACACGCTCGGGCTCTTTCACACCGGGGAGCTCGACCAGGATGCGCTCCGAAGCGCTCAGTTTTTGGATTGTGGGCTGGGCCACGCCAAACTTGTCGATACGCTGACTCAGGATCTGGTAGGTACGGTCGTAAGCGCCGCTAGCCTCTTCCTTGACGATCTTGATGACATCCTCGTTGTTGTCGCCAAGTTTAATGCGGTCGCGCAGCTGGCTGCTGAAGTAAGAAGCCAGCGAGACATTGGGATCCAGGCCGGTGATTGCGTCGTAAAACAGCGACACAAAATCGCGGTTGGTGGTTTTCTTCTGGTTGGCCAAAGCGATATCGATAGCGTGGTTGAAGAGGGTGTCCTCGGTGTGGTCGGCAAGAGCGCGAACCACATCCACTGTCGACACCTCAAGCATCACGTTCATACCACCTTTCAGGTCGAGGCCGAGGTTGATCTCTCGGGCTTGGCACTGTCTGTAGGTGTAGCCAAGATAGACTTTCTTGGAGGCCATTGAGTCGAGGTAGTGAGCTTCACGGGCATTTTGGAGGGAGTCCATGATTATTTGAGCATCGTACTGGTTGCTCGTTCTCGAGGCCACAAAGTTCTTAGCCTGCTCACTGTTAACGTAGTTTTTAGCGTCAGCTTTAGCCTTGTTCTGAATGTTGTTTGTCACAAAAGTAAACGACAATTGGAACAAACATACCAGCGCAAAAGACCAAGCCAAAAATCTGATAAGTCCTTTATTCTGCATTGTTTAGGTATAAATTATTGTTTTTTATTATATACACTTTGAATGTGCAAAAATAACAATTTTTATTCATCTAGCAAAGAAAATCGAAAAAAAACATGTATTTTTGCAACAAAATACAAAACCACTCGTCATGGACGACTCGAAACACCTGACACTTAAAGACTGGCCCGACGACGACAAGCCCCGTGAGAAGATGGTCATGAAGGGGAAAAAAGAGCTCACCAATGCCGAGCTTATTGCCATCCTGCTGCGCAGCGGCATAGCGGGGAAAGGTGCTGTGGAAATGGCCAAAGACATCCTACAGCATTCGGGCAACAGTCTCAACGCTTTAGCTCAAACCGACTTCAAATCCCTGCGGAGCATCAAGGGCCTGGGGATAGCCAAAGCCACCACCCTGATGGCCGCCCTTGAACTGGGGCAGCGCATGTTGGGGGAAATGAACGCCAACAAAGACATCCTCCTGCGCGACAGCCGTGAGATGTTCATGTATCTGCTCCCATTTCTCGCCGACCTCGACCATGAAGAATTCTGGCTGATTTCGCTCAGCAACCGCAACAAAATCCTAGGTCGGCAACGAGTGTCGCTCGGAGGGCAGACCGAGACCAGCGTAGATCTGCGCGTGCTGTTCCGCTCGGCATTAGAACACAAAGCCGTAAAGATCATCGTAGCCCACAACCACCCGTCAGGGAGTCTTAGCATTAGTCGCCAAGACCGCGAGCTGACGGCACGCATCAAACAAGCCGGTGACATTCTGCAAATCAGACTGATAGACCACATCATTGTGGCCATCGCGGACAATGGTACACCTGACTACGTCAGTTTCCACGACGAAGGGCTGCTATAGGTCAGACCTTCTCATCCTGATTGTCACGCTCACCGAATCCAGATCCCCTCCTAGCGGAGGATTCATCTTGCTCACCTTAACGGCCACGTTTTCGACACTCACAAAAGTGCTGAGCACCGCCTCCCCTATCCTATGGGCCACATGTTCCAGCAGATGTGAGGCCGAAGCCATTTGTTGCTTCACCACCTGATACACCTCCAGATAGTTCACCGCATCGGCGATATTGTCTGACCTCTCGGCCCGTGCACTATCGGCCTCATAGGCCACATCCACACGGAACCACGTGCCTATTTTCTGCTCCTGTTCGAAGCAGCCGTGATGAGCATAGAAGCTCATGTCGTTCAATTCGATAAGCGCCATTTAGACGATATTGTCAAACTGATGCAGGAAGCGCAGGTCGTTCTCGAAGTAGAGTCGCAGGTCGCGAATCTGGTACTTAAGCATAGCCATACGCTCGACACCCATTCCAAAGGCGAAGCCCGAATACTCTTTACTGTCGATGCCGGAAGCCTCGAGCACATTAGGGTCGACCATGCCGCATCCGAGTATTTCGAGCCACCCCGTGCCCTTGCAAATATTACAACCTTTGCCGCCGCAGATATTACACGAGATATCCATTTCAGCGCTAGGCTCGGTGAAGGGGAAATAGCTGGGACGCAGACGAATCTGTGTGTCGGGGCCAAACATCTCCTTGGCAAAATACAGCAAGGTCTGTTTGAGGTCGACGAACGACACCTTCTTGTCGATATAGAGACCTTCGACCTGATGGAAGATGCAGTGGGCGCGGGCGCTGATAGCCTCGTTGCGGAAGACGCGCCCCGGCATGATGACTCGGATAGGAGGCTTCTGGCGCTCCATCACACGCACCTGTACGCCGGAAGTGTGGGTGCGCAGCAACACGTCGGTGGGCTTGTTGACATTCGGCTCCTTCTCAATGAAAAAAGTATCCTGCATATCGCGGGCAGGATGGTCGGAGGCAAAATTGAGAGCCGTGAACACATGATAGTCGTCCTCTATCTCGGGGCCATCCTCTATGGTGAACCCTATGCGGGCAAAAATCTCAGCTATCTCATTCATCGTCACCGACAACACGTGGCGGCTGCCTGCCGTCAGGAAATCGGCCGGCATCGACAAATCGTGAGTGTCGTTCAGCTCAGGCGCCTGTTCCACAAAACGCTTGAACTCCTCCACCTTATCCTGTGCCGCCGTCTTCAGTTGGTTCAATGCAATTCCGACATTCTTTTTTTGGTCGCCAGGCAGCTGTTTAAACTGCTCAAAAAGTTCATTCATCACGCCCTTGCGGCCCAAGAAACGCACACGGAACCTTTCCACCTCGGCAGCCTTGTCCTGGAAGGCTTCAATCTGGGTGGCCTTAATCTCTTCAATATATTGGGAAATGAGGCTGTTGATATCCATATTTATTCTTGTTGTTCGCTTATTATTGGACCATCTCCACATGCAGAATACGCACATCCTCTTTCGGACGGTCGAATTCGTCTTTCGGCAGCGATGCGATCTTGTCGACCACCTCCATACCTTTCACCACTTCGCCAAACACCGTATAGTCGCCGTCGAGATGTGGGGCCCCGCCAATCGTGGTGTAGACCTTGCGCTGTTCGGGTGAAAACTTCTTGTCGAAGCGGCGCTCAATCTCGTCCAACTGTTCGGGTCTGAACTTCTGGCCCTGAACGATATAGAACTGACATGCCGACGACTCCTTCTTAGGGTTCACATCGTCGCCCAAGCGGGCTGCGCAGAGGGCGCCGCGCTTGTGGAACAGCTCGCGGCGGAATTCTGCAGGGACCGTGTAATCGAGCGATCCTTCACCCAAGCGGGTCGACGGATCGGCATCACGCGACGCCGGGTCGCCACCTTGGATCATAAACCTTTCTATCACGCGATGGAACAACAAACCGTCATAAAAGCCGTCAGAGACCAATTTCACAAAATTATCACGGTGCATGGGAGTTTCATTATACAGACGGATCACGATCTCGCCCTGCGTGGTGACCATCCTCACCGTGGTGCCTCTATCCACTTTTGCGCCCTGATTAGCAAGTTCTTGTGACATTCCGAAAAACGATGCCAACAAAAAAAATGCGACAAATGATATTTTTTTCATCTCAATAGAATAAAATTTGCTAATTTTGCAGTTGCAAAAGTACCAAGAAAATCGAACATATAGAAATAAAAAATCATAGTTTTATGAACAAAAAAAATCTTTTCCTCTCGGCGCTACTGTTTATCAGCATCTTACCTTTCGCACTTTTTTCCAGCTGTGACAAGGACACCCACTGCTATTTGGCCGTACATGTACTCGACGAGAGCACCCGTGAGCCCATTCCGAATGCCAAAGTGGTCGTCTACCAAAACGGTGGCTCCCTCCACAGCGAAGGGGTTACCGGCACCGACGGCATCTACAGATGCAACTTCCGTGCTCCGGCCATCCTCTCCATCAAAGCCACCCTCGACGTGGAATTCGGCGAGCGTCGTGGTGAGACGTCGGTGCGTCTCAGAGAAGGTGAGGTGATTGATGCCAACGTCACCATGTCGTCACAAATATACTAAACCCACAGCACCATGGTTTTCAACCCTAACGAACAAGGCCTGGAACAGCTGAAGAGTCTGGGCCTGACCATTGAACAGGTACAAGCCCAGCTGGACCATTTCAAGGAAGGCTTCCCCAAGACCCATCTTGACGCCCCTGCCACCCTCGAAAATGGAGGCATCCGCTCCCTCTCCGCTACTGACATGGTCCGATACAAACGCCTTTACTCCACTCTGGCGAAAGACAAGAAAATCCTCAAGTTCGTTCCCGCCTCCGGCGCAGCCTCTCGCATGTTCAAGGATCTCTACACCTTCTCCTCCACCTATCTCGGCACCACCGACACCCTCGATCAGGACTTCCCTTCTGTCAAAGAGTTTCTCGAACACATTAGGACATTCGCCTTCTACGACGACCTCAAAGCGAGCATGGCCAAGTCGGAGCTTGACCTGGAGGAATACATGCAACGGGGCGACTACACCACCGTCATCAACTACCTCCTCAGCGACAAATACCTCAGCTATGGTTCCCTTCCCAAAGCCCTCTTGAAATTCCACCGATATGGAGCCATTCAGAGGACTCCCCTTGAAGAGCACATCGTCGAAGGCGCCCTCTACGCCCGCAACACCAATGGCGACGTGAACCTCCACTTCACCATCTCGCCCGAGCACCGGCTGGGTTTCCGCAGAAAAATTGCAGAAGTCAAGCACTACTACGAGACCACCTTCGGCATCCGCCTGAATATCAAACTGTCGGAGCAGAAGCACTACACCGACATCATCGCCGTTGACGAACAGAACCAGCCCATCCGTGACGACGACGGGAGGCTCGTTTTCCGTCCCGGCGGCCATGGTGCCCTCATCGAGAATCTCAACGAGCAGCGCGCCGACCTCATCTTCATCAAGAATATCGACAATGTGGTTCCCGACTGGATGAAACCCGACACGGTCGACTACAAGCAGATCCTTGCCGGACTGCTCCTTGACACGCAGAAGAAGGTCTTCGCCATGCTCCGAGCCCTCGACAGCCGGCCCGACAGCGCCGAACTCCGCAAAATCGAGCGTGCCGTCACCCGCGACCTCTGCATCACCCTGCCCGACGGCATCGCCAAGATGCCCGACAGCCAGCGCGTCACCATCCTTCACTCACTCCTCAACCGGCCCATCCGTGTCTGCGGCATGGTGAAAAATCTCGGCGAACCCGGTGGCGGTCCCTTCTTCACCATCGACACACAGGGACGCCGCAGTTTGCAGATCGTTGAAACCGCGCAGATCAACCGTCGCGACCCGCAGCAGGACAGCCTGCTTCAAGCGGCCACCCACTTCAATCCTGTCGACCTGGTATGTTGCACCAAAGACTATCACGGCCGTTATTTCGACCTGCGCAACTACGTCGACCCCAACACGGGCTTCATCAGCAAAAAGAGCAAAGGTTCCGTCACCGTCAAGTCGCAGGAGTTACCCGGACTTTGGAATGGTGCCATGGCCCACTGGATCACCCTCTTTGTCGAGGTGCCCGTGTCCACCTTCAACCCGGTAAAAACTGTCAACGACCTGCTCCGCAAAGAGCATCTTGAAGGGTGACATCGCCACACAGACAATAATAATGGGGAGTTTCCACGGAGACTCCCCATTTTCATATAACCATATTGCTGCCGTCAGAAACGGCCAGAGGCGCCGCCACCGCCAAAATGGCCGCCCCCAAAGCCTCCGAAGCCGCCAAATCCGCCCGACGAAAAGCCACCGCCCTCGCTGCTCCAGAAGCCGCCGGGAGTGCCGCCAAAATAGACACCTCCCCCACCCCAATGGCGGTCATTGTTGAACTGGTCGGGGTGTTTTTTCGCATAATAGACGATATAGGCCAATATCGCTCCCACCACCAGTGCAAGCACCAGCAGCGTAATCATCCCCTCACGGCGGTTGTCGGCCCGGTATTGAGCATAGCTGTACTCGCCGGCCAGCACGGGACAGATCACATCAAGCGCCCGTGCCAGACCGCGGTAATAATCGCCTTCGCCCATCGGCCCCACCATCTCGTCGTCGATGATATGCCTACAAAAGATGTCGGGCAGGGCCCCCTCCACACCATATCCTGTGGCGATAGCCACCTCGCCCCAATTCTCCTCTGGTGTCTTCGACTTGACGAGAATCACCACGCCATTGTTGAACTGTTCGCGGCCCACGCCCCAACGCTCGCCAATGCGTTGTGCTGTTGCCTGCACCTCGTCATCGTACAGCGTCGGGGTGATGACCACCAGCACCTGGTTCGATGTCGAGTCGTCGAAGGCCACCAGCCGCTGTTCCAAAGCAGCCACCTGTTCCGACGTCAGCACACCGGAATAGTCGTTCACCAAACGGTTGCTGCGCTCCGGAGTCCATTCGGCATGAGCCACTCCGAGCGACAACAACAACCATACTATCAGCAGTCTAGGCCTCATCACGCAGAGACTCGTGACACATCCGTCTGTCAAAAGTCGAACTGCACCTGCACAGGCTCTTCGGCCTCTGCGGGAGCGGAGAAATAGCCCTTCTTGCTGAAACCACAGATCGAGCCCACAATATTGTTGGGGAAGCGGCGCAACTTCGAGTTGAACGACTGCACAGCCTCGTTGTACTTTCCACGCTCCACGGTGATACGGTTCTCGGTTCCCTCGAGCTGCGTCTGCAGGTCGCGGAAACCAGCGGTAGCCGTCAGCTCGGGATAGCGTTCCACCGTGACGGTGATCGTGTTCGCCAAAGCCTTCGACAGCTGGTCTTGAGCCTTTTGGAAGGCGGCGATATTCTCTTCCGAGAGGTTCGACGGATCCACCGTCACCTTGTTGGCGTTCGCCCGCGCATTGGTAACCTCCGTCAGCACACTCTTCTCGTAGTTGGCAGCGCCCTGAACCGTATTGACAAGTTGCGGGATAAGGTCCATACGGCGCTTGTAGACATTCTCCACCTGGCTCCAGGCCTTCTGCACATTCTCCTCCTCGTTGACGAGGCTGTTGTTCACACTGACGCCCCACAGCAGCAGCACAGCGGCTATGGCAAGAATTATCACGATAATCGATGATTTTTTCATAACTCTTCTTTTATTTATTGTCGGTGCAAAATTACAAAATTTTCAGATATGCAAAAAAAAAATTCTTATTATCAGCCCAGCATTTGTTACAGGTATGATTTTTTTGTGTACCTTTGCATTTTGTAACCACATAATCCTTGCCATGAGCAATCCCATTCAGAAACAGATTTCCGGCATTGTCACCACCCTCAACGAAGAACACAACATAGCCCAATGCGTGACGTCGCTTCTGCAGGTCTGCGACGAGGTCGTCGTCATCGACTCGCTCAGCACCGACCACACCGTCGAAGTCGCTACCGCCGCCGGCGCCAAAGTCTACACACAGGCTTATCTTGGCGACGGTATCCAAAAAAACGTCGCGCTGCAATATGTAAAAAACCTTTGGGTATTGAGTCTCGACGCCGACGAGCGGCTCACCCCCGAACTCGTCGACCGCATCCGCCACACCAACTTCGACACCACCCCCTACGACGGCTTCGCCCTACGCCGACGCAACTATGTCGGCAGCCGTTGGTTCAAAAGCTGCGGCTGGTATCCCGACTATCTGGTGCGTCTCTACCGCCACGACCGACTTCGTTTTCCCGAAGTCAAGCAGCATGCCACCGTCAGCACTCGCAACACCGAGCGTTGGAAATGCGATATCATTCACTATCGCTACCGTAACATTGGCGAGCTCTTCGCCAAGCCCGGACGCAACTACAGCTCGCGTGGTGCCAAAATCCTCTACCTCAATGGAAAACGTGCCCACTGGTGGTCGCCGCTATGGCACGGATGCGGAGCGTTTCTGGTCAACTACTTCATCCGTGGAGGCATCTTCGGTGGCATCGACGGGCTAACCCTCACCAAATCCATCGCCCTCAACAGCTACCTCAAATATGCCAAATTGCTGGAATACCAACGCGATCCGGAAGTCCTTGCCCACGAAGACTTCAACAAAGTGTGGTAGGCACGCCCCTGCCCCTATCCCCTCCCACATTCGAGCTGTCCGTGGCATTTTAGGCACCTCCCACACGCACATTTTAAGCCTTATTAGAAAAAAAGTTTGCACAGAACAAAAAAAGGTCGTATCTTTGCCGAACGTTTGCAACGGTGCAAATCTCAGTTACAAACTGATAATCAAAATAATAAACAACATAAACGTATACGTCATGGGTATCAATGCTAACAAAAAGGTGAAGAGAAGAAAAGTCCGCATCAACGGAAACAAGAACTCCACCAACAACTGGGGCATCACCGCTGCCGGTTGGAATGCTGTCCACAAGGCCATCATCAACGCCGAGGACTAATCCTTCACCAAAACTGATTGTTAAGGCCGCATCATGCAGGCCTTTTTTTGTATCTTTAAGTGTCAAAACCACAACCACATGAAGCAGACCACCCTGTGCTATATCGACGACGGCAGCCGCTACCTGATGCTGCACCGTGTGAAGAAAGAGCACGACGCCAGTCACGGCAAATGGATCGGAGTGGGCGGCAAATGCGAAGCCGACGAAAGCCCCGACGAGTGCATGCTGCGCGAGGTGAAGGAAGAAACCGGCCTCACCGTCACCCGCTGGCGCTACCGCGGCATCGTCACCTTCATCTCCGACACCTGGGACAACGAATACATGCACCTCTTCACCGCCACCGAATGGCAGGGCGACCCCGACATGGGCATCGACGACGAGGGCGAACTGGCATGGATAGCCAAATCCGACCTCCCCATCGCCGACGGCGTCGGCAACCCCTCGATAAACCTCTGGGAGGGCGACAAACTCTTCCTCCGCCTTCTGCTCGACGACCAGCAGCCCTTCTTCAGCATGAAGCTGGTCTACGTACAAGACGAGCTGGTCAACGCCACCCTATTTGGAGCGTAGGCTGGCAGCCCGCGCTCCAATTCTTCCAATCTACCGAACCGTCCCCAGACGGGATGCTGGCGGTAGGCGGCGAGGGCGGCGGCGGGGACGTGCACCACGACCGACGGCGGTATCAGATTGAAGGTGGTGCCCTGCACCTCGGGCGGCGCCATGGAAAGCACCACTATCTCTTTCAGGTTCTTACACTCGGTGAAACGATACGCCGCGACGGTACACAACCACCTCAGGACACGAATTCCACCCACCAAACGGGGTATTCGTCTCCTTTTTTCATCGGATTTTGCCAGCGAATCGGCAAAACCGCGAAAGGTTCGGATTGTACGGTTTTCTTTACTCTGATTCCAAGCGGATTGCTTCAATGCTGCGAAACTGTCCCCAGACGGGATGTCGGCGGTATTTCTCGACGGCCGCGGCCGGGACACGCAACACGGCCGACGGAGGCAGCTGGAAGAAGGCCGTGGACTTGGCATCGGGAGGCTCGGCGGCCTTGACCGTCATCAGTTGAAGTTGATAGCATTCAGTGAAACTGTAGTTGCCCACCGAGTGTACATCCGTTCCCATCGTCACCACCCGCAGGCTGTCGCAATAGGCAAAGGCATAGTCGCCTATGATCTCGAGGCTGTCGGGCAACACAAGGGTGTCGATACCCGTTTCGTAGAAGGCTCCGTGACCGATCTCCCGCATCTGCTGTGGCAGCACCAGCTGGCGCAGCTGATGGTTTTTGGCGGCAAGATTGACCACGGCAGTGTGTGTGGATCCGCGGAACACGATGCGCTCCAACCCCGCCACATTGGTTGCAAAATCGACCGGCAGACTCTCTACCCCAGTGTCGATGATGATGCTTGACAGGGCCATGCAGCGGAAGAAGTAGCTGTATTTGAGGATGGTGTCTTGCGTCAAGCCCTGGCAGTTGCGGGCCTGCCACACCATAGCAGGGAGGCTGGCACAGTCGTTGAATGCCATCCGCCCGATGTGTTGCAGACCGCCGGGAATGACCAACGTGTCGCGGAGGCCGATGCACCCCACAAAAGCGTCGGTGCCGATGCTGTGCAGCGAATCGGGGAAGCGTACCGATGTGAGGAGCGCGTTGTACTTGAAGGCATTGTCGGCAATAGCCTCCACCTGCCATGCGAGGCCAAAGCGATGCACGGTGGAGGGTATCACCATGTCGCCCTCGGGTTTGTCGATATCATCGGGCCAGGGTTTCAGCGTGTTGCTGCTGGGCGGCACCACTTCCACCGTGCGGCGTGGCAGGCGCGATAGTTCGCGCATCCACACCGTCTGCCCGCTTGCCAGTTCCACTGGGAAGCGTTTCGGGGAGGGCCGTATAGCCAGTAGCACCAGTAGCACGAGCACCAATCCTGCCAATAGCCATACCGGCCATGTGGGTATCATCCGCTTGCGCAGAGCATCCACCGACTGAGGACGTCGGTCGGCGTCGTGTCGGGTGGCCAGTCGCACGGCCAGGCGGTAGCGGTGTGGGAAGAGCAGGTGGATGATGCGGCCCAAGGCGTAGATGTCGGCGCGGTGGTCGGCGGCTTGGTTCGCCATCTGTTCGGGGGCAGCGAAGCCGTTGCTGCCGGCAGCCTGCTTGAAGGCGGCATATTGGGGGCCGTCGCTGAGGCCGAAGTCGATGAGCTTCACGCGGCCATCGGTAGTGATGAGGATGTTCGACGGCTTCAGGTCGTGGTGGTAGATGCCGTGCAGGTGGCAATATTCGACGGCATCCATCAGCTGCTCCAACACGTGTCGCCGATTGTAGCGCAGGCTGGCGGTATGCAAACCCTCGCGCACAGGCTGTCTGCGTCCCGGGCCTCCCAGTGGCTCGCCTTCCACCCATTCCATCACGATGCAGTTGCCCAGGCCCTCCACCGCTTCCAGACTCTCCACACGGACGATGTTCGGGTGGTCGAGGCTCACACCCACGCTATATTCCTTATAGAGCCACTCCTCGTAGAGAGGATTGCCGCGCAGCTCTTCGCGCAGCGCCTTGAGCACATGCCACCGCCCGTAGCGGCGGGCACGCACCAGCACGTGATAGTTGCCGCGTACCAGCTCCTCCTGATTGGAAAAAAACGGCTCGGTGTTGCCGCTGCCACCCGACACAAGGCCTGAAGGACTATCGATGTAGAGATTGTTTTTCAACGCGTTGTGAAGTTTTTCTATAGTTGTTACAATATGCAAATATACAAAAAAATCTTGTTCAGTCCTCAAATCTGAATAGTAATACCCATTGGCGGAATTAAAGCAGTGCATATTCGGTTCTGCCAATCGGCCGATTGTTTAGGTAATTGATATATTCGCCCGCATTTTCAGGCAAGAAAAATACCCCTCGAATGCTTCCATTGCAACCCGCTGTCTTCCAGCATATTCTCCCTATCATCTCCTACCCAACTCCTACCCAACACCCTACCAACTCCTACCGCAGTAGGGGTTGGTAGGGTGTTGGGTGGTGGAAGACAAGCAGTTGCATGCTTTTTCGTCCGCTGATGGCTACCACTGCCGGGTAAGTCCCAATACGAAACGCATCTTTTCTTCATCTGTCTATCCGCAATTAGCTTGCCATTTAATTCCGCCAGCGGATTTATAAATGTATTAGGTATCCGCAATTGCCGCAACAATCCATTGGACCGAGGTGTGGGCTGCATAGTGGCATGGGTAGCGGCCGACGGCTGTAAACCCGGCATTTCGATCGCGGGCGGCATAGTCAAAAATATGCGGTAGGATACTGCCATTCAGCACTCGGTGGCTCCTTCGGGACAGTATTGTGTCGGTTCTCCGTTTATGTGGGGTGGGCTATTCTTTGACGTTCCAAGTGGTGACTTATGGATCTTCTTTTGCCACTCAACCATCTGGATGAAATGCAGTTGCAATGTATGGATGTAGAAAGTGGACCAAATTGGATTTGGCCGTATCGGTCATTATCCCTATCTTTGCAACCCAAAATGGATACGGACCAAACCCATCTGCAAACCCTTAAACGCCTAGTTTGTGAGGCGACAGGATGCGAGGCGCTCACCCCGGGCGACTTCTACTCCATTATGGCCTTTGTCGAGGGACGCACGCACGAAGTGATCGGCCTCACCACCATCAAGCGGTTGTGGCAGTATGGCGGCATGCAGTCGTCGCCGCGGCGTGCCACGCTCAATGTGTTGGCCCGCGCCATCGGGTATCGCAACTATGGCGACTTCTGCGAGCACTACGCCGATACCGATTCCGCGAGCGACCCGGTGCTTGGCGAGGGGGTGAAGGTGTCGGACCTCGGTCTGGGCGACCATCTGGAGCTGCGCTGGAATCCAGGACGCGACATTTTGGTGGAGTATCTGGGCAACAGCACCTTCCGTGTGCTGCATAGCGAGGCCAGCAAACTGGCTGTCGGCGACACCTTCCAGGCAGCCTTCTTCGCCGTCGGCCACCCGGCCATGCTCGCCAATGTCATCCATGGCGAGAGCAGCTGGCCGCTGTACGAGATCGGACAGCATGGCGGCCTGACGCTGGTGCGGCGCATATAGTCCATTCCCCCGCTGCGCGGGAGCCTCATATTCATCGTTTCTAGCCCTGTCAGAGCGTAAAAGAAAACGCTGGCAGGCCTCTGCTACATTCTTTTAAAATCTGATTGAGCCTGATTTCTTTTCGTTCTGATTGAGATATATAACCATCATAAATCATTTTTCTCAATCAGATTGTAAAAGAATCGGCTTGCGCCGGATGATCTCGTATCGATTGAGGCAAAACACGCTCTCATAGTGCTCATTATATGTAGTATAGCCTTTGCGCTGATCAAATCATAGGTAAAAGCACCACTGCAAATCAGCTACATACAAAGCGGACCAAAGCGGATTTGCAAAGATGTGAGTAATTTATGAAATTTGCACTTGGTTTTGTTTTAGGAAAAACATTTCCATCCGACATTGATACATATTGACACAAAAACAATCACATTATGGGACTGATCAACAACATCAAAGACGCCTTCAACAAGGCTGAATTCACCGTAGCGCCGAACAAGAAATTGAAGACCCTCTCGGCCGATTTCAAGAAGAGTTTCGACCTGACGCTCTGCTTCTACAAGGGCGCGACGCTGGCCGATCCGGAGCTGACACTGGCGGCGCTGAACAAGAAGACCACCAAGGAGGTCAATTCCGCCGCCGATGGCCTGAAGATTAAAGGTTCGATGAAGGTGGGCGACGTGGAGAAACTGTTTGACCAGCAGTTCGGCGTCACCGTCCAGGTGAAGGACAAGGCCGGCAAGACCCTCGTCCCCAACGGCATCACCCTCGGCCAGGCAGCACGGGGAGAGTATTAACTATACCATGAAAGAAGTCTCGATGAAACTGATAGAACAAGTAAAAACAGACATTCAGCAATATCTCAACCGCAAGGATGGGGAACTGCTGTTCAACGAGCGCGACCTGCAGATGCACCTTGCAATGCACCTGAAAGGCACCAGTCACTACGACGATGTGGATGTGGAATACTATGTGCCGTACGAGCAACTCGACAACTACATCTGGAAAAATGAACTGAAGCTGGATATCCTTGTGCGCAAGGATGATGAGTTTCTGCCTGTGGAATTAAAATATAAGACCAAACGTCACAGCAAGAAGCTGATGCGCTTCAACGAGGTGATGCCAGACGAGGTCGAAGTGCTGAAAAACCAAGGGGCACAAGACCTCGGTATGTACGATTTTTGGAAGGATGTGCGTCGCGTCGAGTTGGTACGCCGTCGCTTTACCGCTGTCAAGAACGGACTGGCGGTGTTCGTCACCAACGACGCATCGTATCTTAACGCAGGCCGTCCCACGTCGAACAACTACCGCCTGAACATGGCCGAAGGACTGCACGACCGCAACCGCCACTGGCAGCAACCGAACAGCACATGCGCGAGGACTCATCCCAGCTTCGACCTCGACAATGAGTACACTATTAATTGGTGTAGTAACATTTACGAGGGAGTAAAATTTCACTATTGCATTGTGGAAATATAAACAAGTTTAAATTAAAAAATTAATAAAATGAACGTAAAAAAATCAGCAATCAGCGGCGAGTATCTTCTCGGCGTAATGGAGAACAATAGCGTGGTAGTGTACCGCGTGTATGACAACACCAAAGGAGCCCTGCGCGAGGTGGCAGAACAGGAGAACTTCGAGTTCGACACCAATTGGAACACCCGCCAGTTCGGTGCAAAAATCTGTAAGCAATTCGGAGACGGAAAGCAGGCTTCAGTGGGCTGCTACAATATCCGCGTCCAGGACAGCGGCAGCATAGAAGTGTGGCGCACTTACGACAACACCAAGGCTGCCCTGCGCGAAGTGGCCGAGAAGGTCGGCTTCGAGGTAGACCCCAAATGGAACACCCAGCAGTTTGGCAGCAAGCTGGTGGACTTCCTCAACGGCAAGTAATGGAGTATGTGCCAATAGTGCCGGCGGGCGGCTACGCCCGCCGGCACTCCAAGGACCACCAACAGAGGGCGGCGAGAGGACTTTGAAAGATTAGACAGAAAGAAGCGAAGTGTATCGGAGGACTTCGATAGGCGCATCGCGACGCTCCTGCCGGCCACCATATACAACGGCCCGGCGTGTGAGCCGCGCATCAAGAGCGGGCGTGAGCTTGCCAAAGACGGACTCGAAGGAGCTGTTGTAGGTTGCCGACGACTTTATCTCATAGGCTTCGATTGCCTGACCCTTGGCCACCAGTAAATCCACCTCGTTGCCGTTACTGTCGCGATAAAACATCAATTCGGGTGTGCGCCCCTCGTTGCAGAAGCGCTTGACGATGTCGGCGATGACCATATTCTCGAACAGATGGCCGCGCATACGGTCGGTCGCAAGCTGCTGCTCCGACCCGATGCCCAGCAGGTAGCAGGCAAGCCCCGTGTCGTGGAAGTAGAGTTTCGGCGTCTTGGTGAGCCGCTTGCGCGAGTTTTCGAAATAAGGATGCAGCAAGAAGACTATATAGGAAGCCTGCAGTATGGAAAGCCATGAAAGAACCGTGTTGACCGACACGCCCACCTCGTTGGAGAGTTCGCTGGCATTGAAGAGGCTCCCCACCCTGCCGGCACAGAGGCGGAGGAATGTCTGGAACCGATAGAGGTCTTTAACCTGCAAGAGGCTGCGGACATCACGTTCGAGATAGGTGCGTACATAGGCGGGATAGAACAGGTGAGGGACGTTGTCGCCAGCCATCACCGCCGGGTAGAAACCCGAAAAGGTCAGGTGGTCGGGATCATCCAGCGGCGCAATACCGTTCAGTTCGGCAAGCGACACAGGAAGCAGTTCGAGCACCGCTGTGCGGCCTGCCAGCGACTGGGAGATGCTGTTCTGCAAGCTGAACTGCGAACTGCCCGAAAGGATATATTTCCTGTCGCGATGCTCGTCGACAACGCCCTGTAGGTAGGAGAGCAACTGGGGAGCGTTCTGCACCTCGTCGAGAACCATTCCCTCTGAGTGTTGCATCAGGAAGGCCATCGGGTCGTTCATAGCCATAGCCAAAGTGTCGGGATTTTCGAGCGAATAGTACGGCATTTCGGGAAACATAGTCCGGATGAGTGTCGTCTTGCCCGACTGACGAGGTCCCGTGACAGTGACAATAGGGAAATAGGCTATATTTTCCTTTATCGAATCTTTTAACTTTCTGTCTATCATAACACAAAATGTATTTTATGCAAATTTGCAATTCGACTGCAAAATTACATAAAACAATTGACATGACAAAATAAACAATTAAAAACGAACAAAATATGGTAAACAAAGTACGCGTTTACGGTAAAGCGCAAAACCGCACAGCCCTGGGCATCATGCACGCCTATATGGTGATGTACCCCCAGGCCACGATGGAAGACCTTCAAAAGGCCTTCCCTAACGAGCTAAACCCCGACAGCGGAGTGAAGATCAACTTCGTCCGCGCCGGCGAAAAAGGCACTGACGCCAACTGGGACGGTTTCTTCCAGAAGGACGACGAGTTGCTGACGATGGGCGACGGCACGAAGGTGGCCGTGGTCAAGATGTGGACCAAGCCCAGCTTCGAGCGGCTGGTGAGCCACGCCGCACAGTACGGCATTGAGGTGGCCCAGTTCGAAGAGGCCGAGGGTGGTGGCAAGAAAGGGTCGTTCCGCCTGGAGTACCTCAACGGCTATGTGCCGCCCAAGAAAGAGGATCTCAAGCCCGTCGTGGTGCCGGCGAAGAAGAAGTCGATGGCATGGCTGTGGATCCTGCTTGGCCTCATCGCGGCTGCCGTCATCATCTTCCTGCTGATGCGCAGCTGCCAGCCCAAGGAGCCCGAGACCATCGTGGTGCGCGACACCGTGGTACAGACCCAGGAGGTCATCGTCGAGGTGCATGACACCCTCTACGTGCAGCAGCTGGCCGAGATCGAGGAACACTTCAACGCCGCCGAGTTCAAGAAAGGCAAGGCCGACCTGAGCCGCGACGCCGAGTTTGTGCTGCACGACCTGGCCAAGCTGATGAAGCAGTATCCCGAGATGAAGCTGCGCATCAGCGGCCACACCAGCGCCGAGGGCGACGCCAAGGTGAACCAGAAGCTCAGCGAGGCCCGTGCGCAGGCCGCCGTCACCTTCCTGGTGGAGCACGAGGGCGTGGAGGCCGACCGCCTGGAGGCCGCCGGCTTCGGCAGCAGCAAACCCAAGAATGCCGACGACCCTATGGCACCGGAGAACCGCCGCACCGAATTCGAAATCATCAAGTGACGACGAGAAATCCAATATTTAATAAAGTGTAAGGGAAAAAACAATCAGCAATATGGCAACAACGACCAAGAAACCTGCCGCCAAGCCTGCGGCCAAGAAAACCACGGCTGCCAAGCCGGCGGTGAAGAAGACCACGACGACGGCCAAGCCGGCGGCAGCCAAAAGCGGCGAACTGTCGGTGACGGGCAACAAGAAGATCGGGACCTTGATGAAAGAATTCAACAAGCAGTTCCCCTACCTGAGACTGAAGATTTGCTACAGTTATGCCCGCCAGGCGGTGGCTAAAGGCGAGAGTATCAGCGGCATCGACGTTGACAAGACCCTCGCCTCGGTGCGCCGTGCCGATTCGGGTGGCGACATCTCCATCAGCGGCAACAAGAAGATCAAGACGCTGGAGAAAGAATTCGACACCGTATTCGGACTGTACGTACAGGTTTGTTACACAGAGAAGAACGGAAGCCGTTACTACACCAGCGGCGGCGCCGACGAGATGACCCTGGCCGCTTTCAACAAGAAGTGCGAAGCCGACGGGTGCAAGAAAGGAGAATGGAAATAAACACCTTTTTATAAACCAATTAAAACGTTTTTAAATTATGGAAATCAAAGTTGATGGACGCCTTTTGGTGTCGACCCTCTGCAAGAGGTTCAAAGACGAATTCGGTGGCACGCTGCGTGTGTACCAGGGACAGAAACGCCTGACCGGCGAAGAGAAGGTGAGCGAGATCGCCACCAAGACCGGCAGTTACGAATGCCGCGGCAGCAAGACCGTCGGCGGTTTCGAGAAGGACATGATGACCAACTTCGGTCTGAAGGTCCAGGTGGCTTCGGCCGACGACTTCGTGCTGGCCCTCGACGAGATGACCCTCGCCAAGCTGCCCGAGATCCCGAAGAATGCCAAGAAAGCCGACATGGATGCCCTCAAGGCCAAGTATGCCAAGTAAAAAAGCATCGTCCTATCCTGCGGCGGGGTGACCTGCCGCAGGGTACCATATTTATATTAGAACAAAACAGACCATGAGTGTAGAATACTACCGCAAGCGCCTCATCGACCTGCGGGCCCAGGTGGCCAAGGAACGCGAGGCCAAGAAGAAAGACAACGAACGCTATGCAGGCTACGTCAAAAACGCCAGCTCGCCAAGCAGTAAGGCCAACTATCGCAAGCAGAAGATAGACCACGCCGCCAGCCACGACCGCCGCATCGAAAGCCTGAAGCGCGAAATCGAGCGCACCAACGACGCCCTGAAGCGCGAACGCGAACGGGCAAAGAAGAAGTGACAGGAACGCATTAACGCATTAACGCATTAACGCATTACCCCCCATGTCTATATCGAAAACAAGATCGGCCCTCTACAAGACCGCCCGCATACTGGGCGACGTGGATGCCGTGAGAAAAGGTAAAGCAGGCAAACGTGTCAAGAACCGTCTACTCGGCAAGTTGACCGGCAAGCTCCTGAAGAAACTTGGAATGGTGGCCGTCGTGCTGCTGCTCGGTGCCTGTGGTGGCCAATCGGGCCAGAACAAGCTGGGCCTGTTTGGCGACAGCGAGTACAAAAATCCCCATATGCCTGCCGCCGAGGCACAGCTCTACGGCGAGGCCCAGGAGCGGCTGAGCGATGCCGACGCCCTGATGCAGAGCTATGCCGTCAGCAAGAGCGAGGAGCGCCTCGCCGAGCTGGCCAAGCTGTGTGGCGAGCTGGAGTACACCTACGATGGCAGCGAGATGGATGCCGAAGGGCGGCGCGAGAGCATGCTGCTGCAGGCGCGCACCGACTCGATGCGCACGGCCATAGAAACGATGCTGGGCGGCGAGCTGGAGCACATGAAGTTCCCCTGCCTCAGCCAGAGCGACCTCCTGATTGAGAAGGCGACCACATGGCCGGTGTATCTGCAGAAAGGCACACAGCTGTACTACACCTTCGCCACCGGCGGCAATGTGACGATGCGGATCATCAATGCCGACGCCCGCCAGATCCTCAAAACATACGTCGGCAAGAAACAGTTGCGCGACTCGCTGGCCATCAAGAATAGCGCTGTCTACCTGCTCGAACTCACCCCCAAGGGCACCGCCTACATCGATCTCGACGTGAGTCAGCGGTACTCCGACGTGAGACAGATGCATGAGAAGAAGAACATCAGGGTCGACACCGTCGACTGCTCGGCAGGCGACTTCATGGCCGTTAAGCTACAGGGTATCGAGACGAAGAGCCTTTTCGAGGAGCCTCGCAAGGCAACGTTGCGCTCGGTGGGCAAGGCCTTCTTCGGCGGCTCGTCGCGCGCTGTCATCACGCTCAACGTGCCGCGCGGATGCACCGACCTGCTCTACAGCCTGCGCATCTCCACCAACGAGGGCAGCGTGAGCAGCGACGGCGAATTCGGCGATCGGGTAACCAAGTCATACAAGAAGGTTAAGTTCCTGGGGTTGCCCCTCTACGAGACCAACAAGAGTCACAGCAACCTCTTCCGCGAGTTGCTTTACGGCAATGTCCCCGCACGCGAGGAGGAGGCCTATTGCAACGTCTATGTCTTCACCAACCAGGCCGAAGCCAAGAAGTTCCAGGACGGACAGGCACCAGCCAACCTCAAGTACAACATCGACCTCTCGCTGATGGGCACCCAGTCGTGCAACGGCCGCATCCCCACCAAGGGACTCACCAAGGTGTACCTCGGCTTCGACAACGAGCGTTTTCGCTACTCCAACTACCTGTGGCTGGAGGTGCTCTCCGTCACCCCCAAGGCTGAATACTACAGGGTGAAGTACACGGCTGAGTGAATGTGTGAATGCGTTAATGTGTTAATGGTTAATGCGTTAGTGTGTTAATGCGTTAATTCTGAATAGATGCAAAAACTGAAACGACAACTGGCGCTTGTCTTCGACGACAACCTGCGCACACGGCAATGGCAGAACATCGTCGACTGGATCATCATCGGCCTCATCGTGGTCAGCACCGTCGAGGTGTTCCTCTCCACCTTCGACGGTGTCAGCCAGCGCTATGGCCACTGGCTGTACGCCATCGACCTCTTCACCACCATTTTCTTCACCATCGAGGTGACGCTGCGCATCTGGTGCGCCGACCTAGTCGACCCGAAATACAAGGGATTTTGGGGCAGTGCGCTATTGCTTCTCATTCTATGGGCTGATCGACGTTCTGTCGACCTACACTTTCTACGTCGCCTTCCTGTTGCCCATCCCATACTCGCTGCTCAAGGCGCTGCGTATCGCCCGACTGATGCGCGTGTTCCGCTACATGAAGGCCTTCGCGTGCTGAGTAAGGCCGTCAGCAGCAAAGGGCGCGAGCTGTGGGTGTCGCTGCAGTTCCTCACCATCGTGACGCTCATCCTGTCGTTCATCCTCTTCTTTGTCGAGCACGAGGCACAGCCGGAGGTCTACGACAACGGCTGGCGCAGCGTGGTGTGGGCCTTTGCCCAATATATCGGCGACCCCGGCGGCTTCGCCGACACACCGCCCGTCACCCTCATTGGGCAGATCATTGCCTGCCTGGTGGGACTGCTCGGCATTGCCATCTTCGCTGTCCCCGCCGGTCTTATCGGTTCGGGCTTCAGCGAAGTGATGGAACAGGAAGAAAAGGAAAAAGAACTGCTTGACAACGCTACCGCCATCAACGAGATGATGCTCGTAAAAAGCCTGAAACGCGAAGAGTTGTATTGGCCTGCGCTCAACATCAGCTTCGGCGACCTGACGCTGAAACTGAACCTGACGGTGGAGGAAATCGTCAAGTCGGTAGCGGCAACGTCCAACCTGCGCATCAAGAACCTGGCTGCGGCACTGCCCAAAGGACCCAAAACCGACCTGATGGTGGTGAATCAATACTATGCCAATGAGGAGTACGGAAGCCACGTGGAGCGCGGCTCCAGCATCACCATCGTCAACCCCATCGGCGTGGGCGACAACGGGCTGAGCTATTTCGACTGGCACATCGCCCAGCTCGGCGGTTTCAACTATGTGGCCAACGAGTTCTACTCCATGCAGCACTACGACCGCACGAAGCGCTGCACCTTCTACTCCGCCAACGAGGAGACACAAGCCAACCCCGCCTTCCAGCGTTTCGCCAGCCACATACTCGACGGACGAGGCAAGGACGACTGGATCATCGTCGTCGTAGGCGAACAACGAGTAAAGAACAAGACCGACTTGCACTTCGAGTTCGGCGGAGCGACCGGCGAGGATCGCTTCGACTTCGAGGGAGGCATTGCCCCCGACCGCACCACCGTCCGGCGGCTCTACGACGACATGAAGGCCGCCTTCGACCGGAAGGGACTCACCCTCGATGCCCACCAGGTGCAGCCACCGTTGCAGGAAGTAAATCTGTCCCGCTACCTGCAGAGCTGTACCCAGGCCAACGTGTTGCAGCTCTCGGCCTCCTACAAGCTGATGGTCTTCGACGACAAGGTGTACAGTGCCATCGTCGCCATCGCCGACGTGCTGAGCCGACAGTTGGAACACAGACAAACTCCCGGACTTCACACACAAGAGTACCTTATCCGTCCCGACAAGTCGGCATATTGGCGGGGCCTCTATGGAATTACCGACTGAAACAACAACGCTATATGGCATTTATTGACATCAACAAACTAAAGAACAGCGCCGGCAAAGCGATCAAAGAGGCGGCCGACTGGACCCAACAAGCGGTCAAGGATGCCTCGGTGTGGACCTCGCAAGCCACCAAGGATGCCTCGGAATGGTCGCAGCAGGCTTTCCTGGACGCCACCGACTGGACGAAACAAGCGGTGGTGGACGCGAAGGACTACTCGCAGCTGTTCGTCACCGACGCCGGCACCCGGCAGGAGGCACTCAGCGCCACCCTCGACGCAGCACGCAAGACCGGCAAGATAACGGTCAAAGGACTGAAGGTAGTGAGCGGCGTGCAAGCCGTGCAGGACCGCAAGAAGTCCATCACCAACAAAGAGGAGGCCGACACGCTGAAGGCCGAGATAGAGGCCACCAACGAAGCGCTGCGCGACGACCTGAACGAGACGTTGGATGTGTTCGGCAAGATGCGCCTGCGTGCTTTGAAGCGGACTGTAGGCACATTCCTCGGATTCCTGGACCGTATGGGCCAGCGGGCGAAAGACAAAGAATACGGCTTCCTGCGCGAGATAGACATCAAACCCGAAGAGCTGGCCGAGATGAAGCAGGTGGACATGCAGGCCTCGCAAGCCGCCAAGGTGCTGGCCGTGGGCGGAGGCTTTGCCGCCATCGGGCTGGTGGGCACTCCCGCTGCCGTCACCGCTGCCGTCACCGCTGTGGGTGCCGCCAGCACCGGCACGGCCATCAGCGCCCTGTCGGGTGCCGCCGCCAGCAACGCCGTACTGGCCTGGCTGGGAGGAGGCGCCGTAGCGGCTGGTGGTGGTGGGATGGCGGCAGGAGCGGCCGTGATGGCCACAATCACGGCTACCGCGACAGCTGGACTTGCCATCGTCGCTGTCGGCACACTGGCATCGGCATTCTATGCCCGCAAGAACACCGAGAGCGAGCAATATCTGGCCGACATCAAGAAATGGGCAGCCGAAACGGAGCAAAGCTGGGTGGCATTGAATGCCATCAAGGCACGCGTATTGGAGATGCAGAACCTCACCGAGGAGCTCGAAACACGTGCCATCATGTTGCTCGGACGAATGGAACCATTTGTGGATTGTTTCAATCCGCAGAACCCACAAATGCTGGAAACCTTCCAACAGACGGCCATCGCCGTGAAGTCGATGAGCGAGCTGGCGCAGACACCCATTCTTGACGAGGAGGGCAATATCAGCCAAGCATCCAACGTGGTGATCGCAAAAACCGAGAAAGTGCTAAACAAAGACCTATGAAAATCGACATTAAGAAAATCGTCAAGACCGGTACTGACCTGTGGAACAAATACGGCGACACCGTCACCGAGGTGGCCGACAAAGTGAAGCAGCAGATTGAAGGCACCAAAAACCGCAAGGAAGCCGGCGAGGAACCCAAGTCGGTGCTGGTGACAGGCAAAGAGATGCTCGGCCTCTACGGAAACACCGTCCTCAATGCCGTCAATACTGCCACCGATGGCAAATACGGCGAGGCAATGGGAATCATGTCACAGACAATGGAGAAGATTTGTCCCGACGCATCCGTCGACACAAACCTGTCGGAAGAGGAGGTGGTGGTAGAGGCAGAGACACTGCCCGCCGAATGCGCGGACGATGAGGACACCTTCTTCGAAGACAGCACAAGCAAGTTGTCCGATACCGTGAAATCCGCGGCCGAAGGTGGATTCCAGAATCCCGAAGAGGTGGTGGCGGCGCTTACAGCCCTTGGCGAGGTGGCCAGCGACACGGTGAAATACGTAGCCGAGCAGGAAACCAAGCAGGAGGAGATACGCGCCCAGCGCGACGTGGCCATCGCCCAAATCAACGCTACAACGGAATGCATCAAGGCCTATCTGGAAAAAACCTTCGACGAGCGCAGCGCCATCTTCAGCAAACAGTTTGAGGCTGTGGACGAGGCGTTGCGCACCGGCAACACCGAGATGCTCGCCATGAGCCTGCAGAGCATCAACGCCCTCGCTGCACAGAGTCCATTTAAAAACCTGGCCGACATCGGGCAGGTGAAGCAGGCGCTCTCCTCTGGCGATACCGAATGGGATATATAACGTATTGTTTGATTTGTGATAAAATTTTTGTCTAATCAAAATAATATAACAAATGAAAAGAGTTAAAATTACCCACCCCCTTCTAAAGATTAGATTATTATCGCTGCTGGCGGTATTTCTCTTTACAGCGATGAGTGCATTTGCACAGAATATACCGCAGCGCATCGACTCCTACGTCAACGACTATGCCAATTTGTTGACAAGGGACCAACTGAATCAGTTGCGCAGCGATGTGAAGAGCATGTGCGACTACTATTCCACAGAGATAGCGGTGTGTATTGTACCCACCTTTGGCCGCTATACAATCGACGATTATGCTGCTCGGGTTGGCTCGTCGTGGGGTGTGACCGATGAAAACGGCATGCTTATCCTGGTCAAGCCGAAGTCGGCTAACGAAAGCGGCGAAGTGATGTTGAAGTCCAGCCCAGACCTGGAAGATGTGTTCTCCAGCGATGTCTGCTCCAGGATCGTCAACCAGGAGATGATACCTCATTTCAAGGAGAACGATTATTATGGCGGCATCGTTGCTGTGCTTGAGTACATGAACAATATGTCAGATGCAGACGCATCCAGTAATGCGGCTGCAGCTCCTGCCTCAGACATATCTGACACCGAAAGTTCCCTTGGCTTTCCGGTATGGGTGTACATATTGGTGGCTCTTTTAGTCCTTGTGATTTTCTTTTTCGTTTCAAAGAATAAGAAAAACAGCCATCATGATAACAATGAAGCCCAGTCCCCTGTCGGGCCATCAGATGCCGGACAGCGCCCCCGTGTGAGCGAATCGCATGAAACGTATGTCCATCCGACACCCAATCCGCAATGGCCCAACATGGCGAGTGGACTGATGGGAGGAGAGCCTGAGATGAATGCCAATAGGTCTCAATATGGTCAGGCCCCCAATATGATGGGTGTCAACGACATGATGGATGATGCTCAAGAAGGAGCCAACGTCATGTATCCCAACGGCAATCCTTATGCCCAGGATCCCAATATGATGAACGGTAACATGTATCCCAATGGGAATCCTTATGCCCAGAATCCCAATATGATGAACGGCAACATGTATCCCAACAGCAATCCTTATGCCCAGAATCCCAATATGATGAACGGTAACATGTATCCCAATGGGAATCCTTATGCCCAAAATCCCAATATGATGGGAGACATGTCGGGTATGGGTACAGAGCTGCTCTCGAATCTTGTTGGCAAGAAGAGCAATGCTTGGCTTGGTGCCGCAGCTGGAGTGGCTGCCGGTGTGGTTGGCACAAAGGTCGTCGAAAAGATTATTGAAAAGAAAAAAGAAGATGACGATGACGACGATCAGCAAAAACCCACATTGGGCAAATCGGCGGCTGCCAAGCCCAAGTTGGGAGGCAACGCAAGCAGCAAACCCAAACTTGGCGGGAATAATGGCGGCAAGCCCAAACTCGGAGGTGGATCCAACAACGGCGGCGGCTCTGCAAAAGGAAGCTGGTAATGCCCGTTAGAAAAAGTTTGAATATTTCTCAAATCTGACCTTTATACATTATTAACCATCAATTATTTACAATTATGCCATCATTTGATTTTGACGACCTCAAAGAAAAAGGGGCCGAGCTGATTCAGAAAGTGAAAGACTCTGAAGTGGTTCAAAAGGTGAAAGACGCCAATCTGTCGGAAAAGATTGACGATGTCAACCCCTTGACCTCGAAACGGGTGTTTGAAGCGGATCCCGCATGGATTCCCCAGATTGAGGAAGCTATCGTTGAAGATTTCCGCAACGACGGCTTTGAGACCCAATGCAGTCTTATAGAAGGCCGAATTCACGACATTTCGTTAACCAACGGCAACTTGTTCAAGAAAGTGGTCGGACTGCAGTCGGCCCTCAAGGTGACGATGACCGACGTTGAAGGCAAGATAGAGGTGAAGGCGGGTATTGGCCTATTCGGACAATATGCCATTCCTACTGCCGCCGCGTTGCTGGTAGCGTGGCCGGTTGCTGTTCCCGCCATTTGGGGCGTCATAAAGCAGTCGAAGCTCGACGACCGTGTCATCGACATTGTCGAAAGGGTCATTGCCGAAAAAAATGCCGCTGGTGCACAAACAGAAGTCAATTAATTGGTTCTAATTCATTAATGACATGAAAATAAGATTGAGCTTTCCCTGTTTGACGGTGGCGATACTGATGCTGGTGGGCTGCAAAAGCAATCCAGAGCAAGACGTCATTGGACGAGTGCAAAACATGGCATCGACAGCAGAGCTGGGTACAGTGGAGTACACCGTAAAGAAAATTGTCAAGTGCGATGATAAGCAGACGTTTGCCATAGGTGACCGCAAAATTCTTTTCCGAAGCACGGCCTATCTCAAAGCTGGTGTGAAGCTTGACAACTTCACCGCTGATCAGGTTCAAGTCGACGGCAAGAGTGTTACCGTGCGTCTGCCGCACGCCGAACTCCTCTCGTTTAACATGCCCGCAGAGGAGACCACCACGGTGTTTGAGAACTACGGATTTTTCCGTAGCCGCTTCTCTCCCGAAGAGAGGAACTATATTATGCGGCTTGGCGAAAAGGATATCCGTGAGGACGTGCCCAACTTGGGCATTCTTGAAGATGCCGAGCAGAACACCAAAGAGGTCTTCACCGCGCTTCTGTCGCAGATGGGTTTCCAAGTCATCAACATTAAATTCGGGGAGGAATAGTCAATGAAAAAGACCAAATTAATTATCACACTAGTTTTGGTGTTGGCCGTCGTTGCAGCGGGATTGTATGCTGCATATAAGTATACCAATGTCTTGGACTTCCTCAAACGCAATCCTCTCACCATCGAAAAGACTGCCAACGTGGTGGAAGAGGTGAAGAAGATTGGCGAATTCACCAGTTCTACCTACTACGAAGAGATGGCCTTGAGAGGCACTAAAAAGGTTGCCGGTGTCATCGGTAAAAGGACGAATGAGGTCATTTTGATTGCCAAAGGACGAGTCCGTGCCGGTTTTGACTTGGGCAAACTTAAGGAAGGCGACATCGTTGTCGATGGCGATACTCTGAAACTAACCCTGCCTCCTGTCGAGGTGTTTGACATCATCACCAATCCTTCGGACTATGAGATAGAGTATAGGGATGGGAATTGGACCGACGAGAGCCTTAAACAAGTCAAGGTGAAAGGCCGTAAGATGTTGGAAAAAAATGCCCTCGAATTCGGCATCCTACAGAAAGCCGAGGAAAGCGGTCTGAAACGTCTCGAAACGCTCTTCCAAACCTTCGGATTCAACACTGTGCTTCTCACCGTCAGCAAGCCTTCAGCAGACCCTGCCGCAACCGAAGCCGTTGTCACCGAAACGGCCAATTCTTTGCCAACTTCAACTGACAGTACACTCCTCTCCGAGTAAAAAACTTTCTTCGATTATACATAGCTGCGGCCAGGCGCAAAAGCGCCTGCCGCAGCTTTTTTTGCATCCACGACCTCCGTTTTCAAAAAAAGTCGTACCTTTGCATTACGGAATTTACGTAACGGAATTTACGTAATATAATATAACCGCCTAAAACAGACAAAAATATGAACAAAAAAAACATAAACCCATTTATCTATCAGGGTTACAATGGTCCAGAATATTTCTGCGACCGCAAAGAAGAAACCCGTTCGATGGTCTCCGCGCTCTACAATGGGCGAAATATCACCCTGATTTCCCCTAGAAGATTAGGAAAAACAGGCTTGATTTGGCATACTTTTCAGTACATTCAATCAGAAAACAAAGATGCCCTCTGCCTATATATCGACATCTTTCCCACCAAGAAACAGCAGGAACTGGCAAGCATGCTCGGCTCTGCCGTGCTGAACACGGCCATGTCGAAAGGCAAAGCATTCGGGAAAAAGGTTCTGGACCTCATGGCGGCTTTGCGGCCTATGGTTGGTCTGGACAGCATGACGGGTCTGCCAAACGTAACCGTCAACATCGACTCATCGCAATCGGAAGTGTCCCTGGGAAAGATATTCAACCAACTGAATCATCTAGGGAAAGAAGTCTTTGTTGCCATCGACGAATTCCAGCAGATTGCCTCCTATCCAGAAACCGGTACCGAAGCCCTTCTGCGGTCGCACATACAGTTTTTGAACAATGTGCACTTTGTCTTCTCCGGCAGCAAACAGCACCTGATGTCGGAGATGTTCATCTCGCCCAAAAGGCCATTCTATCAAAGTACCGATCTCATGAATCTCAAGCCCATAGACGAGACCGAATACTACAAATTTGCCAACGCGTTCTTCGAAAAAAAAGGCGGCCATCTGGACAACGGGGCGTTCCACTCCCTCTACACCACTTTCAACGGATACACATGGTATATCCAATCGGTACTGAACCGTCTGTACGAAAACTACAAGACGATCAACAGTATCGAACAACTGAACAACGCCATCCTCTCCGTGGCAGAATCCAAGTCTCCTCAGTACGAAAGTCTGACGCAATTCCTGACCAACAACCAGTTTGCGGTGCTCAAAGCCATTGCCAAAGACGGACTCGTGGAAGAACCCACCGGGAAAGACTTCCTGAAAAGACACCACCTGTCCAGTGCCAGCAGCATAAAAACAGCGCTCGACATCCTCCTCGACAAAGAACTTGTCTACCGCCAGACCGAAGGATACATCATATACGACCGTTTCTTGGACCTGTGGCTTAAACGATTATAGATTTTTTATGGAACGAACCTTCGACCCGTGGCAGCAGGAGGCCATCGCCATCCGCGGCGGACGGCATCTGGTGCTGGCACCGCCGGGATGCGGCAAAACCGACATCCTGACCGAACGCGTGGTGCATGCCCATGCCAGCGGTGTGGAATATCGAGACATGCTCTGCCTCACCTTCACCAACCGTGCTGCCAAGGGTATGGCACAACGCATCGCCGACCGCACCGGCAACCCCGTGCCCGACGAACTCTTTGTGGGCAACATCCACCGCTTCTGCTCGCAGGTGCTCTTCACCGAAGGTGTCGTCAACCACAACAGCGCCATCATCGACGAAGGCGACGTCGACAATATCGTGCAGGAAGAGCTCTGCATCAAATTGCAGGTCAAAAGCCGTTCCACCGAGCTGATGCGCTTCCAGCATGCGCTGCGGCAAGCCGCCCTGGGCACCGACGACGCGCTGATCCTGCACAACGAGCTTCTGCACACCAGCGCCACCATCCGTCTTTGCGACGTGCTCGGCATGCCGCGGACCAACACCTCGCTGGCCTACATCTACACCCATGTCGACGAGCTGTCGGCGCGCTATTCGGTGATGCACGAGATACCTGTCGTGCATTCCATGCGCCTGGCGCGCGCCTACGAACAATACAAAGAAGAGAACGACCTGCTCGACTACGACGACCTTCTGGTGCTGGCCTATGAGCACCTGAAGGCGAACCGCGAACATGGCCGCTACCAATGGATCGAGATTGATGAGGTACAAGACCTCAACGCACTGCAGTTTGCCATCGTCGACCTGCTGGCCACCGACGACGCCACCATCGTCTATCTCGGCGACGACCAGCAGGCCATTTTCTCCTTCATCGGCGCCAAACTCGAGACACTGGAGCAGATCAAACAGCGCTGCCGCGGACATATCCACCACCTGTACTGCAACTACCGCTCGCCGCGCTACCTGCTCGACCTGCAGAACGACTATGCCGTCCGCAACCTCCACATCAGCCGCGACCTGTTGCCCACCACCGACAGCACCACCGCCAAAGAGAAGCAGGACCTCTGCCTGCTCAACGTCGACGACGGCCGTCTGCAAGCCTACTACACCGCCCGTTTTGCACAGCGCTACGGACAAACCGACCCCGAAGGCCGTGTAGCCATCCTTGTCAGCACCAACCATGAAGCCGACGAAGTGAGCGACACCATGACGGCGCTAGGCATTGAGCATTTCAAAATCAGCGGCACCGACCTTTTCTCGCTGCCCGCCGTACGCATGCTGCTGGCTCACCTGTGCGTGCTCAACGACGAGAGCGTATTCATTGCCTGGGCCCGTATCTTCTGGTCGCTGAAGGTGCTGCCCACCTACACCGAGGCCCGCTCGTTCATGCGCGAGGTGAGGAGCATGGCCCTGCTGCCCACCGACTTCCTCGAGTGGCCCGACTCGTCGTATGTGCAACAGATGGTGCACCTCTACGACGACGAGGAGATTGTGATCTTCGACACCGAGACCACCGGCCTCGACCCCACCACCGACGACATCATCCAGATTGCCGCCATCCGCGTGCGACAGGGACGACAGGTGGGGCGCCCGTTCAACATCATCCTTGAAACCGACAGGGAGCTGCCACCCACCGTCGGCGGCCATCCCAATCCGATGATCGAAGTCTATCGCCAAGGCCCACGCCACCCGCGTGCCGAAGGTCTGCGCCGCTTCATCGAATACTGCGGCGGCCGCGCCCTTGTAGGCCACAACGTGGGCTACGACTACCGGATCCTGCAGCACAACCTGCAGCGCGAATGTCCCGACCTAGACCTCGCCGCCCTATGTCCGCGCCATTTCGACACCCTGAAATACATCCGCCTGGTACGGCCGCGCCTGCGACACTACAAGCTGGTCAACCTCATCGAGTCGCTCCATCTGGAAGGCGTCAACAGCCACCGTGCCGACGACGACATCATGGCCACCCTCTCCCTCCTGCAATACTGCCACCGCATCGGCATGCAGATCGTCACCCGGCAGAGCCTCTTCATCGACGAACACCGCAAGATCCTCGACAAATTCACCGAGCGCTACCGCGACATCCACCAGCATGGGACGGACACCCTGCGCCGTGAAGCCGGCAGCATCATCGAAGAGCTGGAATATGCCTACCGGCAGCTGCTTGCCGACAAGCGCATCGACGCCATCGAGAAATGGAGCCACCTGATACACTTCCTCGATGCCGACCTGATCCGCAACGACCTCTACCCCACCCTCGGCCGACAGCTGGAGCGCTACACCGGTGCCATGTGCACACTCAAGGAAGCCGACCTCTGCGGCAACAGCCTGAAAGAGCACTTCATCATCTCGACTGTGCACAAAGCCAAAGGCTTGGAGTTCGACACCGTGATCGTCTACCGGGCCATAGACGGCAACTATCCTGCCAGCCGGAGCTGGACCGAGAAAGACATCCAGGAGGACGCCCGCAAGCTGTTCGTCGCCCTGTCGCGCTCCCGCCGACGCCTCTGCGTCACCTGCGACAACCGTGTGGGCACCTCCGTGCATAGCCTCAGCCCCTTCCTCCAGAAAGTGGAAGAGCACTTCACCCACTACCATCGCGGTGCCGACGGACGCATCTCCGAAGGCTGATCCTGCCTCCCTCCTGCCTCTGACACAATAATCTATCCTCAGGCGCGTTATACATAAAAAATATACACCCCATGGCAGACGACAAAAAAATCATTTTCTCGATGGTCGGCGTCGGAAAGCTCATCCCTCCCAGCCGACAGATACTGAAAGACATATACCTCTCCTTCTTCTATGGCGCCAAAATCGGCATCATAGGCCTCAACGGCAGCGGCAAGTCAAGCCTGATGAAAATCATCGCCGGCGTGGACAAAGACTACCAGGGAGAAGTAGTGTTCGCCCCGGGCTACTCGGTGGGCTACCTCGAGCAGGAGCCCAAGCTGGACGACACCAAGACCGTGAAAGAGGTGGTGCAGGAGGCCGTGCAGGAAACGGTGAACCTGCTGAAAGAATACGACGACGTGAACAACGCCTTTGCCGATCCCGATGCCGACTTCGACAAGCTGATCGAGCGTCAGGGCGAGCTCACCGAGCTGCTCGAAGCCCACGACGCCTGGAACCTGGACCAGCGCCTCGACCGCGCCATGGACGCCCTGCGCTGTCCCGACGAAGACCAGCTGGTGAAAAACCTCAGCGGCGGCGAACGCCGCCGTGTGGCCCTCTGTCGCCTGCTGCTGCAAGAACCCGACATCCTTCTGCTCGACGAGCCCACCAACCACCTCGACGCCGAGAGCATCGACTGGCTCGAACAGCACCTCCAGCAGTACAAAGGCACCGTCATCGCCGTCACCCACGACCGCTACTTCCTCGACCATGTGGCGGGGTGGATCCTCGAACTCGACCGTGGCGAAGGCATCCCTTGGAAAGGCAACTACAGCAGCTGGCTGGAGCAGAAAACCGCCCGTCTGGCCATGGAGGAAAAGCAAGAAAGCAAACGCCGCAAGACCCTGCAGCGCGAGTTGGAGTGGGTACGCATGGCCCCCAAGGCGCGCCACGCCAAGGGCAAAGCCCGTCTGGCCGCCTACGACCGCCTCCTCAACGAAGATGTGAAAGAGAAAGAGCAGAACCTCGAGATCTTCATCCCCAACGGCCCGCGCCTGGGCAACAAAGTGCTGGAAGTGAACGGTGTCAGCAAAGCCTACGGCGACAAGCTGCTGTACGAGAACCTCACCTTCTCGCTGCCGCCCGCAGGCATCGTCGGCATCATCGGCCCCAACGGTTGCGGCAAGACGACGCTGTTCCGCCTGATTATGGGTCTGGAGAAGCCCGACACCGGCACCTTCGAAGTGGGCGAAACCGTGAAGCTGGGCTACATCGACCAGCAGCATGCCCAGATCGACCCCGAGAAGACGGTCTACGAGATGATCAGCGGCGGCAACGAAAACCTGCAGGTCGGCGGCCGGCTGGTCAACTCGCGCGCCTACATCTCGCGCTTCAACTTCACCGGCACCGACCAGCAGAAGAAGGTCGGCGTGCTCAGCGGCGGCGAGCGCAACCGCCTGCACCTGGCCCTCACGCTGAAAAGCGAAGCCAACGTGCTGCTGCTCGACGAGCCCACCAACGACATCGACGTCAACACCATGCGCGCCCTGGAGGAAGGTCTGGAAAACTTCGCCGGCTGTGCCGTCGTGATCAGCCACGACCGGTGGTTCCTCGACCGCATCTGCACCCACATCCTGGCCTTCGAAGGCGACTCGCAGGTCTACTTCTTCGAGGGCGGATACAGCGAATATGAGGAAAACCGCAAAAAGCGCCTGGGCGACGACATGCCGCACCGCATCCATTACAAGAAACTGAAAGCATAGCAAAAAGGTGAACACTCCTGACGAAAACAAGAAGAGCCCCTCCAACTCCGCTCCAGAGTGGATCCTGATTGTCCTCGGGGTGGCCGGGCTGCTGGCGGTGGCATGGCTGATGTCGCGCAACGACAACACGCCGACGCCCATCGGCGACAGCCTGGCCCTGACGGCCGAGGCCACGCAGACGACCGCCGACGACTATCTGGACATGCTGCCGGAAGACTGGTGGCCCGTAGGCAGCCGGAGCGACGAAGCGATGAACCGCGCCTACTACATCGTGCCCAACGACGAGAATGCCCTCGACAACCGCCTCTACATCTACGACCTCACCACCGGACAGACCGACGTGGGCACCGCCGACGTGCATCTGGGCGGCTACTACTGGCACGGCGCACAGCGCGTGGGCAACGCCTTCTTCATCGTGACAGGCTTCGACGACAGCGGCATGGAGGTGACCCTCTTCAACACCGACGACAACACCTTGCAGCTGCTCTACGAAGGGGTGCTCACCCTCGACGACATCACCTACACCGACGACGGCATCAGCATCGACGTGCCCCTGGTGGTGGCCCTTGGGGAAGAGGCCTCGCTGAGCGAATACCGCCACGAGCGGTGCACCTACACCCTCGGCGACGACGCGGCAGCGTTCAGGAAGAAGCTGGAAGCGCTGCAGAAGGCAGCCCTGAAAGAAGCCCGCAGCCAGTGACCGGGCCCATCCTTTTCCCCAAACCATAGCCCTCCCGGCTCCCCGACGACGCCCCGCCGCCTTCCGGGCACGCCGGCCACACACCCGCCACCTGATCTCCACGGCTGATGTACGTCTGTTGTACGACTGTTGTACGAACATTTTTCGTACAACAGTCGTACAACAGACGGCCAACAGACGGCCAACGGTTGGTGACGACAATGCGCGGAGGCAAATGCGCGCCGCTCGGCCTGCGGCACAGCGCTTTTTTTATTTATCAACAATGGCCGACAATTGAAAAATTGTCCGTATCTTTGCTGCGATAAAAAGAATCCTCCGGTATGACACAATTCACTCACCTACATGTGCATTCGCACTATTCCATGCTCGACGGCATGTCGAAGATCCCCGACCTTGTCGAGAAGGCCAAGCGCACAGGCATGTATGCCATGGCGCTGACCGACCACGGCAACATGTTCGGCATCAAAGACTTCCTTGACACCGTGAACAAAGAAAACGGGAAAGTCAAAAACAAGATCAAGGAGCTGGAGCAGGCCAAGGCGCAGCTGGACACGGCCGACGAAGCCGAGAGGGAGGCCCGGTGCAGCGAATTGGACAGCCAGATCGAGGCACTGAAAAAACAGATCTTCAAACCCATCGTCGGCACCGAAGCCTACTGCGCCCGCCGCACGCTGTACGACAAAGACAAGAACCTCAAGGAGATCAACCCTGAGACCGGCCGCGACCGCATCGTCGACAGCTCGGGCTACCACCTGATCCTGCTGGCGAAAAACCTGCAGGGCTACCACTCGCTGTGCAAGCTGGCCTCGATCGCCTACACCGAAGGATTCTACAACCGCCCCCGCATCGACCACGACGTGCTGAAACAATACCACGAGGGCCTTATCGTATGCTCGGCATGCCTCGGCGGCGAGATCCCGCAGCTGATACTGAAAGGCGACATCGAGGCCGCGGAGCGTGCCGTGGTGTGGTTCAAGGAGGTGTTCGGCGACGACTACTACATCGAGCTGATGCGCCATCCCACCGACAAGCCCAACGCCAACCAAGACACCTTCCGGCTGCAGGAGAAAATCAACCCCGTGCTAATCGAACTCGCGCGCAAGCACCACATCAAAATCGTGGCCACCAACGACGCCCACTTCGTCGAAGAAGAGCACGGCGAAGCCCACGACCACCTGATCTGCCTCGCCACGCAGAAAGACTACAACGACCCCAACCGCATGCACTACACCAAGCAGGAATGGCTGAAGAGCCCGGAAGAGATGGAAGCCCTCTTTTCCGACCTGCCCGAGGCGCTGGAGAACACCATGGAGGTGGCCGCGAAGGTGGAGACCTACAGCATCGACAGCGACCCGCTGATGCCCGCCTTCCCCATCCCCGAGAGTTTCGGCTCGGAAGAAGAATGGCGAAAGCGGTTCACCGACGAAGACCTCTTCAACGAATTCACCCGCAACGAAAAAGGCGAGGTGGTGATGGAGCGCGAGGCTGCCGAGAAGAAGATCAAAAGGCTGGGAGGCTACGACAAGCTGCGCCGCATCAAATTCGAGGCCGACTATCTGGAGCACCTCGTGTGGCTGGGGGCCCGCAAACGCTACCTGCCCGAGATGCCTGAAACGGCCGACACCGACGCCATCAAAGCAGCGCTCACCGAGGAGCAGCGCGAGCGCATCGTCTTTGAGCTGCACACCATCAAGACGATGGGATTTCCGGGATACTTCCTCATCGTGAGCGACTATATCCGTGCCGCACGCGAGGAACTCGGCGTCAGCGTGGGGCCGGGCCGCGGCTCGGCTGCCGGCAGCGTGGTGGCCTACTGCCTGCGCATCACCGACCTCGACCCCCTGCACTACGACCTGCTGTTCGAGCGTTTCCTCAACCCCGACCGCATCTCGCTGCCGGATATCGACGTGGACTTCGACGATGCCGGGCGCGGCAAAGTGCTCGACTGGGTCACCCACAAATACGGCAAAGAGCGCGTGGCCCACATCATCACCTACGGCACCATGGCCACCAAGAGCTCCATCGCCGACGTGGGGCGCGTGGAAAAGATCGACCTCAAGACCGTCAACCTGCTCAAGAGTTACATCCCCGACCGCGGCTTTCCTGAAAACATAAAAGATGAAAAGGGAAAATCGCCCAAGGTGACCCTGAAAAACTGCTACAAATACGTCCCTGAACTGAAAAAGATCATGCAGGAAGGCCCTGCCGACCTGAAGCAGATGCTCACCTACGCCGAAGAGCTTGAAGACACCAACCGCCAGATCGGCATCCACGCCTGCGGCGTCATCATCGGATCGCAGGACCTGACCAACGTGGCCCCCATCTGCGTGGTGAACGACAAGGAGAGCGGCCAGGACGTGCCCGTCACCCAATACGACGGCCATGTGGTGGAAACCGTCGGCCTGATCAAGATGGACTTTCTGGGGCTGAAGAACCTGACCATCATCAAGAACTGCGTCAACATGATCAAAAAGGTGCGCGGCGAAGATGTGGACGTGGACAACCTGCCCCTCGACGACGAGCTGACATACCGCCTTTTCTGTGAAGGCAACACCGTCGGCGTGTTCCAGTTTGAGTCGGCCGGCATGCAGAAATACCTGCGCGAGCTGCAGCCGCATGTGATCGAAGACCTCATCGCCATGAACGCCCTGTACCGTCCGGGTCCCATGGACAACATACCCCAGTTCATCAAACGCAAGCAGGGGCGCGAACCCATCACCTACGACATCCCCGTGATGGAGAAATACCTCAAAGACACCTACGGCATCACCGTCTACCAAGAGCAGGTGATGCTCCTGAGCCGCCTGCTGGCGGGCTTCACCCGAGGCCAGAGCGACACCCTGCGAAAGGCCATGGGCAAAAAGCAGATCGAGAAGATGAACGAATTGGAGGTGCTGTTCTACGAAGGCGGCGAGAAAAACGGCCATCCGCGCGACAAGCTCCAGAAAATCTGGGAGGAATGGAAGAAATTCGCCTCCTACGCCTTCAACAAGAGCCATGCCGCCTGCTACTCGTGGGTGGCCTACCAGACGGCCTACCTCAAAGCCCACTACCCTGCCGAATACATGGCCGCCGTGATGACCAGCTCGAAGACCGACATCAAGCGCGTCACCGAGCTCATGGACGACTGCCGCAAGCAAGGCATCGAAGTGGCCGCGCCCTCGGTCAACGACTCCGACATGGACTTCAGCGTCGACGCCCAAGGACGCATCCGCTTCGGACTGCAAGCCATCAGCGGCATGGGTGAAGCCGCCTCGTCGGCCATCATCACCGAGCGCGAGAAGGGGGGTCGCTTCACCGACATCTTCGACTTCCTCAAGCGCGTGGACATGCATTCCATCAACAAGAAGAACCTCGAGGTGCTGGTCAAGGCCGGTGCCTTCGACGGCGTGGGCACCATGCACCGCGCACAATACTTCTACAAAGCCGACAGCGCCGAAGCCACCCCAACCTACCTCGACCAGCTGACCCGGTGGGCCATCCGCCGCCAGGACGGCGCCTCGTCGAACCAGATGTCGATTTTCGACATGAGCAACGACCTGGCCGAAGAAGAGCATCCGCCCATCCCCGACATCGAGCCGTGGAGCAACATCGAACGTTGCAAAGCCGAAAAAGAAGTCATCTCGACCTACCTCTCAGGGCACCCCCTCGACGACTTCCGCCACGAAATGAAGCTGCTCACCAACATCGGCGTCGAGCAGCTGTCGAAGCCCGAAACCCTCGACGGCATGGAGGTGAAATTCGCCGGTCTGGTCTCCTGCGTCAAACAGAACGTCAGCAGCAAAGGCGAGCCCTACGGCAGCATGGTCATCGACGACTACTCCGGCAGCTACGAGCTGCGTCTCTTCCGCGACGAATACAACAGCTTCAAGAACTTCTTCATCGACAACACATACATCTACTGTCGGGGCACCGTCAAGACATTCACCTACACCGACAACCGCACCAACCAGGAGCGCAGCTCGACGCGCCTGCACCTGACGGCCATGATGAACCTCGGCGGCGTGCTCGACAAATACACCTCCAAGCTCACCTTCAAGACGCACATCGACAGCATCGACGATGCCTTCATCAAAGACCTCCACCGCATCGCCCGCAAACATCGCGGCAACGTGCCGCTGGAGCTCGTCGTGGTGTATCCGATGGACCCCGCCGACCCCACGAAAACCATCAGTCTCACCATGCGCTCGGCCGAGCTGCGCGTCACCGTCCACGACATGATCAACGCACTTGAGCAGCTGCCCGCCGTGTTCGACATCCAACCCATACTGCGCCAATGACACCGCCGCTCACCACCCCTGTCGGCATCGACACGCTGCCGTTCAGCCTCGACTTCGACACGCCGGTGTTCACCATCGGGTCGTGTTTTGCCGACGAAATGGGACGCCGTCTAGCCGCCGAGGGCTTCCGCATCTGCCCCAACCCCTTCGGCACCCTATACAATCCGGCCTCAATCGCCCTTGCCCTCGACCGCATCGTCGACGAACGCCCGATTGTGGAGTCCGACCTTGTGATGCACGACGGTCTTTGCCATTCGTGGCACCACCACGGACGCTTCTCGCGCCCCTCGGCCCGCGAAACCCTCGACATCTGCAACGGTGCCATCCTCACGGCACACAATTTCCTCTCCAGTGCCCGCCTGCTGGCTGTCACCTTCGGCACAGCATGGGTCTACGAATGTGACGAAGCCCACGGCATCGTGGCTAACTGCCATAAACTGCCGCCGCAGCGGTTCACACGACGGCGCATGCCGGTAGACGAAATCGTCGCCCAGTGGAAGCCCTTGCTGCAAAAATTGGCCGCCTTCAACCCCGGGCTGCAGGTAATGTTCACCGTCAGCCCCATACGCCATCTGGCCGACGGCGCCCACGGCAACCAGCTGAGCAAAAGCACCCTTCTGCTGGCCACCGACCCACTGGCCGCCCTGCCGAAGACATCCTATTTCCCCGCCTACGAAATCGTCATGGACGAGCTGCGCGACTACCGCTTCTATGCCGCCGACATGACCCACCCCTCCCCGCTGGCGGCCGACATCGTGTATGACCGGTTCAGGCAGGCCTGCATGACGCCTGCCGTGGTACAGCAGGCGCACAACAATGCCAAGCAGGCCCTGCGCCAGCAGCACATCCCCATCCACTGAAGCACTGCCGCCTTCTCCATTTAGAAAACAATCCACGATGGATATCCTGTCGTTCCGCAGCGTGTGCTTGATAGAACGACAGAAGAACCCCCTTTCGCAAAAAACTCCATCAACACAATCCGATATTGTGGCCAACGCTCCTGCATTAAAAAAGACTCATCAGAGAGGCAGAATACGGAGAGAGTCCAACCCGACAAAGGGGGGAAAACACCGCACAATGCTGGCGATGATTCTTTTTTTTTATCAGTTTCAAAAAAAATCATTACTTTTGCATTGTCAAATCTGCCCTATAGTCGTTTCAATCAAAGGAGGCAATAAGGCTATAGTTCAGAGAAAGACGGACATATAAGAGAGACGTTGAACACGTTTTGTCTGCGGCATACCGAATCTCGCAAATTCCATATCTTCCGCACAAGAACGCAAGGTCATCGTCCATACGTTATGGATACCAATATACATCGTATATACAGGTACGCCATAAGCGTGGGCTTCGACATTGCTTATTCTCGGAAGATGGGCATGCGAGAGCCTGGTATGCGGGATAGGCGATTGTTAATGATTCCCGCGCTTCTTTTATATCATCCTTCTAAACTAACCACTAAAAGTTGTCCAGGAATCAGACAACATGGATAATAGTATGAAAATCAAACTAGTACTCACTTCATTATTCATCCTGTCTTGCAGCATGGCAGCGATAGGACAGAACGTCACTATGGTCAAATTGGGAGCATCGTTTCCAATGGGCAACTTCGGAGAATCAAATATGGATAACGAAAAATGGGGTCTCATTGACAACAGCAAAAAAGGAGGTGCTGGAACAGGAGCCGTCATCGGACTTCAATGGCAATGGAAGGCCGGCAAAATGGATGGCTTAAACTTCATTTGTTCTGCTGATGTGCTGTTTAATTTTCTGAACGAAGATGTAAATGACTTCTTTGACGATTATCGCGACCGTCTTGAAGACAATTATGATGACTATTCATTGACTTCTCCAAAATACCTGAATATTCCTGTCATGGCTGGTCTAAACTACACACTCCCTATCTCTGATAAATTAACAGTAATGGGAGAAGCCGGAATCGGAGCCAATTTTAGAAAAATAACCAACATGCATGCACATGCAGAACTAGGCGAAAATGAATCAGACAACATAGCAGAATTCAATTCTGCGCTCACAATGGCATATCGGATAGGCGCAGGTATCAAATTCAGTGAACGTTATTCTTTACATGCCGACTACTATGTGCTGGGAGCGGCCAAAGTGAAAGGAACTGCAACCATGGAGAGCAATTACAGTTCAGAAAGTAACACCTTCAAAGCTGGTACTATCAATCCAACTATGCTTACGATTCGGTTGGGAATTGCTCTTTAAATAACGACATCAAGAAAACCGGGGCGAATTGCCTCCTCCGCCCCTCAGTTTTCTAAATGAATCAAAAAAACGCATGATGATGGCCAAGAAGACATTCCTCAAAATACTCGCAGTATTGCTGCCATGTACAATGACATTCTCTGGTTGCCTGAAAGAGAGCGGACGTACAATAATCCTCCCAGAGATGTATGAGACAACACCTGAAGCGATGTTACCCCAATATCTATATGACTCCCTATCGAAGTACATAGACATTTACACGGGCAAGACCCCTCCTAACATTGAGGGCATGTATCTGTTTTCTCCCGTCAAGCTACAATACGCTTCTGACGGATATAACGGAGACTTCTACGATTGTATTATGAAATTCAGCAAACAGAGTATCCGCAACATTTGTACATATGATGAAGATCAGGTTGTTGTCAAAACACATTGTGATAGTGCCATGATTGTCGGACATGACAATCTGTTCACATTCGTAGGAAAGGTTACCAATGTCATGAATGATGGCAGGGCAACATCTGTGATGGGAACACTCATTTCAGGGAAGAAAACCGAATCAGGCATAACCGATCTTTCTTATGCCATATATATGTTAGAAAAATACGACCCACAGCACATTCTGATGGACGTAGGAACCTTCAGGATCTTTTACGATGGCGATGACCTGGTACAAAACTATCGGGGGAAATACCTGCCAGAGAAAACAATTCTATCAAACAACAACATGACACTAAATTCGATGATTGCTCAAAAGGAGGAGATGCCATGAAAAAAAAGCTGAGTATCATTACCATACTAATGGTTGTGGCATCTGTATCGGCACAATCCATCACACCACCCAAGCATATAGTAGGTTTCAGAGGAGGATTACGATGGAATGATATGCGTCTGAATTACGATGGATATGAAGATTATAATCACAATTATGTATATGGGTATTCTGCAGGTATATATTCTCGGCATCAGTTATCTGGGAACTGGTCACTAAGAACTGATATCATCTATACCAAGCGAGGCATCAATTTGAAATGGAGTGACATCAGATACACCATCGATGCTCAATACATTGACATCCGTCTGCCTCTCCAATATAACCTCCACCCCATATCATGGAAAGCTTCACCATATTTATATATTGGGCCTTCCCTGGATGTGGCTTATTCAGGGAAAATCACGTACAAGTCATCCCTAACGCCCAAAACATCAGTTGCACTAAACAAAAACAACTTTAACACCTATGATATTGGAATACTGGGTGGTATCGGTATAGATATTCCTATTCAGATCGGCACTTTGCTGGCATGTCAACTATCATTCGAAGTAGGCGTTGACATTGGTCTTATCAACACATTCTCCGACGATGAACTCGAGGGCGATGCCCCAGTTGCAAATCCAGAATTTGCAAATATCATGAACTATGAAAGCCGTAAGAACTGGGGTCTAGAGACGGCTGTTGGCATAAGTATTCCAATACTAAGCGGACAACACGTACTTGCCAGACCCCAAAAGGAGCCGAAGGAATCCACCACGGTCGTTATGGAAAAGCAAGACAACCCAACGAGGACACCTAAAGAAAAAACAACATGGGTGAAACAGGAATGTTATTCAATTGATGACGTAATGGAAATGTCTACAAAGGGATATGACATATGCGGTCTTCGAATATGCTTCTTCGACATCCAATTCGACTTTAATTCTTCAGAACTAACGATGGCTTCACGAAAAAAGCTTGAGCCAGTAGCAGATCTGCTTTCGTCTCACCCAAAAATGACTGTCGTTATCAATGGACACACCGATGATGTGGGCAAAGATGAGTACAATAACACCCTATCATTAAAAAGGGCAAAATCCGTCGCCAATTACCTAATATCAAATGGAGTGAATCCATCACGGGTAACATACAACGGTTATGGAAAACAATATCCGATTGATAACAATACCACGGCCGAAGGTCGTCAGCGTAACCGCCGTGTGGAGATAGAATTTGGCTGCGCAAATTAAACCATTGATATCCGTAACAGCATTGCAACGATCAATCGACTCGAGAAAAGAGGGCTTTTCAGCCCTCTTTTCTCTACTATAAGCCCTACTTGAAAGCTGAAATTAGGTTGCACTTGCAACTAGAATTTAGACAACAGAGAGTAGAAAAAACACAATAATTCGATTTGGGGCGCGTTACTCCAAATATAATAACACAAGCAAACACCATCATGAAGAAGAACATTGCCCTTGTCATGGGCGGCTACAGCGGCGAACACGACATCTCGATTGCCAGCGGCAACCAAGTGTACGGCCAGCTGGACCATACGAAATATAACGTCTACAAGATTGTCGTTGACCGTGCAGGCTGGTATTGGATGGCCGACGACGGGCGGCATGATGTGGACCGCAACGACTTCACCGTGACCGACGGCGGGAAGAAGGTGCAGTTCGACCTGGCCTTCATCATTGTGCACGGCAATCCCGGCGAGAACGGGGTGCTGCAGGGCTACTTCGACACGCTGGGAATACGCTATACCACCTGCGGATACTACACGTCGGCGCTGACGTTCCACAAAGGGTATTGCAACCCTGTGGTGGCGTCGTTCGGCATTGTGAAGGTGGCCAAATCGGTGCTGCTGTACAAGGTGCCGAGCGACATCGGCCACACGCCGTTGCCCGAGCTGCGCTATCCGCTGTTTGTGAAGCCTGCGGCGGGCGGCAGCAGTGTGGCGACGACGAAAGTGAAGAGTCCCGAGCAGCTGATGCCGGCCATCGAGCTGGCCTTCACCGAGGACCGTCAGGTGCTGGTGGAGGAGTGCATCAATGGCCGCGAATTCGACTGCGGAGTGTTCTTCAACGGCAAGGAGAAACTGGTGTTTCCCATCACGGAGATCATACCCAAGGGGGGACATGAGTTTTTCGACTACGAGGCCAAATACCAGGGTTTCAGTGCAGAGGTTACGCCAGCCGAGTGCGACGAAAAGATTTCGAAGCATATCCAGGACGTTTCGGCACGGCTCTACGACCTGTTGGGGTGCGACGGCATTGTGCGGTTTGACTATATCTACGACACCTATGCGGAAGAGCTCTATTTCCTTGAGGTGAACACCATCCCCGGACAGAGTGCCGAGAGCATCGTGCCAAAGCAGGCGCGGGCGATGGGCATCACGCCGGCCGAGCTGTATGAGATGAGCATACAGGCGGCGCTGAGGAGGTGATGGCTACGGAATTGTCGACGACAACAGAAATGAAAAAAGGTTCCTGCGATGCGGGAACCTTTTTTTTGAGGTCGCTTCCGGATTTGAACCGGAGTAGCAGGTTTTGCAGACCTGTGCCTAGCCCCTCGGCCAAACGACCTTTTGCCTGAATGCGAGTGCAAAAGTACACACTTTTTTCATATTGGCAAAATATTTTTTGTCGGGGATGCGTTAAATATATGATTTTTAGCTGGTAATTAGAAAAAAAAGTGTATTTTTGCAGCGTGAAAAGATGGTATGGATACACGATAATGGCGGTCGCTTTGATGGTTTTAGGCTGCCGGCAACCGTCGCCGATCGACCCGCTGAAGCGGTCGAGGGTGGACGGACTGAACCGTGAGGCCTTCGTCAACCGCTACCGTGACCCGGCGCTGTGCCTGGCCAAGTCGACAGAAGCGCTGGCGTATATTTCCGACTCGCTGCCCGCGTATGCCGACGGGCGCCTCAGGGCCCGCAACAATATGGCTTTTGCCTACTACCAGATGTCGGATGCGGCGCATGCAGCGGCCATGCTTGACAGCATCGACAGCGAGATTGCCGTCGACGCGCCGACGATGCAAAACGGCGACATCGAATGGGTGATTTCGAGTCTGATCGAGGCGCGGATGCTGCAACGCAACTGCCAAATTGCCGACTCGTACAGGTTGCTGTACGACATAGGCCAGTCGGGGGTGCTGCGCCACAATCGCGACAACCTGCTGTACAACTATGCGCTGACGGAATACTACATCACCATGCTGACGCTGAATTTCCACTATCGCGACGGCAAACAGTCGGATGTGCGCGAGCTGATCGGCGAGGTGGAGGAACAGCGGGCCTCGCTGAAGGTGGATTATGCGCAGGACATGGCGCTCAATTATGCGCTGGCATACGGGCTGCAGACTGCCGGCGAATGCGACCGCGCACTCGACTATTGCGACCGCAACTTCGACATCCTGGCACTGGGCGACGACTTTTTCTGTCCGTTCCAATATGCCAACACGCTGCAGATGACAGCCTTGGCCATGAAGAGCATGCCCGGCATGATGGAGCCGGACAGCATTCTGGCGATGTATGACGAAGCCCGGCGACTGTTTTTCGACTACGGCGACCCCTACCAGATGCTGGGGGGTGTCACGTCCACGGCACGTTATGCCCTCCTGATTGGCGACACGGCGAAGGCTCACGAGGTGCTGGCCGAATGGCACGAGAAGGGCAAGGTGTGGACCCCTTTTTCGGCACCCAAGATGGAATTGGGGCTGTTCGACGTGCTCATCAGGAGCCGCTTTGCCAAGTCGCCCGACGACAACCGCCGCTGGTACGAGCACCGGAGCGAACTGCAGGACTACATCACACGCAACGAGAAAGAGGACTTCGTGCTCCAGAACAGCCTGAGCATGGCTACCCGTCGCAACACATGGATGACCTGGTTTGCCGTCGTCCTGGGAGCGTTGCTCCTCGCGCTGGTGGTCCTGGTGGCGCTGCTGCTCCGCAATGCCGCACGATTGAAAAAGGAAAAAGCGCAGATGGAGGAGGCCAACCGCCGCGATGTGGAGCGGATTGCCAATGTGGAGACCTGCCTCAGCGTGATGCGTCACGACATCAGTCCGTTCATCGGATACCTGCGCAACCCCGACCTGCCGGACGAGGTGCGCGACGAGGTGCTGGAGCAGCTGCTTCGCACCTTCGACAACCTGAAAAACTGGACCCACCTGTCGATACCGAGCGGGCTGGCATTCAGCGGAGAAGAGTTTGCGCTCAACGAAGTGACCGACGAGGTGAGCCGACAGGTGATCCGTCCCAAGCCGGGCGTGACGCTGCATTTCGAGCCCAACAGCCTCAAAGTGTGGGCCGACCGACAGCTGCTCGTGATCCTGTTGCGCAACCTGGTCAACAATGCCCTGCAGCACACCACTGAGGGGACGGTGACCGTGAGCGCCACACCGGTCGAAGGACAAGGCATGGTGGACATCGAAGTGGCCGACACCGGCTGCGGGCTCACCGCCGAGCAATGCGACTCGCTGTTCCGCGCCGACCGCGAGGTGGCCGAGGGCGCCGAGCACGGATTCGGACTCATCCTGTGCCGCTACATCATCAAGAGGCACGACGACAACACACGCCGCGGATGCAAGATATGGGTGACCAGCCAACCCGGCGCCGGCACCACAATGCACTGCCGCATAGCAACAAAACAAACCTCATGAACAAAGACAGCATCAAAGTGATGATGGTTGACGACGAACCGCTGATACGGAAAGTCGTCAAAATGGAAATGAACGGGCGTAACGCCCAAGTGGAATCGGGCGACATCGACGGCAGCGTGATGCGTCGTGTGGAGATGGTGAACACATTCTCCGACGGCCCCTCGCTGCTGGCGGCGCTGGAAGGCGGCGAGCAGCCCGACTACCTGCTGGTGGACATGGAGATACAGGCAGAACCCACCGGCGGACTGATGGTCACCCGCAAGGTGCACGATCGCTATCCCGACATCAAAATCATCATCTTCTCGGGGCGCTTCGACAACCCGCTGAAAGACGAGTTGCAGCAGTCGCAAGACAGCCGTGCCGAGCGGGTGCGCGAAATCGGCCGTGTGGTGATGGAGGCATTGCGCATCGGCGCCAGCGCCTTCGTCAGCAAAAATGCCGCCCGCGGCTTCTCGGTGGAGAATATCCTGCGCGCCATCGCCTGCCTCGAGCGCGGCGAGCTGTACTACTTCAACTATCCGGTGATGCTGACCCTCAAAGAGGCAGCCGAAAACTACTTCGCCATGGTAGAGGAATTCGACCACAACTTCGCCATCAACGACACCGAAAAGCAGCTGCTGCTGCTCGAAGCGGCCGGATGCACGGCAGCCGAAATGTCGGACCGCCTGGGAGAAAGCGACAAAGCCATACAGGAACGGCAGAAAGACCTCTCGCGCCGGCTGGGCATCGTCAACAAAAGTGCCGCACGCGTGGCCAAAGCCATCTCGCTCGGGCTGATACTCCCCTCCGACGTGCGTTTCCTGCCGCGACAATAAATCTCGCCCACAATCGATTTTTTTGCTATTTTTGCAGGTGTGCACCAGACGTCCCGTCTTGCACCATCGCATTGTGAACCATTCGATTACAGAACAACAGCCAACAATCCGGCAAATAATATAAAGTAAACAATATGCGCTTTACGGTTGATTTCTTAGTGGTGGGTTCCGGCATCGCCGGACTCAGTTTTGCCCTCAAGGTGGCCCCCTATGGCAAAGTGTGCATACTGACCAAAGGCGACGCTTCGGAAGGATCCACCCGTTATGCCCAGGGCGGCATCGCAGCGGTGATGTACGACAGCGACTCGTTCGACAAGCATATCCAGGACACCCTGGTGGCCGGCGACGGCATCTGCGACCGCGAGGTGGTCGAGATGACCATCCGAGAAGCTCCCGACCGGATCCGCGAACTGGTGCAATACGGCGTCAACTTCGACCTCGACAAGCACGGCGACCGCTTCGACCTGCACCGCGAAGGCGGCCACTCCGAATTCCGCATCCTCCACCACAAGGACAACACCGGCGAAGAAATCGAGCGCGGCCTGCTGGAAGCGGCACGCCGCCACCCCAACATCGAAATCAAAGAACGCCAGTTCGCCATCGACATCATCACCCAGCACCACCTCGGGCAGCGCGTCACCAAACACACCCCCGACATCGAGTGCTACGGCGTCTACGCCCTCGACTGCGACACCAACCGCATCGACACCTACCTCTCGAAAGTGACCCTCCTGGCCACCGGCGGCATGGGCAACGTCTACTCCACCACCACCACGCCCATCATCTCCACCGGCGACGGCGTAGCCATGGTGCATCGCGCTCGCGGAGTGCTCAGCGACCTCGAATTCATGCAGTTCCACCCCACCAGCCTGTACAACCCTGCCGAGAAACCCGCCTTCCTCATCACCGAAGCCATGCGCGGCGCAGGCGCCATACTGAAAGACTTCGACGGCCACGAATTCATGCAAAAATACGACTCACGCCTTTCGCTGGCGCCCCGCGACATCGTAGCCCGCGCCATCGACAACGAGATGAAACTCAGCGGCAAAGAGCACCTCTACCTCGACGCCCGCGGCATCGGCAAAAAGCACCTCATCGAAGGCTTCCCCACCATCTACGCCAAATGCCTCAGCATCGGCATCGACATCACCAAAGACATGATCCCCATCCGTCCGGCAGCACACTACCAATGCGGCGGCATCAAAGTGGACCGCAACGGCGAAAGCTCCATCCACCACCTCTACGCAGCCGGCGAATGCTCATGCACCGGCCTGCACGGCGGCAACCGCCTGGCCAGCAACTCGCTGCTCGAAGCCGTCGTCTACGCCCACAACGCCGCACAAAGCGCCATCGCAGCCATCGGCGGCATCACCACCAACAACGCCGTGCCCGACTGGAATGCCGAAGGCATGGTCCTCAACGAAGAAATGGTGCTCATCACCCAAACCAAACGCGAACTGCAGGAAATCATGTGGAACTACGTCGGCATCGTCCGCAGCGACCTCCGCCTGCAACGCGCCTTCGACCGCCTCAACCTCATCTTCCGCGAAACCGAAGACCTCTACAACCGGTCCGTCCTCACCGAGCCCCTTTCCGAACTTCGCAACCTCATCGCCTGCGCCTACCTCATCATCAAAATGGCCCGTGCCCGCCGTCAGAACGTCGGCCTCCACTACAGCCTCGACCTCGTAGAAAAATAGCCGCCACCAACCGCCAATGGAAACACCCTCCACTGACAAAAACGGGAAAATGGGCATCGGCGGACTGCTGAAAAGCCTCCTCCCCTACGTCCTCCCCTACCGCTGGCTGCTCATCGCCACACTCATCCTCACCTTCCTCGGATCGCTCATGGCCCAGGTCAACGCCGTGGTTCTCGACCGCGCCGTCGACTCCATCAACGAACTCCTGCACCTCGAAGGCGGATTCCAGTGGAGCCAGGCCACACAAATCCTGATCATCGTCAGCAGCGTGCTCCTCGGCAAAGAAATCCTCTCCGCCGTCATCACCTTCGGCCAGCGCATCTTCGGCGAAAAAATACGCATCAACGTCAGCCGCGACCTCTCCCTCCGCGTCGTCGAGCGCATCCTCACCTTCCGCATGGCCTACTTCAGTGCCGTCGACAACGAACCCGGCAAACTGCAGACCCGCATCGACCGCGGCGTCATGAGCCTCAGCAACACCGTCAAAAACTTCTTCATCGACATCCTGCCCCTCTTCACCAGCGCCATCCTCGCCCTCATCCTCATGTACGCCGCCAACATCTACGTCGGCATCGTCGCCACCGTCATCATCCCCATCTACTTCTGGATCACCGCCCGCCAAGGCACCCGCATGAAAGGCTGGCGCCACCGCGTCTTCGGCACCCACCAGAAACTCAACCAGGGCATCATGAGCATCATCGAAAGCATCGGCGTCATCAAATCCTTCAACCGCGAAAACGTCGAAGCCCACAAACAGGCCACCCTCCAGAACCAATCCACCGACCAGCAGATGGCCACCCGCCGCATCAGCTTCCTCTTCGAAGGCCTCAAATCTTTCGTCGAACAAATCGGCACCGTGCTCATCATCATCCTCACCGCCTACCTCGTCCTGATCGACTACCCCGGCATGAGCATCGGCAAAATCATGTACCACGTCATGCTCTTCAACAACGTCAGCGCGCCCATCCGACAGCTCCACCGCATCTACGACGACCTCAACGACGCCCTCGTCTACGCCGAAGGCTTCTTCGGCATCCTCCGCGCCGACGACCAGGTGGAAGCCTCCGGCACCTACCGTCCCGCCACCGTCAAAGGCCACTTCGAACTCAGCCACGTCGAATTCACCTACGCCAACGGCACCCACGCCCTGCGCGACCTCACCATGACCATCGAACCCGGACGCACCACCGCACTCGTCGGGCTCAGCGGCGCCGGCAAAACCACCATTGTCAACCTCCTCGACAAATTCTACGCCCCCGACAGCGGCACCATCACCCTCGACGGCGTCCCCCTCAACGAATGGGACACCCAAGTGCTGCGCGACAACATAGGCCTCGTCCTCCAGAAAAACCACATCTTCACCGGCACCATCGCCGAAAACATCCGCTACGGCCGCCCCGACGCCACCGACCAGGAAGTGGCACAAGCCGCACGGCAAGCCTACATCTACGACCAAATCATGGCCCTCCCCGACGGATTCGCCTCACAAGCCCTCCAGCTCAGCGGCGGACAGCAGCAACGCATCGCCATCGCCCGCATGTTCCTCAAAAACCCGCCCATCATCTTCCTTGACGAACCCACAGCCAGCCTCGACGCCATCGCCACCGAACAAATCAAAGCCTCCATCGACGCCATCAAACAAGGCCGCACCGTCATCGTCATCAGCCACAACATCGGCCAGATCATCGACAGCGACAACCTCTACGTCCTCGACACCGGCCACTGCGTCCAGCACGGACGCCCAGAAGACGTCTACCGCCAAGGAGGCCTCTACAAAGAAATCCTCGACGCCTCCGCCCGCAGCATGAACATCGACAAAATCGCCGCCACCACCGGCGACCTCGACTAGCCCCCTCCCCACACCCATATTCCGCAACCGCCTCAAAACCACCACTTTGCGGCGCCCTCCACAAACCCTCATTTCCACATCTCCAAATTGCTGTCAATCAGCATCTTCTCCAAAGCCCCTCCAACCCCCCTCCAACCCCCCTCCTGCCATTGTACAAACTGGCAAGGTGTGGAGATGGAGAGGGGTTGGAGGGGGGTTGGAGGGGCTTTGAAGACGGCACTGGGAATCAAGCAGTTGCAACGGCGCGGACAACGGGCGCAAAAAAAGGCGGCAAAACCGAGTTTGAAAGCTGGAATTGCGCACGTTGCACAAAAAGACAAAAAAAAATCGCCCATTTAACATTTATGTGCAATTTTTTTCATATTTTTGCAGCCAGTTTTGTATTTATATTTATCACTAAAATATTTTAATATTAACATTATGACTAGTTTATTGATTGCGCTGCAGGCGGTGGCCGGAATAGCATGGGGCTACCTTGGAGCAGCTATCGGAGCCGGACTGGCTACCGTGGGAGCAGGTATTGGCATTGGCAAAATCGGACAGGGCGCCATGGAAGGCATGGCCCGTCAGCCGGAAGCCGGTGGCGACATCCGTTCCACCATGATCATTGCGGCGGCACTGGTCGAAGGCGTTGCCTTCTTTGCCGTCGTGCTGTGTCTGCTCGTCGTGCTGAAATAATCGGCACCGGAGCGACGCCGCAACCCCATCAGGGGCCAGCGATTGGCCGGCCCCTTTACAAAAGCAAACCCGCAACGGCGGCCCTCACCGCGCCGCCCATAGCATAAAGAACACAAGTTTCAACCCGTATGAACAACCCACTGATAAGTCCCGGACTGGGCACCATGGTCTGGATGCTGGTATCATTCGGCATCCTGGTGTTCATCCTGGCGAAATTCGGCTGGCCGATGATCCTCAAGTCGCTGAAAAAGCGCGAAACGGCCATTGCCGACTCATTGAACGAGGCAGCGAAGGCCCGTGAGGAGATGGCCACGCTGGTGGCCCACAACGAGGAGCTGCTGCGCCAGGCCAAGATCGAACGCGACGAGATGCTGCGCGCTGCCCGCAACGTGTGCGAGCAGATGAAGGAAGACGCCCGCAACGAGGCCAAGGAAGAGGCTGCCCGCATTGTCGACGCCGCCCGCGAAAGCATCAACTACGAGAAACTGAAGGCTGTGCATGAGCTGAAGAACCAGGTGGCCAACCTCAGCATCGAGATTGCCGAGAAGCTGATCCGTGCCGAGCTGTCGGACAAGGCGAAAGCCGACACGCTGATTGCCAAGGAACTGGAGCTGATGAAGCTGAACTAAGCCCGAGAAAGCGATGAACAACTACCGTATCAATACCAACTACGCCAAGGCGCTGTTCATGGTGGCCACCGACACGGGCAACATCGAGCGTGCGAAGCAGGACATGGTGCTTGTGGGCGAGGTGATGGCGGAGAACCGCCAGCTGCGCAGCGTGTTTGCCAACCCGACGATCCGCTTCGACAAGAAGGTGGGCATCGTGCGCGAACTGTTCAGCGGCGCGGTGAGCGACGAGGTGATGGCATTCCTGGTGTTCGTGGTGAAGAAGAACCGTTCGATCAACCTGCAGGGGATTGCCGATTCGTTTGTCGAGCAATACCGCGTGGCGAAAGGCATCGTGCTGTCGGACCTGGTGACGCACCAGCCCATCGACGACGAGGCCCGCCGCACGGTGACGCGGCTGGTGGAAGAGTACACCGGCAAGCAGTGCGAGCTGCACGACCGTACCGACCCGAAGATGCTGGGCGGATTCAAGCTGGAATTCGACCACAACATGTACGATGCCCGCATCCGCACCAAGATCCGCAAACTCCGCCTGGAGTTCGCAAAGAATGATTACGAAAGCAAATTATAAGATATATGTCAGATATTAAACCTGCCGAAGTATCGGCAATCTTGAAGAAGCAATTGGCCAATGTCGACCTTGAGGTGGAGCTCGAGGAAGTGGGCACTGTGCTGACTGTCGGCGACGGCATCGCCCGCGTGTATGGGCTGAACAATGCCCAGAGCGGCGAGCTGGTCGAGTTCGACAACGGCGAACAGGGCATTGTGCAGAATCTGGAGGAGGACAACGTGGGTGTGGTGATGCTGGGCGAGGTGAGCACGGTGAACGAAGGCGATGTGGTGAAGCGCACGCGTCGCATCGCGTCGCTGCCCGTGGGCGAAGGCCTTCTCGGGCGTGTCATCAACACTATCGGCCAGCCTATCGACGGCCGCGGCCCCATCGAGGGCGAACTGTTTGAGATGCCCATCGAGCGCAAAGCTCCCGGCGTGATCTACCGCCAGCCTGTCGAGCAGCCGTTGCAGACGGGTATCAAGGCCATCGACTCGATGATTCCCATCGGACGCGGACAGCGCGAGCTGATCATCGGCGACCGCCAGACCGGCAAGACGGCCATTGCCATCGACACTATCATCAACCAGAAATCCTTCTACGACAACGGCGATCCGGTGTATTGCATTTATGTGGCTTGCGGCCAGAAAGGCTCGACGGTGGCCAACCTGGTGAAGAACCTCGAGGAGAAGGGCGCCATGGCCTACACCATCATCGTGGCCGCCACGGCATCCGATGCCGCCGCCATGCAGTTCTACGCCCCGTTTGCCGGTGCCGCCATCGGAGAATATTTCCGCGACACAGGGCGCAATGCCCTTGTCATCTACGACGACCTCTCGAAGCAGGCCGTCGCCTACCGCGAGGTGTCGCTGCTGCTCCGTCGCCCGCCCGGACGCGAGGCCTATCCCGGCGATGTGTTCTATCTGCACAGCCGCCTGCTCGAGCGTGCGGCCCGCATCATCCAGAACGACCAGATTGCGGCGCAGATGAACGACCTGCCGGCATCGTTGAAAGGCAAGGTGAAGGGAGGCGGCTCGCTGACCGCCCTGCCCATCATCGAGACCCAAGCCGGCGACGTGTCGGCCTATATCCCGACCAATGTGATTTCGATCACCGACGGACAGATATTCCTCGAGACCAACCTATTCAACAGCGGTGTGCGTCCCGCCATCAATGTGGGTATCTCGGTGAGCCGCGTGGGCGGCAAGGCCCAGATCAAGTCGATGAAGAAGATTGCCGGCACGCTGAAGATGGACCAGGCACAGTATCGCGAGCTGGAGGCCTTCTCGAAGTTCGGTTCCGACCTTGACGCTGCCACGAAGGCAGTGCTGGACAAGGGAGCCCGCAATGTGGAGGTGCTCAAGCAGCCGCAATATTCGCCCATGCCGGTGGAAGAGCAGGTGGCGATCATCTTCTGCGGCACCAACGGCTTGCTGCAGAAAGTGGCTGTCGACAAGGTGCGCCTGTTCGAGAAAGAGTTCCTCTTCACGATGCACAGCGAGCATCAGAGCGTGCTTGACAACCTGCGCGCAGGAAAGCTGGTCGACAGCGACCTGACGGAGATGAAGAATGTTGCCCTCGATTTGGCCGAAAGGTATAAATAATAAAGACTTTGCTCTATGGCAAACCTGAAAGAAGTCCGCACCCGCATCTCGTCGGTGAGCTCGACCCAACAGATCACGTCGGCCATGAAAATGGTGTCGGCGGCAAAGTTTCGCCGGGCGCAGAATGCCATCATCGGCATGCGGCCCTATGCGGCCCAGCTCAATGAGATCATCGCCGACATCAACACCGGCGACGGGGTGATGACGCCCTACCATGCGGTGCGGCCCGTGGAGAAGGTGGTGCTGGTGGTGGTCACATCCAACAAGGGATTGTGCGGTGCCTTCAACAGCAACGTGCTGAAGCTGGCGCAACAACGCATCGACCACTGGCGCAGCCAGAAGGTGGCGATACAAGTGATGGCCATCGGCAGAAAAGCATCGGAGAGCCTGGCCAAGCAGAAGGACTTGCAGTTGACGTCGCACGATGACTTGCTGGACAATCCCTCGTTCGATGCCACAGCCGAGCTGGCCGACAAACTGATGGAGCAATATTCAGACAAGGCTGTCGACCGCGTAGAGATCGCCTACAACCAGTTCAAGAACTCGCTGGCGCAGATCCTGTCGTGCGAACAGTTTCTTCCGGTGGAATCGGCCAAGGCTGACACCCCTAACGGGAAAAAGCAGAACAACGACTACCTGTACGAACCCTCGAAGGAGGAGATCTTGCGAGAGATGATACCTCTCACGCTCCGATCGACATTCTACCGCATCATCCTCGACTCGCTTGCCGCCGAACACGGAGCCCGCATGACCGCCATGCAGAAGGCCACCGACAACGCCACCGAGTTGCTCAAGGACCTGCGGCTAAGCTACAACAAGGCCCGACAGGCATCCATCACCAACGAGATTATCGAAATCGTCAGCGGTTCCGAAGCTCTCAAAGGATAGCAGTCACGCACGGAATCAGACACCTTCTCGCAATGAGGAAAAAGGTATCTGATTTCGTTTTTTTGTCACCTGCAAAAATGTTACAATTTGAACAACGAACCGCATGCCCGCGACATTAAAGTAAAGTAAAAAATCAATACATTATGAAAAAATACTTTGCTTTATTGTTATGCATCGGATTCCTGTTGCAGATTGTTGATGCGGCCAATCCTGTCGGCACATCGAAAGCGCGGTCAGCTGCCGCATCATTCCTCATGAGCCACGGCATCGCGGCTCCCCTGCACGACGACACCCCGAAAGAATGGGCCCACCGGCTATACCTGTTCAATGCTGAGGGTGGCGGTTTTGTTATCGTGCCTGCCACCGATGCCGTTCAGCCCGTGCTGGCCTATTCGCTGGCCGGCACTTTCCTTCCGGACAGCTTGCCCAGCCATGTCGGCAGCCTTATCGGGCAATACCTGACGATGATATCTTCGATTCCGGACAATGCCAAGGTTCATCCGGACTGGGACAAACCCATGCGCAAAGACAATGCGGGGGTGGAGCCGCTCGTCACCGCCCAATGGGGGCAGCGCTACCCATACAATGAACTCACCCCGCAAAACATGCAGTGGGATCCCCCACTGCATTGTGTGACAGGCTGCGTTGCCGTTGCGATGGCCCAGCTGATGCACTATTGGCACTGGCCCGACACCGGTTGGGGCTATCACGAATACGAGTGCTGGATGGATGGCGACTTCGAAAACATCGTCACGCTGGCCGAACAGTTCGACACGGTGCACTATGCATGGGATCTGATGCCCGACTCGCTGACCGCCGTTTCGTCACAAGAGGGGATCCAGGCAGTGGCCAAACTGATGTACGACTGCGGGGTCTCCGTCGACATGTTCTACGGCGCTTTTGAAAGCGGAGCATCGCTAAGCCAGCCCCGAAGCACCTATGCGTCCTCTTCTGAATTGGCGCTCATGACCTATTTCAAATACCGTCCTACCCTGCACTACGAGCACAGCATCGTGTACTCCGAATCGGAGTGGCTGGCTATGATAAAGGCCGAATTGGACAACGGGCGCCCGATCCTCTATGACGTCACCTCCTACCAGACCGACACCACCATCTATGGATGCCACGCCATTGTCGTCGACGGCTATGACAATGAAATGCGCCTGCACGTCAACTGGGGATGGTATGGACAATATGACGGCTACTACGCGCTTGGCAATTTCAACGCCCACAACTGGGCCTTCAACTTCGAACATCGCGCCCTCATAGGCATAGAGCCGAGCATCACTATGCCCGACACCATCAGCATCCATGCTTCGGCCAACGACACCATTGCAGGCACTATCGTCGGAAACGGCACTTACGCCTATGCTGACACTGTGGCCCTTATGGCCACCGCCCGTCCAGGATACCGCTTCGACCACTGGAAGCACGGCGGCAAATACAACCCCATGCATATGCTGGCCACCGAAGATTTCACCGACACAGCCGTCATTGTGCCGATTGCAGCCGACACAATTCAATATTTCAACCAAGGATTCAGCACCGAATGGCCTATATCCTCGCAAGTATTCATTCGCAACCTTACCCAATGGGGCATTCGCATTCCCGCCTCCTCTTTGCTCCCCGACCACAAACTGGATGCTGTCGAATTCTTTCACAATTATCCTCCCATACAGGATCTCGACCTTAATATCTATATCGGCGAGTCTCCTGACTCATGGCAACTCGTTCGCACACAACACTTCGAACAGAGTGGCCTTGAATACGGATACGGCTGGTCATCCATAAGCCTCGACTCTTCCCTTGCAATCGACACCCTCGGCGACCTATGGATCATCCTCTGTGTCGACAGTGGCGAGTACTATCCCTTGACTATTGCCCGATCCAACTACTGCGGCAACAGTGACGGATGCTGGTACCTCTCCGACGGCCGCTGGACCACAGCCGACAGCCTCAACATCATGGCCACATGGATGATACGGGCCATCACCCACAAAGAGGATCCTCCTATGGGGATCCGCCAGCCTCTGGCTGAAGGGATTGTGTCGTCTGTCAACGGTCTGACAGTCGGCATCACCATCCCTCAACATGCCGACCGGATAGCCATTTACGACATCGCAGGACGATGCATTGCCGAAGCCATCCACACCTCTCATGCCTCGCTCCGTGTGCCACAGACCGGCGCATACGTCATTCATGCCACCGGCTACGTGCCGAAAAAGATAATCATCCTCAAACAGTAAATCCATTCAGAATGAAAAAACACATACTGCTTACTCTTCTTGCCACGATGCTGGCTACAGGGGCTTTCGCCAAGCCCGTCAGTGTGGAGCGCGCACGACTTGTCGCCCAGCACTATTTCCCTCAAAGGCAGCTCGACGTCACCATCCTCGACGGCATCTACCTCTTCACCCCCGAGCAGGGCTCGGGATTCATCCTTGTTTCCGCCAACGACGCCGTGCGCCCCGTGCTGGCCTACTCAGCCAGTGCTTCATTCCCTGTCGATTCTATACCCGAGCACGTCGCCCTTTGGATTGAAGGCTACTCGCGCGAGATCAAAGCCTTTGCCGAAGCCGAACCCTCTCCGTCTGTCAAAGCCCTGTGGGCCGCAGCACCCAAAAGCAACGGCCAGGCGGTGGCGCCGCTGATGACAACCACATGGAACCAGTCGCCCCGCTACAACGCCATGTGCCCGTGGTCCGCCAGCGACTCCGCACATGCCGTGACTGGCTGCGTCGCCACCGCCACCACACAAATCATGAAATACTGGAACCATCCTGCCAAAGGCTATGGTTCCCACAGCTACAACAGCCCGATGGGTCCCCTCAGCGTCACTTTCGACACGCTCTACCAGTGGGACAGCATGCCCGACGCTCTCAATAGCGCCAGCAGCCCCGGGCAGATCCGCGCCGTTGCCCAGCTGATGTACCACCTCGGCGTAGCCATCGAGATGGGCTACGGCGTCCACTCCAGCGGAGCCTACACCATTGCCTACGGCTCCTACAACCTGCCCTCCTCCGAGCGCGCCCTCAAAGAGCATTTCCGCTACAGCCCCATGATGCATGCTGTTTGGAAAGAATCCTACACCGACGACCAATGGGACCGCATCATGCGCAACGAGATTGACCACCAGCGGCCCATCCTCTACAGTGGCCGCGACGAGTCGGGCGGACATGCCTTCGTGCTTGACGGCTACGACACCACTGGCATGTTCCACGTCAACTGGGGTTGGGGTGGCTACTACGACGGCTACTACACCATCGACTCACTCTCCCCCGGTGCCGGCGGCATCGGCGGCAACGCCACCTACACCTTCAATCTCAGCAACACCGCCCTCGTGGGCATCATGCCCTCGCCCGGCAACGACACCATTGCGCTCGTCAACGCCATCAGCGACGACACCGCCATGGGCACCGTCTCCGGCAACGGCACCTTCACCCCCTATGCCGACACCACTCTCATCATGGCCACCGCCCTGCCAGGCTACCGCTTTGCCGGATGGAAAAGCGGCAACAACACCAACCCCATCCTCTTCATCGTCAATGGCGACTTCTCCGACACGGCACTTTTCGTCCCCATTCCCCTCGACACCGTGGCCTACTGCGACGACAACTATTTCACCGCTTGGCACGACGACTACGGCAACACCACCGAATGGGGCATCCGTGTTCCTCCTGCCCTGCGCTCCCTCCAAAACACCCTGAGCGAAGTGCAGCTCTACGTGCCTACACCGGGATTCTACTCCATGATCCTCTACATCGGCGACAGCATCTGTGAAGCCACTCGCGTCTACTACAACGAGCACGACCTCACCTCCTGCAACGGCTGGACATCCATCCCTCTCGACAGTCCCATCCCCCTGGCCGACAACGACATCGCATGGATCACCTTCCGCTACATCAGCGCCAACACCTTCCCCGCCGCCGCCTCCTTCTACACCGGCACCAGCGACGGCTCATGGTATCACCTGCCCCAGGGCTGGGTCCCCTACGACCATTACGGGGTCTACCAGACATGGATGATCCGCGCCATCTTCTCCGAACGTCCCCTGATGGTGCAAGCCTCTTCCTCCGACCCCACCCTTGGCAGCGTCAGCGGCAGTGGCCTCTACGACTACGGCACCATCGCCACACTCACCGCCACCCCCATCGAGCCTGCCACCTTCGAGCGCTGGAGCGACGGCACCACGGCCAACCCCTATCCGCTCCACGTCACCTCCGACACCACCGTAGCGGCCATCTTCACCATCCCGCAGGTGGGCATCAGCGACCCCGCGGCCAACCAGATACACATCGCCGTCGACGGGATCAACCTATCCGTCGATTCCGAAGCCCCTCTCCCCCTCGAACTCTTCGACGCCTCCGGACGGCTCATCGCAACCATGCCACCGTCGACGACCCACCACACATCGCTCCCCTCGGCCGGCATCTACATCGTCCGGCTGGGCAACCACTCCTACAAAATCGTGGCCCGCTAGTCCAAAGCAATACATAAAAAACAAACACACACAGATATGGAAAAGAAAAACAGCAACCTGATCCCCATCATCACCATGTTCTTCATGTTCGCGATGATCTCCTTCGTGACCAACATGGCAGCCCCCTTCGGCAACATCTGGAAAAACCACTACGCATGGGCCGGCATGTGGGGCAACATGATGAACTTCCTGGCCTACCTCATCATGGGCATCCCCGCAGGAAAACTCATGCAACGCATCGGATACAAAAAAACCGCCCTCTGGGCCCTCGGCGTGGGCTTCGTCGGCATGGTGGTGCAATACCTCTCCAGCCTCGTCGGCGCCAATGTCGCCACCTTCAGCGTCAGCGGTGAACCCGTCATGCTCAACTTCCTCATCTACCTCCTCGGTGCCTTCATCTGCGGCTTCTGCGTCTGCATGCTCAACACCGTCGTCAATCCCATGCTCAACACCCTCGGTGGCGGCGGCAACCGCGGCAACCAGCTCATCCAGACCGGCGGCACCCTCAACTCGCTCACCGGCACCTTGACGCCACTCCTCGTCGGCGCCCTCATCGGCACCGTCACCAAAGACACCGCCATGAGCGACGTCTCGCCCCTGCTCTTCATCGCCATGGGCGTCTTCGCCTTGGCCTTCATCATCATCTGCTTCGTCCACATCCCCGAGCCCAACCTCAACCGCGCCCGCTCGGCCGAAAAAGACAAATACAGCGCCTGGAGCTTCCGCCACCTGGTGCTCGGCGTCATCGCCATCTTCTTCTACGTCGGCATCGAAGTCGGCATCCCCGCCGAACTCAACTTCTACCTCACCGACGACCCGCTCTGCGGTGCCGCCATCGGAGGTGCCGTCGCCGCCATCTACTGGCTGCTCATGATGGTGGGCCGCGCCGTCAGCGCATCCATCAGCGGCAAAGTCTCCACCCGCACCCAGCTCGTCACCGTCTCCATCGTGGCCATCCTCTTCATCATCGTGGCCATCTTCCTCCCCAGCGACATCCGCATCTCCATGCCCGGCTACAGCGTGGCCGACGGCTTCCAAATGTTCAAGGTCCCCATCAGCGCCCTCTTCCTGGTGCTCTGCGGCCTCTGCACATCCCTCATGTGGGGCGGCATCTTCAACCTCTCCGTCGAAGGCCTCGGCAAATACACCGAGCAAGCCTCCGGCATCTTCATGATGATGGTCGTCGGCGGCGGCGTCATGCCTCTGATCCAGGACGCCATCGGCAAGAGCACCAGCTACATGACCTCCTACTGGCTCGTCGTGGCCATGCTGCTCTACATCCTCTTCTACGCCCTCATCGGATCCAAAAACGTCAACCGCGACATCCCGACGGAATAATCCCCCTCCCCTGCGGGCCCGGACCCAATCAACAGCCACCTCTTGAAAACTTGGTGGCTCCACCAGCCTACCGACCCACAAACATTTCGTAACTTTGCACAAAAGGAACCAAGGCCGACGATGAACGACAACACTGAAACACAGGATCTTGAGCTGGCATTGCTCAACCGCGCGCGGCGCTATTGCGCCGCCGCCGAACAATGCTCCGATGCTGTGCGCCAAAAAGTGTCGGCATGGGGCGGCGACCCACAGATGGCCGGCCGCATCATCGCACGCCTCCACGACGAAGGCTATCTCGACGACATCCGCTACGCCCGCCGCTACTGCGAAAGCAAACTCCTCGGACAACATTGGGGGCGCCAGAAAGTGGCCTACCAGCTGCGCATGAAACACCTCGCCCCGGAGGCCATCGCAGCCGGCATGGACGCTGTCGACGACGAAGCCTACATGCAGGCACTCGCCGACCTGGCCGCAAAAAAAGCCCGCACACTGCCGCTCGACGACCGGCGCCGCAAACTCACCGCCTTCCTCGCCTCGCGCGGCTACGCAATCTCGGAAATCAATCAAGTATTAATCAACATCTCAGAACCATGAAACGTATCATTATGCTCGGCGCAGCCCTGATGCTGACAGTCTCCTCCATGATCGTCAGCGCCCAGGAAACAGCGCCCCAACGCCAGGGCAAATGGACCACCCTGTCGACGCCCGCCCTCAAAGCCAGCGAATTCTTCTTCGACAACTGGGCCACCGCCGGTAACTCACAAATCGACGTCACCGGAACCTTCTTCGGCAACTACAAATACACCCATCCCCGCTACGTATGGGACAACATCGTCGACCTCGCCTACGGCTACGCCTGGCAGGACCTCGACAATTCGGCCGACAAAGAACTCGGCGGCATGTTCGAAACACGCCGCAAAAGCAACGACAAAATCGACCTCACCTCCTCCATCTCCTGGAAAGCCTACAAAGATTGGGGAGCCAGCTTCTTGGCCAACCTCAAGACACAGTTCGGCAACGGCTACGAATACGAAGGCATAGGCGCCAACCAGAAATCCACCCTCGTGTCGAGCTTCTTCGCTCCCGCCTACCTCACCACCGCCCTCTCCTTCGAACACAAACGCGAAAACTGGTCGGTATCCCTCTCCTTCCTGACCGGCAAGACCACCTTCGTCTACAACGACGACCTCCTCGCCGACGGCAGATTCTACGGCGTCATCCAGCACGACGACTTCGACCCCGCCGACCCCGCCACCTTCGTCCACACCTACTTCGCCCTCGGTAGCTACATCAAGGCCCAGTACCTGAAAAAAGACATCCTGCCCAACCTCGACCTCTACGCCCGCGCCGAACTCTTCTACGACTACAAGAAACCCAAGAACATGGCTTGGGGCGACAACATGGCCGAAGAGTCGAAATACTCCCTCACCGAGGGCGAAACCTGGGAAGACCTCCAGGAATACGGCTGGCTCAGAAAACGCGCCTTCGAAACCGACCTCGACTTCGAACTGAAACTCGACTACCGCCTGTCGAAACACATATCTGTCAACTACGCCACCAACATCAAATGGGACACCGACTTCAGCGGCATGGGCCGCTGGGGCCACTGGCAGGTCTACCAGATGGCCGGCATACAGGTGTTCTTCAGCTGGAAAACCCCTGCTGAATAGCCCTTAGCATACTGATTTACAGCCCGGAAGCCCACATGCGCTTCCGGGCTTTTTTTCATGCTTCTCCCCTTCAAAACGCCTCTTCACGACACCAATTTTTCACCCTCCGTAACTCGCTGTTTTCCAACGCTATCTCCAAAGCCCCTCCAACCCCTCTCCAACCCCCCTCCACCCTTTCTCCAAAAATTTTTAGAGCGGAGATGGAGAGGGGTTGGAGGGGGATTGGAGGGGAGTAGTATAAGGTATATGAAAATCAGGCTATTAGCTTAGCTCTTCTGCCGATGGTGGGTGGAGATGACGGAAACGGTTGATTTTCAGAGAACAAAGGGGATGCCGTCGGCTCTTTTTGCCTCCGGCGGGAGGGTCAATCCTTGAAGCGGAGCAGCACCGAACTGTTCATCCTGATGTTCATGAGGGGGGCCATGGCGCTTTCCTTGAGCGCAAGCTCGAGCAGGCCGGTAGACGAAACGGTCAGCCGCAGCTTGCGCCGCGGGTCGGCCTTGCTGTGCTGCTGGTAGTAGGAAATCATCAATTCGTCGACCTCCTGGTCGAGGACCGTCAGGGAAAAATGGCGGCCGCGACGGAGTTCCTCAAATTCGCGGTAGCACATTCCCAGATAGGCATTCCCGTATCGGTCGACATAGTGGACATAGATGCGGTATTGGTCGCCCTGCTGGATGTAGGTGGGCAGGGTGCGGCGGACGAGGTTGTCGTGCCGGGGTCCGATGTCGCGCAGGGAAGCGCCGCCGATGAGCTGTGCAGCGGTGCGGGAAAAAAGATTGTAGGCGGCGAAGTTGTAGACGCCGTTTTCCTGCACGGGCAAGGCGGCGGTGTCGTCGATGTCGTCGCCAAACACCATGCTGGGCAAGCCGTTGTCGGCGCAGATGTAGTATTGCCCGCGGCTCTTGAGGGCCACAAAGGGATGCTCGGCCGAGTGCGACGAGGCCACGTCGATGATGTGCACGGTGCCTGGCGGGAATCCCATGCAGGCATGCCGCACCACAAAGGTGGCGGCCATGATGTTGTAGGGCTCGATGTCGTGGGCGATGTCGACCACCTGCACGCCGTCGATCATGCCATAGAGCACCCCCTTCACCATGCCGGCGAAGAAATCCTGATTGCCCCAATCGGTTGTGAGTGTTACTATTGGCATTCCCATTTCAGTTTGCAAAGATACACCTTTTTAGTCAAACGGATGAAAAAGAATTGAAAAAAGGGCGGCAGGGGCCTGTCGGCTGTTGGTGAAGGGCGCATGCAAATGGCTGTCAGTCTGTCAGATGAGAAAAATTCTCCGCCATGTCAGGAGAAAGTTGTACTTTTGCGGCCGAAATCGACATTTCAGGGGTGCTTGACCTGCCCCGCGGCAGGCCTCCGCCATCCGGAGGAACCCCCTTCATCAAAACAAGACCTTTCGATATGGATAGATCAAACGACCATCTGCAGGCTCTCGGAAACGAAACCAACTATTCCTTCGACTATCGTCCGGACGTACTCGAAGCCTTTGAAAACAGGCATCCCGAACGCGACTATTGGGTGCAGTTCAACTGTCCCGAGTTCACCTCGCTGTGTCCTATCACAGGACAGCCCGATTTTGCCGAAATCAAGATCATGTACATCCCCGACCGTCGGATGGTGGAGAGCAAGAGCCTGAAGCTGTACCTGTTCTCGTTCCGCAACCATGGCGATTTCCACGAGGACTGCATCAACATTATCATGAACGACCTGATTGCCCTCATGCAGCCGCGCTACATCGAGGTGGTGGGGCTGTTTGTGCCGCGCGGGGGCATCAGCATCTATCCATTTGCCAACTACGGCCAACCGGGCACGCGGTATGAGGAGATGGCCAGGGAACGGATGATGCACCACCAGATCATCTGATGCCGTTGCGCCAGACGGCGGCTACGGCCTCATCATAACGTCTGCGGTCGCGCGATTTCAGTAGGGCTTTCAGCTGCTTGCGGTCGAGCACGGCATCTTCGTCCGGTGACGTTGCCGCGTATTCCCAAAAGGCATGCATCCGCGCCAACACCTGCGCATCGCCGCAAAGCGTCTGGCAGGCATGCAGATAGACTTGCCGATGCATCGCCCTCAACACTTCGGAGCGGCCGGCCTCCGAAAACAGCCATGGCCTCGCCAGCAGTCCCCTGCCCAACATCACGCCTTTCAGATTCGGAAACTCGGCAAGCAGCGTTTCAATGCCGTCACGGGAGAGCAGATCGCCATTGTAGACCACCGGATGGCGCAGCGCCTGCATCAAGCCGGCAAAGGCGCCACGGTCGACGGTGCCCTTGTACTGCTGGATGCCCAAGCGGGGGTGCACAGTCAGATGCAGCAGGGGCATCTCGTTCAGCGCCGGGACCAGCGCCATGCCCTGGGCTGTGTCGTCCTGTCCCAAACGCATCTTGGCGGAGAATAGCACCTCGGGGCGGCGGCGCATTTCATCCGCCACCGCGGTCACCCGGTCGGGGTGGATCATGAGGCCGCATCCGCGTCCGGCCCGCACCTGCATCGGGAAAGGGCAGCCCAGGTTCAGGTCGATGCGCGACCATCCGGCCGCCTGCACGGCGTCGCAAAGCCTTGCGAATTCGTCGGCATCGCGGGCTATCACCTGCACCGCTGTGGGCACGCCGGCATTGCGTTCGGGCATGATGTCGCGCATATCCTTCTGGCGCGGAGCTCCGCCTTCCAGTCGGACAAAAGGGGTGTAGTATTCGTCCACGCCGCCGGCACACTCGCAATGGGCACGCCGGTAGACGCAGTCGGTGTAGCCCTGCATGGGGGCCATGGCCAGATAGAGTTTTGTTTCCACGGTGCAAAGATACGAAATAAAACGCTATCGGCGGAAAGAGGGCGACAGCAGGACGCAAAAAGACATCAGGGGCGCCGGCATGCCGGCGCCCCTGATATATATGCGTCAAATGCGGATTAGTCGCAGAATTTGATGTCCTTCACGTTGAGCTGGATCTCGGTGCGGCCGCGCCAATAGTTTTCCTCCAGCTGATAGCAGAGGTCGAAACGGTCGCCGCGATGGATGCGGTCGTAGCAGTACGACATCTGGAAGGCGATAGCCGGATACGGGGCCGTGCGCTCGGAAATGGGGATGGCGGAAAGCTTGAGGTGGTTGGTGCCCACGATGCGGGCGCTGCCCGTGTCGACGAGCTCGCGTGTGACGAAGACCGGCACATTGTTGTCGGGGCCGAAGGGAGCGAACTGCTTGAGGATGCGGAGGAACTTGGGCGTGATGTTGGAGAAGCCGATCTCGGCGTCGATTTCCACTTCGGGAGCCAGCTCCTCGTGGCCCATACCCTCCTGCACAAGACGTTCGAAGCGGTCGAGGAAGTCGCGCATATTCTCCTTCTTGAGCGAGACGCCGGCAGCACATTTGTGGCCTCCGAAATGTTCGAGCAGGTCGGCGCATTTTTCCAACGCCTCGTGCACGTCGAACTCCTTGACCGAACGGGCCGACCCGGTGATGAGGCCGTCGGTGCCCATGGTGAAGACGATGGTGGGCTTGTTATAGGCTTCGACGATGCGGCTGGCCACGATGCCCACCACTCCGCGATGCCAGTTGGGGTCGTAGAGCACCAGCGACTGCCGGCCACGGTAGAAGGGGTCGTTGTCGATGCGGCGCTTGGCCTCTTCGGTGGCGGAAGTGTCGAGGTCCTTGCGTTCGAGGTTGTAGTTGTTGATGTCCTCGGCCAGACGGCGGGCGATGGCCACGTCGTCGGTGAGCATCAGTCTCACCGAATCAAAAGCAGAACGGATACGCCCGGCGGCATTGATACGGGGGCCGACCAGGAAGACGAGGTCGGTGATGGTGAGTTCTTTTTCGAAGTAACCCGACTTTTTCTCGGCTTTGTCGGCGCTGTCGGCCTGGTCGGTCTTGCGACGGTCGACGTGGCCGTATTTCAATATGGCCTCGATGCCGGCACGCGGCTTGGTGTTGAGCACGCGCAGACCGAAATAGGCCAGGACGCGGTTTTCGCCCATGATAGGGACGATATCGCTGGCGATGCTGACGGCTACCAGGTCGAGGTATTTCAGCAGCCGCAGCTTCAGTTCCTCCTGGCGCTGCAGGCGGCTGGCGTCGAGCTGCTCGGGGAGGTCGCACAGGCGGACACCGAGACGCTGTTCGAGGTGAGCCTCAACAATCTTGAAACCGATGCCGCAGCCAGAGAGCTCCTTGTAGGGATAGGGGCAATCGGACTGCTTGGGGTCGAGAACGGCGACAGCCTTGGGGACAACTTCGTCGGGCAGATGATGGTCGCCGATGATGAAGTCGATGCCAAAGCCTGCGGCATAGTCGACCTGATCCATGGCCTTGATGCCGCAGTCGAGCGCGATGATCAGGCGCACACCGGTCTCACGGGCATAGTCGATGCCCTGGTAAGAGATGCCGTAGCCTTCACGCTCGCGGTCGGGGATGTAAAAATCAATGTTATTGTCCAGCTCCTTGAAATAGGAGTAAACCAAAGCGACGGCCGACGTGCCATCGACGTCATAGTCGCCATAGACCATAATACGTTCCTGTTTACGAATAGCTTCGTTGATACGCTCGATAGCCTGCTTCATACCTTTCATCAGGAAAGGGTCGTGGATTTGATCCAATCCCGGACGGAAAAAACGGCGAGCTTCTTCAAAGGTGGTCACACCCCTCTCCACCAGCAATGTGGCGATGATTGGGTCGACATTCAACGATGCGGCAAGGTTCCTAACAGTCTCTATATCATAATCTTCTCTAATTATCCAACGCTTTTCCTTCATATTTTTCTGGCCGTAAAGATACAACTTTTTTACAAAACAGCAAAAAAATTGTCAGAAAAACGTTTTCAGCCGACTGCCGAAAGTGGGGAGCGGCGTGCGTCGGGCAGGTTCGGGAAAGGGGATGAAAAAAGTCAGTACGACAGCAGGTGACGCCTGTAGGTGCGGGAGGCCCAGACAAGGGCCATCGAGGCAAAAAGCACCAACAAGAAAGCGGCGAGAACAATCTGCCAAATGGGCAAGCCGAAGGGTAAGCGCAACATGACAGCTGCCGAAGCGGTGAAGGGTAACCAGGTAAGGAGATTGGCAAGGGTGCTGGATGGAGATGCCACAACCAATGGAGCCAAAACCAAGGCTACCAGCAGCGGCGACGCCACCAGGAGGACCCACTGCAACGATTCGGTGTCGCTGTCGAGCTTGGCTGCAAGGGCCGCCAAAAGAGCCCCATACAGCATATACCCAAGCAGGAAGAAGAGCAGGAAGAGAGATGCCACAAGCGGAATGTTGATTGCGGTGAGGCCTCGAACAGCCTCGTCGACAAGCTGCACCGGATTGGCATATTGGGCCGTAGCCTCAGCGCCCTTGGAGGCCAGCTGGTGCACCGACTGCTGCTGGCGTGCTTGTTCGAAAAGTGCCGGATTGCAGCACTCAACAACCTTGATCAACGCCACCGTCAGAAGAATCCACAACACGATCTGGACGAGGGCTGTGAGAGCCACGCCGATGATCTTTGCCGCCACCAGTTGCACCGGTCGGACCGACGACACAACGACCTCCTGAATCCGCGACTGCCGCTCTTCCTGAATGCTGCGCATTACCTGGACACCGAATATCAGCAGAGCCAGCACCATCAGCACTGCCATGACGACAGCGACCACGGTTTTCACCTGGACAAAGCTCTCGCGCCCTGTGGCAGCCTCTTGGGTGCGGAGGCGGATATGAGTGGATTCGACGGAATGGTAGACCGCAGGAGAAAGGTCGTAGACATCCATCAGAATGGCGTTGCGCAGGAGGGTTTGCAGCTGGTGGTCGACCATGCTCTGCAGCGCCAGCGAGGGTGCTTTGCCACGATGAATCAGGAAGGCATCGCGTGGGATAGTGGTCTCGCGCATAGGCACATAGAGAATGGCATCTATCTTCCGGTCGCCGTCCATAGCCTGCCGTGCATGTGGGATATCGGCCATCGGCTGAAAGGCCACCTCGGCGGTCGACTCGAGACCTTGCCCAAAAAGTCCCGATTCATCCACCACCAGCACTACGGCCCGCTTGGCGGCATGGTTGGCCGTCAGCACCGGCAGGGCATAGAGGGCAGCCAGCAATACGGGAACCAGCAAGGTGAGCACCCAGAACGATGGGCGGCGCAGCCGTTGACGCAATTCGCGGCCGATGATGACAAACACTTTATTCATGACCGGATGAGGGGTTGGTGTGTGACAGATGTAAGGTTCGGTCGCAAAGGGTATCGGCAGCGGCCAGATTGTGTGTGCTCAGCAGAATGGCCGTGCCTTCATGCTTCAGGCGCTGCACTTCATTGATCAGCATGGCGGCATTATCGCTGTCGAAGCCCGAGAAAGGTTCGTCAAGAATAATCAGCTTCGGACGGTGGGCCACCGTGACGATGAACTGCAATTTTTGCTGCATACCCTTGCTCAGCCGCGACACAGGAAGGTTCCACCATTCGGCAATACCAAGACGGTCGAACCAATGGCGCAACGCAGATTCGGCATCGCGGCGAGGCATGCCCTTGAGTCGCGCCAGATAGACGGCCTGTTCGCCGGCACGCATACGACGGTAGAGGCCGCGCTCCTCGGGCAGATAGCCCACAGAAGCAAGGTCGGACGGCGTCATCGGATGGCCTTCAAAGCAGATGTTTCCCTCGTCAGGAAGCAGTATCTGGTTCACAATGCGGAGCAACGTGGTCTTGCCGGCACCATTGGCGCCAAGGATGGCAACAGCATCGCCCTCAGCCACGTCGAATGAGACATGGTCGAGCACTTTTTTCGTGCCGAACGATTTGGTGATATGTTCTACCTGCAGTATCATTCTTTTTTCTTGAGTAGCAGCACTTCCACAGCCAAAGCGACCAGGGCTAAAACAATGCACCAACGCCACAACGGGTGGCCCTCACTGCGAGAGCGTATCTCCTGGTCGAGGGGCTTATCGACATTGCGCACCACATCGAAACTCGACTGTGCGGCAACTTCGTCGCGCGACATGAACACAAGTTCCGACTCACGGCGGTCGTAGTTAAATGCAAGGTGCTCATCACGAAGCATATAATGTCCAGCCAAGCGCATGTCGCTGTGCGGAACCAACACCTGGCGCTGCCCCAGCTGACGGATGTCAGGGATGGCGCTATATGTGTCGCCAAGGGTGAGGTATACCGGCGTGGCAAGGTCGTAATGATCTTGCAGCACAATGAGTTTGCTGCTGCCAAGCGTATAGCTTGCAGGTGCCGCCGGACGGCTGAAGAGCGCCATATTGTAGAGCGTGGGGACGAACAGCGCTTGCGCAACAAAGTCGGTATGCTGTGCGTCGAGCGGCATGGTGAACAGATACACCGTTCCCTCGCCGGAAGGGGTGGCCGTGAGCATCCCGCCGCCATCGGCAAGAGCAATGAGCTGCTGCATCAAAGCACCCCCCGAAGCAAGACGGTAGTGTCCCTGCACGGTGGGCATTTCCATATCTGAACTATGGGCGCTGAACACATTCCGGTACAGGCTGTTGGCATGGTCAACAGTGGTGGCCTTGACAGGACGCACCAGCCATTGTTCCAGCCTTGGGGCATGCAGGGCCCCAAGCAAGTCGTTGAGCGACGGAGGCACCTGCACGGCAGGGGGCACCACCAGCAGACTGCCGCCTTCCTGCACCCACTGCACCACTTCATGCACCATGCCGGAAGCCATGTTGCCAGGCTCGTTCAGCACCAGCAAGTCGACATCGTCGAGTGACGTGGCGTCGAAATATGACATGGACACCCCTTTGTATTCCACCGACGAATCCGCAGCGAACAGTTTCTGAAGGCTGGCGTTACGTTGCGTCGACGCGTCCACTTCGAGCACCTTGACACGGTCGCCCACATGGAAAGCGAAATAGTAGCTGTCGTCAAAGGTGACAGGATAGTCGGCTATTTCCGCCCGCCCGTCGAGCCACCCTTCGGCATCGATAGTGAAGTGCATGCGAACCTTGGCTGTGGCACCGGCAGCCACATCGACAGTAGCAATGGCACGCTCACGGTCGGCAATAAAGAGCCTGACGGGCACTTTGCTGGCATCATGCGATCCGCTGTTGACCACCATCACCTCGGCTTCCACTGCTCCCCCATTAAAGTAGGCCGGGGCGTCAAGGACCAGGGTGTCGATATAAAGGTTGTCGGCAGCAACAGCCGTCAGTGGAACCAGCATAGTCACCACAGAGCTGTCAGCCGTCATATTGTCAAGGTCGCATATTGATGACTGGAAATCGCTGACGATGTAAGCGTGACGGTTGGCGGCACCGCTACGGGCCATAAAGTCGTTCTGGCGACGGGCCACCTCGCTCAGATTGACCGATGCCGGTGACACCTGCAACTCTTCTATCGCAGCCATCAATTCGTCACGGTTGAGCCAGCGGAACTGCACGCCATCCATGTCGTTGGTCAACAGTTGGTAGCGGTCCGACAAGCTGTAGGCGGAGGCGATCTCGCGCGCTTTCTGCTTGGCCACATCCATCTGGCTGCCGCCCGTCGAGGCATTGTCCATGCTGAACGAATTGTCGACATATATGCTCACCACCGTGCTCCCCGCCTTCAGCGCATGCTCGCGCGACGGGATGGTGGGCTGAGCGAAGGCAATCACCAGCAGCGCCACAACCAGCACCCTCATGGCCAAGATCAGCAGCTCGCGCAACGTGTTACGCCGCCGGCTCTCGGTCTGCAAGGTGGTCAAGCGCGACACATTGCTGAAATACACTTTCTTGTAGCGCCGGAAATTGACCAGATGGATCACTATCGGGATGGCCACTGCAAACAGACCCCACAGAAATTGCGGCTGGTTGAATATCATTTTGCGGCACCTCCTTTCTTGGCATACGCCGCGCATATCGGAGCCAGCCCACACTCATCACAGTGCGGACGCCGCGCCGTGCACACATAGCGTCCGTGCAGGATCAGCCAATGGTGGGCTATCGGAATTTTCTCGGGCGGGATGTGGGCCGTCAGCTCACGCTCGGTCTGCAGGGGTGTCTTTGAATTACGGGTCAACCCCAACCGGTTCGCCACGCGGAACACATGGGTGTCGACAGCCAGTGCAGGTTGCTTGAACACCACCGAAGCTATCACGTTGGCAGTCTTGCGGCCCACACCGGGCAAGCGCTGCAGCTGATCCACATCATCGGGCACCACTCCCCCGAATTCGCTCTCCAGCATGCGAGCCATACCCACCAGGTGACGGCTCTTGTTGTTGGGATACGACACAGATTTGATGTACCGGAACACATCCTCCTCGCTCGCCGCAGCCATGGAGGCCGGGGTGGGATAGGCGGCAAACAGCGCCGGCGTGACCATGTTGACGCGCTTGTCAGTGCACTGCGCCGACAGGATCACCGCCACCAACAACTGGAACGGGTCGCCATAATTTAACTCCGTCTCAGCCACGGGGATGTGCTCCTCGAACCACGCTATTGCCTGTCGAAAACGATCCTCTCTTCTCATCGTGCGGTTGTTTCGTCGTTCAACTCAAACGCTACCAACACCGGATAGTGATCCGATATTTTCGAGCGCAAACGCTTGTATGACAAGGTGCTGATTCCTTCGCCGTGAAACACCATATCGATACGGAACTTGGGGAAGGCTCCGTCGTAGGTCGTGCTGAAGCCTATGCCTTTCTCGGTATAGGTGTCTTTCAGGTGGCGCGTGATCTTGTGGTACAGAAACGAGGACGGAATGTCGTTCATGTCGCCAGCCAACACCATCGGCACTGAGCATTCGGCGATGAGTGGCTGCAGACTGTTGTTCCATTCCTCCTCATGCTGTATGAGGGTTTGTTTCACCTTCGAAAACGTGCGGCGCGATGACTCCTGCACCTCGCCATGGCGCATCTTCTCGATCTCCTCGAAATCGGTGTCGTCAAACTGGTAGCTGTCCATATGTACGCAGCACACGCGGAAACGCCGGTTGTCCTTCAGCACCTCCACCATCAGTTTGGTCCTGTCGATGCCCTTCACATAGGTAAACGGCAGTTTCGAGAATACCACCACGCTCCGAGGATTGTGCGACGGCGATCCCGCTGTGGAATAGTAATGGTTGTAACCCATCAGCACCAGACTGTCCGTAGCCGACACCTTGCGCCCAGGCAGGTATTCCTGCAGGCACAATATGTCGGGCTGGTGCTCCCGCACAAGGGTCAGAAACTCGCATACATTGCTGTCGGTCGGAGTCGCCGTCTTATCGTGCCCCTGAAAATTGTGCAGGTTGTAGGTCATCAGGGTCACCATCAAAGGATGTTCATCGGCCGGTGGCACCGTCGAATTGCCCCCTACCTGAATGAACAGAGGCACCAGTGTATAGCGCGACAGAATGGCCACCGTCGACAGCAGAAACTCCCACCGGCCGAACACAAGCCACAACACAATCATCATCGCATTCAAGGCCAGCATCGGCAGATAGCCGAAAGCAAACAGCGACGGAAAAATGCTTTTCGACGGAGCAATCACGCCCGCCAGCGAGGTGAGCACCAGCCCAATCGCAAAAATCACATTGAGTATGAACAATATAGCCCTGACTATCTTCATGATCTTCAGCCTGCAAAAATAGTAATTTTTTTCCAATACTACACAATAAAATATCCCGATCCTCCCCCACTCCTCTCCAGCACGACACCAGCAAACCTGACGGACTCCCCCGGCCGCATGTCGCGCGACTTTACTTCAGGCGTTGGGTCTCGCGTACATCAGCCACGCAACAATCGGATGTCATACGGACAAGAAGCGACGATATGACTGAATAGAAAAGTCTGAAAAGGCCACTGATCGACTTTTTTTCGTAACTTTGCATCCGATATGAATCATATGGCACTGATCGGAAAGAAGCTATCACACTCTTTCTCAAAACAATACTTTGACGAGCGTTTCCGCGCTGAGGGTCGTACCGACTGTGAATATTCGCTTTGCGAAATGCCAACAGTCGACCATATCCGCCAGTGGGTTGTCGACCGCCACGTCATCGGGTTCAACGTCACCAACCCTTTCAAAGTCGACATCATGGCGCATCTGGATATCGTTGACCCTGTGGCGAGCCGTATAGGTGCTGTCAACTGCGTCACTGTCGAAGACGGGAAACTGGTGGGGCACAACACCGATGCCGCCGCCTTCGGCAACACTCTCGACATCGCCTCCGGCACCCGAGCCCTCATCCTCGGCACCGGTGGAGCAGCCGCCGCGGTGGCCTATGCCCTGCGCGAAAAAGGCATCATCTTCCGGCATGTCAGCCGCACACCCCAACATCATCCGGGCGCCATGAGCTATGCAGAAGCCGCCGAGGTTTTTACCGACATCAGCCTGTTGGTCAACGCCACTCCCATTGGCACATGGCCCGACAGCGACCGCAGTCCATGGCCTTGGCCGGAAAACTTTCATCACGGGATGCTGGTCTACGATCTGGTCTACAATCCCTCGCCCACCCGGCTCATGCGCCAAGCCGCCGACCATGGCGCCCGCACCACCGATGGCCTCGCCATGCTCCACCGCCAGGCCTCCCTCAGCTGGGAGTTCTATCTTCCACACCTCCATCCATAACAATAAGACAATCTCACAAAAGAGCACAAAAAAAAGGAAGGCATTCACCTTCCTTTCCAGTGCCCGGAACAGGAACGCCACACATAACTCTACTGATTAGTAACTATTTGTAATTGTAATCATTGTTATTATTGACGTTCCAAAATTGGACAATAAAACGGATTTAATCTTCAAAAAGGTGGCCAAAAGGTGGCCAAGGATAAATCATTATTTTGGGGTATTGTGGTGTTTCTGTGGTGCAGGTAATTTTGCAGCAGAAATCAAAAATGTTGTAAAATGGATAAAAAACTGACTTTTAAGAAAGTGGCCATCATTGTTATGATGGCGGTGGCCTATCTGGCCACGTTCATTCTCGGTGCCGCAAGCGGTGCCATCCACCCTGCATGCTACGCTTATGTTGGCGCGGTGCTGCCGATACTAACGGCATTCATCTATCTCTACACTTGCACCCTGATTCCCCGCTTCGGCGCGGCGACAATCCTCAATGGCTTCATTCTCGTGCTGTTCCTGATTGTCGGCGAAGCGGATTTGTTCTGCGTCATAGGTATGGTGGTCCTCACGGCATTGGCCGAGATACTCCGCAAGGCGAAAGGCTACGAAACGCTTAAAAGTGTCCGCTGGAGCTTTGTGCCATTTGCATTCTCGTTCTTCACCTATATCTCCCACTGGTGGACGGACACCGAAGGATCGCTTGCCGCTGCCGTCGAGGAGATGCCTGCAGGTTACGACCAGCTGATGCTGCCCGTCATCGAGAACATTCCCATGCTGATTGTCGTGCTGGTGCTGACCATTCCCATCGCCATCCTCGCCATGCGCCTTGCTGAGCGTGTAATGAAAAAGTCTGCTACTTTATTGAAATAATGAAATCATTAAATAGGGACAAGAAAGAAAAACTTCTACCCCAACTCCTCGCCTACGCCGGAAAAAGAAAGGTGTTGACATACCTATCTTTAGTGATTGCCGGCATCAGCCAGCTATTGGCGCTCGCTCCTTTCCTTTACATCTGGGCCATCCTTCGCGATGTGATTGCCGGCGATTACAGCCGCATTGCCCACTACGGATGGATGGCTGTGGCCTTTGCCATTGCCTCTATATTGGTCTATTTCTGTGGCCTGATGTGCTCGCATGTGGCGGCCTTCCGCATTGCCGCCAATATGCGAAAAAAGTTGATGCAACATATTATGTCGCTGCCCATTGGCTTCCTCGACAGCCTCGGTAGCGGCGAGGTGCGCAAATGGGTACAGGAATCCACTCAGTCGACGGAGTCTCGGCTTTCTTTTTGTCTTATCGCCACATAGAATTCATCGTTGGTATTCTTTAGTAGCAATTCACTCGCTCAACTTTAGGTAGAGGCTTTTGCCTTTCAAATCTATAAAAATTGAGAATTGCTGCCATATCTTGTTGCCAATAATGGCGGTGTATGTGTCTCTTGCCAATGCTCCAGTTGCGTCAGTGCTATACCTTACTATTCCAGGCGTTATTTCTGACCTTCGCCAATAGTGACCGTAAAAGGAATCAGCACACGCTCGGAAACGTATTCAATCGGAATGCGAGTGTAGCCGTCAGTCATAGCAGAGGTCAATCTATCGGCAAGGGTCATCTTCCCCGCTTTAATAACAATGGAGATGACCTTGTCAGCAATCTCTTTCAAGCCGAATATTCCGTCGGCCCTATCGCCAAGGATAGGCCTTAAATTCACCAAGGGAACGTACTGCGGTGTATATTTCTTTCCGCCAGTTGTAACTGCTACCTCGCCGAAGATGATTTTCGTCTTTTTTGTTTCAAGTCCTGCACCACCGATTTTCGCTTGGCCAATCTGATTGAAAGTAAGACCGCTGGTGGGCGATGTAGGTACTGTCAAGATAGATAAGTTCTGCTCCCGTGTCAAAGACGAGGTTTGCCGCCTTGCCATTCACTTGACATGGAAGATAGATATGATTGTTGTGATACGTAATATTGATGGTTTGGGCTACAACAACACTGTGTAGTCCCAATAATAGAATTACATAAGAGAGCGAATTTCTTATAATTTTTATTTGCTTGTTTGCCATTGGATTGTTCAGTTTAAAGTTAGTCACTAAAACTAACGCCGCACAGCGGATTTTATTGCCCGCCGGGTGGCGGAAAGTTGCCGTTTCCGTGCAGTTTCGCCTCGCACCATTGCAAAACGCATTTGCAGCATTGTTTCATGTCCTTGCAGTGGCGCGGGGCGCAATTGCACGGCTATTCCGCCGGCTCGACGGGCTGCTCGGGTTCCTCGTCGTCCGGCGCGGTGTCGCGTGTGCGGTGTGGGTCGGGCATCGCGTAGCGGCGGAAGTATTCGAGGTCTTCCTGCATCCGCTTCACGAGGACGACGGCCTCGCGGCGGTCGGGGTTCAGCAGGGCGTAGGCGTTGGTGTAGAGCACCACGACGGCGTAGGCCTCGTCGCTGGCGCGGCGCGCGGCGGCCAGCTCGCCCAGCACCTGCTCTATTCGCTCCTCGTTGCGCTGGGCGATGAGCTGGTGCACCTCGTCGTTCTTCGCCTTCAGCTGGTTGGCCACGATGAGCAGCCCGAGGCGGTTCAGCTGGCGCTCGTACTGCAGGAGGTCTTGCAGCATGTTGTCGATGAGGCCGCTCTCCTTCATGTAGTTCTCGCGGGTGGTGATTTTGTAGTTATTCGCTTTATTTGATTTGATTCAGCGGTACTCATGGCCTTTGGCACTTGATGACCTTCAGCAGCGGCTCGGCGTGCTGTGCGGTCTCGGCGATGGGGTGCCAAAGGCTGCGAACACCTTGTTATTTCAAATTATGGAAGTGAGCAACTTGGCGTAGGCCTTGATGGTGTCGCGCAGCGAGGCGTAGAGCTTGTCGCGCTCCTCGTCGGCCTTCTGGAGGTCGGAGGTGTGGTCGCTGGCGCGGTACTGCTTGAAGGCCTTGTCCTCCTTCTCGAAGGCCTCGCGGAACTCCTCGACGGCGCGCTGCCAGAGCTCGTTCTCCAGGCGGATTTCCTAGGTGCGCTTGCGCACGGTGGTGAGGTACTCGTAGTGCGCCGCGTTGGTCGCCCGCGCGATGGAGATGGCGTCAATCCGAATGGGTATGTTTGTTGTTGTATAGCTATCTGGTGTAGCTATTTCTTGTTCTTTTGTCGGTCGGCGGAGATGTCGTGCAGGTTGCTGTAGGCCCAGCCGAAGAGTTGGTGAAGGATGGGCATCAGCGACTTGCCGCGTTCGGTGAGCGAGTATTCCACTCGCGGCGGCGTTTCGGCATAGGCTTGGCGCAGTATCTGGCCGTCGGTCTCCAGCACGCGGAGGGTCTGCACGAGCATCTTCTGCGTGATGTCGGGGGTTTGCTTCTCGATGTCCTTGTAGCGCATTGGGGTGCCGTGCTTGTCGAGGGTATAGAGTATCACCAAGCTCCATTTGCTGCAAACGCGCACCAGAATGTTTCGTATGGGGCATTCGGGGAACAGCGGGTCGGATATGAAATTCTTGTTCATAAGGCTATTTGTTAATTGATAATACTATTTTGCCGCCGGCAGTGCCGTCTTCCAGCAGACGGTGTGCCTGCGCTGTCTGGTCGAGGGAGAAGACACGCGCATACTGCGGCTTGATGTGCTGACACTCAAGCAGGCGGAAGAGGCCGTCGATGGATTGCTGTGTGGGGTAGTTGGAGAAGAAGCCACTGAGGAAGACCCCGTTGGGGATGTACTTGATGGGGTCGAACTGCGGCACGGTGTATTGGTTGCCAAGAATGCCGGTGCTGCACACGTAGCCGGGGGTGCTGACGCACGAGAGGCTGTCGCGCAGGGTGCGTGGGCCGACAAGTTCCAGCACTTTGTTGGGCCTTGCCGGCAGCTGCTGACGGGCGATTTCGCCGTTGTCGATCACGCATTTGTCTGCGCCCAAGGCCATCATCTCGGCGAAGGAGCTCTCGCGACGGCAGGCAGCAACGACCGTGGCGCCCATAGCTTTGGCCAGCTGGATGGCGGCACGCCCCACGGTGCTGGTGGCTCCGCGCACCATCAGGCAGTCGCCTTCGCACAGCAGCAGGCATTCGGTCAGCGAACCGTAGGCGGTGTAGTAGGTCTCTGGCACGGCGGCAAGGCTCACCCAATCGAGCGTGCTCTCCACCCGGAAGACAATGCTTTCGGGCAGCAGGACATATTCCTCATAGCTGCCGTTGAACGAGCGTCCCATTCCGCCCATCAGCGCCACGACACGGTCTCCCTTACGGAGGCGCAGGCTGTCCGACGCGTCCCACACCTCGCCCACGCACTCGATGCCTGGCACCACGGGGGTGTTGATGTGAGGCTGGTCGGCTTCGAACTGGCGCAGCAGGCTTTCGCTATGGTTTAGCCCTGCGGCGAACACCTTCACCACCACCCACCCTTGGCGGGCTTCGGGCATCGGCAGTTCTGTGACGCGCAGCTCTTCGGCAGCGCAGCAGTGGTCTATTACTATGGCTTTCATCTTGATAGGTTCTATATTTCTTTCCAGCACTGCGGGTCCGGGGCGAGCCAGGAGCGGTGGTAGCCGTAGGCCACAGCGGGGCAGCCACGGCAGAAGCGCAGCAGCTCGCAGCGCGAGCATTTCTCCATCCGCTCGTGCTGGCGGTAGCGGTCCATCTCGGGGCCGTTCCAGACGTCGTACATGGGCTGTTCCACCGTGCCGACATAGCTCTCCATCCGGCGGCAGGCCATCAGTCGTCCCTCGGCAGAAATGGTGAAGTGGCAGTGGGCGAGGTTGCAGCCGTCGTAGATGGTGTCGGCCTCCAGATGTTCGGGGATGCGGTAGATGCCGCGCTCGTGGAGGTAGAGCGTCCACAGGTGGTCCTTGAGGTTGAAGTAGGTGCCGCTGTCGCGGTGCTGCTCGAACTTGTGCCAGCAACGGTCCAGCAGGTCGCGGTAGGCCAGAGGCTCGATGTGCCAGCCCCGGTCAGGCTGCGCCTTGTCCTGCGCCGTGGGGCAGTAACGACCGAAGGCGAATATGTCGGCCCTGTGCTCCACCACCACGTCTATCAGGTCGGGGATTTCGTCGATGTTCACACCGCTCACGGTGGTCATCACGGCGCAGTCCATCCCCGCGCGGCGGATGGTGGCGATGGCCTCCAGCGTGGCGTCGAATGAGCCAGGCTTGCGGAAAGCATCGTGCGTCGAGCGAAGGCCGTCGAGCGAAAGCTGGTACTTGCAGCATCCCAGGGTCTTGAGTCTCGCACATACCTCGTCCGTGAGGTGGAATGGGTTTCCCATCAGGCAGAAGGCGATGCCGCGACGATGCACCTCCTCCAGCAGGTCCCAAAAGCGGCTGTGCAGGATGGGGTCGCCGCCTGTGATGTAGAGGTATGGCAGGCGGTGCATCCGTCCTGCCATATCCTCTATGTTAGCCAGCACACACATCATCCTCTCCCACGGCATCTCCACCAGCTGCGGGTGTCCTTCCGAGAAAATGTAACAATGCTTGCAACGTTGGTCGCAAGCATCGGTGATGTGCCATTGAAATGCGAAGTATTCCATCTTACTTCTTGTCGCCGGCACCGCAGGCGCTGCCGCAAGCGGCGGGTTTCTCTTCGGCGGGCTTGTCGCCGGCACCGCAGGCGCTGCCGCAAGCAGCAGGTTTCTCCTCGGCGGGCTTGTCGCTGGCACCGCAGGCGCTGCCGCAAGGGGTGGCAATGGTGTTAATCATTCCTTGTGCCGTGTGGGCAATGTTCAAATCTGTACGTTTCATAATCTTTAAAGTATTGATTTATAAATTCGGTGCAAAAATACAAATAATTTTCCATTCATAATCCTGCTACCCGTTCTATGTGCCACTTGCTTTTATGTATGTAATATGCAAAAATGCAAAAATCCAGCATTTGATTTTAACAATTTTTACGAACAACCCCTAAGTTTATAGGGCTTTGTCTTCAACATTTTCTCCCACCCCGAAGCAATATATTCCCACCTTCAACGATATTAAAGCAAAATTCGGCTAATGGAATATACGACGACATACTCACTTCCCGACAGCTTCGTCAAGAAGAGCCAGT
>CAKZZD010000001.1 GCA_937886715.1 uncultured Bacteroidales bacterium | reverse complement strand
TGCTAAGATTGCGAAACCTATAATGCCTTTGGGAAAAGCCCGTGAACATGTTTCCGAAAAAGAAAACAACTTGAGGCAAATCATTATTGAACCAGTATATTTTGATGGGAATCCTATCAAACCTGGCGAATGTGTATTGTTGAAAACTATTTCTATGCCATTTGCTAGCGGCAGGGAATGGGTATTTGCCAAGCGAGGAGACACATTACCCAAATCCAGCAATAGAAATCTTTGTAATGCAGTAGACCTTACAGAAAAGAACGAAGGAAATGTAATATGTTGCAATCTGAAGAAATATATTGAGGAAACCATATTTGATGCAACGATTGAAACATATTTAAATGAATCAGAATTACTTAGAATCGAAAATTTACCCTGTTTACCAAAAAACAAGTGCCGTTTCAAAGGCAGAGTGGATATCTCAAAAAGTGGGCTGCTAACATTTTCGGTATATTGTTATACTACCAAAGAAAGAAAAAACACTGAGATTCAGCTTATTGAAGGCGAGGATTTTATCATTGGGTAATCAATATCTCAAAGCATTCTTATTATAGTTCTGATTTCATTATCCATCCTCTCAACATCAATAATTTCATACGTGTTAAAATCTGGATGAAGAACCACCAATTTCATAGATTCGATGTTCATTCCATACTGATTTTCAAGTATGTATCTATAAAGATTTTGTTGAAGCTTATAATGGTTTAAAGTGGTGTCTTCTAAATGAGACAAAGCTCCCAAACGATACTGTTCCAAAAAGTGTGTCTGCGCGTTGCCGCGAGAAAAAAAGGGATTGGCCGTTGCCGACCAATCCCGAAAGTCTGTAATTTTAGGGTGCTCAAACTCTAAAACACAGACTAAAAATGAAGTTTACAAAGGAACAAATTTCTGAGCTAATGTGCAAGCATGCACAGAAAGAAAATGGTCTCCATGACTTGCTGGAGATCATGATTGAGAGTATGATGGTCGCCGAGCGAGGCGAGTTTCTGTCAGAGAATCAAGGGGATAAGGGGAACGGATACCGTCCCGGACACGCATACGGTCATGGGAAAAAACTTGAGTTCCGCATCCCCCGCGACCGTTACGGGAATTTCCACCCCCGGATTTTGGCCATCCTTCGCGACCAGGAGGAGGAATGCGACCGCCTCGCGGGAGTCCTCTACACCAAGGGGCTGACGCAGGAGCAGGTCGGCGACGTCTTCGACGAGATTTACGGGCAGCACTATTCCAAGTCGAGCATCAGCAGGATGGTCGAGTGCGTCCGCACACAGGTCGACCGATGGCTGGGGCGCGGCCTTGACGAGTACTATCCCGTGGTGTTCGTGGACTGCGTCCACATCAAGATCCACCGCTGCAAGTCGGTGTCGACGGAGGCGTTCTACGTTGCCCTGGCGGTGACCGAAGAGGGCACGAGGGAGGTGCTTGGCATCTTCAACATGCCGGTTGAGAGCGCCACGGGATGGGGCGGGATATTCGACGAGCTGAAAGAGCGCGGTGTCCGACGTGTCGGCCTGATGGTGGCTGACGGCATCACGGGGCTCGACTCGGTGGTCGGACAAAAGTTCCCGGGCACTCCGTTACAACGCTGCGTGACGCACCTCAAACGCAACATGCTCGCCAGAGTGAGGCATGGCGACAAGGCGGCATTGGCCGAGGACCTTCGTGACGTGTTCCGCACAGGCCAGCGCGACTACACGGTTGAAGCGGCAT